>DATLRR010000001.1:0-4130 GCA_035534595.1 Nitrososphaerales archaeon
GCGAGGGCATCAAACGCCCGTGTGCGCCATCGTCATGGCTCGAGATACGCAGGTCGTCGCGCGATATCGCAACTCTGGAAAGACGGAGGCTACCAAACGCCACGATGCGGCGCTGCTGCGGCAGACCTAAGTATCCGCCCAAGAAGCGGCCCCGAACAAGATGACGCAGTACGCGCGGATCAAGCTCACGAGCTCCAACGTCGACCAGCTGGAGAGGCTCGCCTGGGAGGTCAAAGAGATCGCTGAGAAGACGGGCGTCAGGTGCAAAGGTCCGCAACCTCTTCCGACGAAGATACTGAAGATCACCACGAGGAAAGCCCCCACAGGCGAGGGGACGCACACGTTCGACCACTGGCAGCTCAGGATCCACAGAAGGATACTCGACATAGAGCCGAACGATAGGGCGATGAGGCAGATAACGAAGCTTACGATTCCCGAGGATGTCAAGATAGAGCTCACGTTGACGTCCTAGAGGCTCGTGGGTGTGAGCGACCGCGACGATGGGCAGCCGCTCGACTCAAAGCAGACGAGGGCTCAATTCAGCTTCTTGTAGCAGGCTACGCAAAGCGGACGTGCGTAGGTGGTCTTGGTGAGCTTCCCGCACGAATGGCAGTACTTCTCGACGTAGTCCTCGTTCTTGTACCTCGCCCATTCGAGATAGCACTTGGCGCACAGCGGTCTCGCGGCGTTGAATTCCATCCTGCCTCCGTCTCGGATGCAGACCCCTTCTTGTTCGGTCTCCCGTCTCGCTGAACGCGCGGGTCGAGACGCATTGACCTTTCCGGTCAGGCGAGCGACGTAGTCTCTGAACCTCTTCGCGTCGTCTTCGCTCCGCACGATCATCGCGAACTCCAGTGAGTTGGTGGTCGATTTCTCGGTGATGTTCATCGAGCTCACCAGGACCGTCCTCTCGTTGAGATAGACCTTCGCGTGCAGGTGGGGCACTTCGGACACTCTGATGCCGTGGTCGCGGAGCCACTCCAGCTCCTCAGACTGGTTCCTTTCGCCTGCCCGCACGACGAACCATATGGCGACCCCCCGGTCGATGGCTTCGTCCATCGCGTTCTGCAGGTGGCCCCACAGGCGGACGTACGGCGTGACGAAGGTGACGAGTTGCGACGCGTCCCGCACGATCTGCAGTATCTGCGGGAGCACCTCGTCGTCCAGAAAAACTGCCCCGCCGTCGCCTCCCGATGCTGTGTCGGTCAAGGTCGAAGACTAGGGTTGATCCTGCTCCGTCCTCGGCCTTTCGAACAGGCCGACCGAGTTCTTGGCGGCCATCTTCTTGAGCGCCTCGTCAAAGGAGAGCGGGGGGAGTCCCATCCGCTCGGCGACGGAGAGGATGACGGGGTCGTTGTAATCGTGGTAGCCCTTCATCAGCCTCGTCGCGAACCGTACGTCTTCAGGGGTGCACGGGGCGAAGAGAGACTTCTCGTTCGTCAGGTACTCCTCCGCCTTCGTCCTCGCCTGAGAGAGCGGCAGGTCCGTGCCCTTGAAGAACCAGAGGAACTCGTGGAAGGCCATGCCCGGGATGCACCACTTTCCTATCGAGTCCAGTCCGGAGGCGGCTTGCGCGTGGAACTCGCTGTCCTCGGACGTGTCGAAGACCAAGACGTCGGTGTCTGTGACGACCGCGCTCAGTCGGTCTGTCCCCTCTCTATGGATTCTTCGATCTCCTTCACGGTCAGCCTTGCCCCGAGCCTGAACGTGCTCCTCCTGCCCCGCATCGGCGGCCTCGCCCTCACCACTGCCTCCTCCTCGTCGTACTCGACCATGACGGTGTCGCCCTTCGAGATCTTGGCCTTCTCCCTGACCTCCTTTGGGATGGTCACCTGGTAATTGCTGTTGACTTTAATGAGCATATCAGGCCAATTGGCGTAATGCAATTATTTAGGAGTTGATGGAAACCATCGCACCTTCGGCCGCGGCGGTGTTCAGAACGTTCAAGGCTCGGGCCACGTGCCGCCGGCGACGAGCGCGTTGATGGAAGAAGTGCGCCGCGAGCTGCTAGGGCCGCCGGCGACCGCAGGACCGTGACCTACGGGTCCCTGATGAGGAAGTTCCGCCTGTCCCGGGGCGCGGCCGGGGGCAAGGGCGTGGTCGACGTGGTGGGCGAGGTCGACAGGCGCGAGGCCCAGGGGGGAGCCCCCGGCTTCGCGGCGATAGTGGTGCGAAAAGACACGGGCTATCCCGGCGGGGGGTTCTTCTGCTGGGAGGGCGTCCCGCCCGCCCTGAGGAGGGCGAAGCGTGAGGGCTCGAACCCCAGGCTGACGGACGCCGAGAAGAGGTACGTCAGAAGACTGCAGGAGGAGGTCTGGGGCTACTACCGGGCGGAGCTCCGGGATCAATCGACGTAGCGTCGTGGGGCAGGCGGAAGGCGACCGTGGCCCGGGGCACGGAACCAGCACAGCTACAGTCGGTACCGGTGAACCAAGGTCTTTCGCCTCGACAAAATGTCTCGATACGGATGGCCGCTTAAATCAGCAGATTGGGAACATCGTTGGGGCAGGTAGCGCCCAAGCGTGACTCACGATGATGATGAAGAGAGCAAAATCTCCAAGGCCCTCGGTGCGACAGAGGTCGTGGTCGATGATGAACGCTGGCGTCACGTGCTCGACAGGCATCCGGAGTTGAAAGAGATGCTTGATGCAGTCAATGAGGCAATCAGTGCGCCCGACGAGGCGTTTGTGGACGTGCACGGCGCCGTCCACCTAGTCAGGAGGCTGAGAGGCGGCCCTTCGGATTTTCTGGCGGCCGTGGTCCGAAGAAGCGGACCGAAGGTTCGTTTAATAGCGGCCTACTGCACAAACGAGAAGAGGAAAGAAAGGAGGTATAGGAAATTCAAAAAGCTGGCACTCTCCTAGACATCGACCTCCGTGAGGTGTTGGAGAAGGTAAGGACCCGTTACGGGCTGCGCCTCCCCTCCAAGGTGCTGATGGCCGACTACGATGCGAAGGAAGGAGACCTATACATCAGGTTCAGGGAAGCAAAGCGGACAGAGGGGGAGCCTACGGACGACGGGCTCGTGATCGCGCACTACGACCTGCAGAAGCGCTTGGCCGCCGTTGAGGTAATCAGGTTGTCAGACCTTTAACCGCGCAGCGCCCTTCCATGACACTCCCGTCCCAAGTGGTTTGGCCGGCTGGTGATCAGGACGTATCCAAGGCCTATTCTGAGCTAGGAAGAGCTTGAGGCCGACGTGCGCCCCGTGCGGTTCGCAGCGCACCGATCATGTCCTTGCCCAAGACCTGGGCCACGAGGGCTTGCAGCAGCCTGTTGAATCTGGCGACCATCACCAGACCCGAGAGGACGAGAGTAAGGAGTGCGATGTCTGGGAGCAAACCCTATCGAGACTTTAGAGCGATGCAGTCTAATAAATCTTCATCATCGCTGCCATAGGGCTGGTGGTTGGAGTCGAGGCGAAAATTTTCGCCTAACCGGCGCACATGCGCTGGACCTTCTGTCCCAAGCGACTACCGCCCGATGGACAGTCTGTATTCTCAGCGCCTGAAGCATCTTGCAGAGCTTGTCTGTGTCGTCGCCTATCGTTTTGGCCAATGCTTCAAGACCGTTTCAACCCGCGAGGCTGTGTAGTCCTCCCACTCGTTCGGGTCCTGCATGACGGAGTCTATCTTCCTCACGACTTCTTCATCCTTGGACGATTCGGACTTCATCCGCTCCAATTACAGCAGTTGCTAAAAAACGCCCTCCCCAACTTCGCAATTGCTTCTAATCGCGGATTCGTCATTGGGGTCAACTCGGCTGCTCGATGCAACCAATGGGCGAATATCAATCTCCGTAGGCTATGTCTGTCATGCCCCCCAGAAGGCTCCTTCTGGTCAATCTCGACGGCGAAGCATACTTCTTCGACCACAGGCTGTCGCAGCTCCGAAAGGTCAGCGAGCCGCACGAATTCATAGACCTCTCGCCGAGCGAGAGGAGAAATCTCCTCGAAGCGGTCGCCTATCTTCAACTGGCGAGCAGGTTCGGAACCGACCCTTCCTCGAGAACCAGCGAACAAGGGGACGTTTGACATGATTGGCACTGTCTCGACGTCTAAACATCAAATAAGAAGCGGCCTAGACTTCAGGCGTGAAGCTGTACACCGGCACGATCGAGCAGTTCAACCA
>DATLRR010000002.1:0-22700 GCA_035534595.1 Nitrososphaerales archaeon
GACCTCGAGAGCATCGAGACGCCCTACCGGGCGTACGCCAGGAAGATGCCGGAAGTGGGGACGGTCGTAGACGAGGAATCGGGAGAGAGATACCATGCCCAGAAGAGGTAGGAAGGGGCGAACTCATTTCGGGAAACTACATGTGAAGGTTCTGTCCAATCCTCGGAACACGCTTCGCAACAGGCAACCTGTACATCGCGGGAGATGGGCTATTTGCTCAGCCTTCCATGAGAGAGGTCGGTGGCCATGCCCGGCCCGAACGCGAGCCCGAGGCGCTCCGCGAAGGAGAACTCGCCCCCGAGCTTGAAGAGCTCGATGATCGTGGCGCCGGGGAGGAAGAGGAGGGCGACGAACTCGAGGTACACTAGGAGCAACTGGAGAGAGCCTGCGCCGGGCCGCCATAAATCCGAAAGGGAGGCGGGTTCCTGATTCTTCCGTGCCGAGGTCTACCTGCCCGGCTCGACTGTTATCCTCTTGTTTGGTCCGTCTAGGGCGACTTTGAAGAGGTTCAGCAGGTTTCTGCCGAGTACAATCCTGGGAGCCTCAAACGGAAAGTGAAGATTCCCGATTGATGCAAATCTGACGGTGTGGATCCTCCCGGCGAACTCGATACGTCCTTCGACCATCTCCGACCGAAACGGCCGGCTTCCTCCGAAACCTCTTAACGAATCCTTGCCAATCGCCTCCAGGCCGATGGCTCTTGCAAGCTTCTCGTGCATGGCGCAGGTTTTTGCTCCAGAATCAATTAGCCCCAGAATGCTTATGGAGAACTCCTTGCCCACGACCCTTACCGGGACGAGAGGGGCGTCGTCCTGGTAACCCCAGGATGGCATCTATACGCTCACAGCATGTTCGCGGCCTGTTCTTCGGGCGAGAATAGCTCTCCGACGAAGAAATCTCTGCCGTGAGTCGTCTTCTTCGCATGGTTGATCGCCTTCTCCACATCCTCATGCACGGTGACTAGCTTGCCTTGGTAGAAGACGGCGACCTTGCCGTGATGCTCTCTCACCAACTGGTCTCTCATCTTCAAATAGACTTCGAGGTTCTCGTCGACCATGCCAATCACATTGTGATTGTCTGCAGACATTTAAACGCCACTAGCGACTACTTTCAAGGAAGCCTACGAGCAAACTGGGAGAGCCTGCGCCGGGCGGCCATAAATCCGAAAAGGAGTCGTGTTCGGTCCTAGCGTGCAGGACCTAGCTTCTCGACCGCTTTCAGGAGCGCATTCACGCTCGTGTTGAGCGAATTAATGGCGTCCCTGTTCTCGGTCTGAAGTTCGTGGAGTATCTGCGTAAGCTTGACGGAAATCTCGCCATATTTTGTGGCCAGAAGGTCAAAGTTCTCCTGCGTTCTTCCAGAGAATTCTCCGAATTCCCGTCTATAGTCCCTGAACTCTGTCTCCATTCCGCCAAAGCCCTCCTGAAATTCAGTGGCAAGTGTGCCGACCTTTATCTGGAAGATCTTCAGCGATGGGCGTGGCTTGGCTTCGCTCTTCCTGACCGCATCTACCTCGGCCGGCCTAGGAGCGGACCTGAGCTTGCCAACGAGTTTCTCGATGTCGGAACGTTTTCCTTGGGCGAAGATCATCACAGAGCCGTCCTTCATGTTCTCGACGAATCCCGCGACCTTGCAATCCCTTGCCTGTCTCTGCACGAATCTCCGAAAGCCGACGCCTTGCACAAGGCCTTCCGCTTGAATAAGGGAGGCGCTTGCGCCACTGCTGTCTCGTTTGCTCATCGCGATGTCCGTCAGACACCCGGTCCGGCTTCGTGCTAATAAAGGCCCATGCGAGCTCACAGCGCGAATCGAATAAGGAGCCCGCTAGTCTGGGACCTCCATTTCGCGAAGGGCACCCATTATTCGGGCCTTGTCTGCATCCGGAAGTGGCTTTAGCTCCTTAACGGCCTTTTTGTGTATGAGAACCCTGAAGGTCCTTCAACTCCACAAATTCGGATCTCTTTCCAGAAAGATAGTCCTTCAGCCTGTTCTGAAGCTCTCGCTTTTCCTTCCGAGTCACAGACTCCCCTTTTGAGAACAGTAACAGGTTCATGCCCTTCAAAGCGAGGTCGACTCTTCTTTCGAGCTCCACGAGCTCAGGACTGCCGCTCATCAAGACCAATGCTATTGGACGGGTCTAGATTAAAATTGCGACTAGGTCCGGACGGGGCCGCTATGCTCCCGCTCCTTACCTGCTGGAAGCCGTTGCTTTCGAGGATCTGGATTACCTTACGCTGGCGCAGCGGCCGCAATCTTCCTATGCGAGGCACCACCGGGGAACGTGACGGCTATGTTGGCTATCGAAATATCCATCATCTCGCTAGGTTTTTGCTTGGGCGTGTCGGGGTCCTTGAGGTAATCGTTGATAAGGTCCGCCATGTTCTCCTTCACCTCTCTCTCGGTCTTCCCGTGCGTCGCAATGTCCAGGATCGGAGAGTAGGCCACAAACCACTTGCCTTCCTTTGAGATTACGATTGGGACGGGAGTCTTCCCACGGCTCATGTCTTCAATTTACGTCGCTTCCTTAATAATAATTTGTGCCTAACTTTCGGACTAGGAGCGAGCCTGCGCCGGGCCGCCATGAATCCGGAAGGCAGGCTGGACCCTCGATTCGACCCCGGGCGGCCCCATCCGCGTGGCGCGAGCGTAGACCAGTACAGAGGGGTGATGGCGCTTAAATACCATCATTCGGTATATTAGGTATAGAAGGTAGAAGTGTTGGCCAAGTCGAAGACGAGCATCTATGTGGACGACGGACTTTGGAAACGGTTCAAGAGCGACTCGTCGAAGAGGGGAATGGACATGAGCAAGGTTCTCGAAGACCTCATCATCGACGAACTCGAAGCGGGGGATTTTGCCTCGATGTTGACGGCGGCCAAGTCGAGCGCTGTAGAACTGGAGTTCAAGCCGATACGGCTTCGAGGACCGCCGGTGAGCGACTTGATCAGGGGACAGAGAGATGAGCGAGAGAGTCACTTATCTCGATAGCAGCGCAATCTTGAAGCGCTACTTGGAGGAGAGCGGCACCCCCGAGGTGTCTAGAAGGTTCAAGCAGGCATACTCAGGAGAGATTCGACTCTCATTCAGCGTCTGGAACGTGGGAGAGGTCCTAGGCGCGCTGGACAAGGCCGCCCGGCTCCAGAGGATGAGCATTAAGGAGCACGACTTGACGAGGACGCGCTTCCTCCTCGAACTCCAGAGGATGGTCAGGCTGAAGATCGCCGATGCGGTCCCTTTGAGGTCCAAGGTGCTATTGGACTCATGGAGGATAATCGAGAAGTACCACGTCTACGCGGCAGATGCCATTCAGGTAGCGGCAGCCAAGCACGTCACCGCCTCGGAGTTCTTGACTGGCGACGCGAGGCTCCACGCGGTGGCGGCCTCCAACGGCTTGGAGAGCACTTGCCTCACGCCTGAGACGAGCCCCTCAGATTGAGGGCGCGACGAACTCTAGCTAGCATGGCAGCAGCCTACGCGAGCTGCGCCGGGCCGCAACGAATCCGAAATGGGAGGCGGGTTCCTTGTTCCGTCCACGCGCGCTCCCTCCCGGGGCGGCGGAGGCTTCCGCGGACGAATTCCGATGAAAAGGAGGGTGAAGATGGCCCTAGAGCATTCTACCTTGAGAGACTTCTGGTCGAGTCAACCATCATCCATGTTAGGTTCTGGTATGTGGGACACCGATGAGGGCTTTGCTTCTGAGAGGGCGTCAGGGGACGGGAACCCGGTCTGCCGCCGTGCGCGCGGCCGCGGTGGCCTCTGCGGTGGCCTGCTTGATCCTTGTCTCCACGGCGACACCCGCCTTCGCCGCGCACGCCGTTTTGAGCATGAGCCCGACGAGCGGACCGCCGAAGACCACGATATACCTGAGCGGGACGGGCTTCACGGCTGATGGCATCGTGAATATCACCTTCGGAGGAGGCCCTGAGACTAGGGCAGGCACGAACGCCCAGGGAGCCTTCACCGACTACATCACGGCGCCGTCCGCCGCTCCGGGGGTCTATGCGGTTTCCGCCACGGACGGGGAGAACACTGCTACCGTTGACTTTACGCTAGGCCTGGGGACCGTCGCCAACACGACGACGTCCTCTTCGACCACGAGCTCGAACGCGACCACGGTCACGACCACGGTCACGAGTATCTCCAGGACCACGGTCACGACCACGTCTACGACGACCGCGACCTCTCTATCCACCACCACTCTGCCCGCGGTGACTCTCACTTCGACGCATGATTACACGACGACGGGGCCGCCGGCGGCGCCCGTAACCACGACGACGACCTTGACACAGCTCGCCACGGCGGTGACCGTGACGGTCTCCGCCAGCCAGAGCAACCCTGGCACTGGGACGGCACAGGGCGCTCCCCAGCCTTCTGGCGGGTTTTCGGACACCCTGCTCTACTTCCTCGCCGGTGTCGGGATCTTGGTCACGGCGATCAGCGTAGGCATGGTGGCCTTCAGAGACAGGACTCTGAAGGACTATAGGACGGAGGCGCCGAGCGGTGGAAGCACGGCTTGAGAGAGCCGGCAGTCGGCCGTCACGGTCCGATAGATAGTCAGATGTAGGCCGAGATGGTAATATCCTCCGACGGGCTTCTGAGCACGCATGAAAGTTAAGGGCAGAACCTACTCCGTCGTTAGCAAGGCGGAGGAAGGTGGATACGTCGCCAGGTGCATAGAGCCGCCTCAAGTTCATACCGAAGGAGAGACGTTGGCCGAGGCGAAGAAGAACATGCGCGACGCGCTGACTCTAGCGGTAGACTACATCCGGGAAAGAGCAAGGAAGGAGAAGGGGGAGGTTGTGGAGATAACCATACGGTGAGCAGTAGAAGTCAGGACTGGAGAAAGGTTGTCAAGACCCTCGGCAAGCGGCGGCCTCGCGACGTCCGGGCTAGGGAGGCGCGGCGTCCGGCATCCTCTTGGGCGCAGCCACGACCACGGCGGCTATCAGGAGGGAGACCGCCGCCACGAGCGCCCCTGCGTACTCGAGGTCGTAGGGGGACGGGGGAAGCAGGGGCTTCCCGGGCTGGCCCTGCGGGGTGCTCCCGAATGCCGTCCCGTTGGGATAGACGAGCGGGTAGTGGTTCACGATGAAGGGTCCGGGGAGGACGAGCGGGGCCCGGGGCTGCTGGTAAAAGTCGAAGGCCTGGAGGAGGTCGTTCGACGTCGCGTCGCGCGTCCCGAGGGAGGGGAGGTGGAATACCGTCTCGATGAGCTTCAGGGTTGAGGCGAACTCGGTGAGCGTGCTGTCGACGTACCCCTGCTTGGCGAAGGGGGAGATTATCAGGGCCGGGACGCGGAACCCGAGGCCGTTCTGGTCGACCTGCGGGGGGGAGGCGCTGTCGTACCAGCCGCCGTAGTCGTCCCAGGTGAGGATTATCGCGCTCGACGACCAGTACTGGCTCTTCATGATGTCGTTGATCTCGCCGGTCACTATCTGCTCGCCCGTCGTGACGTTGTAGGGGGGGTGCTCGCTGAGGGAGTCGGCCTCGGGCATTATCCACGCAACCGAGGGGAAGCCGGGCTGCGCGACGTCGGCGGGGAAGTCGGTGCTCTCCTTGAGCCCGCTCAGGGTCGGGTGCGCCTGGCGGAAGGGGATGTCTGAGGGGAGGGGGTTCCACCCGTTGGTGGAAAAGTGCAGCCCGGCGTAGTAGGTCCACGAGACGTGGGCGGCGTCGAGCTCGTTGACTATCGTGGGGAAGGTGAACTGGTAGGTGATGTTGTTCGTGAGGAGCCCGCCCGCCGTCCCTGCGAGGAGGTACATGTGGTTCGGGAGGCTCGGCCCCATGAAGGGGGAGTAGAAGTTGTCCATCAGGACGTACTGGGAGGCGTAGTCCCAGTAGTAGGGGATGACCTGTGGGTTGAAGTAGCCCATGGACTGGTTGGTCTTCTCGCCGGCTATGAACCCGTTCATGGTCCCGTTCGCATAGTCGGTCCGCGCGCAGACCACCAGGTGGCACATGTCCGTGGCGACGGTGGGCGTGTTGATCTCGAAGGGGACGGCATGCGCCGTGGAGTTGGGCACGGGCTGGGGCTTCGCGTTGGCCAGGCCGTTCACCCCGGGGTAGTACCCGAAGTAGTTGTCGAACGTGTGGTTCTCCTCGACGAAGATGAAGATGTGCTTGATCGGGGTGCTGCCGGCGGAGGTCCCTGTGGACGCCGCCGAGGCGGAGGCTATCGGCGAGGCGACTAGCAGCGCGAGGAGGAGCAGGGGGGCTAGGCGCCGTTTGGGTCTCAAAAGATGGCGCCGTGCGGTGTCGCGTCTATTTATGGGGTGCCTCGGGTCCGTGGCAACGGGCGGTAGCATGCGATTTCGGGTTCTGCCGCTTCCATCGCCCATCGACGTCCTTCCCCCCCTCGACTGTGCGGATCAGGGGGGCGCCGGTCCGCAGCCCTGCTTGGCGGCCTTGACGACGTGCTAATTCCCCCTACCGCGCCGAGTATATGCCCGCTACTAGGGAAAACACCAGATAATATGCATCAGATTTCCATCAAGCATAAATATATCGTGAAAATATTTTACGCTAAAGGAAGTTCTGGAGATATGGGAAGACTAGACGAGATCGACATGAAGATTCTTGGGGCGCTCCACCGCGACGCCTCGATTTCCATCCCCAAGCTCAGCAAGGACCTCGGCCTGAACCTCTCGGTCACCTACAGCAGGATAAAGCGGCTCATCAGGAGGGGCATCATCCAGCGCTACACCCTGGACATCAACGAGTCGAAGCTCGGGCTGCCCGCGGGGGTGGTCGTCGGGCTCAACCTCGACCCGAAGCAGAGGGAGCAGGCCATCGGCGAGCTCATGAAGCTCCCGCAGGCGAGGGAGCTCAGGGAGGTGACGGGAAGGTTCGACGCCTTCCTGACGCTCAGGGGGCGCACGATAGAGGAGCTGCACAAGACCACCTCGGACGTCGTCGGGAGGATCCCGGGCGTCACGCACACCGAGACCTTCGTGGAGGTCTCCGAGAGGGAGCCCGAACTCAGCTACAACCTGGCGTCGGCGCCAGAGATACAGGCCTAGGGTCCGTCGAGCAGGAAGGCACGGGCATGACCAATAGGCGCGCGGTTTCACAGGTCGGTGTCGCAATGGCGTTCTCCGTCGCCCTGGCCCTGGGGATCTGGGCGGCGCTCGGGGAGGCGGGCATCGCGAGCCAGGGACTGGGGGCGGCGCGCGGACTCGTCATGACGGCGGTCGGCGTCTTCGGCGTGACCATGGCCGCGTGGTCCAGGATCGGAAGCAAAAACGACAACGACCTCTGAGCAACGATTTATAGGCTCGCGGAAGAAACGGCGCAATGTTGGCAGACCCCTTCGTCCTCGTGGACCAGTTCGAGGCCCAGGGGAAGCTCAAGCCTGCGCTCGTCGCGAAGGTGAAGGCGAGGGGGAGCTACCTCCTCGGGGCGGTAGGGCGCGTCGAGAAGGCGACGGGCCTCAGGTACCCGCCATTCTACGTCGAGCCCACCCTCCCGCTCGGGGTCACTTCGGTGGAGTACGGGAGCGTGGGAGCGTTCTTCGCGCGGGTGATACCCACCGCGTTCGAGGGTAGGATCTCGATAATCGTCCAGTTCACGGCCCCGCTGCTCCTCTTCGGGGCGAAGGGGACGGTGGAGGCGGTGGCGGCGCACGAGTTCACCCACTACGTGGACCTCGTGAGGAGGCTGAGCAGGACGGACATCGTGAGCGAGGAGAGGGTGAGCACGCTCTTCGAGGCGGGGTACGCGGACGAGGAGAGGGTGGTGAGCCCGTCGAAGGTCTTCGCGAAGGACAAGCCCCTCGCCAGGCTGGTCGAGAAGAGGTTCACGCCCAACCTCACTGACCCGAAGCTCGACGAGAAGGTGGGCAAGGGCTGGATCGCGAGGGGGCTCCCCACGAGGCGCGTGGCCACGGAGGAGAACAACGTGAGGCTCGACATGGCGACGGTGGCCAGGACCAGGTTCGACCCGTCGCTCCTTGAGAGGATAGCCGCTATGGAAACGGCGCGGACGGCCAGGAAGTAGGGGGCGCGCGGGCTGAACCTGCACCGCCTGAGCCTCGACGAGAAGAGGCAGCTCCTCGAGGTCGCCGACGCGGTGGTCGGGGACGGGGGGAGGGCGCTGGCGGTCGCGGCGTACGGCTCCAAGGTGGCGGGGTACGCGAAGCCCGACTCGGACTACGACCTGATAGTCGTGGCGAAGAAGTTCAAGGGGAGGATAAGGTACCAGTACGTCCAATCCCCGGTCACCTCCGCGGCCCTTGTGGTCGAGGCGGACCTGCTGGAGAAGGACTCGGTGAAGGCCTACCTCGGGGAGTTCGTCTCCGGGAGGCTCCTCAACGTCTACGAGCCCCTCATCAACGGGGAGATGCTCAGGAAGGCGGAGGTCGAGTCAAAGAAGAGGGTGCTCGCGGAGGAGATACTGGAGATCGAGTCGCTCTACGGGGAGTTCGCGCAGGACCTGGTCGTCCCGCTGGAGTACTTCCTCTTCAACAAGCTGCACAAGAGGGCGCTCGTCTACCCGCCCGCGCTCTACAGCTACATCAAGACGTACACCTGCCCCTCGGGGGACGAGAACAAGGCGTTCACCCTCGAGGGGTTCGCGGAGGCGGCGCTCTCCCTCCAGGCCAGCGGGATAATTAGGTTCGAGTCCAAGGGCGGCGTCCCGCACGTAAGGATATCTGGGGAGGGCCTGAAGAGCAGGCAGTTCGCGAGCATCCTCTCCCTCTTCAACCTCACGACGAGGGGGGTGAGGCAGTACGCGGTCCACGGCTACGCGGGGAGGGTGGGGTTCAACGTCTTCAAGGACGAGGCGCTCTCGAAGGTCAAGAGGCTGCAGGAGAGGGCCGACCCTCCCGAGGAGCTCCAGGAGCCGAAGCGCCTCATAGGCCTGGAGGAGGGGGTGGCGCTCCCCAAGACCGAGCAGATGGTCCAGAGGCTCGCGACCCTCTCCGGGATGGTCGCGTACACGAGGAGGGAGAAGAGCCTCGGCGAGATCTACGCGACCGCGAGGCTCCTGACCCTGACCGCGGCGGACGGAAGGGAGGCGAGGTTCGTCCTGAAGCACTTCGCGGACATCCGCTCCGTGAAGTGGGCGATCCTGAACGTCTGGTCGCTCTCCCGCAAGTTCAGCACCTCGCCCCAGGCGAGGATGCACAGGGAGTACAGGGCCTCGATAGAGCTCAGGGCGAAGGGGGTCTCGACCCCCCTCATCGTGGGGGCGGTCCTCGACGACAAGGTGCTGGTCAAGGAGTTCATCGAGGGGGAGAGGCTCTCCGACATCATCCAGAAGGTCATGACCGGGAGGTCTGGGGAGACCGGGATAATCGAGAGGTTCGGGGAGGCCGTGGGGGCGGTCCACAAAGCCGGCTACTCGCTCGGGGACTCGAAGGCGACCAACGTTATCGTGAAGGGTGACGGGACGCTCTGCTTCACGGACCTAGAGCAGGCCGAGGAGGGGGGCGACCAGGCCTGGGACGTCGCCGCCTTCGTGTACTACCAGGCGAAGCTCTCCCTCAAGGAGGCTGGGACGCGGAAGGTCGCGGAGGCCTTCCTGAGCGGCTACAGGGAGGCCAACGGCGCGGAGAACATCGCGAAGGCGAAGAGCTCCAAGTACGTCGCGCCCTTCAGGCCCCTGAGCGCTCCGCAGATGCTGAAGGTGGTCAGGGAGTCGATCGAGGCCTACTCTGCCTAGCGGGCAAGGGCGCCCTAGTTCTTCGAGGTGAAGGTCGTGTACCCGCAGTTGCCGCAGGAGAACCTGTCCTTGTGCTCGGCCATGAAGTACCCCTTCCCGCACCGCGGGCACTCCTTCTTGAGCCGCTCGAGGCTCTCCCCGCTCACCTTGTAGAGCTTCCAGACCTGGACGTTAGCTCGGGGCTTCCGCTCCTTGCGCACCTTCCGTACCTTTGGCGCCTCCACCGCTGCCCCGGGTGCCACCGGCGCCGCTGCGGGCGCTGCCGGCGCGGCCGCGGGAGCTGGAGGGGGAGCCTTTGCCTTTTGTGACATCTACTTCTTCTTGCCTGCCTTTTGCTGCTTGGCCTGCGCCGCCGCCTGCTCGGCCTTCTTCTTGGCCTCCTTCGCCGCCTGCCTCTCCTCCTTCGTCATCAGCCTGACCTTGAGGTATCGCGGGGAGACGTTCTTCAGGTCGCCCTCCGACTCGTAGACCCTGAAGGTGCCGACGAGGTCGCGGGTGCCCGAGCCCGAGGCGAGCTTCAGCAGGGCCACCCTGTTCTCGTCTACCTTCATGGACTGGGCCACCTGCTGGACCGCGTCCCTCCTGCTGAGTGCGCCCGCCTTCTCGGGGAAGAGGACGTCGAGGTCGGTCCGCCCGAGGAGCTTCGACTCCTTCTTTTCAAGGATCTGCAATCGTGATTTCAGCCACCCCGCGCGGCGGGGAGATTAAAGGCGTTTCCCCTCCGGGAGGCTCTCCCGGCTGTGGCGCCTAGCGCACGACCTCGAAGCCTTCCGGCCCGACCCTGACCTGGGCCGGGAAGATGCTCCTGATTGCCCTCACGTTCATCTCGTCGTGAGCCCCCGTGAAGAGGACGAAGAGAGCGATCGCCTTCTTCCCGCTGATTATCTCCGCGGCCGCCCTGAGGAACTTGTAGCACGGCTGGAACCCCACGTAGATCATCATGTCCGAGACGCTGTCGAAGATGATCGCGGTCGGCTCCCCGACGGAGGCCAGGGTCCGGTCGAGGACCTCGAGGAGGACCCCCGAGTCGTAGAGCGGGAGGTTGACCTCGTCGGTCCGGGTGGAGGAGGGGGCGATGTACCCGGTCGACTCGGACATGGTGTAGAGCCTTACGCCCGGGACCGCGGAGAAGAAGGCGTTGAGCCTGCTGCCCTTCGCGGAGATGACGAAGACCCCCCGCCTCTCCGCCAAGAAGTCCTTCACCAGGCTGTTCATCTTCTCCTCGTACCTGTCGGAGGTCTCGACCTCGACCAGGCTCAGCTCGCCCTCCTCGAAGAGGACCAATTGTCCGTCCTTGGAGAGCGTCCTGGGCGCCCAGTCCTGGCGAGGCTCCGCCAACTGGGGCGCCACGGGCGTGACGAAGCCCGCGAAGAGGGCGGCCTTCCGGAAGTTCCTCGCTATCATCCCGAAGAAGACGCTGAGTATCACGTAGGCGATGGCAGTCACGTCCAGCGCGTAGCTGAAGAGGGAGAGGGAGGAGATGAGGTAGATCGCGGAGCTCCCCGCCCAGCCTATGGCGAGGCCGAGCTGGGCGCGCTTCATCTGGGGGTTCCGGACGCGGAGGGCTCCGACCACCAGGAGCCCTATCGGATAGGCAAGGAAGAGGACGAAGAGAGCGCCGATGCCTATCGAGAAGGCCGTGGAGTAGACGACCGCCTCGACGCTCCCCCCGGCGAAGTCGACCGCGGTCACCGTCGTGTACGGCCTGAAGAGCGCAAGGTAGAGCTCGGCGGCCGCCGTCCCCCCGATGAAGAGGACGAACATGCATAGGTGCGCGAGGTGGGAGCGCAGGTCCTTGAAGAGGAGCCGGTAGGTGGACCCGTTCGGCCTCAGGTAGGCGCCCACCGCGGCGGTGAGGAGGAGGATTGACTCCAGGAAGGCGAGGCCGAAGCTCAGGAGGGGGTACGCCGAGAGGAGGGCCGGGCTCGCGGCCGTCAGCCTGGCGAGGTCGACGAGCATCAGGAAGACGACCACCAGGTAGACGAGGACGAGGAAGTCCCGGATGAGCTGGTAGGAGGTCAGGCGCTGCCGGAAGGTGTAGAACCCAGAGAGGAGCGTGATGGCGAGCGCGGCGAGGTAACCCGCGAGGTTGAGGGCGAGGGAGAGCCCCGAGATCATGCCGACATCCGCTTCAGGACGGCGCGGGCGCTCGCCTTGGACCTCTCGTCGACCTTCACGGCGACCACGCCCTCCAGCGGCTGGCCGTAGAACACCACGGAGCCGAGGGGCGCGTCGATCACGGCTGGGATGGTGAGGAGGTCCTCCTCCCCGTCGATCAGCACCATGACGGGCTTCTCCCCCGCGAAGGCCATCCTCATCGCGCCCAGGGCGGCCTTGGTGATGCGCCCCGCCGGGTTCTTCGCCTTCACCGTAGAGCCGTGGGCTATCCTTGGTATCTCGCGGGCGCTCCTGCGCTCCATCCCGTCGACGACGAAGACGTCGGGGGAGCGCCCCGTGGTCTCTTGGAGGGTCTCGGTCACCCTGTCCCCGACGGTGACCACGAAGGAGGCGCCGGCGGCGAGGGCGAGGAACTCCTCCCCGCGGACGTCCACGGCGGGGAAGAGGCGCCCCAGGGGCCTTTTGAGCTTCCTCCTGAGGGAGGGCGTTAGCACACGGTCGCCCGCGGAAGGCCCCGGCGAGGTGCCCGCCTTCAAGTGCCTAGCTTACCTTGAGAGCGTATCGCCCGGGCACGGTGATGTTGAGCGTCTGCGCCACGTTGGAATGCTGGACGTCTAGCACGATGATGAGCCCCGACCACTCGCTGCTGAGCTCGTTCGACTTGTCGTTGGGGCAGACCTTGTCATGGGTGAGCATGTGGCACTTCCTGCAAGCCTGCTCTCTCGCCACGCGCTTGTCACGCTCTACGCGGCCCTTGCCGCGGCCTTGGCCTGCTTCTGGACCTTCGAGACCTCTTCATCTACCCACTCGAGCGCGCCGAGGAAGGGCTGCCTGCACGTGACCCCTATCTTGCCCATCGAGATGCCGTGGCCGAGGCTCACCGCGGTGATCCTCACCCTCACCTTGCTCCCGACCTTGAGCGTCCTCTTGCTCTGGGACGCGGTGATCACTCCGGACTTTACGTCGCTGGTGAGGTAGTCATCCATTATCTGGCTGAGGTGTAGGAGGGCGTCGGTGGGGCCGATCCTGACGAAGGCGCCAAAGTCCGTGATCTCCACTATCTCTCCTTCGACGAGCTCCTGCTTGAGCGGGAAGAATGCGAGGACCTGGAACCTCACCTTGTGGTAGGTCGCCCCGTCGCCGGGGATTATCTTCCCGATCTTGTCGACCTTCACGTTGGTGACCAGCACGAGGTAGCCGTTCTCGGGGCTGATCGTGCTCTCGTACTTTTGTTTGAGCAGGTCGAGCGCCACGTTCTCGAGCACGTTGCCGAATTTGTCTGGGGGGACCCTGACCACGTCCTCAAGTTCTACAAGCTGAAACATGATATACCCTAGGAGGGGCTTCGGCTTTTTCTAACCCTAATAAAACATTTCTACCCGCGGGGCGCTGGACTGGCGTTTTCAGGTCGAAAACCGGCTATTTTCAAAGCGAGACCCTCCCCCCTCGCAGCGTTATCACGGTCTGGACCCGGGAGGCCCGCAGCCTCTTGGCGAGCTCCGAGTCGAGGGTCGCCACGGCGGCCCCCTCCCGCAGGGCGAACGAGATGATCTCGTCGTCCGGCTTCCCCTTGCCGTCGGGCTCGAGGGAGAACTTCCCCTCCTCGACGAGGTTGAGCGCGAGCGCGGCGAACCTCCCCCGCTTGTCGCCCCTCGCGGCGAGGCGCGCGAGCTCGTCGCGCACCGAGGAGAGGACGACGGGGGTGAACGCGCCGACCTTCTCGAGTATGTCCTCGCTCCAGGGCGTGGGCCTCTCCATCACGGCGACGAGGAAGCTGCTGTCGAAGGCTACCGCCCTCCTCGGCCGCTTGCTCGACGTTGTCGATGAGGCTTGCTGGCTAGCGGACGACGCCCGAGCCAATCAGGCGCCACCTCTCGGCGATTTTCCTGCTGATCGCGACCCTGCCCCCGGCCTCGGCGACGACGGGCTTCTTCAGGTCGAGCTCTGCCACCGCGTCCCTCGCGGACGTGACGGTCCCAAGGGTGGAGGCGGTCCCGATGTTGAGCCTCAGCGTCTCCGTCGCCCTCACCTTGTCCACCTTGATCAGGGCGGAGGAGCCCACGGCCTGGTCGAAGAGCTGGAGGTCGACCGTGATGTGCGTCATGATCGCGGGGAGGCTGCCCGGCTTGCCGACGATGTTCCCCACTAGGACGTCGCCCTTGGTGAGGCGCGGGTCGAGCGCCGTCCCGAGCGCGATGAGCCCACCGGGGCCGACCTTCTGGGTCATGCCTGCCCCGGTCCCGAGGCTGGCCACCTTGGTTGCTATGGGCGTGTACTTGCCGCTCCTCTCCTCGGCGATGCCCGGCGATATCTCGATCTCGTCCCCGACGCTGAGCTCCCCCCTGACGAGGCTCCCCCCGAGGACTCCCCCGACGAGGGACTTTACGTCCGCCCCTGGCCTGTTCACGTCGAAGCTCCTCAGGATGTACATCTGGGGGCTCGCGTTCAGGTCGTGGTGCGGGGTCGGGATGGTCTCCTCCAGCGACTCTATGAGCGCGTCGATGTTTATCCTGTTCTGCGCTGAGACGGGGATCACGGGCGCGTCTGCCCCCACCGTGTTTGCGAGGAACTGCTTTATCGCCTCGTAGTTCTTCCTCGCCCCGTCCGCGTCGACCCTGTCGATCTTGTTCTGGACGACGACCATCTTCTTCATCCCGAGCATCTGCAGAGCGAGGAGGTGCTCCCTCGTCTGGGGCATCGGGACGGGCTCGTTCGCGGTGATGACCAGTATGACCCCGTCCATGAGCGCGGCGCCCGCGAGCATGTTCGTCATCAGGCTCTCGTGACCCGGGGCGTCGACGAAGCTCACGGCCCTGAGGAAGGACGTCGCCTTCCCGCAGACCGGGCAGACTGGAGAGGTGGAGTAGGCCTCCGGGGGAGGCGTCTCGTGGCACTTGTAGAAAGCGGCGTCGGCGTACCCGACCTTGATCGTGATCCCTCGCTTCAGCTCCTCGCTGTGTGCGCTCGCCCATACCCCGGTTATCGCCTGGACGATGCTCGTGTTGTGGCAGACGATCGCGCCCTTCCCAGCGAGGAAGTTCGCATGCTCTGGCACGGTCATATCGAAGACCAGCCCGTCATACTCGTCTGTCCTCACGTCGATTATTCTGTCGAACTCTAGTGATGGATTCGCCAGTTTTCTTAGCTGCTCAAGGGCTTGATTGCAATAATGCAATATCCCCAGGGTCTCTCCTCTGAGTCTTCGGGCTACGTCCAGGATCTCCTTCCTGGAGCCTGCCCGAAATACTCGTGTTAGCCATTTTCTGCTACGCCCAAACTCACCAGCGAGCTCATGCAGCGACACTCCGATGAGTGCAGCGTGAGCCCTCAATTTGACGCCGTCGGTTCCCATTTGCGACTGCGAGAGTTCGACGGCTCGCATCTGGTCTTCGATGGCTCTGATTACTAGAAGCAGCTTTGTCCGCGAGAGGCGACCTTTCCGAATCGCATCTTCATACGCTTTGAACCAGGCCGACTCTTTCATGACATTCTGGGCGGGTGACCTGCGGAAAGCTTCCCTCATGATTCCGCTCTCTCTGAATAGAACTTGGAGTGCGTTTACATTGATGGGGATGCTTCGGTCGGTTTCTTTCGACTCCAGCTTTATTCTATTCAAGTAGGAGAGAAGCCTATTTTGAATCCGAGAATCTTCAAACCCAATGTTGTCTGCATATAGCCTCAGGTCCTTTCTGCCGGATAAAATTATGCGGCTGTAGGCCTTTCTCCCTTTCTGCGTAGGACTCCACTTTGTTCCGAACTTCGGGATAATTCCAAATGACTGGAGCAAGTAACCGATGATGGCGATGTTCCGGTCGTTGAGCTGCGTGACACAAATCTGTCCATGGTCGTTGAACTCCCCGTCTAGAGTCAGGAACCACCGAAGGAAGAGAGCTTTTTGACTTCTAGGAAGCTTGCAGACCCAGTCGGCTATCCCGCAAACAGACTCATTTCCAGGGACGAAGCTGAACCGGAACCTCAGGTAGTCGACGAATGCTTTGTTGTGTATGGTGAATTGGCCTTCAGAATGCGCGTTTATCTTTTGACACATTTTCTCGGCGCTAATTCGCAGGAATTCAGACAGCATCCCACGCTGGATGGTCTGCGTAATCCCAACACGATGCGGGCTGCTCGTTCCTTCGGACCAAACAAACGCAAACCATTTGACAATATCATCGTCGAGTGCTAACCGTACGAGCTTTCGGACAGGTCTTCTATTGCCCCGTCTCTGTTCTACGAGAAACTGGTTCGGCCCGAGAGCGATGGGTGAACAGCCTTTGAAAGCGTTGACTATACGATCCCTTTGACCGATTCTTGCAGTCTTCTCATGTCTGACAATCCTATCGTAAGTCTTTGAATTAATTCGAGCGAGTCGAAAGAGCCTGGTCTTGTTTAGACCCAACAGAATCCTGGTCTTCTCGAATAAATCCACGTCCATGGCGGTGTAGTCTGCGAAGTCCGAGCTAGCAGACTTGATCGATTGATAGTCGGTCCAGGATACTATGTGGTAGAACTTCTGAAGATCCTGGATAGCATCAGGAAGAGTGACCTGCTCGCTGAGAGGGACAGTTGACACGAATGTAGCGTGGTCACCTACCCCAATGTCCTTCGCCTTGATCCATTGAATCACTCCCTTTCTGTTAATCAGCAATGGATGTTCTGGTGTCATACGAAGCTCCCTACCTGACTTGCCTCTGATCGAAAACAAGGGGCCTTTGTAATGCTGGACAAACAGCAACGACGCTGCGTTCACTGGTTCGAGTGCCTTGTTGAGGCTAACAACTTTGTTGTTGACTAGCTGGTAGACCTCTTCACCGTTGACTTGGCTCAGCAAGATCCCTTCGGTTTTGGCTTTCTGAATAACTTGCCATCCCGTCATGGGCACATCATCCAACAGCACGTACTGGGAAGGGTCGATGCACTTCCCCGAATCCACATGGCCTGCGGTCCCTATGTTGCACTCGGGCTGCTTCGGGATCAGCCGCTGGACCTCTTGGGGCGGCGCGGTCGTGGACTCTTGTTGGGCCATTAGAAGCGGATTTGCTGACGGCGGGCCGGCGTCTATTTAGTTCTACTGCTCCCGAGGCAGCTTCGAGGCATCCACTCTGAGGATTAGCGGCTCCCCGTCGTGTTCCGCGTTCCCCTTCACCGCTTCGCTTGCCTCGCCTTCCGTCGATGAACGGGCGAACCTCACCCGCCCCCTTCGAGAGATGTTCAGGACGGCTATGAGGTCCCTGTCCATCCATCTCCCGCACTTCTCGCACCACAACTGGCGACTGTGCTCCAGGTCGCCGCGGACAGGCGATTGGAGTCTCTCCCCGCATCTCGCGCAGTCCATCGTGGTCCCTCGCGTATCTTTCCTCGCAAGCGTGATTACTGGTACTCCTTCCCACGCGGCCTTGTACTCGACCTGCCGCTTCACCTCGTGGAAGGGCCATGAGTTCATTTGCGCTCTGAACGACCTTCCTTGGCCATTTCCCTTGCGATAGAGGTTCCGGATCCCTGTGAGTTCCTCGAAGATTATCACTTGCTTGTTTGCCTTTGCATCCTTCACGATTCGTTTTGTGACACCGTGGATTACTTGCCTCACTCGCTCTCTCCTTCTCCTGCCATACTTCGAGGAGATTTTTCGTCGTATTCTGGCATCGTCGCGCTTGAATGAGCCGACAATTTTTCGGGTATTCTCTGCGATCTTCACGACTTTTGACGTATCGAAGAAAGTGACTTTCTCGTCATTCCCAACTGCGAGATTGCGGAGGTTCCTATCTATTCCAACGGCGCTCACGAACCCCCTTGGCCCTGCCTCGACCTCTTTTGAGAAGGAGATGGAAAGGGAGGTGTAGGTCAAGGTGAAGGAATTGATACTCAGCTCGGCGTCCGATAAGACTTGCAGGGTATGAGCTTTCAGGGGGATGTACTCGAATCGCCCTTCTCCCAGTTGGACTCTGAGTTTGCGATCTAGAATCTTGATGGCGTAGCAGGAAACAAGGAGCGGCTTGGAGACGTAAGGGCTCCTCGTGAAGAAGCCTCGCTTGATAGACTTCTTGCGAGCCGAGAGGATTCCGGCTGCCTTGCTAATGGCCGTCAGGCGATACGAAGAATATACCCGATACCTCTTGAGTTGGCTGTAGCACAGGAGAGATAGTTTCATTCTCGAGGGAGTCGACCCTTTTTCTCGTTCGAATTCCAGTCCGACCCTAACGCAATCGTTGATCATCAGGCGAAAGTCTTCGAGAAGTGCAAGGATCTCTTGAGTCGGCGTGTAATTCTGCCTGACTGCCTTGATGGCTCGCACATCATTTGTGATGCGTGCAGTATTTTAGCAGCCATGCTCGGCTGAACCCGAACCGCAGAGTTCTACGCGACCTTCACGGCGTTGAGCTGGTAGACCTCGTCGGTCACCAGGCCTCCGCGTACGAGCTTCCTCCGCTTCTCGCCTTCGACCGCGTTCCTGAACCCCACTCCCTCTGTGAGGAGGACGTACCTCTTCCCGCCGCCGAGGATGTCCGCGCGCATGGGGAAGCCCGCCTTGTCGCTGCCCCCCGTGATCTTGACCTTGTAGTTCTGGCCCACGGCGGTGAGGTCGACCGTGTCCCCGAGCCTCCTGCCCATGAAGAGCTGGGCCGTGGAGTCCTTTGCCTCCAGGACCTCGGACTTGCCGGTTTTGGTGTCCGAAACTACTATTTTGAACTGCGCCAATCTTTCAAACCCTACCCGGTTAGTCCATTATTAAGCGATTTTCGCTCGCGGCCTAGAAGCCGTAGAGCACGTCCTTCGCAGAGCGTATGGCGACTATCTCCTCAAGCGCCTGCTGGTCGTCTGGGCCGAGAGCGGCGGCGTACTTGCCCTTGAGTATCTTGGCGTCGTGGCTGGTGGGGAAGGTGAAGAGGTCCTCGTCCTCCTTGATCGTCCTCCCCAGGGTGGGACCTTTCACCGAGATGGCGACCTGCATCCCCTTGCCCGCCTCGGGGATGTTCTTCCCGTTCTCCTGGATCTGCTCGACGATGCCGATCTCCTCCCCCCTCTGGTTCATCAGCCGCACCTTGGGGCGGAGCTTCCCGGAGAGGATCTCCACGCCGAACACCGCGGGGTCGTTCCTCCTGAAGAAGTTGCCCTTCAGGGCCTTCACCTTCGCGGGCATGGTCACGTTCTGCAGGGCGGTCCTCTCGGCCTCTTCCTTCTTCTTGGCCACCCACTGGACGTAGCCCTCCACGGTGTCGTAGATGACCTCGGAGGTGATTATCTGGACGCGGCTGGCGCTCTCCTTCGCCTCGGGGACGACCTTGACGTCGAAACCGAGGATCACGCCGAGGTAGGGGTCGCGCTCCGCGACTGACTCCGCCTCCACTATCTCTGCCTTTGAGATGTCCCCGATGTCGGCGAGACGGACGGGTATGGACCTCTCCTCGAGCATCTTGATGAGCGCCTCTAGGCCACCGATGCTCCCTGCCTTCACGACGACGCCCACGTTGTCGCTCTTCCTTCGCAGGGTGCTCAGGTCCTTCTCGAGCTCGACTTTCAGCCTCTCGAACTCCGAGTCGTCCTCGAAGGTCATGATGGTGGTCCCCGGGATCACGCCCTGCAGGTCTGGGCTGACCAGCTTGACGCCGGCAGCAGCGTATACCTCGTCGACCGCGGTGAACTTGTCGCGCGGGTCGCGCATCTCGTCGAGAGGCTTCGGCATGAAGAGGGCCTTGACCTTCGACTGCATGGCCCCCTCGCGCTTGACTATCACTATCTTGTCTCCCACGTGGAGCGTCCCGTCGGTGAGTATGATGTTGGCCGTCTGGCCCATCCCGACCTCCTCCTGGAGCTCGAGGACGATGCCCTTCGACCTGCCTGAGACGACCCCCGCGCCCTGCGAGAGCTTCGTCGTCAGGAACTGCTGCGCCAGCCCGATGAGGACCGCGAGGAGTTCGGGGATGCCCACGCCGTTCCTCGCCGAGACGGGGATGATCGCCACCTGCTTGCGGAAGTCCTGGATGCGGTAGAAGGCCTCCGCCTGGTACCCGGCCCTCGAGAGCCCGCCGACGACGTTGTAGAGGCGCTCCTCGAGCTCGTCGTTCCACTCCGGGGGCTGCTGCTTGAGCGCGGTCGCGAGGGGGATGCTGGCCTTGCCGCTGACCGTGTCCTTCCTCCATCCCCTGATCATGTCGACCTTGTTGAGCGCGACGAGGAACGGGACGCGCCTCTCCTTGAGTATCCCGATGCTCTCCATGGTCTGGTTCTCCAGGCCTTTGAGGACGTCGACGAGGAGGATCGCGATGTCAGCCGCGGAGCCGCCGCGCATCCTCAGGTTGGAGAATATCTCGTGCCCGGGCGTGTCGATGACGAGGAGCCCCGGTATCTTGAGCTGCCCGCCCGTCTTCGTGAGGAGGGGGCCGCATATCGATTCGAGGGTCTCCATCGGGAAGAAGCTCGCCCCGATCTCTTGGGTGATCCCGCCCGCCTCGCGGGCTTGGACCCCGGTCCCTCGTATGCGGTCCAAAAGCGAGGTGTTGTGGATTATCAGACCGTTCCCGAGGAAGTTGTGGTAGTCCTCCACGGTGAAATCGTAGACGTCGCATTCTCCTTCGATGACCGCCAGTCCGGAGACCTCGACGCTGGCGTAGTTGTTTATCGTCTCTAGAAGCGCCTTGCTGTCGTAGGTGGGAATAACGGAAGACAGATGTCTGATGACGTCCCCGCTGACCCTGGCTCGGGCGTCGAAGGAGCTTATCTGGTATCCTCTGTCCCAGATTGCTTCGTGGTTCTCGCGGATGCGCCTGAGGAACTCGCCTGATATGGGCGTCATGTCGAAGATGCGGTTGCTCTCGCAGTTCTGCATCTTGATTCTCGCTGCGAGCATTTTCTCCTTCTCTCCGAACCCGATCTGCTCGACGAACGCCCTCACGTTGTCCTTCCCGCTGATGAATATCTGATTCCCATGGCCCTTCTTCCCGAAATAGGCCAGGCATCCGAACCTCGCGAGGAGCAGAGGAAGCTCCCTCATCATTGATTGGCTCTCGCATCCGACTCCGATGTTCTTCCCCTCTTGGACGAAGCCTTCGGCATCGAAGAACCCCCTGAGGAATCTTGCGACGGCCGAGCCTGGCATGATGGTGACGAGCGCGGGGACTCGGATTGACCTGCTCTTGTTCGAGACCGGATATTCAAAAGCCTCGACCAAGAAGCGGTATAGCGACTTTCCGCCCTTGTGACTCACGATGAAGCTGGTGCGCCTCCACGCCCTCGAGGCTCCGACTCCAAAGGCGAGTTCCAGATTGATGAGGAAGAGGTCCATCAGGTAGCTCGATGTGTTGGCGAGGTGACCAGACTCCGCCACGCCATCTCCCAAGAGCAGTCCGACGATGTAGGCGAGCGCCTCGAACCCCTTTTCGTCTTTGGGGACCGATATCCAGGGGGAGCGGTGGGAGGCTAGTCTCTTGGGTGAAGCGAACTTGATGCCATCGATCTCGTCGTAGGCCGTCTGCAGGGGGATCCCCATCGCAGAGGCGGCGTTCCTGAACACGCTCGCCCTGAAGTATCCGCGCTCCAGGTGGACGATGAACTGGTCATCGCCGAACTCCCTCCCTAGCTCTTGCCTCCGCCCGTCGGCGAACGCCGCCATCTTCAGCCTAAGCGCCTCTGAGACCTTGATGAGGAAGTCGTCGGAAACCCGCGTCAGGATGCCCGACTTTACCGCGCCGAGCCCTCTTGACGCGACGTCTACCTTCGTCGGGATCACGAGGTGGTCTCCTAGCGTAAGTTTCTGCGCCTCGACGTAAGAGAGCTCGCCCTTCACGGACATAGCAAGGAACTTGTGCTCGGGAGTGCACCTCACAGAATACCCGGCTTTCGTCTGAACCTCGATGAGCCTGTCCGCATGCAGCTTCCAGACGTGGGAGGCGCGTCTGGGTGCGACCTTGCCTTCGGGCGAGGTCGAGAGCAACTCTAGGCGGTCGGCTTCGTAGGCGACGCCATCTGGTCTGTCTATCGGCGGGCCAGACTTGAACTCGTCGAACAGGGCATCCGCCCTAGCGATTCTACCGTCAGCCAGCTGAATCAGGGTTTCGGCGCTAACGCACTTGCCGGCGTCTGTATGGCCCAGCACGACCACGACTGGTTGTCGGAGTTTTTGTTCTGACTGGGACATACGAAATCAGCATTCAGGGCTCCGCGGAACCCACTCCTAATTATCCCTTGCCTAGGCGGGGGCCAGATGTTTTATCAAAGATTCGTTTCGCTCCCTATGTAGAGGATCGAGGGGTCCACGAGCACGTCCCGCTGGGGGAGCTTCCGATAGTAGGCTTCTATAGGGGTTTCAGCCCTCTCGAGGTCGAGTGCCCCGTGCGGCCTCTCGCAGTTGTACCAGTACGCGCAATCGTCAATCGATGATATCCCTCTCGCCAACCCTGTCTCGAGTGTGTCCCAGAGCTTCTCTAGCTTCCCGTTCGTCTCCGGGTGCCTCACCCCGGAGAGGATCTGCTCTATGTGGTTGCCCGTCAGGAAGAGCTCGAACTCCGTCAGGCCTTTCTTCCTCGCCTCCGCCTCCACGGCGTAGAAGGTCGACCCCCTGTCGTTCAGGACCGATTCCGGCCTGCCGTGCTCCGCCATCGCGCGCTTCAGGACCTCGACGGAGTGGGCTGACGTGGCGTGCGCGAACATCCCGTACTCCATTATCCTCCTCGAGGCGTCGTCCTCGTAGACGATGAGCCACATCCCCCTCCACCTCGGGTCCTTCATCTGATGCCAATCGACGTGCCACAGCGCGTTGGAGTGCTCCCTCTCCCACCTGACCCACCTCCTCCTGAACCTCTTCCTCGCCTTGTGGTACAACAACCCCTCCTCCTTCATCACCCGGTAGACGCGCATGTGGTTCGTGCAGATGCCGTAGTACCTCTTGAGGACGGGGACGAGGTAGACCGCCCCGACCTTGAATC
>DATLRR010000003.1:0-16819 GCA_035534595.1 Nitrososphaerales archaeon
GACCTCGAGAGCATCGAGACGCCCTACCGGGCGTACGCCAGGAAGATGCCGGAAGTGGGGACGGTCGTAGACGAGGAATCGGGAGAGAGATACCATGCCCAGAAGAGGTAGGAAGGGGCGAACTCATTTCGGGAAACTACACGCCTCGACGGCGGGCGGCCGGCGACCCTATCAACGCATATTTACTCGGCGGAGGGACCGAGCCGCACGAAAAAGTGGTAGGGTGGCGGAGCGGTTACGCGTGCGCCTGCAGTTTGTCGAGGACGAGGCAGAAAGCGCATTCACGTGGGTTCGAGTCCCACCCCTACCTTGCCTATCAGTCCCTCATTTTGCCCCCTTCTGGTCATTTGCGACCGCAATTGAGCGTATCACTATAAGCGCAGACCAAATCAATCCTTTTTGTTTGTAGCCTGGGATAAGGTCGCGGATTTCCGAAGGACTGAGAAGCCGACTGTTGTCTGGAATCTCGCAAGAGATGCTGAGCGCACCCGCAAGTAGAACAAGTCTTCATTCTGTCTGTAGAACTTGCCCTTGATCATTACTGTCCTTCCGCCTTTCGTCGCCAGATGAATGCCGGTCGTCTGAATATTGAGCGATTGAAGGAGTTCGCAGACAAATTCCATAAGATTCAGGTTTTCGTTCGAGGCGGTGAGGGCGCGGGCATACATGCTGCCTTCGGAGTCGAAGAACCCTCTGAGGAATCCGGCCTTGCAATCATCGCAGTGCGACACAGTTGGAATGAGCTGCCTCAGGTCTTGCCGTAGGAACTTCTGAAGCAGCAGGCTAGAGACCTCGGTGTACCAGGAGCGCGTCTTCTCGCGCCATTTTACCAGTGGAGCATTCCTGCGCAGGAGCACGCCGAGGCACCTTGCGAACTCCTCGGCGAACTCTTCGTCGATGACTCTCAGCTTGATCTTGTGGTTGTGGTTCCGGTTGCTGCTCGTCGAGCCGTCACCCAGTGTCACCCCGACGACGTAGGCGAGCTCGCGGCGCGGAGTAGCTTCGAAAATCCTGACGTAACCGAACGGGCGCCGCCCACCGCTTATCCAGTCGGAGAGCTGCGACTTGCATAGCTTCGCCCCGTGCTCGGCTTCGATCTGCTTGATGATCTGGTTGTAGCTGAGCCCTTGCTTCCTGAGGTCGAGGACCAGATGGTACAGCCTGTCTCGCTCCATGGTCGGTCTGAGCCTGACGCCGGACCGGGTCCCCATGGCCTCCAACGGCGCCTCGTCTAATAACGACCAACGAGCGAACCTTTTACAAGGGTGAAATTTCGGATGGCTTTCATCCTGAAGGAGCAAAGGAGTTGTCGATCGGAATCATGCTTTCAGACGAAGTGCGCATAGCCTCTGTCGAGAGTGGAGTCCGCAGGAGAGGCGAGGGGTCACGGAGGTCTGCGGTGTGGGAATAAGGTCCGCGCTGGGTATCCTGTATTCCGTCCCGCTCCTGGGATTAGTGCTCTTCGTCTTCTCTGTGGGCTACCCTCCCTTCGACGACGCGACGACCCTCGACCTGACGACGCACATGATCCAGCACATCGTCATCGTGGTGGCGGGGATCATGATCGCGTACCCGCTCCACAGGAAGGGATACCTCAGGCTGATAGAGGGAAAGAACTCAGGGCTCGTGGGCCTCGCGGTGATAGTCCCGCTCATCGCCTTCTGGCACCTCCCCCAGTTCTGGGATGCGGCGGTCCTGAACCCGCTCGTCCACGCGGTGGAACACGCCTCCTTCCTCCTGGTGGGGGCGCTCATCGGCTCGTCGATGCAGACCCTGACCGACCGGGCGAAGATAGACGTCCTCATCCTCGGGTTCTTCGGCCACTTCTTCTATGGAATCTTCCTGATCTCGAACTACAAGATCTACCCGCTCTACTCCATAGCAGACCAAGGCGCCCTGGGGATAGTGATGTTCAGCGTCGGCCCCTTCTACTGGACGGGGATACTCTACCTGATTTTCCGCAACAGGGCTTGGTTCAGGGAGATACCGTCCTCGGGGGCGGAGGTCCCCGAGATCCCCCACCCGCGGGCCTCGCACGGCGAGCAGGGGGCGGGCTCGAAGCTAAGGGCGGGAGCCAGGCTCATCGCGCCGATATGCAGCGTCGTGATGATCGCGCTGCTGGTGGGCTTCTTCGCCTCCAGCGCGGTCGCCATCGCCATGACGTCGCCCCCGCACCAGTCCAGCTCCACGGTGCAGGTGCTCATCGTCGAGACCCCCGTCACGTGGAACTACTACCCCCAGAACGTCACCGTGGTCCTCGGCGTCAACAGCACGGTCGTCTGGGTCAGCCACTCCCTCGCCTACGACACGGTCACGGGGACGAACGGGACGCTCAGCTCGGGGTCGATACCCCCGGGAGGGACGTTCTCCTTCACCTTCACGACCGCGGGGACGTACTCCTACAGGTGCATCTACCATCCTTGGATGACGGGGACGGTCGTCGTGAAGGCGCGATCGGGGTAGCCCGCGAAAGCATAAAAAAGCGACAGGAGGTCGGCATCCGTCTTGAAAATCATAAAGTCGAAGAAGGCTCCGGAGCCGATAGGGCCCTACTCTCAGGCGGTCGTCGTGAAGGGCCTCGTCTTCGTCTCTGGGATGATAGCGATCGACCCGGCGACGGGGAAGATGGTGAGCGGCGGGGTCAAGGAGCAGACCGAGCGCGCGCTCGCGAGCCTGAAGGCGGTCCTGAAGGCGGCGGGGACGTCGGAGAAGGACGTGGCGAAGACCACGGTCTTCCTCAAGGACGCATCGATGTTCAAGGACATGAACGAGACGTACGCGAAGTTCTTCGGCAAGCACAAGCCCGCGAGGGCGACGCTCGTGACCGGGTTCGCCAGAGACGACATCCTCGTTGAGATAGAGGCTGTCGCCAGCAGATAGGATGCAGAGACCCGGCCTGTTGGTAGTGTTGGAAGGGAAGCCCAAGCAGCCACCCTGTCCTTGCTGCGGCACCCCGATGGTCGTCTCGTCGGAGACAGAGACCCGGGTCACCCTAAGATGCCCAGCCTGCCTGGTCAGCGACGTCAGGACGAGATAGCGGCGCGCCTCGTTTCTGTGAGCTGGAGCGCCTCTGACGCGCTAGACGAAGAGCGCGTAGATGACCACTGCGGAGACGAAGACGATCGAGATGGTGTTGAGGACCTTGATGAGCGAGTTGATCGCGGGTCCGGCTGTGTCCTTGAAGGGGTCTCCCACGGTGTCGCCCATCACGGCGGCCGAATGGGTGGGCGTCCCCTTGCCCCCGTAGGCGCCGGTCTCGATGTACTTCTTCGCGTTGTCCCATGCTGCCCCGCTGTTCGTCATCGTGAAGGCCAGGTAGACGCCGGCGACCACGCTGCCTATCAGGACCCCCCCTAGCGCCAGCGGGCCGAGGACGAAGCCCACGACGAGGGGCGTGGCGACAGCCAAGACGGCTGGGGCGGCGAGCTCCTTGATGGCCGCGGCGGTGCTAATGTCAACGCACTTTGCGTAGTCGGGCTTGCCCGTCCCCTCCATTATGCCGGGGATCTCCTTGAACTGGCGCCTCACCTCGTTGACCATCTTTATCGCCGCACGACCAACTGCTTGGATGAGGAAGCTGGAGAAGTAGAAGGGGAGCAGGCTGCCTATGAAGAGCCCGATGATCACGTGGGGGTCGCTCAGCGTGAACGACAGCGTCCCGCCGGGCGCGAGCCCGTACTTTGCGAACAGGTTGTGCAACGAGATCTGCCTGTTCACCTCGCTCTGGAAGGCCTCGAAGATCGAGACCGCCGCGAGAGCCGCCGACATCACCGCGAAGGCTTTCGTCGTTGCCTTGGTGGTGTTGCCGATGGCGTCGAGCTCGTCGGTGACCGTCCGCACGTTGCCCTCGAGCCCTGCCATCTCGGCGATGCCGTTGGCGTTGTCGGTGATGGGCCCGAACGAGTCTATCGACATGATGACCCCGGTGAGGGAGAGCATCGACATCGTCGCGATGGCGGTGCTGTAGACGCCCATAAGGACGTCTTTGCCCGAGCCGTAGTAGCCAAGGTAGTATGACACCAGGATCGCTACGACGAGCACCACGGCCGAGGGCGCGGTGCTCTGCAACCCAGTGGAGAAGCCCGCCAGGAAGTTGGTCGCCGCCCCGGTCTGGCTCGCCTCGGCGATGTGTCGGACGGGCGGGAAGAGGTACGACGTGAAGTAGTCTGCGACCCGCTCTATCACGATGACCACCACGATCCCCACGATAGCGCTCCCAAAGAGCCAGTAGGAGATCGAGTTGCCGCCGAAGAGCGACTGCCCGATGAAGAAGTCGATCACGACCGTGATCACAGCGGCGATCATCAGGGAGACGTTGAGGGCCGCCATCGGCTTGGACTTGATCGACCGTCGTATGTAGAAGCCGCCCACTATCGAGCCGATGATCCCGGCCACGCCAAGGGTGAGCGGGTAGAGTATCAGCTGGTTCGCCGAGACGACCGAGAGGAGCTGTGCCGGGAGGCTCTTGTCGAGCTGGACGAGCCCTCCGAGTATTATTGCCGCGATGGCCGTGACGACGAAAGACTCGTAGACGTCCGCGCCCATCCCGGCGCAGTCGCCGACGTTGTCGCCGACGTTGTCAGCGATGACGGCCGGGTTGCGAGGGTCGTCCTCGGGGATGTTCGCCTCGACCTTCCCGACGAGGTCTGCCCCGACGTCCGCGGCCTTGGTGTAGATGCCGCCCGAGACCCTCATGAACATGGCGATGAGCGACGCGCCGAAACCCAGACCTGCTATAGTGACCGGGTTGGAGGCGATCGTCCCTTGGTAGGCGATGTAGAAGAGCGAGAGCCCCAGGAGCCCGAATCCGACGACGGCCATCCCCATCACGCTCCCTCCCCTGAAGGATACGGTGAGGGCGTCTCCGAGGCCGCTCTTCGCTGCCTCTGCAGTCCTCGAGCTCGTCCTGACGGTTATCGCCATCCCCACATAGCCGGCGATGGCCGAGAGTGCCGCGCCGACGACGAAGCCGACCGTGGTCGAACCGCCCGTCCCGAGCGGGATGTCGATGAAGACGTAGATTGCGACTGCGACGATGATCGCGACCGGGGCGATGACCTTGTACTCCCGAGAGAGGAAGGCGTTAGCACCCTCCCTCACGGCGCCGGATATCTCCTGCATCTTGGGGGTCCCGGCGTTCTGCGACCTTACGTTGAAGATCAGGATGACCGCGTATACGAGGGCTACGAGCGACCCGCCGACAGCCAGAATACTGTAGTCTATCGCCATTTTATGGAAAACTGCTTTCGGGGGTTTTCGCGAACCGGTTATAAGCGTGACGTCCTCCCACAGATAGAGGCTGTGGGCTTCCAGTCCTCACGGGCCTATAGTTCCTGCTTCATCGACCTTGCTTGCCGCTCCTTTTGTCGGGAGGTGCAGAGGCCTGGTCTCGACAAGCTTGAGTTCGGGCACGTCCTGCCCTACCTGGGTCGCGATCAGCCCTGCCATGGCCAAACCGCGCTTGAGCACGATTCGAGCTGCGTTTAGGTCCCTTTGTAGGATGCGGTCGCAGCCGACGCAGACGAATTGTCTTACGCCAAGAGTGAGTTCGTTGAGAATCCCGCAGAGGCTTAGAGGCGCTTCTTCCTTTTCGTCATGGCGTAGCACGCGACGAGGGGGAGGGCGGTCGTGGCGTCGGCGATGAGGGTGGACTTCCTCGCCTTCGGCCTCACCTTGCCCCACGAGACGGCCTCCTTCACCTGGGCGCCGCTCAGGCTGCCGTCGTACTCCACCGCAGTGGTGATGTAGCAGGCGTAGTCGAGGCCTCCCTTGAACTGTGACCACCAGATCACGTGATGCTTGCTTATCCCCCCGCCGATTACCAAAGCGCCGCTCTTCTTGGAGTCGAAGGTGATGTCTGCCAGCCTCTTCTCGTCCCCGATCACGTCCACGCGGAAGTCGCTCCGTCTGTTCGCGAAGAGCCAGATCTGCGAACCCACGGCGCCGTCCATCGGCCCAGGTACGAATATCGGGACATTCTTCTCACGGGCCGCGCGCAGGATCGAGTCCGTGGCCCCTATCTCCCCGAGCTCGGAGCAGAGCCGCTCCGTGGTCATGCTCCTCTCCCCGGCCTGGTACCTGCTCTCGAGCCACGGCTGGAGGCGCTTCTCGAGGGCGGGGCCGTACGTCTCCAGGGGGACGAGGACGTTCCCGAGCCTGTGGTACCCCTCCTTCTTCACCTTCAGGTCGTCCAGGTCGAAGCTCCCGTGGTAGTAGTCGCCCCAGCTCCGCGCGAGGTCGTGGTCGAGAGTCCCCGATGCGGTGACTATCACGTCGACCATCCCCTCCCGTATCATGTCGACTATAACACCCCTCACCCCGGTCGCGACGAGGGCCGCGGGGAACGAGAGGAACTTCGTGCAGGCACGGTCGTCGAGCATCTCGGTGTAGATCCGCGCCACCTCGGCTAGGTGCCTTCCCATGAAGCCGCCCCCGGCGTGCATCTGGTCCACGAGGGAGGCGACCTCCTTCGAGGGGTGGAGGCGGATGTCCTTGACCTTCTCTAGCAATCGCATTTTTTGGTCACGCCGTCGTCTTTTAAAACGGTTCGGGGACTTTAGTTTCACGCATCCCACCCCCCTCCACGACGGGCAGACGCGCCGGAGGGCCACGGGGTCGCACGCGGTGGCCTTTCGGTAGCCGGTCCAGGAGATACCCCGAGGCGCCCGGCTCCTCCTCATGCTTACTTCGGCTTGTTCTGTGGACGATGCAAGGTGCGCGCACTGCTCGGGGAGGATGGTGGACATCGGCGAGGAGGTCGTCTGCTCCTCCTGCGGGAGCGTCAGGCAAAAGGAGGTCACGGCGGATCCCGTCGGCGGCGCCGCGGCGAGGAGGGCGCACGCGGTGGACTACACGAGCCACTCGCTCGGGAGCTTCCTCGGGCCGATTGACTACGACCGCGACGAGGCGGCCTCCAAGGGGTTCTCGGGCGCCTCCTCCACCTTCAAGTATCTCAAGACGATCTCGGACTACTCGCAGGCGGACGAGGCGGGGGTCTATCCGTGCGCGAAGCTGATCGAGAGGATGTGCGAGAAGCTCTCGCTCCCCCCGAGGGTCATTGGGCAATCCATAGCCGTGGCCAAGGGGCTCCTCGCGATAAGGAAGCAGAGGACGGGGTACACGATAGCCGCGATCTCCGCCTTCTCGATGATAAGCGCCTGCAGGATCTGCGGTGTCCCGAGCGTCGGCGTGAGGGAGGTCGTCGCCGCCCACAGGGCGCTGGGGCACAACGTCCGGCCGTCCACGCTGATCAAGATGGGGTTCGACTCCCCGGTGAGGGCGAGCGCGATGAGGGCGGAGGAGCACCTCGGAAGGGTCGCGGCCCGCCTCTCAGAGGTCCTACCGCAGTTCGGCGCGCCCCCCGGCTACCAGTACAAGCTGCTCCATCTGGCGAGGAGGGCGCTCGCGATGCTGGATTCCTCGGTGAGGGGCGGGCACAGCCCCTGCGCCCTAGCAGCGACGAGCTTCTATGCGGCGGAGACGGCGGTCTCGGAGAGCGAGTCGAGGAAGAGGTTCTTCACTCAGAGGGACGTCGCCAACTGCGTCAGCGTGGCGGAGTACACGGTCAGGGAGCAGTTCTGCGAGCTCTTCAGGCCGAGGTGGGACGGGATCTGCGACGAGCTGAGGCCTATGCTGTCCCAGAGCCGCGGACCGTCCAGTCGAAGCTTCCCGTCGCTCCCGCAACTCCAGGCTCGACAAGTGTGATCCAATAGGTAGCCGAGCAGGCGGTGGCGCCAGACCCCCAGCCCGCGGTCAGCGCGAACCCCTGAGCGGAGGCCTCCTCGACGACCCCCGGCAACACCGCGTCGAATGCCGCCTGCTCGAGGGTGGCGTTGCAAGGCGAACGCGAGAGAGCCGATGCGAGAGCGCCGAGGGCAGAGGCGCAGAGCGAGGACGCGGAGTCGACCTCGATGGGGAGGTTGAGCGTGTGGGTCTCGCTCCTCACGAGCGAGGCTGATCCGCCTCCCCCGACCTCGCTGACGGTCAAGGCCTCCTGCAGGTTGAGGGCCCCCGGGACGGCCCCGGCGAAGGGGGCGACTATGGTCAGGTTCTCAGGGAGGGACGCGGCCGCCTGCGCCTCGCTGGCGGTTGCGTTCGCCGAGTACGCGATCCCAGAGTCCTCCCCCGAGACCGAACTCGACGCAGATATCGAGGCGACGTATTGCGGCAATCCGTCGCACTCCGCGGGGTTGGACGAGACATACCCCTGCACCTTCGCGAGGACCTGGAGCGAGACGCTCCCGGCAAGCGACCGCTCCAGCAGAAGCTCCCTGGACTCGAGGTGAGACGTCTGGGCGAGCGAGGCGAGGTTGTCCTGGGCCGACATCACCGTGGCGTCGGCGGCGACGAGGACGGTAAACAGGACGACCGACGCGAGGGTGGCGGCTACCGCCTTACGAGCCAAGCCTCTATCACCACTGTGCGGGAGGGGAGGTCGATCGTGAAGGACGAGGAGGCCAGGGGCGACGAGGGTGTGGCGGTGCCGCAGCCCTGGCCCTGCACGACCACATCGAGCGCAAGAGTAGCGTTGCTTGCATCCGCGGCGGATCCGCAGATCGCAGCCACGGACGAGGTCGAGAGGAACGGGAGCCCGACGTGCTCGACGTACGCTGAGATGGCGGAGTCGAGCGCCACCTGTGCTCCTGCTTCCACGGCGGCCTCGCGAGGCGCGACCGGGTTCATCAGGACGATGAGCGAGAGGCAGACGGCGGCGTAGCCGGACGCGACGGCGATGTCGATGAAGTGCATGCGCCCCTCCTAGCCGCCCAGCGCGATGTGCGACAGGACGACGGAGATCCCGACGAGGGCAGTCGTGGAGAGCATCACCAGGGCGATGCAGACCTCGACATAGTCCTCAACCATTCCGCGCCTGCGCAACTATGATCTCGCCTCCTTTGACAGCGAAGCTGTATGGCTCTCCCGGAGAGAGGGTCACGTGCGGGAGTGCCCACTTTACGTGTGCCGTTGCCGTCGAAGTTCCGAAGGACACCGCGATCGTCGTCCCCCCCAGCGCGACCGAGAGTTGGACGCCCGGATACCTCTCCAAGCTCGCGACCACCGTAGTCCCAGGAGACATAGAGTCTATCATCGCCTCGAGCCCCGAGGCCACCGCCTGGGCCGACCTCTCCTGCGAGGCGGAATAGACGAGGTAGGTCGGCCGCGCGAGGAGGACGGCGAGCCCGATTATCGAGACGAAATAGACGGACTCCGAGAGCTGCGAGGAGACGGCGACCGCGGGCAATTCAGCAGGCCACCCCGAGCTGAAGGGCGTCGGCGGGCGCGGAGAAGAACAGGGTGCAGGCGCCGTTCAGGCCCTGAAAGTCGAAGGAGCACGGGAACCCCACCTCGTACGCTCGGGAGGCCCCGTCGATCGATACCGAGAGCGAGCCCGCCGCGCAGGAGACCGAGGAGTCCTGAAGCGGTAGCGTGAGGGTGACGTTTCCCCCCTCGATGACCGCGATCCTCGCCGCGCCCGCCACCTGGTCAGACTTGGACATGGCGGCGACCCCGTTCAGCCCCGGCATCGCCCAGTCGACCAGCATCACGCTCGCGCCCGCTACGCCCGCGGAGATCCCGAAGACGATGACGTACTCGATCAGCTCTACCATTCGATATGCGGCGAAAGATGCGTTGGGGCGATTTAAGCGTCCACGCGCCTGGGCTCTTCCAACTCTTCGGCGCAGGGGCGGATTTATTCGATTTCGAAGATGTCTGGGAGTTGCTCGCGACAAAGTGCGTTGTTCAGTCATACTCGGGAGGGCTTGACGGTCTTCTTGCCGAGTGTCTCACCAACACTTACAATGCAATCAACTATGCCGAAGCGCACGGAATTGACAACCGCAGAGAGATGAAAGGAGTCTATCGAACATTCAAGGCAGACATTCCTTCATGCTACAAGCGCGCGTCCATAACGCGAGCATGCGCCGTTGTCATGAGCCGTAAGAAGACAAGGAGGCGCGGTGTCAAGGCTATCCGCTTCAAACCTCTAAGACCAATGATATGTGTCATCTCTGGCTTCTTTGTGACTATGAAGGGGAGGCTTTTCATCCCGTTGAGACGCGACAAGTATTTCGACGTCCAGCTCAATCAGCATACCCTGAGTGCGCTATCCGACGGGAAGGTCAGGAGCCTCACGATTACCCCTGACTCGCTCTCGTTCTGCTACTCCGAGGACATCGAACCGGCTCCGGTCAAGAGGGCATATGGAGTGGACCGGAACGAGAAGAACATCACATTCGGAGACAAAGAGAAGGTCGTTCGGGTCGACATGGCGAAGCTCGCCAAGATCAAGCAGACTACCAGAGAGATAGTGGGCTCGTTCAGGAGAAACGATGCAAGGATGCGAGGGAAGCTGGCCCGGAAATACTGGGGAAGGGGCAACCGCAGGAGCGACCAGATCCTCCATGCGGCTGCGAACTATATCGTTGGTACCGCCGCGAAGGACCGGGCCGCCCTCGCCCTGGAAGACCTGACAGGAATCAGGAAGATGTATCGAAAGGGAAACGGCCAAGGAGCGGGCTATCGGTTCAGGCTCAACTCGTGGCCTCACTGGAAAGCAAAGCAGATGATCGGATACAAGGCTGCTTGGAACGGGGTAAGCGTAATTGAGCTTACAAAGTCTGAGACCTACTGGTCCTCGTCGACGTGCTCGGCGTGCGGGGAGAGGCTCTGCAGTCCTGCAAGGGATGATGTCGCGCACGCGAGGATGCTCTGGTGCCAGAAATGTAATTCGTGGATGGACAGAGACGTGAATGCTGCCCTGAACATCTCCATGAGGGGGCGGTCAAGGTTTGATCGTTCCCATTCTTCTAGGTCGGAACGGGAGGAGAGCCGCTCACGACTAACCGTGGCCTCCCCTCCAATCGAGGAGAAAGGGCTGGCAGGTGAAGCCGTGAAGGGGAACGGGACGAGGAAGACCCCAATCCTCCGAGTCGATGCCAGCAAGTTGATTCGAAGGCGCGAGCCGGAGAGTTAGCAAAACCACGCGTTGGCGCTTTATTACCGGCTACACCTATCTCGTGGATGATTGGCCGGGTGGACAAGGTCTTCCTGCGCTTCGCGCGGAAGAAGGAAGTCGACGGCCCGCATCGCGGGCCGCTCCTGGTCGAGCTCCTTCAACCGTCCTCTGACTCGGAGCTCATCGAGTCGTACCCCAACGGGCTCTTCAGGTGCGACATAAGAAGGGGAGACGCGGGAGGCAAGGCGACCCTCTACGACGTGGTCCCTGTCGTCGGGGCGGAGAACCTCGCTCTGCTGAGGGCCGCCGTGGGGAGGATAAGCGAGAGGCTCTCCCCAGCGCAGGTCGAGCCCCTGACCTTCACGAGGCTGATCGAGGTCCTAGGCCAGATGGCCGCCCACGAGCTCTCGAGGATCCGCGACCTCGGGATGGTGAGGGAGCTCTCTCGCCTGGCCGCTTTCGAGGCGGTCGGGCTTCCCACGATATTCGCGCTCTCGAGGGACAGGGACGTCCAAGAGTTCTTCCTCGACTCTCCGAACTCTCCCGTCTATCTCGACCATGCGAAGCACGGCAGGTGCGAGACCCGCATCTATCTGTCAGAGAGGGAGAGGCGCGCCCTCGAGACGCACATGGACACGTTCAAGGGGTACACGCTCGACTACGCCAACCCGTCCCTCAAGAACGAGTTCGACGTGTTCGGCACGCGGCTCCGGATCTCCCTCGACCTTGACCCCCTCGCGGTCAGCGGCTTCTCCCTCGACGTCCGCAAGCTCACATCGAACGTTCTCACCCTGCGCGACCTTGTGGCGATGGACGTCCTCTCCGTCGAGGCCGCTGCGTTCCTTCTGGCATCCCTCGAGGCAGGCGTCAACGTGACGATAGTGGGCGAGACGGGCACGGGGAAGACCACGCTTCTCAACGCCCTCGACGAGGCGCTCGACCCGAGGCTCCGAAGGGTCTACATCGAGGACGCCGTCGAGACCAAGGACCTCCTGGAGCGCGGATATCACCAGATGAAGCTGCGGGTGGACCCCTTCGAGAGAGGTGGCGAGGCGCAGCGCACAAAGTCCGCCGAGATCACGAAGATACTTCACAGGTCGCCCGACCTGGTGATACTCGGCGAGATACAGTCCGAAGAGCACAGCAGGGCGTTCTTCCAGGCGCTCTCAGCCGGGGTGAGGGGGTTGCAGACGTTCCACTCGTCCTCCCCGGAGCAGGCGATCCGAAGGTGGCTCGAGCTTCACGGCATCTCGAGGGCGAACCTGCTCGACCTCGGGATCATCGTCCAGATGCTCAGGCCCCAGAGGCTCTCGTCCAGGAGGTGCGTCCAGAGCGTGTCGACGGTCTCGTGCCGCTCCGACCCGGTGGGCGGCGAAGGGCGCGAGCCGCAAGTCACGAGGATTTACGCCCGGGCGCCCGAAGGCCCGCTCCGAAGGATGGCGTCGTGGGAGGAGCTCGAGCTGCCGCTTCCGTCGGCTGCGATGGAGAGGTTCCTCGCGAGCCTGGAGAGTCAAATCGAGAAAGTTGGCGAGCCCCGCGGCGCGAGGGCCACGGCGGGTTGAAGGTCCGGTCGTGGGACCAGGTCGGTCTCGACCAGAGGAAGGCCTTCGCCTTCGCGCTCGGGACGGCCGCGTCGTTCTTCGTGCTCCTCGTCCTCGTCGGGGAACAGCTGAGCATCGGGTCGGTCTCCTTCGTCCTCGGCGCGATGGCTGCGGCGTGCGCGGGCTACCTGGTCTCCAGCGCACCACGGAGGATCGTGCGCGTGGCGGCGTTCCAGCAGACGCTGGAGGCCCCCTCGTTCGCAGCCTCATCGAACATCTATCTGAAGTCGACCTCCTCCCGAAGCAAGACGTTCCTTATGCTGAGAGCCGAGGAGCCGCGCCTTTGCTCCTTCCTGGCGGAGGTGAGGAGGCGGGTGCTTCTCGGCTACGACGCTTCTAGTGCGACTCTGGGCGCCAGGCCCGAGAGCCACGTCTTCTCGGAGTCTGTGAAGACGGTCATCGACTCCGTGGTGGGGGTAGACAGGGCGAGGGTCGAGGAGGGCGGCGACGAGCTGGATGGGATACTCAACTCGAGCGGGCTCGACGAAGAGACGAAGCTGCCGCTCTTCATCTCGGTCTGCTTCTTCCTCCCCATCATGCTGATGCTCTTCGCGGCGATGACCAAGGGGACCGGTCCGGCGATGATAAGTGCCCTGGTCGTCCTCGAGGTCATCGTCCTCGACCTGACGTTTGCGATCTCTGGGAGCTCCGTCGCGCGGGGAAGGGGCGATCCATGAGCGTTCCCAACGCCTCGCCGACGACCGCCCAGGAGCTGGAGGTGACGAGAAGGCTCCGGGCGGTGTTAAAGCGCTCTTCGAGAGGCCTCGGGCTAGCGGCCGCGTTCGTCGGCGTCTTCTCGGGCTCGAAGGACGGCGCCGAGCGGGAAGCAGTGAAGAGGATTCTGCTTGGGGCTCCGGTCGAGGGGGCGTTCGCGGGCCTCGTGAAGGACTCAGGGTCCTCGGGCGAGCTCTTGCGGTTCATCGCGACGCTCGCGAAGATCAGTTCCTCGGAGGCGAGCAGAGGCGCGGAGAGGCTCTCCTCGATGTTCGACAGGTGGACCCTCGTAAAGGAGAAGCGCGCCATGGAGAAGAAGGTGATGGCGTTCAGGGGTCTTATCGTCTCCGTGGTCGCAGGGGTGGTCGTCGGCATGCTTTCGACCCTCGCTCCCGTCATCTCGGGCTTCCAGATAACGCTCGGGACGGCGCCCAAGGCGGCGCCAGGCTTCTCCCCGTACGAGGGGGTGGTGTTCCTGCTGCCCAGCGCGCTTTGCCTCGGTCTCTTTCTCTCTCCCCAGCGGCCCTACCTCAACGTGGCGGTCTCCCTCGTCGCCTTCGCCGGCGTCGTGTACTTCCTGGGGCCTCTCGCCTCGTTCAGCCTGGGGCCCTGAGTCGCCGTGGGAGGTTAAATAATCGCAGAGCATACTGTAGAGATGATTCTCGAAAGGATAGCTCCAAGGTTGAGGAGGAACAGGAGGGCGGCACAGCTGATCGAAGAGGCGCTCCTCCTCTCGGTGGCGTTGGTGGCTCTGTCGCTGCTGGTCGGGGGAGTGGACTCCATACTGAAGCAGGCGGGTAGCCTCACCTCCAACATCTGGACGTCCATCTCCTCCAGCCTGAACAGCCTCTTCAGCTCGGCCTTCCACTGGTGAGGCGAGGGACAGTGGTCGTCGAGGAGGAAACCCTCCCAGGCGTAGGACGCGGCGCAGGGAACCTCTTCTCCCGCTTCAAGTGGAGGATGACCAGCAGCGTCCCGATAGGGCTCGACTCGGTCTCCGTCGTCGAGGGGAGATACCTCGTCACGACCAGGTCGAACAACGTCAGGCTCTTCTCGCTGCTGCGCGTTCACCTCTCGGACTCGGTCGAGGAGCCGAAGCTGGACTACTCCGCGGCGGTGAGGGTCACGCTCCAGCACCAGCGGATGAAGGGCCTCCTCGACGGGCTGCACAGGGCCAAGATACCCTTCCTGTATACCATGATGGTGAAGCCGTCCAACCAAGACGAGGACGAGGAGAACCAGATATTCGAGTTCGACCTGGTGGTGGGGACGTGGGTCGACGGGCGAGGGAAGGAGCTGCAGGAGGCGCGGGCCGAGTGCGAGCAGAACGCCTCCACGCTCGCGGCCACCCTGTCGGTCGGGCTCCCCAACTCCTCGGTCAGGCGCCTGACGAGGAACGAGCTCGCGGGCTTCGCGCAAGCGCTCCTCCTCCCCGCGGAACCGCGGCTCCGTCAGGTCGCTGACTCCGCGACGCTGAGCACCCTCGAGTCCTTCGAGGGGCATGGCCCCAGCGTGGCCCTGGCGAGCGTCGCTCCCGACTTTTACATCCCCAACTCGAAGGAATCGGGGGAGCGAGGCGAGGGGATCGCGCTCGGGCGCGTGAAGGCGCGCGGCGGGACCTCGCACGAGTTCAGGCTCCAGCTCGACGACCTGAAGAGGCACGTCACCCTCATGGGGATGACCGGTTCGGGCAAGTCGACCACGGCGGGCGTGATAGTGCGCCAGGTCGCGGCGATGGGCCTGCCGGTGATGATCCTGGACTGGCACGACGAACACGCCGACCTCGTGAAGTCAGTCGGGGGCCAGGTCGTGTCGCCCGGCAAGGACGACTTTGCCATAAACCCCATGGACGCGGGGCCCGCTGCAGAGCCAGCGGAGCACATAGAGATGGTCACGGACATCTTCTCGGACACGTATCACTTCACCCATCCGCAGGCATACATGTTCAGGAACGCGCTCCAGCGCTGCCTCTCGGAGGCGGCCGACAGAGAGGTCCCGACGCTCGCCTCCCTCGTGAGCACGATAGAGAGCTACCCCCTCAGGTCGGCGTACGACAACGAGACCAAGGTCGCGCTCCTCAGGAGGCTCGTGCCCCTCACGCAGGGGCATGTGGGCAAGGCCTTCAACTCGCCCTCGAGCCACACCGTCGACGAGCTGCTGGACAAGGTCCTCTGCGTCGAGTTGGGGACGATCAGGGACACCCAGTCGAGGGGCATCTTCGCGGACATACTAATGAAGCTGATCTACGAGGCGAGGGTGTCCAGGAGGAGCAGGATGGAGCACCTTATGATGATCGAAGAGGCGCGCAACATCGCCCCGGTCAGGAGGGACGATGACCCGCCCAGCGTGGGGGAGAGGATGATATCGGAGCTGAGGAAGTTCGGAGAGTCGATGCTCTTCATCGCGCAGTTCCCGAGCCAGGTGGCCTCTGAGGTCGTGAAGAACTCTGGCGTGAGGATAATCCACAGGGTCGCGTGGGCAGAGGACCTCAGGCTGGTGCGCGACTCGCTCAACCTGACGCCAGAACAGCTGGCGTACGTTTCGAGTCTCGGAGTCGGGGAGGCAGTCGTGAGCCTGACGAGGCTCCAGAAACCCCTCTTGGTTCAGGTCGAGGCGGGAAGCTCCGTTCTGCCCGTGAGGAGGGACATCCGCCTGGCAGAGGAACCATAGCTCTCGGTCCAGTCGATCCATCTAGCAGGTCGGCGCCTCCTCCCCATCAGCAACACGGCCGGGCGGTCATATTGGCGGAAAGGGACGTGCTTTCAGCAGCAGAGGCCCCCAGCCCGTTTCCACGATGGTCCTAGGTTCAAATTCGACGGTTTTTAGACCCAAAATCGGTACAAATCCGCTAAATCAGTATTGATTGGAGCGACGTCACTCTTACTCATTTGGGCGGACGGCTGACGATAGATAGCCGATTGGCGCTTTCTTTCAGTAAGACTCTAGCCTCTTTGGGCATCTTTCTCATGTCCTGGCTGTTGAGTTTGCCAAGAGCGATTATCTCGAAACCAACTATCTCCCCGCGACGGTTACGCTTACTGACGAGATTGTCGGTGATTGGTTCAGACTCAGTTTCGCTTGACGGATCACCGAGCCAGATGTCAAGAGTGTCGGTGCCTGGATTATAGTAGAGCGAATTTACTGTTTCTGTTTCCATATCGAATCACCGATCATCCTTCTGGTCAAGTAGGCCGTAATTACGAAGCCATCCCCATTTAAGAACTTAACCACAGTGCAGACAAGAAGCTTTGCCTCAAATCTGCCATAGTGGAGGTGGACGCTCTGATCTCTCCTGCTCCTCCTGACCTCGATTGGCTCGGTCAGCGAACTCTGGACGAGCTGCTCCAGTCCGCGCACGGAAGGATGCTTGACGTTTACGATATAATCCCAATAAGATTTGTTGATTCTGGTGTGGACCCTCCATTTTGAGAGCGCCTTTCGGCTCTCAAGCCACATAGGTCCGGTCGTCTGCCCTTCACGCGGCATTTAACAGCTTCTCCTTTTGTTCATCGCGATCCGCATCGGCGTACCAGAGCTCCAGGAACTC
>DATLRR010000004.1:0-17788 GCA_035534595.1 Nitrososphaerales archaeon
CTGAGACGTGGGCATAATTGTCCCATACAAGTTGTCTCCGTCAGCTCCCGAGCATGTGCTTGAGCGCCCTTAGCGGTCTCCCTCTGAGATGGTTGTAGTACACCATCGTCTGATACAGCAGGACCGATAGAAGGACGAACATCTTCGCCTTGTCGAACCCTCTCACCGGGAGAGGGTCGATCCCAAAGACGTCTTTGATCTGCTCGAAGAGAGGCTCGACAGATTTGCTCCTCCACGAATAGACCAGCTGTCCCAGCTCAGACTCGTAGAAGAATACGAGCTCGACTCTCTCTGGATGCGTGTTCTCATACCTCGATATGGGACTGACGAGGTCGAACCCTCTCTGCCTGCTCAGCTCGTAGAGATCATCGACGTCGTACCCCTCGTCCCCATCGACATATCTTACGCCGCGCAATGACGCTGTCACCCTCCCGTAGACCTTGCTGTCAGCGACATTGGCCGTCGTGAAGTCCGCTGAGAGAGGGACGATGAGGGAGCCCGTGCTGCTCACAGCATGAAGCTTGTACCCGAAGACCCATCCCTTGGTCCTGCTCTTACCCCACCTGGCATCGGTGTCGATGCCGGAATAGGGAACGACGTTCTTCTGCATGCTGCTAGCGTGCCAGATGTGACCCCTGGCCTTGAGGAGCGTGCTATCGACCGATGCGATGTACGGGTCGACAAGCTTCTCTGCGACGAACAGGTGACCCATTGCATCTATCCTCGGTCTGAGGTCCTCGTCGCTCCCACCTGTGGAGATGTTCTTGAGCCTCCTGTCGAAAGTCCTCCTGTCTGGAACCCTGCCGAGACCGCATGCTTCCATTATTCTAGCGTTGTACGGATTCTCCGCAGAGAGAAGGAAGAACGAATGCAACGCATTGTTGCTAGGTATCCTCATCCAGATCCTGACGATGAAGCACCTGAGCATCACGAGAGGAGAGTAGACGTATGGTCTCCCCACGTGCCTCTTGGAATGTGTTGGCCAAGGAATCAAACCGATTAGACGTAGAATCCCAATAAGGAAGGACTCTGAGAGCAACACCGTGCTAGGAAGTCTCCTACCGGGATTCATTGTGCCAACAGGTCTCCCGGGACGGAGACCCTTAGCATCCTATCTCAATCAGATTTTGCTAACGCGTCAATCAACGATGGAATTATGCCCACGTCTCATTTAACTGCCCATACAGCTGTATCCAATCTACGCAATATTCTAAGTAAGGATAACCAGCGAGTTCCCTTCCAGCGTCATCGTGTGCTCGAACTGGGCCACGGGCGCGTTTGACGCCTCCACGAGGGTCGGGTATCCGCGCACGATCCTCCGCCTCTCGAGCTCCGCCAGGAGCTTGGCGAGCCTATCGCGCCCGAACTCCTTGGTGAACCACCTCGGCGTGAACGGCAGGCTCTTCCTCAGGTTCCAGATGTGGTCGACGAGCGCGTCCAGCTCCTTGACCCCGGTCCTCTTCCGCATGATGAGCGAGTATATGGTGACCTCCGATCCGCTGGGTGCGTCGACCACATACCCGGCAGCCGTCCCCGAGGTCAGGAAGGGCTCGATGGCGAAGACGTCGTCCTTCCTGAGCATGGGCTGGTTCGGCGCGTAGACGTTTGGGATGCTCTTCCCGGCGTGGACCGTGTACTGCTCGACCGTGTGGCCGCTCAGGTTGTTTATGGTCTTGAAGCCCGCCTGCCGGGCGGTCGCCTCTATCGCCTTCCCGATCTCCCCCGTCCTGGGGTCCCTCTTGACCACGCCGATCGCCGCCTCAAGGGCCCTCTTCGTCGTCTCCATCAGGAGCCGGTGCTCAGGGCTGTCGCTGATCGTGACCGCCGTGTCCGCTATGTAGCCGTCGAAGTGCACTCCGTAATCTATCTTCACCAGGTCCCCGCTCCCTATCCGGGTCTGGTCGTCCTCCTGCGGGGCGTAGTGCGCCGTGACCCCGTTGATCCCTATCCCCGTGGGGAAGGCGAGCTGGCCCCCCCTCCTGGCTATCTCGTCCTCTATCCCGGTGGCGATTTCGAGGCAGGTCTGGGGCACCGAGACGTTCTCGAGAATCCACTCGCGCATCTCCCGCGCGAGCTTCCCCGCCCTCACATACTGCTCCGGTATGCGCATCCGGCGAATATCCTCCGCCCAGCCTCAACCGGAGCGATTATTATCTCCGACCCATCCCGAGCCCCCGAACCCGGGCGATGTCCGACACGAAGTACTCGAAGGTCGCGACGGGAGGGACATTCGACCAGCTCCACGCCGGGCACAGGCGGCTCCTTGAGAAGAGCTTCGCGCTGGGGGATGAGGTCGTCATCGGGCTGACCTCCGACGAGTTCGCGCGCAAGGAGGGGAAGGTCCCGAAGCGCCCCTACAAGCAGAGGGAGGCGGAGCTGGAGGCCTACATCAGGGAGAGGTTCCCCGGGAGGCGCTACAGCATCGCGAAGCTCGACGACTTCTTCGGCCCCGGGATAGCGAGCAGGGAGGTCAAGGCCCTCGTAGCGAGCCCGGAGACCGGGAAGAGGGTGGAGCTAGCGAACGCCCTGAGGGCGAAGCGCGGCTTCCCCCCGCTGGAGCTCGTCGTCGTCGACTGGGTCGTCGCGGATGACGGCAGGCCGATCTCCTCCACCAGGATCAGGAAGGGCGAGATAGACGAGGAGGGCAGGCTGGTGGGCGGGAGAGCCTAGATGATAGGCCGCGAGGAGCTGTCCCTCTACGTGATCCAGGTCTCAGTGGGGCTCGGAGGGAGCCTCCTGGCCGCGATCTTCGTGACCGAGGCCTACGTGCACGGAGGCTTCTTCGTCCCCTTCGCCGTGGGCGTCTTCGTGATGGTCGGGCTCTGCGCCCGGCTCTTCGGCAGGGTGAGGCTCAGGGTCTACTGCGCGGCGACGTTGGCGCTGACGACCCTGCTGATTTTCTTGGGCATCCCGTGAGGCCCCGTACGGCCTGCGCGGAGGAGTGGAATTTATAATCCGACTCCGCGGGTCATGCTCAGTGTGGAGAAAGACCGACTCGACCCATGGGGGGAGACTTTCATCGGGAACTACGAGCGCCTCCACAAGGAGTTCGGCATCGAGAGGATGGATGCCATCCTGCCCAGGTTCAAGAAGCCCAGCCTACACCTCCGGCGGGGGATCGACTTCGGGCACCGGGACCTCGGAAGGGTCCTCGACGCGGTGGACAACGACAAGCCCTTCGCCGTTATGAGCGGGATAAAGCCCACGGGTAACTTCCACCTCGGGACGAAGATGACGGCCGACGACATGGTCTACTTTCAGTCGCTCTCGAAGAGGGCGACGGTCTTCTACTGCATCGCCGACGTTGAGGCTTACAACGACAACGGGCTCTCCTTCGCCGAGAGCTCGAAGATAGCGGTCCAGAACGTGGCCGACATCCTCGCGCTCGGGCTCGACCCGGAGAGAGCGGTCGTCTACAAGCAGAGCGAGGAGGTCAGGGTGATGAGGCTCTCGGCGATCTTCTCGAGCAGCGTCACGAACAACATGCTTAGGGCCATCTACGGGGAGAGACAGATAGCCCTCTACCTCTCCGCGCTCATCCAGGTCGGGGACATCCTGATGCCGCAGCTGAAGGAGTTCGGCGGCCCGAAGCCCGTCCTCGTCCCCGTGGGGGCTGACCAGGACCCGCACCTGAGGCTCGCGCGGGACATCGCCAACGCGTACCACCAGGACTTCGGCTTCATCCCGCCCTCGTCGATATATCACAAGCTGCTCAAGAGCCTGGACGGGAGCACGAAGATGTCCAAGAGGAGCGCGGCCTCTTCCTTCACCCTCGACGAGCAGCCCGCCTCCGCCGGGAAGAAGGTGATGTCCGGCTTCACGGGAGGCAGGGCCAGCGTCGAGGAGCAGAGGAAGCTCGGCGGCGAAGCGGACAAGTGCCCGATCTACGACCTCTACCTCTTCCACTTCGCAATCGAGGACGAATACGCGAAGAGGGTATACGACGAGTGCTACAAGGGGGTCAGGATGTGCGGCGAGTGCAAGCAGGAGCTCGCAGCTATCGTCAAGCGTTATCTAGAGGAGCACCGCCGCAAGCGCGACTCCATGATAAAAGACGCCGAGGAGCTTTTGAAGAGCAGCAAGAAGAGGCTTGCCACCATAGCGAGTTAGTCACGATGGAGAAGACACCTCTTCACCCTATCGAGCGCAAGGTGCTCGCATCGCTGGCGGACGGCTCCAAGGTCTTCGAGGCGCTCGTCTCGTCGTCGGGCCTGCTCCCCGACCAGGTCCGGCGATCAATCTCGTGGCTCTCCTCGAAGGCGCTGGTCACGACGACGGAGGTCATCAACGTGGAGCTCAAGCTCATCAGCCAGCCGCCCGAGCTGGTCTTCCTCGAGAGCCTGCGGGACGGCGGAGGGGAGTCGTCGGTCGCGCGCCTCAGGAACGCCCTCGGCGAGGACCGGGGCTTCTCCGCGGCGATGGGGCGCGCGGTCTCCGCGGGATGGGTGGAGGTGAAGGAAGGGATGATGGGCCAGATCGTGCTCCTGAAGGACAAGGAGGCGGGCAGGGAGCTGGATGCCCTTGTCGCCCTCCTCAAGAAGGGGGCGAGCGAGGCGAGCATCGCGCCGGCGCAGAAGAACACGGTCGCCGACCTGGTCAAGCGAGACCTTGTCGAGAGGAAGGAGACCAAGACGGTCAGCATCACGATAACCCCCGAGGGCGCGGAGGCGCTAAACTCCGCCGAGGACCAGGGCTTTGAGAGGCTCACCCCCGAGATCCTCTCGTCCATCAGGGCGACGGGGCTGGACGTGAAGCTCAGGCCCATCGACGTGAGCGCGAGCGCCCCGGTCTTCCACCCCGGACGGAGGCATCCAGTGAAGGAGCTCATCGCCGAGGTGAAGGAGGTCTACCTCTCGATGGGGTTCCAGGAGATCACCGGCGAGGCCGTCCAGGCCGCGTTCTGGAACTTCGACGCGCTCTTCACGCCGCAGGACCATCCCGCGCGCGAGCTGCAAGACACCTTCTACGTGAAGGGCATGCGCGACCAGAAGATCTCAAGGTCTGGGGTGGTGGCCAACGTAGCCGCGGCCCACGAGGCGGGATGGCAGACCGGGAGCAAGGGCTGGCGCTACAAGTGGGACGTGGAGGAGGCGCGGCGCATGGTCCTCAGGACGCACAACACGGCCGTCACGATACAGGCCACCAAGGACTCCGGCGGCGCCGAGACGAGGGTCTTCAGCGTCGCGAGGGTCTACCGGAACGAGAGCCTAGACTACAAGCACCTCGCCGAGCTCCACCAGATGGAGGGGATCGTCATCGGCGAAGGCCTCAACCTCCGCCACCTCATGGGCGTGCTCACCAAGTTCTACGGCAAGCTCGGGATGAGCGGGGTCAAGCTCTGGCCCTCGTACTTCCCATATACGGAGCCCTCGATGCAGGTGATGGTATACTACGACAAGGTCGGGAAGTGGCTCGAGATGGGCGGCTCCGGCGTCTTCAGGCCCGAGGTCACCTGGCCTCTGGGCGTCAAGAAGCCCGTGATCGCCTGGGGGTGCGGCCTCGAGCGCCTGCTGATGCTCAGGCTCGGGATGGAGGACATCAGGGAGCTCTACAGCAACGACCTAGGGTGGCTCAGGGAGAGAAAGGAGATTGCCGGTACTGGTTCCATCTAGTCTCCCTCGGGAGACCGGACTTGCTCCCATCGACTCTCGGGATTGCCCTCGTCGTGGGGTTCCCGTACCATCGCTTCACTTGGAAGCCCGTAACCGCCGAACCTCAGCAGCCCCTCGCCAGCTATTAACTGGCGAGCTTGACCATTGCCTAGCCCGGATTTTACGCTGGCCAGGCAACTCATATCCAATATCGGATGGATTTTTCTCAAACCCACCTCCTTCCGACGATTGCCGACTCGCTATGTCGTCGCGCTATTTATCCACCCATGATGACTGCCGATCAGGGAGGTCAACCTAATGCCCGTCCTCAAAATATTCTTCAACAGGTTCGAGAAGCTCACCGGCCTCTCGAAGGACAAGATACTCGACAGGCTCCCGTACCTCGGCCTCGACATCGAGGGCACGGACAAGGACTCCGTCAGGATAGAGTACAACCCCAACCGGCCGGACTTCTCCACGGACTACGGCATCGCGAGGGCGATGAAGGGGCTCGTCGGGAAGGAGCTCGGGGTGAAGCAGTACCGCGCGGCCCCGGGGAAGGCGCAGGTCTTCGCTGACAGGAGCCTCGCGAAGGTGAGGCCGTTCATCGCCTGCGCGGTGGCGAGGAAGCTCAAGCTCGACGAAGAGACCATAAGGCAGCTCATCTCCATGCAGGAGGACCTCCACAACGGGCTCGGGAGGAAGAGGAGGAAGGTCGCCATCGGGCTCCACGACCTCGTGGCGATCACGTTCCCCGTCCACTACAGCGCGAAGGACTCGCGCTTCGCTTTCACGCCGCTGGGCTCGGATGAGCAGATGACCATCGAGGAGATACTCCAGCGGACCGAGACCGGGCAGGAGTACGGGCACATACTCGCCGGCACATCGGCGTACCCGATGCTCTACGACTCGAAGGGGGTCGTCCTCTCCTTCCCGCCCATCATAAACGGCCTGAAGACGAAGGTCGAGACCAGCACGCGCGACCTCTTCATAGACATAACCTCCACCGACGCCAGGCTCGGGGACGAGGCGCTCGCGATAGTCTGCTCGGCCCTCGCCGACGCCGGCGGCGCCCTCGAGACGGTCACGATCAACTACGGCAAGAAGAGGGTCGTCACCCCGCAGCTCGCGCCCTCGAAGATGAAGTTCGACGGCAAGCTCGCCGAGGCCGTCACGGGCCTCTCCTTGACGAAGAAGGAGATGAAGGACTCCCTGCGGCGGAGCCGGCTCGACCTCGACGCAAGGAGGTTCGCGGTTATCCCGAGCTACAGGGTGGACATCCTTCACCAGGTGGACCTCGCCGAGGAGGTCGTCATCGGATACGGGCTGGACAAGATGATCGCGTCCTACCCGCCGAGCAGCGACGCGGGCCAGTTCGACCCGAAGGCCGCCTTCGTGGAGGGAATATGCCTCACGATGGCCGAGTCGGGCTTCGACGAGACGATGAGCTTCGACCTGATCGACGGCCCGACGCTCTACGCCAACTTCGGGAGGAGCTCGGACTCGAAGCTGGAGGTGGACAACCCCCGGACCGCGGAGCACAGCCTCCTGCGCGACTCCCTCCTGCCCTCTCTTATGGCCGTGCTCGGGCGCAACACCAAGAATGAGTACCCGCAGCGCGTCTTCGAGGCTGGGAAGGTCTTCGCGAAGGAGGGGTCGGGCGTCGTCGAAGGCACCTCAATAGCGGCGCTCTCCGCGCACTCGTCCTCCTCCTTCACCGAGGCCAAGACGTACCTCGAGGCGCTGGTCAAGAAGCACTTCGGAGAGGCGGCCGATACGCGCCCCGGGTCGCATTGGGCCTTCGCCGAGGGGAGGTGCGCCGAGGCTCTCGTCAGGGGGACCCGCCTGGGCTACCTGGGAGAGGTCAAGCCGAGCGCCCTCGCCGCCTTCGGCTTGGACGTTCCGGTCTGCGGGTTCGAGCTCGACCTCTCGAAGAGAAGCATCCACCGGGCATAGGATATTAAGGGCCGCCGGGGTCCCGGCACCGGCTTCCGTCCTACTGCACGCAACAAACGGCCACCCGCGAAGGCAACTAAACTTGCTTTGATGAACGGATGGTTTACCCAGTCGTGCTACAGACGGAAGCCATTTAGAGACGGTCGGAGACGTCAGGCTCGGCCCGCATTAAGAGGCTCGGCGACGGCGGCGAGAGCCGCAGGATGAGTCGGACCGTCAGAGGCGGGCCACAACGGTTACAAGCACGGCGCCGGCGATCCTCCCGTCTTGCGCCCGGCCGACCCGCAGAGGGAGGAGAGAAGGTTCCGGGAGTTTGCCTCCTTCCTCGGCGACCTGGTGAAGGAGCTGAACGACCTCTCCGCTGATGGAGCCGCCGTCCTTGTCGAGGGAAAGAGGGACGTGGCTGCCCTCGAGGGGCTCGGCTACACGGGGCCTGTCTTCACCGTCTCGATCCTGACCTCGAGCGCCGCGGCGAGGGAGAAGCTGAGGAAGGACGTCACCAAGATGGTGGTCCTCACTGACCTTGACAGCGAGGGCCGTCGCCTGGCTTCTCGTTACTTGAGGTTCCTCTCAAACGAGGGGATCGAGGCCTCGATGGCCCAGAGGAGGCGGCTCTCGAAGGCGTCGCGCGGCGTGTTCATGCACATAGAGAACCTGCGCAGGTTCGCCATCGGCGGGGAGCCCTCGCTCGAGCCGGCATAAGGGTTTAAATAAAGGGCAACTTGCGCTCGTCGCAAGTTACGCTCAGATACGTTAACTAGCTAACAACGAGTTGAATGAAAGCAGTTGCCTGATTCGGCGATAGTAAAGTACCTCGTCAAACTGAGGTTCGACGTAGACGGTGTGGTCGAGAAGGCCGACTTGATCGGCGCGATCTTCGGCCAGACCGAGGGCCTGTTCGGTCCTGAAATGAATCTAAACGAACTCCAGAAGACGTGGAAAGTCGGACGAATAGAGATCAATCTAGAGTCCAAGAACGACAAGACCTGGGGAGCGATCCTCATCCCGATGTCGACTGACGTCAGCACGGCGGCGCTCATCGCCGCCGCGGTGGAGAGCGTCGACAAGGTCGGCCCATGCTCCGCACGGGTCATCCTTGAAGGGATAGAGGACGTCAGGGCTTCCAAGCGCGCGCAGATCGCAGACCGCGCGAAGGACATCATGAAGGAGTGGAGCTCGCGCACCTCCAGCGAGGGAGAGAACCTCCTCAAAGACGTGCAAGAGTCCACGAAGAGGGCTCGCGTAGTCAACTTCGGCGTCGAGAACCTCCCAGCAGGGCCTGGCGTCTACACCGCAGACGGGGTGTACATCGTCGAAGGAAGGGCCGACGTAGTCCTGTTCCTCAGGGCCGGCATAGAGAACGTGGTAGCCGTGGAAGGCACGAGCATCCCGCAGGCCGTCATCGACCTCAGCAGGAAGAAGAGGATCATAGCCGTCCTCGACGGTGACAGGGGCGGCGACCTCATCGAGAAGGAGCTCGCGCAGGTGATGAAGGTTGAGAAGGTAATCAGGGCGCCCGACGGCAAGGAGGTGGAGGACCTCACCCCCATCGAGGTGCACCAGATGCTCAGGGGCGAGCTCCCGGGGCGCAACCCGAGGGAGGCGAGGCCAGAGCGGTCAGAGCGCTACGAGAGACGGGAGAGGCCAGAGCGGTCAGAGCGCTACGAGAGACGGGAGAGGCCAGAGAGGGCACCCCGGTACGAGAGATACGAGAGGGCGCCGAGGGCGGACGCAGGGCAGCCAGCCGGGCCCGCGGCTCCACCTGTCCCAGTACCTGTCGTCGACAAGATCAAGGAGGTATTCCCGTCCATCAACGGCACCCTCGAGGCGATGCTCCTCGACGAGAATCTGAGCGAGAAGGGACGAATGCCGATAAGCGAGCTGGTCGCGAAGCTGGACGGCGCGGGGGCGATCTATCTCGTGTTCGACGGGATAGTCACGCAGAGGCTCATCGACGCCGCCGGCAAGGCCAGCGTGAAGGGAATAATCGGGCACAGGATCGGGGAGATCAAGAACATGCCCGAGGGCTTGAGCGTAGGCACATTCAGAGACCTACAGCTCGAGTGACATCCTCCCGCGTCTTTTGGACGTGGGCTTTCAGCCCCTGTTTCATGGCGTGTAGTTCCTGCTTCCTTGACTTTGCTTGCTCCGTCCAGTTGAGTGGCGGAGTATAGATGCCCAGTCTCCACAGGCGTTTTTTCAGGTTCGGGCACGACCATCAGCGGGTTCTCCCCGATGGACCGAGGCGTGGGTGCAGCCTTGTCCTGCCCTATTCCCTCCTTCCGTTTGCAAAGCGAGAGCCCGCGTTTCAAGATTACGCGGCCTGCGTTTGTATCGCGGTCCAACCCGCGGTGGCATCCTGTGCATTCGAACTTCCGCGTGCCCAACGAAACTTCGTTGACACTTCCGCAGAACCAACACTCCTGAGTGGTGTAGTGAGGAGGGACCCTTATCACGGGCTTGGCTTCCCGACCCCCCTTGTACTCGATGAATCGAACAAGCTGACTCCAGCCGGCGTCGTGAATGCTTTTCGCCAATTTCCTGTTCCTGATCATGTTCGCAACGACGAGATTCTCAACTGCGATGAAGCTGTGTTTCCGGATGAGCCTGGTCGATAGCTTATGATTGAAGTCCATCCGTTGATTCGCCACTCTTGAATTCTGGAGCGCAAGCAGTCTGCGAGTCTTTTCTCTGTTCTTGGATGCCTTCTGCTTGCGGGAGAAGTTCTGCTGCAGATGCCCAAGTCTTATTTCGGCCTTCCTCAGAAATCCTGGGTGCGCAACCTTCGCTCCGTCTGAAGTCGCGATGAGGGACTTGAGACCGAGGTCGACTCCGATAGGAGAGACCCACGATGCTCCGTAGCGAAAGTGAGTGGACGGGTTGGACTCCTCGTAAACTAAGCAGGCGAACCACCTTCCAGACGCCTCCTTCAAGACAGTTGCCGCCTTCAAACTCGAGTAGGGAGGAAGTGGACGGTGGAAAACGGTTCGAACATTCCCGACCTTTGAGAGAAAGAGCCTTCTTCTGAGGACGTCGGGCTTCACTGATCCGTTGTAGGCCTGCGGAAAGGTGAACGACCCTGATGCCGCAAACTTCTTGAATTTCGGATACCTCGCTCTTTTCTCGAAGAAAGCGTCAAAGGCCCTGTCCAGCCGGTTGAGCACATCTTGTTCCGCCTGAGCGTTGAGCTCTCTCAGCAAGGCGTTCCCACGCCGTTCGACGGTTAGTACAGAACATTGTTGAGAATAGGATGTCGAAAGGCGCTGGTTATTCCAGCGGTCCTTTCTGTGAGACAATGCGAGATTCCAAAGGTTTCTGGCGGTCCCAATCATCCTGAGCATCCTTTGTTCTTGTTTCCGATTGGGATAGAGGCGGAACTTGTAGACATTCTTCATATGGAGCGCCTAATCGAAATCTCATAGGCGTTTGAAATAAAAGCGCCCATCACATATCGTGTCCTTATGACGAGACTACCTTCGCCTCCGCGTAGCGATAGACACTTAGGCACTCCGCACCAATCCTTAACGTTTTCTTGATAGTAAGCGAGTTCATCCCAAAGCAGGGCATCTGCAAGCTCACGGTGGAGTCTCCGGACGACCTCTGGACCCTCCGCAGGCTCCTGGCCCCCGGCGACACGGTCGTCACGAAGAGCTCCAGGGTCTCGAAGAGGGAGGGGGACTACGCGAGGCCAGACAAGGGGGAGCGCATCAAGGTCACCATAGCCCTCAAAGTGGAGGGCGTCTCGCTGGACAGCAGCGTCGGCAGGCTAAGGGTCCGGGGCAAGATAGTCGAGGCGAGCGACGACAGCGTGACGAAGGCCGGCTCGCACTCGCTGCTCGTCTCGCCCGGGCAGGAGCTCACCGTCAAGAAGGACGACTGGGGCCCCTCCGACACGCGCATCCTCAACTCCTCGACGGTCTCGGAGCGCAGGTTCCTCCTCGTGGCCATCGACAGGCGGGAGGCCGGCGTCGGCCTGCTGGCGGGCTCGCACCTCACGTTGGTCTCCACCCTCGAGTCGGGCGCCTCCGGGAAGGGAGGCTCGAACCAGAAGGAGGTAGACATGCAGCCCTACTTCAGGAAGGTGCTGGAGCTGCTCAAGGCGACCTGGCGGGAGGGAGACGTCGTCGTCGTGGCGGGACCTGGGAACACGAAGCTGGTCATGGAGAACCTCGTCAAGAAGGACCCCGACCTGAGGAAGAACGAGACCTTGGTGGAGGGCTTCGACCTCTCCGGCTTCGACGGGGTGAGGGCGCTGGTGAAGTCCGAGGGTTTCAGGAAGGTGGCGAGCGACAGCGTCCTCGTCGAGGTCCAGGAGGCGGTCGAGGAGGCCATCAGGAGGATCTCCCGGGGCGAGAGGAGGATAGCCTACACGCTCCCTCGTGTCTCGCAGGCCGCGAAGGCGGGAGCGGTGGAGAAGTGCATAGTCTCCGACGACGTCTTCGCCAGCAACGTCGACGAGAACGCGCTCGTCGGGACGCTCAACGAAATCGAGGAGAAGGGAGGGAAGGTCTTCCTCTGCGACTCCTCGCTGGAGACAGGGAAGCAGGTCTCCGCGCTTGGGGGGGTGGTCGCCCTCCTGCGGTACGCCCTCCCGGACGCACCGGCCGCTACTTCGCCAAAGCTGTGACCGCGGGGACCACGTACTCTGTGAGCACGATGAGCGCCACGCCGCCATAGATGAGGTCCTTGCCAAGCCTCCTCCCGATGTGCGCGTAGTAGAGGAGGATTCCGACGAGCAGGCAGGTGATGTAAGCGACGCGGGCGATGTCGATCACGGCCGTGTTGATGGTGGTCAGGACCGCGGCCGTCTCGGTGGCGAACTGGCTCGCGAACTGCTGGATGGCCGTCCCGAGGTCCGGCGGCGACGGGGCGTTCGAGAGCGGGAGCCCGATCGCAGAGGCGACGGCGGGGACGAGCAGGAGCGCCGACGGGGTCATCCCCCGATAAGTCCGTCCGGCTATTTAACCGGCCACGCGCTCAGTAAGGCGGAAGTGCCCCACTGATGTAGGGGCCGGCTATAACCGCGAAGAGCGCGAAGAAGATTGCGAGGGTAACGCCCGTGGTGACCCTCCGCGCGAGCTCGTCGCTGATCTTGCCCTTCCCAGCCCCTCTCAGGAAGGACTCGAACGCCTGCCCGCCGTCCATAGGGTAGATAGGGAGGCTGTTGAATATCGCCAGGTTGAAGTTCACGAAGAACATCCAGTAGAGCGCCAAGGTCACGGTAGGGGTGAGGGCCCCTAGGGGAGAGGTGTAGAAGCCCGAGAGGACGCTGGAGAAGGGCACCAGGTACTGAGCCTGGCCGAAGGTGGGTATCTCCACGAGGTAGGCGATCGGGGAGGACTTGTAGTGCGACGCGTATGCGCTCGCTGTGCCCTGCAGGGAGGCATAGCTCGCCGCGTCGACCCCGAGGAACGGGTAGGTGACCTGGGTGCTCTGCCCGCTCGTCTCGTTGACCACCGTCTCGGTGTAGTTGCTGAGGACGACGTTGTCGATCGTCATCGTCTGCCCGCTCCGCCATACCGTGAGGTTCACCTTCTCCCCGACCGTGAAGCTCCCGTTCCGGATGACCCCCAGGTCGGTCACAGGCGAGTTGTTGATGGCGACTATGAAGTCACCGGGACGGATCCCAGCGATGGACGCCGGCGAATGCAAGGTGGGGGAGTCCGGGACCACCCCGACGATCGCTGCGCCCTTGACGGCGGGGGTCATCGCGGAGACAGTGAGGATGAGGAGGAGTATGCACGCGACGCCAACGATGAAGTTGATCCCCGAGCCCGCGCCTAAGACGCGGAGGGAGTCCCTGCTCCGGGCCTGCTTCAGCTGCTTGTCGTCGACCTCCACGAACGCCCCGATGGGCAGGAAGGCCAGCAAGAGGACTCCCGCGGACTTTATCTTGAGGCCGAGGCTTCGCGCGACGATCCCGTGGGAGGCCTCGTGGATGACCACCGCCACGATGACCGCGAGCCAGACGCTCAGGGGGAGGTAGGGGTTGAGCCCCGGAAGCAGGAAGTTCGCGAGCGGCGAGATCGTCTGGATGCTCGAGATGATCTGGTGGCCTTGTGGGGAGAAATACAGGACAGAGACCTCGATAAAGATGACGTAGAGGGCCATCGCGGCGGCGATGGGCTCGAGGGCGAGCATCACCCAGGCGAGGGGCTTGGTGACCCTCCACCTTCCCAGAGTCTCCATCAGGCCGAGGCCCCGCCTGGTCCTAAGCATGAAGAAGACGAACCAGCGCGAGACGGGCTTGTACTGCTGGGCCTCGTCTTCGGGGGGGTCGGACAAAGCGGATTCGCTCGGCCGCGCCGACGGGAACCCTTTAAGGTTTGCACCGGCGCGCCCACCTAGGTCAGGATTCTTTGGGGGACTGCTCGAGGTGCGGCGAGAGGCCGTCATTCTACACCAGGAGGTACTCCGGGGAGAGCCTCTGCGCCTCCTGCTTCCAGGAGACCACCGTGGAGAAGGTCAGGCGCACCATCTCGAAGTATGGCATGCTGCGCCGCGGGGAGAGGGTGGGCGTGGCGGTCTCCGGGGGGAAGGACAGCCTCTCGTTGCTAAAGATCCTCCACGAGCTCAACCGCGGGACTGGGGAGCTCGTCGCGCTCACCGTGGACGAGGGAGTCAAGGGGTATCGCGACGAGGCCATAGAGCACGCGCAGGCGCTCTGCGACGAGCTCGGCGTGGAGCTCGTGCTCGTCTCGTACGGCGGCCTCTTCGGGTTCAGCCTAGACCAGGCCCTCGACTGGAAGGACGAGCGCGAGCTCTCCTCCTGCAGCATGTGCGGCGTCTTCCGCAGGAGGGCCATCGACGAGGCGGCCGTGAAGGCGAAGGTCGACGTCGTCGCCACCGCGCACAACCTCGACGACTACGTCCAGACCTTCATGATGAACCTCCTCCACGGCGACGTCGAGCGCCTCGCCTGGCTCGACCCCTCCACCTATGACGAGGACTTTCCGGTGCGCAGGGTCAAGCCCCTCACCGAGGTCTACGAGGAGGAGGTCGCCCTCTACGCCTTTTTGTCGAAGATACCCTTCCAGAGCGCCAGCTGCCCCTACATGCACGAAGGGTTGAGGAGCGAGGTGCGCGACTACCTCAATGAGTTGGAGTCGAAGCACCCGGGGATGAAAAACGTCCTCATGGCTTCTGCCCTCGGCGTCACCTCGAGGCTCTCGAAGGACGGCCGGAGCGACGGCGCGGGAGCCAAGACGACCGTCCCCTGCGCGAAGTGCGGGAAGCCCTCCTCGAAGGGGGTGTGCGGCGTCTGCAGGATGACCCAGATAGTGTGGCAGCACACTAAGTTCGTCCCGAGCCCCGCTTCAGTCCGCGAATCGTCTTGAATATCGTCGAAGGAGAAACGCCGTAGGCAGGCGCGAGCTGATAGATAGTCGAGCCGTCGTTCACATACGACTTCCTAATTTCCTCTCTCTCCTTTTCTGTCAGAGCTTGCAATGTTGAAGGGCCGATTCTCTTGTATCCCTTCTTGTAAATCCGCAATCCTTCTGCATAACTGTAGGGCAAATCAGAGGGCGGTCTTAGTTTACCAACTCTGATTCCATTTCTCACTTCGTCATTGAGGAGTTCGATGACCTGGTTTCCAGTCACCTTGCCCTTGAAATAATTCAGCATCATCTCGAGTTCTCGGCGCTTCTTGAAGAGACACCAAGTCTCCAACATAGCTTCTGCGCATCTCATGAGGGACTCGATTGCCGCCACTTCGATTTTGAACCCCCCTACGCCCGCACGTCTGAGCTTGCCTACTCTCGCTCCTTCTTTCTCCAAGAACAGTTTGATTTGCCATAATTGGGGAGGCCGGTTATCTACGAAGTTCAACGCAAAATGTAGTTTGTGCTTTCGAATGTCTACATCGAGTCCTCCGTCGCCATCGAAGTATCCCGCAACGGCGCACCAATTATCGTAATTCCCAGAGAACTTGTTTGAATCAGGATTGGTGGTAGGGGCAACGGATTCCACAAGCAATCAGGTGCAAGTAGTAGTTAAACGACCACTAACTTTCGCTATGAGAAATGGGGAGATGCAACAGCACCATGGGAACTAACGACAGCCATTTTAAGGGGTCTTTGGTTTGCAAGTTTGGTGGCGGGGAAGGTAGGAAGGCCAGCCGTCTTCCGGAGCTCAAACCGGCTATAGGAGTGCCAGTAACTGTCGGGTAAAGCCATCCCTCCTCTTTCCTGCGCGCCTGGGCGAGATGATCCCACGCCGGAGCGGGCGGTCGCGAGGTGCGGGCCCCTCGAAGGAGGGGTTCTGACTCTTGATCGTCGAACCGAGTGAGATCCGGGAGGGGGCAACTCTAAGGCGACACGGCCACGCTGCTCCGTCTACGTGCGGGATCGTTCAGCGTGCGCGACTGGGAGGGGTCGGGGTGGTGAACTCCGGCGGGTCCGCCACCATTTCTTGCAATTGATTGGAAAGGGGCGTCGTACGCGTTGACTTGTCGGAGGACGTCGACGGAGGTTACTTGCCCAGTATCCTAAAGAGCTTCGTTCCGCAGGACGAGCACGTTCCCTGCATCGCCCTCCGCCCGTTCTTGAGCGTGACCTCCTGTGGTGACGCCATCTCCCTCTTCGCCTTCTCCTTGACGCAGTATGCTTCTGTCATGGGCTGACATTGGGCTCGAAGGGCATTAACGGCCGCGAGACAAACCGATTCCACCCCGGACCTACGGAGTGTTGACCGGGTGCCGTATTAGGGTGACAAACCTTGGTTGAGATACCCCTCGTTCACGCGTGTGGAAAGCCTCTCCTGCAGTTCTCGCTCTCTCGGTCATTCCTCGATGTGAACCCATTCGGGGTTCCGAACTCTCAAACCCGAGACCTGCCACTTCCATTTTCTGTCAAGAATCGCGTCTGAAGAACGTGAATCTATCATTCGGACAAAAGTAAAGATAATCGTTCAAAACGTTTGGTTCGGCTTAGTCATGCGCCTCCTCTCCTCGTGCAAGATGCTAGTTGACGACTACCTCGTAGCGCCAGCGCGGGATCTCTCGGCGGGGGTCAAGAGCAAGCAATCCACCTTCGTCTGGATACTCTTCTTTCTCGTGGTGGTGGTCGCCGCTTGCTTCAGGCTCGCTTATCTGAACCTGGCCGAATTCAAGAATGACGAAGCCGGGACTTCCATCATCGTCAAGGCCCTCATAGAGCATGGACACGTGCCTTTCTTGGGACCTTCACTGACCACAGGTGGGAATGCTGGGGGCCAATCTACTATTACATCCTGGCTGTCCCGTTCCTGATATCGACCAACCCAATCGTCGCCTCGACGTTTATGGCCATCCTCAACATCGTAGGTGTCGTCTTCACATTCAAATTCGCGAGGGAGTTCTTCAACGGGAGGGTCGCGCTCATCGCGGCCGCCCTCGCCGCAGTCTCCCCGTTCGCAATACTATTCTCGAGGAAGATATGGAACCCCGACCTCATCTTTCCATTCACGGTCATCCTCCTCTATTGCCTCTACACCTTCGTAATCAAGGGCAGGCCGAGGTACCTTGTGCCCATCTTCGCCCTGTACGCCGTCATCCTCCAGATCCACCCAATAACGCTCTTTCTCGCTCCCGTGATCTTGCTCTTCCTCTGGAAGTTCAGGTCAGGGATTCGACTTCGGTATCTTTTCTTTGGTGTAGCCCTGTTCCTGACACTCTTCGCCCCTTTCATCTACGGCCAAGCCAGCAGCGGCTTCGGCGAAGGGGGTAGCTTTGCGTCCACGCTCAAGGATTTCACCTTTGACAACGTAAATCCAAGCGTTGTTAGCCTCCTTTCCGCAGATACCGGTGGTACTGGCTTCGATTACATCCTCGGGTCGAGCGCCCCTGCGTTCTTCTCGTCGATCTATCACGTAAACAACTACTTCGTGGTGGAGAACCTTTGCCTCTATCTCGGCATCGCGCTCGTGTTGGTCCGCGCAACGAGGCACCCGTTCGGAGAGAACGTGAAATACTCGATGCTGCTCGCATGGATCGCGGTCCCGACGCTCATACTCCTTTTCTTCAACCCGCCCCAGGGCCTGTACCCCTTCAATCTGGCGATGCTCTTTCCGGCCAACTTCCTAATGGTCGCGGTTCTCTTTGACTACGCCTTGAGTGGAAGTGAGGGCATAAGCTCTCTTGGTAAGCCACTAACGAGCTGGCCGAAGATCGCAAGAATCTCCGCGGTGGTAATCCTTGTCTCGATGCTCTTGTCCCAGATAGTATTCGGGATCGGCTTCCTGGGGTTCCTAAATTCAAGGGG
>DATLRR010000005.1:0-4542 GCA_035534595.1 Nitrososphaerales archaeon
GGGATCCTGACCCTCCACTTGGTGGCGAGAAAGACAGGAACGTCGCCCTCTGCAGTCTTGATGTTGCCGACCTTCTCTCGGATGGTGAAGCTTCCGGCCTTTAGCTCCTTGAGTTCTCCGCTCACTCCGGGGGGGACCATGATCTTGTGGGAGATTAGGGGAGTCTCCTGGACCGTGCCGAGGATCTCTCCGGGGACGACCTTGTCGCCGGCCTTCTTCAGCGTCTTAAAGTCCCACTTCTTCTTCTCGTCGAGCGCGGGGATGACGAGACCTCTGCTGATGAAATCGCCACTCTGTTCCCTGAGAACGTTCAGGGGCCTCTGGATCCCGTCGTAGATTGACTTTAGGAGTCCGGGTCCTAGCTCCACCGAGAGGGCTTGGCCGGTGTTGACGACCTTCTCTCCCGGTCTGAGGCCGGTCGTGTCCTCGTAGATCTGGAGGGTCGCGGTGTCGCCCTGCAGCCTGATGACCTCGCCAACGAGCCCGAGCTCGCCGACGCGGACGACGTCGAACATCTTCGCCCCTTCTAGGCCCTTCGCTGCGACGACCGGACCGGTTACTCTGTAGACTACGCCGTTGCTCATCTTAATTGGCCACCTTGATGTCCACGCCGAGGACACGCTTCGCGAGTCTCGAGAGCGACTCCTCCGCGACCTCCGCCTCCGTCGAGGGCATGAAGACCACAAGGGGTACGATTGAAGACTCCAGCTTCTCCATGGTCGCTGGAGAGATGCCCTTCCGCGCCTCGTTCCCCACGATTATCAGGTTGTATTTGCCAGAATTGAAAAGCTCCATGATGGTCTTCTGCGCCTCTGCCTTGCCAACCGGGACCGCGTCTTCGACCCCCAACAAGCGATATCCGAGCACGAGCTCCTTCTCCCCGACCACTGCAATCTTCCCGACTTGAGCTGCAGTTCTCGCACTCAATTATTATGCCGCCAGAATTACCGTCTTTATGTATTCTTCGGTCATCCCGTATTGTTTCGCGTAGGTTATTCGCCGAATATTTTGCCTCTCGACCTCCGCCTGGATGACGAAGCCGAAGACGGCGGTGAGGGAGATCACGAGGCTGCGGAACCTCGGGAGGAACTTTGCGACTATCATCTGATCCATGGAGACCTCGAACTCGGTGAGGTTCCCGGTCTTCAGGTACTTCTCGAGAGGGGTCGACAGGTCGAACCAGGGTTCGAACCTCTTGACGATTTCGCTCACGTCTGAGGAAGAGTAGGCCTCCAGGAGGCTCGAGCTCGGGACTAGTCCGCCGTCTACCAGGTGCTTGGCGAACGTGTCCTTGTCTAGCTTCGACTCCCTCGACTTTAGGAAGTTGAGGATGTCCCTCTTCGAGATCTCTGACTTGAAGTACTCTCTCAGGACGCCCTCGTCCCCCTTCAGGAACCTGAGGTCCCACAGGAGCTTCTGGTAATAGTAGCTCTGGAGCGCGGCCGTGAAGACGCCGAGGTCGCCCGTCTTCCTAAAGTCGCCGAGCTGCTGGAGGAGGATGGCCCCGTACCCGTACTTCACGAGGTAGTTGATGACCGCCTCGACATCTGGCTGCTGCAGGAGTACCTGGAGCTCGCCGAGGGGGATGGTGTTGAACGACAGGCCCACCGGGAGGTTGCGCGAGGAGACTAGGAACGCTTCGGTCTCTTCCAGGCCCTTCCCGAGGCTCTTCGCCGCGAGGATGAGCTCGATGTTCTCGATGTCCCACTTTGACAGGTACGAGAGGAGGGCTGCCTTGCCGGAGAGCGGGACGGACTGGATCGCTATCCTGTTGATGTCGACGAGGTGACGGTTGAGGGCTATCTCGATGAGCTCGGGCGGCTTGTATTGCGCGGCCGCAGCTTCAATGTCCTGCCCGTACCATGTGGACTCGAGCTGCTGGGCTATCTCAGGAGTGTTCTTCGCCCGGGCGAGCTCGTAGAGCTTCTCCTTGCTAAGGAACGATAGAGAGAGAGCGCGCAGCCTACCGAGTCCCGCGAACTGCGTGGAACCCATCCGCCATCACTCCTTTCCAAGGATTGAGGCGCGGACTTCGTCTTCGCGGCTGCGGAGTATCTCCTCGAAGGTGAGGTCGAGCTCCAGACTTCCGTCCTCCGAGTCGGCCTTGAAGCCGCCGATCGAGTTGAGGTTCGTAGAGGCTATCTTCGCCCCTGCAGCCTTGAGTGCCGCCTCGTCTTGCTTGCGGCATGTGACCGCTATCTTCCCCTCGAGCCTCATGGAGGCGTACTTCGCCATCTTGGCAAGGAGTTCGGCATATGCGGGCGAAGAGGCGTATTCCGCCAGAGCGTCCCTCAGGGCTGCGATGTTGTTCTCCAGGAGCTTCTCGGTCGCGTCGAAGATGAGCTTCTTGGACTGGAGCTTCGCGGCTCCCTCGATCCTCGTAATCTCCTTCTGGGCGAGGGTGACGGCCTCCTTCTTGGCAGACTCCATGATGTAAGCCACTTGCTCGGCCGTTCTCTTCTTGACTTCCTCCCGCTTGGCGCTATACTCGGCCTCGAGGGTCTCGAGTGCCTTTTTCCTTCTATCCTCGACTTCTTTGAGTAATGTGTCTACGCCCATCATGGGAATAGACAGCACCTAGAGGATGTTGAGGAGTAGGATTACTCCGAGAACGAAGCCGATGATCCACAGGGTCTCTGGGATGACGAAGAAGAAGAGGACCTGGCCGAACTTCTCGGGTTTCTCGGCGATGATTCCCATGCCCGCGGCGCCAATGCCCTGCTGGGCGATACCGGTTCCGATCAGACCGCCGGCCATCACGAGTGCCGCGGCGATTGCAAGCTGAGGATCGACTACTGCCATTTGAAACTCTGTGCTTCCGTTGCTTTGGTGAACCGTATTTATGGATATCTATGCAATTGTAAGCCTCGGTGGAAGCACGGGGCCCCGACGAGGGTATTCGTGACGAGCGCATCGGCCCTTAAGTAAGACGGCGATGCGCCACGCACGAGCATGTCAGGCGTCAGGGCCTTCTTCCGCCACTGCCCATCCTGCGGCAGAAGATTCGAGATCAGGCTTGTGAAGAAGGAGCAAGTGGATTCGGAAGAGCTAAACGAGAAGCTAGAGCGCCCCGTGAACCCTATCATAGCCAGGGCGATGACCCCCATCCTCCCCACAGGGGCGGCGCCGACTGTCTTGAGTAATGACGTGCCAACCATCGTGGACATAGAGGATTTTCAATTCACGTACAAGTGCAAGCACTGCGGGCACGAATGGTCGGAGGTCCACAAGACCGAGCAAAGTTACGCCGCTCCCGAGGGCTATACCGGGGACTGAGCAGACCAGATTCGGGGGCTCAGGACGTCAGGAGCAGGATGGCCTTCGCGACCTCACCGTCGGACTGCTCAAGCGCGGCCAGCGCCTTCTCTCGTGTGACGTTCGCCTGCTGCTGCACGAGCACGATGTCGTCGTCGGAGAACTTCTTGACCTCCTTGGCCACCTCCTCCACCTCCCCTGCGACCTGGAAGACGCGGTTCCCCTGGAAGTTGACCTCCGAGACGGAGGCGCCGCTGATGACGAGGTCTTTCGTGTGCGTCCTTATGATTACCTCTTCCACGTCTGGGACCTCCTTCTGGTTGATCCCCATCCGCTCCATCATCCGCCGCGCGTTCCTGTCGTTGACCTTCATTCGCTAACTCCCCTGACCTTGACCGCCACCCCTGCCTTAAAAGTCGTTGTTGTTAGCAGTTGATGGGATTGTGCCCAGATGGGAATGTGCGTTGAGCACGTAGCCCATTCTGTTTGATTCTCATGTGCTTGAGGAGCGTGCGCTTCTCCCCAGGTATGAATTACCACAACTCAGTCCTGAGGATGACGCACGAGTACGCTGCGTCGAGGGAGGCCTTTGAAAGGCTTACCCAAATCATGTGCACCGAGGTGTCAATACCCGTCTCGGAAAGGTACAACGCCCTATACGGGGAGGAGGACCTGCACCACTCGCTCACCCTCCTCTCGACGGAGAACCGTTACGCCGAATCGGGCATGAGGAGGCTCGCCCTCGAGGCGTCCTCCGCCAGGGTCCCCTCGGGCTCGTGGGTGAGGGACGCCGTGTCCAGGCTCTCAGAGGGCGAGGTGACGGAGAAGGCGGGGAGGGCGCTGGGCTCGACCGTGAAGGAGCTGAGGGGGTTCGGCGTCTTCAACGAGCCCGTCGTCTGCGCTATGGACAAGCACCAGATCCCGCGATACGACGAGGGGATGGAGCCCTTCCTAACCAGGGGCCAGGAGAAGGCAGGGACGTTCAAGTTCGAGACGTACGCGACGCTGCAGTGCGTCGAGGAGGGGAGGAGGGCGCAGGTCGCATGCGCCCACGTGGGGCCGCTGGACGACAACGCCGATGTCATCGCGGCCCTTCTCGGGCAGGCGAGGCTCCGGGAGGTGGAAGTCTCTCTCCTCCTCCTCGATAGGGAGTTCTTCTCGGCGTCCTGCATGGCGAGGCTCGACAAGGAAGGACAGAGGTACCTGATGCCGTGCAAGCTCACGAGCAGGACGAAGGAGGCGATCAGGGAGCACGCCCGGGGCGAGAGGAGGAGGGTCTCGCGGTGC
>DATLRR010000006.1:0-6211 GCA_035534595.1 Nitrososphaerales archaeon
GGTAACGGTGTGCGTGACTGACTGCGACGTAAGCAGAACGCCTCCCATTGCGCCAACTAATACAATAATGATAACGAGAAGAGCTATGGTCGTTGTGGCGATTGCACTTCGTTGATCTTCCATGCCAACTCGGTGTTTGGAGACGCTACACTCGATTAATAGTTTTGTCCGAGTGCAGTTGAGGGGATTGTGCCCAGATGGGAATGTGCCTTTGAGCACTAGCCCACTCTGTTTGATTCTCGTGTGCTTGAGGAGCGTGCGCTTCCACTCAAGCATGAATCGCCACAACCCATCCTTGAGGATGGCGCACGAGTGTCGCGCGTCGAGGGAGGCCTTTGAAAGGCTTACCCAAATCGTGTGCACCGAGGTGTCAATACCCGTCTCGGACAGGCACAACGCCCTCTACGGGGAGGAGGACCTGCACCACTCGCTCACCCTCCTCTCCATCGAGGGCAGGTACGCGGAGTCCGGGATGAGGAGGCTGGCCGTCGAGGCGTCCTCCACTAGGGTGCCGTCAGGCTCCTGGATCAGGGACGCGGTCTCGAGGCTCTCCGAGAGAGACGTCTCGGTGAAGGTGGAGAGGGCGCTGGACTCGACCCTGGGCGAGCTGAGGAGGTTCGGGGTGTTCAACGAGCCCGTCGTCTGCGCCATGGACAAGCACCAGATCCCCAGGTACGACGAGAGGATGGAGCCCTTCCTCACCCGTGGACCGGAGAAGGCGGGGACGTTCAAGTTCGAGACGTACGCCACCCTTCAGTGCGTCGAGGATGGGAGGAGGGCGCAGATAGCCTGCGCCCACGTGGGGCCTCTGGACGACAACGCCGACGTCATCGCAGGCCTGCTCGAGCAGACCAGGCTGCGCGAGGTCGACGTCTCTCTGTTGCTACTCGACAGGGAGTTCTTCTCGGCGTCCTGCATGGCGAGGCTCGAGAAGGAAGGACAGAGGTACCTGATGCCGTGCAAGCTCACGAGCAGGACGAAGCAGGCGATAAGGGAGCACGCCGACGGAAGGAGGAGGAGGGTCTCGCGGTGCAAGATCACGTCGACGCAGGGGAGGGAGGGCGCCTACACCATCGTCATACTCCCAAGGAGGGGGTGCGAGGACGAATCCGACCCCCTGAAGAGGTACATCGCGTTCGCCACGAACATCCCGAGGAGGTTCGTGATGTGGAACGTGAGGAGGCTCCCAGACGACTATCGGAGGAGGGGGGGAATAGAGACGGGATACGCGGGCGTGGAAAGGTTCAGGGCGAGGACCACGAGCAGGAGCCATTCGCTCAGGCTGCTATACTTCTACTACGCCCTGATTTTGTATAACGCGTGGCTCCTCGCGAACCTGATCATCGCGAGGAGGTTCTCCAAGGTCTTGGAGGCGCCAATCATCGAGATGCAGACACTCAAGGTCACGATCCACCGGGTCGTGATCGCCTCGTTCGGCGAGGATAGGCACAAGCGAAATCGCACAGGAGGGTGACGCTCGCACATTCCCATCTCGGCACAATCCCATCAACTGGAGTGGGTTCTGGCGCGTGCTAACGCACAAGCCTTCGCTTTCGTGGTGCCGTTGCACTAGAGGGTGATTCTGTATCGCGTTGCATTGCGGGTGATGCTGATAGTTCAATGAGCGATTTGGTAATTTTGACCGTCGAAGATAATCCAATACGACCCATCACTGTTCGCATAGGCCACATCGTGCCACTCTTCCTTGCGAAGGCGACCTTCCGTAATCGGCATGCAACCACAACGAGAATATCTCCCTTACATTTGGGAATCCCCTCCTCCAAAGAAATGCGTTACCAGAGAGAGAAAGAAGCGACAAAAGCCGACCTATGTGAGCGCGCCAGACCTTGTTGACTCCAGACCGTTCAAGCGAAAGATAATCCCCCTCCTTCCGCCTACAAGTCATCTCAGAGAGCTACTGGAGGACGAGAAGGATTTCGTGGACAGGGCGGAGATTACGATAAGGTTTTTCGTCTACACGAAGCTCCTAAAGCTTGAGGAAGAAGACAGAGCTAGATCAGAAAGTCAATGAATGCACAGCTTCATCAGTAGTAACCAATTACTAAGCATGAAATACTTACCACAGATTTGAACCCTATTCGCGGCTGGGCCTTGCCGAAGTCGATGCAGGCGCTCGGCCTGAGCGGCAACAGCTCGCAGAAGGTGATACCGACGAGCGACGTGAGGAACTTCGTCACCCAGGGCTGGGAGTTCGTGAACTTCCTGCCGGACAACGAGGCAATCGTGAGGCTGCCCCTCCGCTAGGCTCACCTTTCAAGCTCGGAGTGGAGGAGCCTCGCGTAGGCGGCCATCTTGGAGAGGGCCTGAGACCTGGGCATCTTGTCCGGCTCCGAAAGTATGAGAGACCTCAGGATGCTGCTCGTGGGAGGGGGCATTTTGTTCGCCCATTCCTTGAGAGCTGACAAGCCCACCAATTCCGAGCCGGTCGGTTCGGGTCGAACGTGAGCGCTCGCCCTGACGGCTCGGGCGGTGCTGCTGACAGGGGGGAGGCGTGGGCCGCGTCTTTGACCTTGGAAAGCGAGACCGGCTCCTCCTCTGGCTCCAGATTCTTCGAAGCCTGCATGGATGTCTGAACGTCCCGCACTTTTAAGACTAGGAATGGCCGGCTCTGGTAAGTTGGCGGGTGGTCGGGAATGATTTTCACTCTCCATCACCCAAGAACCTAACAGTGCCTTCGAAAGATACATTATTAGGCCAAATGACCTCGGTTCTTCACTTTGAGGATTTCCAGAAGGAATTTCTTGAAGCTCCTTGTCGGGGGCGCAGCAGCGGTAGCGGGAGTTGTTGCGTGGCTCACCGGCACGCCGTCGGGCAGGATCGCTCTGGAGTCCGTACTGCCTTCCTCTGCCCCGGCGGCGTCGAAGAGTATCACGGTTAACGTGAACGGCCGGGACGAGCAGCTCCAGGTCGATGCTAACTCGACGCTGCTCGACCTCCTGAGGAAGGACTTGGGGCTCACCGGGACAAAGCCGGGCTGCTCGAACAGCGAATGCGGCGCATGCACTGTCCTCCTCGACGGCATGCCCATCTATTCGTGCCATAGGCTCGCAGTCGAGGCGGACGGCCATCAGGTCACGACCATAGAGGGAGTCGGCTCAGGGGGGAAGCTCACCGCCCTCCAGCAGGCGTTCATCGACGAAGGGGCATTCCAGTGCGGCTACTGCACGCCGGGCTTCATCCTCTCCGCGACCGCCCTCCTGCGGTCGAATCCCAACCCCAGCGCAGACGAAGTGCGCGAGGGCCTGTCCGGCAACATCTGCCGGTGCGGCAGCTATCCCCACATCACCAACGCGGTGCTTTCGGCCGCGCCGGGGGTCGACTCGGAATGAGCAACCCTGTGGTCGGGACGAGCGTCCCCGACGTGCGCGGCAAGGAGAGGGTGACCGGAACCGCCCAGTACACCATCGACCTCAGCAGGCTGAACATGCTCTTCGGGAGCGTCGTGAGAAGCACGTACCCAAACGCCAAGATCCTCAGCATAGACACCTCAAAGGCCGAGAGCCTCCCCGGGGTCAAAGCGGTCATCACGGGAAAGGACGTCCCGGAGATACCATTCCCCCCCTTCCTCTCCTACGACATGAGGGTCTTGTCCGGTGCGAGCGACAGCTACGTCAGGTTCGTAGGAGACGAGGTCGCGGCGATAGCTGCGGAGACGGAGGAGATTGCGGACGCGGCGGCCAAGCTCGTCGACGTCCGGTACCAGCCGCTCCCTTTCAACCTAGACGCGAAGACAACGACGCAGCCCGGTGCGCCGGACGTGGAATCTAGCCTGGGGTACCCGGGGAACGTGCAATTGGGATACTCGCCTCTCGTTTTAGCAAGGGGCGACGTCGACGCCGGCTTTGCCGAAGCGGAAGTTGTCTTCGAGGGGGAGTACCAGGTGCCTCCGCAGGCGGCGGCCTCACTGAGACCCTTCTCGTGCCTCGCGGAATGGGACGGACCCAACCTCACGGTCTACAACGACAGCCAGGTCATCTACGTCAGGCAGGGAGAGCTGGCCGACCTCCTGGGGATACCCACCGCAAACGTGAGGGTGGTCTCTCAGTACATGGGCGGAGGGTTCGGCGAGGACAACCTCTACAGGTTCATCCCGCTCGCCGCCGTCCTTGCGAAGAAGACTTCGCGCCCGGTCAAGATGGTGATGCCCCAAGACTACGCGTTCGAGGGGTCTCCGAACAAGCGGCACGCCGCCACCTTTAAGGTAAAGGTGGGAGCGATGAGCGACGGCACCATCACCGCCATGGACCTCCAGGCCACCTATGACAAGGGCGCCTACCTGGCGGGTGGCGCGTCGGTGCCATATGTCGGGGCGAGGGCGGTCTTCAACGGCTACCGCGTCTCCAACATGCGCTACACCACGTACGCCGTCTTCACGGACAACCCCCCCGCAGGCGCCTTCAGGGGGTACGGGGGGGTGCAGTCGAACTTCGCCGTGCAATCCGCCATCGACGACCTTGCAGAGAAGCTGGGCATGGACCCCACTGACGTGCATTATTTGAACTGCATCAGACCGGATGACGTGCTCGAGATAGAGGGCAGACCGGTCGACTTCACCCAGGTAGGCGGCTCGGCGTTCATGGAGGCGATAGAGAAGGGGAAGGATGCGACCGACTGGAAGTCGAGGTGGAGCGCTTCAAGCGCCTCGAGCGCCTCCGGGCACATGCGGACCGGACTCGGGATGGCGCTGCTCACGTACGGGTTCGGCCACAAGCCCGACACCGCGAACGTATCTGTATACATCAGGCCGAGCGGGGAGGTTGACGTGATGACGGGGACCGCCGACCTCGGAGGCGGGCAGCCGACGACCATCTCGATGATAGTCGCGGAGGAGCTCGGCGCAAGGTTGGAGGACGTCTCGGTCTCCCTGGGAGACACGAACCTCCCTCCCGCCCCCGCCCTGGGTACGTTTGGGAGCCGGACCACCTTCATCGCGGGGAACGCGGCCAAGCTCGCCGCCGCGGACGCGAAGCAGAAGCTCCTGGCGGCGGCGGCCGGGATGCTGGGAACCACCCCGGACCAGCTCAGGACGGCCGGCAGCCAGGTCCTGGTCAACGGGTCGGGCCAGAGCGCAAGCTTCTCAGAGGTGGTGCAGAGCCTTCCCGGGAGTGCGAGTATCGAGGGATCTGGTGTTTACGTCCACACAGCCCAGACGAGCAAATCGGGGTTCCAGTTCGGGGCATGCTTCGCGGAGGTGGCGGTGAATCAGTGGACGGGGAAGATAGAGGTGAAGAAGCTCGTGATGGCCCAGGACTATGGTCGGGTGATAAACCCGCGGGCGGCAGAAGGACAGATGCAAGGCGCCGCGATACAAGGCCTCGGCTACGGGATACTCGAGGATTACGTGGTGGACGTGACCACCGCCCAGTCGATCACGCGCGATTGGCTCTACTACCGCGTCCCCACGATTACGGACGTGCCAGAGATGGTCTGCATTGCGATCGAGAACCCCGACCCGAGGGGGCCTTTCGGCGCGAAGGGCGGCGGGGAGAGCATGATCATCTGCACGCACTCCGCCATCCGGAACGCCGTAGCGAATGCCATCGGCGTCAGGTTCACATCCCTCCCGATCACGCCGCAGATGGTCATCGAGGCGCTGAAGGCCGGTGGAGGGCGGTAGGATGTCGAACGAACTCCTTCCAGAGCTCACGCCGACGTCGCTCCCCGAGTTCAGTTACATCGCGCCCTCCACCCTCTCCGAGGCGATATCGTTGCTAGCGAAGTATGGCAGTAAGGCGAAGGTGATGGCCGGAGGTTCAGACCTGCTTTATCTGCTGAAGCGGGACGCCATGTTCCCGATCCCTGAAGTAATCGTGGACATCAAGAAGATAGGAGAGCTGGGTCAGCTGACCTTCGACCCCGTCGGCGGGCTCTCCATGGGGGCGCTGGTGACCGTCGGCGACCTGGAGCGCTCCGACGTCATCGCGGAGAACTACCCGCTGTTGAGCCAGGTCTCAGACCAGATCTCCTCGCCTCAGGTCCGGAACGTCGCGACGGTGGGGGGAGCCCTCGCCCAGCAGGTGTGGTGCCCGTTCCTGAGGAACGCCTTGAAGTGCTGGAGGGCGGGCGGATCCATCTGCTACGCGGCCCAGGAGGGCGCGGACAACAGGTATTACATGAGCGTGATGGGCGGAGACGACTGTTACGCGGCCCACCCCTCCGACCTCGCGGTAGCTCTCGAAGCGCTCGACGC
>DATLRR010000007.1:0-62915 GCA_035534595.1 Nitrososphaerales archaeon
GTAGCCGTGATCTTCATCATCGCGACGGGCTATCTTGCCATGAGAGGCAGGAAGCCCGCCTCCTAGGTTTTCTAGGAGACAAGCACAACCACAAGGAACGATAAACGGGCTATCCTGCCAAGAGGCAGGAAGCCCGCCTCCCAGTTTTTCAGGCCTTCAGAATCACAGAAGCTTTTGGGCTTAGCATAGTCCAACGACACAACCTTCACGAAGCCGACTTTGAAGAAAAGGTCCGGCGCGCTCGCTGGTGTTCACTGAAATTGAACCTGCGTGCCTCGGAAGAGGCGGGACTAAGAATCAGTCTTTTCGCTCGCATATAGCGGCTCTTGGAGCAGCGGGGCTCGCTCGCTCGGGTCTCTTGGCTTGCGGTCGCCCCTCGCGACGAGGATGAAGCCGCCGAGGGCCAATATTATCCCAAACACCCAGTACGAGCCGTAGTCCGGGGTGAGCTGCTGCACAACAAGGTCCTTGACATAGTTCCCCATGACCGCACCCACCGTGGACATGTTAATCCCTATGACCAGGATTATGTTACCGACGTCGTTGCCTAACGTTTCCACGCCTTGTGCGTTTCCTATCAGCCATCCTCCCCAAAGGCACAACCCAACGCCTAGGAGCCGGCTAGCGAGAGACAACTTGCTGAGCTTGACCCTCCTATTTATTTAAGCGTGCAAGGTGATGCCGAAAGTCAGATTTTTCGTCGACGAACGTATTTTTCGCGAACTTCCGGGTCGCAGAATTCCGCCGTATTGACGCAAAGTTTAACTTGGGCTCACGGTTCGCGATACGGCACGAAACGAACATCCACGATTCTGCTCATCGTAGTGGCGGTCCTCATAATTGGAGCAGCAGGCGCTGCCGTCTTTCTCAACCCGGAATCGCATTCGACCACTTCCTCGAGCACGAGCAGCTCCGTCTCAACCTCGCAGTCCGCCACTAACTCGAGCACCGATCCATTCAAAGTCAGCTATCTGCAGCTGATCGTCGGCTACCAAGGAGGGCTGTTCAATATCGGATTCCAAGACGTCGCGGGAAAGCCATTGCAGTCTCTCGTCGTGATTCTCGCGACTCGTAATGAAACGGCCTTGTGCACGGGCGCCGGTTATGGGTTGCAATTCGCCAACTGCGTACCCGGACCCGGCAAGACGTATGTGGCGGGCCCGTCGATCGCGAGCGGCAACTTTGCCGCGAACGCCACGTTCACAGGTTTCGCCACTGGCGTGGGCCCCGGCTCAGCGGTAGTCGGACAAAACTACACGATCACAATCACGGCGAACTGGGTCGACAAGTCGACCACGGTAACCAAACTTTCTGTTCAGGCCACTGCCGGGAACTAGGCCGTCGGCGAAAGGGAGCTTCAGGTCCAACTCCACTAGAGCGTTTTCAGCGAACGTTTCCTATGCGGGGCGAATCCCCGCACCTCGGCTTAGGACCTTCTCGGCTGCTCTTGTGGCGCTCGTCGGGGAGCGTACTTGAATCTCAGAGCCACGAACGCGATCACGCCGAACAAGAAGGCGTAGACGGACGCCGCGAGATACGGGGCAGCGTGCCACTCGAAGCTCTTCTCAGAGACGAGGTTCGGGTTCCCGCCCTTTAGCATGTAGCCCCACTGCGGAAAGGTCGTCGCGGACCCGAGGCCCGCATCGACCAACGTGGAGTCGTAGAGCTGGTAACTCCAGTTCTCCTTGGAGATCTGCCATCCCGCGCTGCCCCAATTCCACTGCTCGCTCGTGTTGATCGTTGCGGTAACTATCCCAGCCACGCTGCTGTTCGAGATCAGCTTGATCACGTAGGTCGCGTTGACCACCGTGGGGCTGATCTTCTTCTCAGCGTAGTTGCTGATGTTGGCGTCCAGCGAGTGCGACTTGCCGACCGTTGTCGCGTAGATCAGTCTGATGCTGTCGGTGCCTGTATACAATCCCGAAAGGCCGCCGGTGTTGCCCGACCATACGTCGACCGCGTTCTGGCCGTAGAAGTTTATCACGCCGTCGACGTTCCTTGAGTTGAGGTCTTGGATGAACTGGCTCACCGTGCTGTTCAACGGGCTAGTCGGAAGCGAGCTCGAGGACGAACTCTGAGACGTGGTGGTGGTCTTCGAGCCCATGGCGAGAAAGACGTACGCGCCTGCGGCCACGAGGATAACGATTAACACGACCGGAACGACCATTTTGGAAACCCCTGTCCTTCCCCGGCTCCGGTACATGCCAAAGTCTACGTGGGAACTTCTATATGAATTGGTCTCCACGGCCGTCTGGAGGGCGAATCGGCTTGCTTAGGCCTTGGAACTAGCGGTCCCGAGGCTGTACCCCTTCGCCAGATATCGCCTGATCGCGAGCATCACGGCTATGGCGGGCATCCAGGCGAGAAAGCCTCCTGCGTTGAGGTCGTCGAAGCTGACCTGCCTGAGGGCGAGCTGCCCCAGACCGCTCCAGACGCCGACCGCCACGCTCTTCGTCGCCGGCCCCGTCATGATGTCCGAGATGGCGAAATCGTTCCAAATCAGCACCCAGGCGAACAAGGCTGTCACGACTATCCCGGGAATCACCATCCGTAGCGCCACTCGTCGGAAGATCTGCCCCTCCGTGGCCCCGAAGACAGCCGCCGCTTCATAGATTTCTTTGGGTATGTCGGTGAAGAAACCTCGTAGCATCCATACGACTATCGAAAGTACCACGAGGTCTTCGGCGAGACCGACGCCGATGTAGGTGTCCCATAGGCCGTTCCGCGTGAAGACGATGTAGAGAGGGACCACGACGGCGAAGGGCGAGACGGCTCGCAGGGCGAGGAGCAAGTAGGAGATCGCGCCCTTCCCCCTGATCGGCGGGCGCGCCAGCGCGTAGGCCGCGATGACCCCCGCTGCGAGTGCCACCGCGATACCGACCGCGGCGAACAGCGTGGTGTTTTCAAGAAGCTTCGGAAATTGCCCGAGACGAAGGGCATCCAAGTAGAATATCGGGGTAGGGAAGATTCCTCCGCTGTAGTATGGGACGCCGCCCACTTGCCGAACAAGCTTGCCCGAGAACAAGGGAGCGAAGTCGATACCGTAGCCTTCGAACGCCATCACCATGATGGGCCAGAAGGAGTAGAACGCGGCAACTACCAGGAAGACATAGGTAAGAAACGTTCCGAGCGGCGGCAGCCGACTGCGCTTTCGTTGCGTCGGCTATCTCCCTCCGGAAATCGGTAGGGCTCGTCCCAGGAGCCGAATCAAGGCGAATGCCACGATGAGAGTTACCACGAGGAGCGACACCGCTATCGCGGAGATCAAACCGATTGGGAACCCGTAGATCGGGTAGAAGATGAGTTTGTAGAGGAAGAGGCTGACGGTGTCGACCGGGGTCCCTACGGTCTGTTGGTACCCAACCCAGTTCGCCCAGGCAAGGGGCACCTCGAAGGCCCGCATCGCATCGATCATCCTCAAAACAATGATGAACTGCATCACCGGAGATCTCAGGATGCCCGGGAGGGCGACCATCGTGAACTTCTGCCAAGCCGAAGCCCCGTGCACCTCTGCGGCTTCGAACACCTTCGAAGACTGGGAATTGACGATGCTGAGAGCTACGAGCATGATTAGGGGCGCCCACTCCCACGCCTCCGAAAGCATCATCACTGGGAAGTAGAACCCGACGGCCAGCTCATTGAAATACGGCTGATGGAGTATGAAGTGAGAGAACGTCTGGATGTCGTCCCAGACAGAAGATGGCGACCAGAGCACGCCTGCCACGATGGGCGACAGCGCGAGAGGGAAGATGTAGATAGCCTCGAAGTAGCTCCGCCCGCGCACCCGCTGGGTGACGAGAAAGGTGAGACCGAGGCCTATCGCGACGCACATGACTGTGCTCCCGGCAGTGTAGACCAACGACACTCCGACAGCCGACCAAAACGCAGAGTCGCCCAGCATCTGCCCGTAGTTCGATAGGGATAGGCCGCCACTCGAGCCAGTCAGGCTCAGCTTGATCCCGTCGACGAGCGGGTAGAACTCCACCAACGCCAGGACGGCGAAGAGGGGGACGAGCGCGAGATACCAGTATGCGTAATTTTCGGTATGGCGAGGGGTCTTCGTCGTCAAGGCTTCACCCAATGACTCCGGAATCACCACAAGCGACCCAGAACTATTAAGCCTTGACGTCGTCTCGAGTCCGAGAGCCAGAGCTTGGTTAGCTGACTCGCTACAACCGCGTTGACGATGCTTCAACCACACCCGAACGGTATAAATTGGTGAGGCAGGCTCCCAACTAAGTATGCTGAGGTTCGAAGGTATGGGCTTTCATTCGAGTGAAGGAGGTACCTAGAAGATGGTCAGAAGAGATGTCGTGTTGGCCGTAGTGGTCGTAGCAATCCTTGCGGCGAGCGGCGGCTACTATTTCGTCAACGCGAGCGGCTCGAGCTCGGGGAACACGACGACCGTGACGATAATAGGCAGCACCCCTGGCCTCTATGGACAGAACGCCACCACTAACCCCGACGCGTTCATACCCAACAACCTTACCGTCACACAAGGGACACATGTGGTCCTCGTGTTTGAAAACGAAGACGACGGCCCACACCAGCTGGTGATTCCGGGATTGAATGTCAACACGCAGATAGTGCAGGGCGGCCAGACGGTGAGGGTGAACTTCTTCGCGAACAAAGCAGGCGTCTATGCCTGGGACCAACCGGCGGGCGCCTGTAACGCAGGCGGGCTCACGCCACAACAGGGCGGATGCACGGGCGAACAGCTGACGAACGGTAACCTGACGGTCATCGCGCCCTAGCGTTAGCCCCGCTCCTCGAAGCTCGAATAAATAGGGCTCCGCCGGAGGATTCGCGATGCCGGAGAGGAGGACCACCTGGCGCCGGAGGAGGGCTCTCTCGACGAGCACGGCGGCTTTCGCATTCGTCGTCCTCTTGATGGTAGCCCTTATCGCCTATGCCACGTCAATCTCCGGATCGGTCTCCGTTGGACCCTGCATAGGCGCCGGGAGCACATCCTCGGCCTCCGACGCGATAAAGATCGGATTCGTGACTGAGCTCAGCGGGCCTGCGGTCTCCGACGGCTACGGTGCGAGGGTCGCAGCCGAGCTCGCCGTTAACGAGACCAACGCCTCGGGAGGGATCGACGGCAGGCCCGTCGACCTCGTTGTAGTCGACTCCCGAACCAACCCACAGGAGGCTGCGAAGTGCGCCGCCGCCCTCGACCAGCAGGGAGTGGTGGCAATCACGGGCGCAACAGACCTGGGCGACGCTCAGGCCGTCCAAGCCTACGCCGAGGCGAACGGCGTGCCCTTCGTGGTCTCAGCGATATCCTCGGCGAGCCTGAGCCCGCCCGGTTCGAACTGGACGGTCAGCGTCCAGCCGGACGCCGTCCAGTGGGGCGCGGCGTTGGCGAAGTACGTCTCGGAGGCCGTCCCGGGGGCGAAGATCGCGCTGATGACGCAGAACGCCGAGCAGCAGAGGGAGATGTCTCAGGGCGTAAGGTGGTACGCGAGCACCTTCAAGAACGACACCGTGGTCTTCGACCAGCTCTACGCGAACGCCCAATTCCCTTGGGCGACCGCGGCCGCGGCGGCGAAGCTGTCGGGGGCGAACGCCGTGGTCGTGTCTTGGCTTCCGACCGTGGGCTTCTCCGAGTCCAACGTGGTAGAGGCGCTCCAGTCTGCCGGGTTCCTGCCGAGCCAGATATTCGTCGCCTCCGCGACCAACCAGATCAGCGACCTCGGGGTAGGCGCCGCTGGCATCAGGGGGGGTGCTCTCTTCGACGGCGCCATGGCGCGGGGGTATCCGAACGCTTCTGCCTTCGCGAACGAACTTCAGCCCTTTGTAAACGGAGAACTGAACTCGCCCGATTATTGCGGGGTCTGCCCGACGGAAGTGGGGCCCCTATACTACTATACCAATCTGGGGATGAAGATGATGATCAACGCGGTCCTCGAGGTGCTGTCCGGCGGCCACGCGCTGACCAGGGCGGACTTCATGTCGTCCATGAAGCAGGCCAGCATCCAAGACGCCTTTGGAAACACCCTGACCATCGGCGCCAGCGGCTCATCGGTTGGACACTATTACATCGTGGCGGCTGGCCCCCTGAACGAGACAAGCAGCACGTACCCGCTCCAACTCGTAAGCACCATCGAGTTCGCGCCAGGAACCATCCCCGCCTACACACTCTCGAAGACGGCGTAATGGTGCGCGAGCTCGGGCCCAACAGGACCTAGCGCGCCATCCCCAGGCTGAATCCCTTCGCGAGGTACCTCCTTATGGCGAGCATCACCGTTATCGCGGGGACGTAGGCAAGGAATCCAGCGGCGTTGAGGCTGTTCCATGCGAGTGCGTTGAACGAGAGCTGGTTCACGGACATCCCTTCCCAGACGCCGACCGCGACCGTGCGGGTCGCGACCCCCGTCAAAGTATCGGCGATGAGGAACTCGTTCCAGAGTAGGACCAGGGCGAACATGGTGGTCACGACGACCCCGGGTAGGACCATGGGGAGTACGACCCGCCTGAAGACCTGCCATTCGGTCTTGCCGAACACCGTGGCTGCCTCATAGACGTCCCGGGGGATGTCCGAGAAGAACCCTCTCAACATCCACACGACCACCGTGAGCACGAGCAACTGCTCCGCCAGCGCGACCCCCGCGTACGTATCGTAAATGCCGAGCCTCGAGTAGGCGATGTAGAGGGGAATGATAACCATGTATTGGGAGACGGTCCTGAGGCCGAGGAGAAGGTACGCGATGAAGGTCTTGCCTCTCACCTCGATGCGCGCCAGAACGTATGCGACGGGGATGCCCGCCGCGAGAGCGATGGCGATCGTGAGTGCCGAGACGATGAGGGTGTTGACAACCAGCCTCGGGTATGCCTCGAGGCTGAGCGCCTGCAGATAGTAATACGCTGTCGGAATTATCGAGCTTATGCGGATTGGGACGCCTCCGACGATGACGATCGCGGACTTTCCGGCGAACCCCGCGAGGATCACACCGAGGTCGATGTTGTACCCTTCGAGCCCCATGACCATCACCGGCCAGAACGAATAGAAGGCGGCCAATATCGCGAAGACGTAGAGGAGGATCCTCCTCCATCTGTGGCGACTGCTCGAGACTCTCACAATCCCTCCGGCACCTCCCACCTGGTCCATGCCGGTCTAGCCTCCTACCGTCCTAAGGAGCCGCAGGAGCACGGCGGCGCCAATCAGAGTTATCCCGAAGAGCGTCACTGCGATGGCGGAGACCATCCCTATCGGGAAGCCGAGCGATGACGAGAAGAGCAGCTTGTAGAGGTAGAGGCTTATCGTGTCCACCGGCGATCCGAGGGTCGACGTGTAGCCGAGCCAGTTCGACCAGGCCAGAGGTATCTCGAACGCCCTCATGGCGTCTATGAACCTGAGTACCACGATGAACTGCATCACCGGCGAACTGAAGACGGTCGGGAGAATTAGGAGTTTGAACTTTTGATACGCGGACGCTCCGTGAAGGTCCGCCGCCTCGTAGACTTCTTTCGACATGTTGTTGACGATGCTGATCGCCACCAACATTATGAGCGGCGCCCACTCCCACGCCTCGGAGAAGAACATCACTGGAAAGTAGAAGGAGGGGGTGAGCTCCTGAAAGTATGCCATGTGGAGCTGAAAGTGCATGAACTGCTGCACGTCGTCCCAGACCGAGGAGGGTGCGTAGAGCACCCCGACGACTATGGGCGCTACTGCCAGGGGAAGTATGTAGATTACTTCGAGCGCCCCCTTCCCGCGTAGCTCCTGGGTCAGGATGAAGGTGAGCCCGAGACCTATGCCGACGGCAAGGATCGTGCTGGTGAGCGAGTAGAGCAGGGAGATGTTCAGGGTGTTGAAGAAGGTCGGGGTCGATAACATGCTGGCGAAGTTGGCGAGGGTCGGCGTGCCGTTCGCCGTGGTCAGGCTGAGGTACAAGCTCATCACGAGAGGGTAGACCGCCACGAGCCCTATCAACGCGAAGAGTGGAAGGAAGAGCAGATACCACTTCTTAGATTCCCGGACCCGAAGGTCAGGTCGGGACTCCCCGGTCATGCACCGCGTTGGGCGCCACTTCGGTATATGGCTCTTTCGTGGTCGGCGCACGCTCGCTCATTTTGTCTCACAGTCCTCACATGAACCCCACATTAGGTTATGCGAATGAGCGGGCTGCGAGTCTCTGAGGACTCTCCGCCCTGAGCACGCGAATCAGATCAGTCCCACACAATTGGTGTGATGCAGTGCGATGAAAATCGATGGTGAGCGAAATGAGGGAGACCCGCCCGCTCCGTTCGCCGAGGGGGAGATAGGAGAGGAGGCGAAGGTCCTGCTCCTTCTACTCTGTCGTGATGTAGCGGCCCTGCGCCGCCTTCTGTCTCGTGCGAAACCGAGATCATGTTCGCTTGGTCTGGGCTCCGAGATTCAGACTGGCGAGCCCCGCAGCGACTGTCGTCTATATCATCAGGCTGCGCATCTATCCAAGGTGTACGATGGGGATTGAACTGGTCATCCAATCACTCCCCAAACACGTCACTCTGATAGCTGGGCTGCTCCCTGGGGGTCTTGTCCGAAAGCCGTGATGTGAGACCCTCTGATGAAGGCCGCGCGTAGTCACAGAGTTTCGTTCAGAGGGTTCGGTCCCGAATAAGGCGGGTAACCCGGTGGATTCTGGGTCGGATCGGATGGGTTGCAGTAGGTAGACCCTGCAACGCCCTGGCCGGAAGAAGACGATGTGCTGCTAAGCAGTGACGCATTCTGTACGACAATGAAGAGCCCAATCAAGCAAGGGCCCAGTCTGCCGCCACTGACGACGCTTGGGGGGGCGACAGGGCTGACGAAGCTGAAGCTGCCCAGCTTGTTCGCCTGGAACGCGACCCTCTGGGTGGTCCCTGCGATGATCGTGAGATTGACGTTGTAGGGCAGTATTGTAAACAGTCTCGTTTCGTCGTCGGTGTTCAGAACAGCGATGGATACGTTCTCCCCCAAAGGCACATACACCCTGTCTGGGTAGAAGTGATCTATTTGCAGTTGAGGGTTGTCCTCGTGGATTGTGATATCTATCTCCTTTGCCCCTCCGGTAGTCGAGCCAGGACCGATCTCGAATTCGAGAGCAGCGACGGCGGCCACGGCAATAACAATCACGAGAATCCAGGCGGTTCGGCTCAGCGCCGGCCTTGCTTCTCGAAATAGCACACATCGATGCCTTGGGCCGGCAGATTTATTCCCTTCGGTCTTCGGCGAGCGACCGTCTGGGACGAGCCCTGGTCCGGCTCGCCTCCGTCGTGGTCGTCTCACAGATCCTCATCCCCTCGTCCATCCCTGCGTCTCACACCCAGAGGATCACGGGAGTCAAAACATAAATAAACACCAGGACTAGCTCGAACAAGACTCCTGCTTGCTCGAAAATCCTCTGGCAGAGATTTCTGGGAACAATCGAACGGCAGAGCAATTCTTGACGGCAGGAAGACATACTCACAGGGCTTGATGCTCTCACAATGGCCAACCTAGAGATAGACAACATATCGAAGAAGTACGGCAACACCCAGGCGGTCAACGGGGTCTCCCTCAAGGTGAGTACGGGGACATTCACGGTGATACTCGGCCCTTCCGGGTCGGGAAAGACCACGCTGCTGCGCTGCGTGGCGGGGTTCGAGAAGCCCGACTCCGGCTCGATAAGCATCGACGGGACGCCGGTGACCGACCTGCCCCCCCGGGAGAGGGACCTGGCGATGGTCTTCCAGAGCTACGCGCTATTCCCCCTCATGACGATACACGACAACATCGGATTTCCTCTGAAGGTTCGCAACGTTCCCAAGGCGGAGATCGACGCAAGAGTGAAGGAAGTAGCTGAGCTCCTGGTGATCAAGCACCTCCTCGACAAGAAGCCCAACCAGCTCAGCGGGGGAGAGCAGCAGAGGGCTGCCCTGGGGAGGGCCATAGTCCGGCGGCCGAACGCCCTGCTCATGGACGAGCCTCTCACGAGCCTCGACGCGCCCCTGAGAGCGCAGATGAGGACCGAGCTGAAGAGGATAAGGAGGGAGACCCAGATAACGGCCCTCTACGTTACCCACGACCAGGCCGAGGCGATGGGGCTAGCGGACATGATAGCCATCATGAGCCAGGGAGAGCTGATGCAATACGGCCCCCCTCTGGACGTCTATTCGAACCCCAAGAACTCCTTCGTCGCCGGGTTCGTCGGGAACCCTCCCACGAACATACTCAACGCACGATTCTCGGTAGCCGGAGGCGGTGGGATTCTCAAGGTGGATCAGGCGGCCATCCCGGTTGATGCGTCCATGGCAAACATGATGAGGGACAAGGTGGGAGACGGCACGGAGGTCCTGGTAGGGATCCGTCCCGAGGACATCAAGGTCTTCTCCTCGAAGAGGTCGGAATCGGACTTGGAAATCGTTGTGGAGAGCTTCGAGCCTCTGGGCTCCAGCACTGTCGTCAGCTCGCTCGTGGACGGCAAGATCTTCAGGCTCGTCCTGCCCCCCGAACACGCGGCTGCAGCGGGCGACCACCTCTGGCTAGAGTGGGAAGCGAACAAGATGCACATCTTTGAGAAGAGCGGCGGCCTTCTGACCTGACCCTTTAGGCCACCGAGCGCACGATATTCCCTCTCTCCTGTGACAGACCCCAACACGGCCAAGACTCGTCATGAACGCTTGTGACCTGACGGCTCTGGAGACCTTTGAGAGCAACTCAACGCCTCTCGCTCAGGGCGCTGGACGCTCGGAAATGAGGAATTAAGTTCTGATTCGAAAGAGCGTTATTATTGCTTGCCTATCTCGCGCGGCTGTCGCAAGTTCCACATTGGTTGGAGATTTTGCACCCGAGATTCCCATAACATTCGTTATAATGTTAATAACATCTTTTGCGATGTTATCAAAAAATGAATGCTTAAATAACTCCGGAGTTCGCATATAGTCGAGGTTTGTTCATTTGGTAAAGCGAAGCGCGATTGCGAAGGGTACAGCGGTTGCCGCATTGGCGGTCTTGATTCTAGCGGGCGCGGTAGGGCTGTTCTACTATACGTCGGCGCCTTCGAACACCGGTAGCAGCACGACCTCCTCCACTCTAAGCACCACCTTGAGCAGTACCACTTCGGCGTCGACGAATTCCACCCAACCATCGGGACCGGCGGGCGGAACTTGCATCAAGAACTCACAAGGGCAATGCCAGACCCCGCAGGGAGCTTGGGCCCAGTATCTGGGCTACGTCCCATCCGGATATGTCCTCACCCCTCACTACGCTAACGCGGCCAAGTACCCGTGTCCCTCAGGGATGAATCCCACCCAGTGCAGCCTGTTCCAGGCCTCGTGCGGGAACGGAGTCTGCGACCCCAACGAGTCCTGCGCAACGTGTCCTATCGACTGCGGGATCAACGGGCAGCTGACCTGCGACCCGTACACGGGACGGGCTGGGGCACCGATCAGTGTCTGCCAGCTTGGCGGACAGGGATAAGCCTACCCGAGCCGTCACCCAATCCGGCTCCCTTGTGCACCGCATTCAGGACTTCGGCGGCCCACGTCGCTTAGTGTTCGGAACGGGGGATTGACCGCCACCTCATTCTTGAACGAGTTCAAGCAATTCGTGGCCTTGGTCGCCAGGTCGGGGGTGACGGACGGCGCGCGAATCGTCCTCCGCGAGCTAGGTCTTCGCACTCCGGAGTCGATGACGTACCCCAGACTAGAACGGAAGTTTGTCGTCGAGTTCGACCCGGTGTGGAGGTGGATCGGGAGAGGCGTCAGGGAGCCTGGCGTCATGCTATTCGCCCAGGACCAGATCCGCAGGGGGAGCACGGTCTTCGACGTTGGGGCGCACGTGGGAGAGTGGACTTTGCTCTTTTCGGAGCTGGTGGGAAGGACCGGAAGGGTGGTCGCCTTCGAGCCTGACCCCGTCGCGCGGGCATCTCTTAGGAAGAACCTAGACCTGAACGGAATATCGAACGTGGTGGTGGAGGCGGAAAGCGTGAGCGACAAGACGGGAAAGGCCTGGCTCGCCGCGGAGAGGTTTGGGAGCGGGCTTTCATCGATCGTCCGGCCGCATCGTCAGGGCGTGCGCTACAGCGAGGTCGAGGTAGCTTCGACCACGCTCGACGAATACTGTGAGACGCGCGGCGTCTTTCCCGAGTGGATAAAGGTCGACGCCGAGGGCGCAGAGCCCATGATCGTCCGCGGGATGAGGCGACTTATCGAGAACCGACACCCCCAGGCAATCCTGGAGTTCCATTCGGACGGTCTGACCGACGAGGAGAAGGGCGTTGCGTGGTCGGCGGTGACGGAGCGGGCGTCCAGCGTAGAATTCCTGCAGAGCAGGCTGACGAACCACGCCTACCTCGAGAAGCTCCCTGGTGGTTACGTGCCCGACTGCGGATTCTTTGTCGTCCATGTCAAGTACTGAGCTGCACGCACCTACGAGCAGACCGCATGGGACTCGTGTCGGCTCCATGTCGAGCCTGAGAAGGCAGCATCGCCGCGGGCGCACACAGAGAATACTTTCACTCTCCCCCACGCTACGCTTTTAAGCCCGTGGAAGGCCGTTTGAAATCATCTTGGTTGAAGCAGAGACGGAGGAAGTCGAAGTGAGCGAGGAGATGGACGTCACGAGCCTCCCCGGGGTGGGACCGGCCACGAAGACGAAGCTGAACGACGCCGGGATTTTCACGATATTGGATCTCGCGACCGCGGGGCCCGCCGACATCGCCGACGCCACCGACGTCGACATCACAAAGGCCGTGGACCTGAACAACAAGGCCAGGAAGAAGCTCGTGGAGATCGGGCGGCTGGAGCCTGACTTCATCAGCGCGTCCGAACTCCTGACGAAGCGGAAGAACATCAGCCGCCTCTCCACGGGCTCGGCGAACCTGGACGAGCTCCTCGCGGGAGGGATCGAGACATGGGCGATGACCGAGTTCTACGGGGAGTTCGGCTCGGGCAAATGCGTAACGGGTGATACGAAGGTAATCTATACCAACGATGCCGCAGTCCATCTCGAGAACATAGCGGATGCCTACGGAAAATACGAGAAGTTGAACGGCGAAAAACCATTCGAGGAGGGTTTTGTGGTTCCCGTTCCCTCCGTCAAGGTGTTCGGGTATGATTCGCAGCCAACGCAGGCGACCTACCTCTACAAGGAGAGAGTGCCGTACGTGGTCGACCTTCGGACAGAGCGAGGAAGACGACTAAGCATAACGCCGACGCACAAGCTTCTCACAATCACGGAGGTCGGCCTCCGTTGGATCAGCGCTCAGTCCCTTAGAAAGGGCGATGCAGTCGCAACACCCAAATCAATCGGGGCGAATACTCGCTCCGTCCTCGACGCTGACGACGCATATTTCTTGGGACTCTTCGTGGCCGAGGGCTCTTCAAATCCTCTCTCGATAGTCAACGCGGACAAACGACTGATCGGGTGGACCGTGCAATTCCTGGAACGAAAGTTCGGCTTCACACCGACCATCGCACCTGACCTTCGACGACCGCACGTCAAGACTATTCTGCTTCGCGAGCCTGTCAAGGCGCTGCTCGGAAAGCTCATTGGGACGAATTCGTATACAAAGTTCGTTCCCGAGGAGGTCTTGAGTGCGGATGATGACGTGGTGCGCGCTTTCTTGGCGGGATACATAGACGGAGACGGGCACGTGGCGGACGAAGGTGTCGAGGTATCTTCGAATAGCAAGAGGCTGATCGAGGAAGTCTCGTACCTCTTTTCGAGACTCGGAGTGTCCTCCACCTTCTCACAAAAGAAAGTGAAAGGAGGGGCAACTCACTACAGATTGCTCATCTCCGGCTTCGACCGGGCGATCGCGACCCGTCTTCCATACCGCGCCAAAGCGGGCCGCACCCCACGAATGAGGAATAGCCGGTTTGGAACACCCCTGGGCGTCTATCTCCGCCGGGTCTTCAGGGAAGCAGTAAGTAGCACGAGATGGCACTTCAGACGAGTTGGAAGCTTCGACAAGAACGCAACTCTATACGAGATTTTCACTCGGAGCGCGTACGAGAGGAAAGGAATAGCCGATCCCCAACTGCGCAGGATTGGCGAGTCATTTCGGGCAGTGAAGGCGGTGCTCGAGCAGAAGCTCGCCGAACTCGAAAGTGTGAGTCTCGAAGACAGAGACGAGTTCAGGAAGTTCGCACACTCTCTCCCATTCGACTTCAACATAGTTTCCCGTAGAATGGGAATTACAAAGAGCGGGGCCGCCAACTACTACAACAGAGGCGTGCCAAGGACGCGCGTCGAGGAGGTGCGCACAATCCTTCGAGACGAGGCCGAGTCGAGGGTCAAACTCCTGAACGAGGCTCTCTCGACCATCCATGAATCCATGAAGTTCAACTGGGACAGAATCGTGGACAGCAAGGTGCGCCGGTTCGACGACTACGTCTACGATTTCGTGGTGCCCGACGGGCACGCGTTCGTCGGCGGGAACCTGCCGACAGTGCTCCACAACACCCAGATCTGCCACACGCTCTGCGCGATGGTGCAGCTCCCCACTGACCAGGGGGGCCTCGACGGCGGGGCGGTCTACATCGACACCGAGGGGACATTCAGACCCGAGAGGCTCGCGCAGATCGCCGAGGCCCGGGGCATGGACCCCGAGGCGGTCCTCTCGAAGGTCATGGTCGCCAGGGCCTACAACAGCGCGCACCAGGAGCTGATAGCGAAGGACCTCGGGAGGATAATCGAGAAGAACACCATCAAGCTCGTCATCGTGGACAGCGCGGTCGCCCACTACAGGGCGGAGTTCCTGGGGAGGGGGACGCTCGCGGAGAGGCAGCAGAGGCTCAACCGGTTCCTGCACCAGCTCCTCAGGACAGCCGAAATCTACAACATCGCGATCATACTCACGAACCAGGTGCAGTCGGCTCCGGACAGCTTCTTCGGCGACCCAACCAGGGCGACCGGGGGGCACGTCGTGGCGCACACCAGCACCTACCGCATCTACCTGCGCAAGGCGGGGAAGAACCGCATCGCCAGGATGGTCGACAGCCCGTATCACCCGGAGAGGGACGCCGTCTTCATGCTCGACGAGAAGGGGGTCGACGACCCGCCCGAAGAGAGCTCAGGCTCGAAGAGAAGATAACCGCAAGCAACGGTTTAATATCGTAGGTTGGCGGCCTGAAGAGTCTTCATGAAGTCACGGTCGTTGCTAGCTCTTGCCCTAATCATCTCACTCGCGGTGCTGCCGGTCGCGCAGCTCGCCTTCGCGGCCGCCTCTTCGTCCTCGTCGTCTTCCACTACCACGACGACCTCCACCTCGACCGCCCCCAAGTCGCCCTACTCCGAGAAAGTGGTAATCTACACTGCCGGCACCAACGACTACTGGCTGGTGAGCCTGAGCCCCGTCAAGGCCTTGAGGCCGGGCATCGTCGCCGCGGAATCGGTGCCGGGCGTGAGCGCCTACGAGTTGACTGCGGTGCAGGCCTCGACCGCGACGACCACCTCGGCGCTCTTCTGGGGGACGGGATACAACGTCCTCAAGGTCCCCTTCATGCCCTACTCGGGCGTGTTCCTCAACGTAACCGCGACCAGCCAGTCCGCCGCCGTGTCGGCCGCATCCGACTTTGGCTCCACCCTCGGCGTAAGTTTTGACCAGCTTGGCTCGAGCGGGAGCAACTACACCTTCTTCAGCTCGGCGAACTTCGCCGTCGCCGGAGAGACGATCTTCAGCAGCGTGCCGGCGAGCAACCAGGGGCTTGCCGCCGTCGCCACGGCATCGACCCTAGCCGCTGCCCCGACTCCGACCGCTATCCTGACCGGCGTCCGCTCCGGCTCCTCCTTCGCGCACACGGTGATGTTCGGCTCGACGGAGAGCGGCGTCGTGGGGACGAACGGGAGCCTCCTCCTCGAGAACGCTCTGAGCCTGCAGAACACCTCCTTCGTCTCCTCTCGTAACGCTACCTCCACCCAGATGGTCGTGCACGCGCTGGACGGGCTGATCAAGAGCCCCGACAACGCCACTGTCACGAACCACGTGGCCAACTACAGCGCGACCTACTCGGTAAGCATCCCATCGGGCACGAGGTTCAGGCCCAACGTCTCGATCCTCCCGAACCCGCCCGTCCTGACCGCCACTCGGACCGTGGACAACGGCGCGGCCGTCTCGGGTGGACTGGTATCGGTCACGCTAAACATCCAGAACACGGCAGGCAACGGGACGATCCACAACGTCAACGTCAATGACAGTTGGTGGACCGCCTATCCGTCGCTCTTCTCCCTCTCGGTGGGGAACTCCAGCTTCAATATCCCGTCGGTGGCGCCGGGCCAGAACGTCTCGAGGGCGTACGTCCTCAAGGTGAGCTCCTCCGCCAGCGACGACATCATCATTCCCTCCACTCCTGTGTCCTATTCGTATAGCTTCGGGACGGCCACGGTCAACTCCACCACGAGGACGAACCAGGTAGAGCTGCGGACCAACGACGCTGGCCCCGCCCTCCAGGTCCAAGCTGGCGCCAACATCGCGTCCGGGTCGTCCACGGGGAAGCCCGGGAAGTACGTCGTGACCGTGACGAACACAGGGAACGATCCAGCGCTGAACCTCAACGTCCTGAACTACACCAACCCGACACTCGTTTCTGGCGGCGTTTGGAAGGTGAACGTGACCATTCCTCTTACCGGCATCGCGAACCGCAACGTCAGTCAGACGTTCACCCTCGGGTGGACAAGGCCTGACACCACAAAGGGGACTCTCGTCTCTAACCCCGCGACCATCCTCTTTTCACATTCGAACGTGCTCCTCCCGTTGATGCAGTTCAAGCTGACAGCGACCATAACGTCCAAGGTGCTCGGGCTCGGCAGCGTCAACGCGACGTACACCCTGACCAACAAGGGGACCGTGGCGTCGGGCAACGTCAGCGTGAGCCAGTCGTTCCCGGCGGGGATGATGTGCACTCGCGTGGTGACCGGGAACGGGACTTGCGGGTCATCCGGCTTCTCCCTCGCCACTCCCCCGATAGCGGTCCTCGGGTCCGAGACGGGAACGCTGCTCCTGAACTTCTCGAAGGATAGCTATCTCATCGGGGAGGCGAACGTCACGACGTCGCAGAACGGCCTGACGCTTCATACGCTGGGTTCGGCGCTTCCGATAGCAGGCGGGGTCGCGGTTACGAAGACCTTCGCGCCCATCTCCGTCTTCCAAGGCCAAGACGACAACGTGACCGTGCGGGTCGCCAATCAAGCCACTCTCCCCGTCTACAACCTCACCATCTCCGCCAGCAGCGACTCTTTCGACACGGCCGTGTCCAGCGTCCTCAACGCCCAGTACGAATCTCTCAACTCGAGCGTCTCGCATTCGCTGAACTACACGGTTAGGATGGTCTCGCCGGGCAACCACACCAGCTCCTCAACGACCATCTCCTATGTCTTCGGCGGCTATTCGACGCAATACGTTGTCAGCTCTGGCACGGTCAACGTCTTCAAGCCGCTCCAGGCCACGACCTCGGTCGCGTCGACCCCCAAGGAGGGCTCCGACTTCTCGCTCACCGTGGCCGTGAGCAACCCCTCGCCTGTGGACGTCACGAACGTGACTTTCTCGGTCTCTCTGCCGTCGAGCCTCACCGCAGTCAGCTCCTCCACTGGAGTCCATGTGAGCGGACGGACGGTGACCGTCACGCTGCCCTCTCTCGCGGCCGGCGCGACCTCGAGCAGCCAAATCACCCTCAAGGGCGGCTTTGACGGCAGCTTCAACCTCGGGAGCGCTAAGCTGACTTTCGATTATCTCGGAGCCACAGTGACAGGCATCGTCTCTTCGCCGGCGATCGTCGTGGGAGTGGACGCGCTGCTCCGTTACGAGCTCCCGATAGGGGCCGCCGTCCTCCTCACTCTCGTCGTCGCCGTCTACATCCACAGGAAGTTGGCAGTCCCTCAAGCCAAGTGACCAGCAAGTGGTTGACGCGAGACGGGCTGTCAGCCGGCCGCCACGGTCTTCTTCCAGCTCCAGGCAGCGCCTAGAGGAGAGGTCCGCTGGGGCCGTCGTCTTCAGGCGCGCCTCGGGCTCCCTGCGATTTCTTCTTCTCAAGTACCCGGCGGGGCACTGGGACCTCCCCAAGGGGAACATAGAGGAGGGGGAGGAACCCCTCCAGACGATGGTGAGGGAGGTCAGGGAGGAGTCCGGGATTGTCGACCTCCGCGTGGTTCCGGGCTTCGAGAAGAAGATAGAGTACTTCTACAGGCGCGAGGGAAAGAAGGTGCACAAGACCGTGGTCTTCTTCCTGGCCGAGACGTCCGTCGAAAAGGTCACCATCTCGTTCGAGCACCAGGACTACGGCTGGTTCGACTACGCGGAGGCTATCAGGACCGTGACCTATCCTAACGCGAGGAGGCTCATAAGGGAAGGCGAGGCCTTCATGAACCCCGCGAAGGGTGACGCCCCTAGGCGGGCCGGCTGACCCACTCGGCGACCCTCTCCTTCGCCACGTCGTCGGTCAGCGACACGGGAGGGTGCTTCATCAGCCAGGCGCTCGCCTCGATGAGCGGCCCGCCGACCTTCTTGTCCAGCGCGATCTTGCAGTACCGGATGGCGTCGACGACGACCCCCGCCGAGTTCGCCTTGTCGTCCACCTCGAGCCGCATCTCCATGTTGAAGGGGATTCCCGGGAACATCGTCCCCTCGATCCTGATGAACGCGAGCTTCGTGTTTCCCAGGTAGGGTATGAAGTCGCTGGGTCCCACGTAGATCCTCTCGTCCGGCAGGCGGTGGGTCAGCATGCTCTGGACGGCCTCGGTCTTGGAGATCCGCTTGGACTCGAGCCGTTGCTGCTCCTTCATGTTGAGGAAGTCCGTGTTCCCTCCCACGTTGATCTGGTACGTCCTGTCGACCCTCACCGACCTGTCGGAGCACAGCCTCGCCAGCGTCCTGTGCACTATCGTCGCCCCGACGACCCCCTTGACGTCGTCCCCGATTATGGGTATGCCTCCCTTCGAGAACCTCTTCGCCCAGCCCGCGTTCGAGGCTATGAATACCGGGATGCAGTTGATGAAGCCCAGGCCCGCCTCGAGGGCGACCTCAGCCCAGAACTCGGTCGCCTTCTGGCTCCCCACCGGGAGGTAGTTGACGAGCAGCTGCGTCTTCGTGCTCTTCAGGTCGGCGAGCACCTCCTCCCTGATCTCTGCGATCGGCCTCCCGCTCTTGATCGGCTTGATCTTCTCGCCCACGTAGAGCCCAACGCCGTCGAGGACCGGGGACTCCTTCACGACCGCGTCGCAGCCCGAGACGCTGTCGGTCCATTTCACCATGTTCGGCCCCAGGTAGATGGCCTTCGAGAGGGGCTTGCCCACCTTGTTCGCGCCCACGTCGAACGCGGTGACGAAGTCGATGTCCTCGATGCGGTACGCGCCGATCTTCGTGTTCCCGAGGGCCCTCGCGTCCTTGTCCCCTCTCTTGCAGAGCTCTATACCCTGGATGATTCCTGAGGCGCAGTTGCCTACTCCGACGATCCCGGCGCGTATCTTCGACAAACGGATTCCTGCTGCCTGACCCGAGACGTGATTATAAACTGCTTCTCCGAACGCGAACCGCCGAGCTACGAGCCCCGGTTCCCGAGCTCCCGGTTCATCGCATCGACGGCCTTCACCGGGTCCCTCGAGCCGACAATCGAGCGTCCGACGATCAGGTAGTCGGCCCCCGCCGTCAGCGCCTTCCTCCCGTCCCCTCCCTGGAAGCCCACGCCGGGGCTGAGGATCACCTGCTCCCTGCCGAGTATCGACCTGACCTCGCGGATGATCGAGGGGGACTTGGACGAGACCACGGCTCCGTCGGCTCCCCACCTCCTAGTCCTCCTGGCGAAGCCGAGGTAGAGCGGCTCGCCGCCGACCTTGAGCCCATATCCCTCCCTCGCCCCCGCGTGGCTCATGTAGACGAGGAGGATGACGCCCTTCCGCATCTCGCGGCTCTTGCTCAGGAGGTCCTCCATACCCCCTCTGTAGCCGACGAAGGGGTTGGCGATGATCGCGTCGAACCCGTTCGAGAAGAGGGTCCCCGCGGCCTCGACGTTGGTCGCCCCGATGTCGTTGAGCTTCATGTCCGCGATGAGGGGGAGCCCGGCGTCGCTGCAACGTACAACCAGCTCGCGGAGGCCGAGGACGCCGTGGGGGAGGAGGAGGTGCCAGTTGACCTTGACCGCGACAATCCTCTCCTGCAGAGCGGAGACGAGGGAAGCCGCAGCGCCGACCCTGGTCTCAAATGGGCCGCCCACGTCGGCGGCGAGGATGATTTTACTTCCTGACTTGCGCGAGTTTGATTCTAGCCAATCCCCGAGGAGTTTCACTTGAACTCCACCAGGGGGTGCTTCTCCTTCAGCTTTACCACCTTTACGTAGATCGAGCCGTGCTCGTCTATCCTCTTGCTGAAGCCCGTGTCGCTGAGCCTCGAGGCCGAGTACCTCACGAATCCCGAGTTCGGCTCCTTATCGAGCCTAGCGTAGAAGAAGAGCGAGGCTTCCTCGAAGTCGTCCAGCCTCGCGAAGCAGCCGGTTATCCAGCTCGTCCCGTTCTTGAACGTGTAGAGGGGAAGCGGTGGCTCCTCGTAGAGCATCTTGTAGGAGGCTATCTTCATGAGGTTGGCCAGGTCGGAAACCTGCGCGGCGAGGAACCGTACCTTGAAGCCCGACCGCCTCTCGAGAACCCGCGGCAGCTTGAGGACGTGGACTATGGGCGCGTACATGTACGAGGGGTTGAGCGCGGCCTCGACCAGCTGGGCGTCCTCCGTCTCTCCCGAGCTCTTGTAGGCCAGGAACTCCCCTCCCTTCTCGACCTCGATGTGGTAGAAGATCGGGATGCCCATGAATAGGTCCGTCTGAACGGCCAGCCTGAACTTGCTCCCCTCCTTCGACATGAATATCGGGAACGGCGCCCTCTCGAACGCGCAAGACAGCCGGGCGAGGTCGGTGAGGCTCTCGAGCTCGACAAAGCAGGCCCCCACTATCCGCCTAGGGCCTGCTCCCTCGCTTCTTGCTTTAGCAGACAAACTCTGCGCCCGCAATTCCTGCTCTTTAATAATGTTCGCAATTCAAAGGCGCCCGGTCATCGAGTCTGCCCTCTCCCCCGAGAAAAGAAGATGAGAAGGTGGACGAGGTCGACCGCGAGAGATACCGGAAGGATGTCCTCTCGCTGAAGGAGAGGCTCGCCGGCTTCGACCCAGAGGAGCAAGAGATCTGGGAAGTATATGCGGCGACCGAGAAGCTCATCGCCATCCTGAAGTTCAGGCTGGACTACGAGACCCCCGGGGTCGTCACGAAGCTTCCGGAGGCCGGCGACCGGGCCAAGCTTCTCGAGGCCTCTCGCGAGCTCCTTTCGAAGGCCGCCGACGAGATCTCCAAAGGCAGGCTGGTCGAGTCCATCGGGACACTACGGAAAGCGAGGAACGGGCTCAGGCGCTACCTGATCGAGAAGAGAAGGTCCGTCATCAAGTCCCGGACGAGCCCTCGCAGCGAGCCTTCTGCCTGAAGCATCACTTGGGAGTGGTGGTGCCTTCCGCCTGGGTGGTGGGAATCTCCGCCGCCTTCGCAGCCTCCTTCTCACTGTAGCTCTCCGTCTTCTTCTTGGCCTCCTCCTCCTTCAGCTCTTCTTCTATCTCCTCGTCTGTCTCGAGCTCAACGAGCCTCAGCTCCCCACCATCGACGAGGACCCGATAGCGTTCCCGGACCTTCTCAATGCTGAGGAAGCGCTTGATGTACGTCTTCACGTGCCTGGACCGAATCCCCTTCTTCAAGGACTTGTCCTCGATGTCGAGCTCCCCTCCACTGACGTCTCCCTTGACGCCGATTCTAGGCTCGAGGAACGCGGCGAGCTCGTCTCCCTTGTCCTTAAGGGTGCCCAGGAGTATCTTCATTCTTGTTCAGCGCACCTCCTTCTGGGTGTCATTATAACGGTTATCGTCCCAGCCTCCTCCGCCTCCGCTGGTATATCCTGACCGCGCGCAGGAGGTCTATCTTGCGGAAGGCGGGCCAGTACACGTCGAGGAAGACCAGCTCGCTGTAGGCGCCCTGCCAGAGAAGGAAGCCGCTCATCCTCTCCTCCCCGGAGGTCCTGATGATGAGGTCGGGTTCGGGGTTGGGCAGGTGCGAGGTGTAGAGCCTGGCAGAGATGGTCTCTTCCGTTATGTCGTCGGGGGACAGGATCCCCTTCTTCACGTCCTCTGCTATCCCCTTGACGGAGTCGGTGATCTCCGTCCTCCCCCCGTACGCCACGGCGATGTTGAGAAAGTGGCCCTCGAAGCTCGCGGTCTTCTTCTCGACCTCGTCGAGGATCTCCCTCATCTCCGGCGGGAGGAGGTCGAACTTCCCAATCCCCTTGACCCTCACCTTGTACTTGTAGATCCTCTCGTCGGTCAGGAGCCTCCTCAGCCTCTCCTCGATGAGCCGGAAGAGCTCTGCGACCTCCACCGAGGACCTGTTGAGGTTCTCTGTGGAGAGGACGTACAGGGTTATCGATTTTATCCCTATCTCGTGGCACCAGTCGAGCAGCCTCTCGACCACGTCGGCGCCCTGCGTGTGGCCGAGGTCGATCGCAAGCCTGTGGTTCTGCGCCCACCTCCGGTTGCCGTCGAGTATGATCCCGATGTGACCGGGGATCGGGCCATTCTCTATCTGGGAGTTCAGGCTGCTCTCGTAGAGCCTATAGACTCCGATGGACCGTAGGATGTCGTCAAGCACAGCCGTCACTCCTGGTGCTCTTCGGGAGCGTCCTGTTCTTCATCCTGGCGTTGCGACACGGCACCCTGAGGCAGCGACTGGCCGGGAGTCGCCGTCGTGGGCATGGTAGGCCTGTTCCTGAGCCGAGGGTAGAGGGTGCCTACGACGCTGAAGACCATCGCCAACCCGACGAAGACGTAGATCAGCAGGAGAATCGAGGAGCTCGTGCCGCCCGTGACGAGGTAGCTGCTGAACTGGTCCATGGGGAAGAAGAGAAGCGCGAGGACGACTATCCCTGTCACGCTCCTCCACGCTCTCCGGCTCCCGTGGACGAGCTGGATGAGCAGGGTCCCGGCGAGGTATACGCCGATGGCCGACCAGACCAGCAGGAGCGAGCCCTGCAGGTAGAACCCGATCAGCGTCCCACCGTACTCGAAGAAGCGGGAGGGCGACGCGCTGACGACGGAAAGGAGGTTGACCCCGGTGGTCGAGGCCAGGTTGGCCGCCTGGTCGGTCATGTAGGAGAATCCGCTCGAGAGCCCCACGATGAGGATCAGTATGCTCGTTGGAATCGTGAAGAGGCGGATGTAACCGTAGGGTTTCTGGCTGAGCATCCCCGCCACCAGCCTGTCGATGTTGAAGCCCCGCACCAGGAAGGCCGCGCCGAGGATGATGGCAAGCGAGAGGGGCGCCAGGTACGCGGCCCCCGCCAGAGCGAGGACGCCCGCGAAGAGCAGGATTATCCCGGGGATGCCAATCGCCCACTTCGAGTACCTCGGGTCGAAGACCAGCATCCTCAGGTACCTTCCCAGCACCATGTAGTTCTCCTCGACCGAACGGCTGTGCTTGACGACTATGCGCCTCACCGAGACTATGGGCTTCAGCGTCTGGATGATCGGGATGACCAGCTCGTCTTCCGCACCGTCGCTGATAAGCAGGATCCCGGAATACCGCTGCTTGGACAGCAGGGCCTCCACCTCGCTCCTGATCTTCCTATCGGCCTTGAAGCCGCTCTCCTCCAGGCCGCACACCGCTCCCACGTCGCACTCGACCTCCTGCCTGCGTAGCCCGTCGTACTCCTTCACCGCCGCGAAGAGGGCGTTGGCGTCCGCCTCCTCAGGGTCGGCGACCGCAAGGCCGGTCGCGGCGGCCATGACCGCCTCCCTCCCGAAGATGGGGGTGCGAATCTTGGCTTTCCTCTCCAGGTCTCCGTCCCTGTCGACGGAGAGCACCAGGACGCGCTCCTGCTGGGTCGACATACCTTGTTCTGCCCCTCAACTAGCCCCCTCGCTACTTAAGGGCTACTCAACAGGCCTCCTTAGCGAGCCGCTGAGAAAGATAAATTAGCCGGCTGTCGAAGAACGCGGGTGTTGCTGGTCGAGCGCCTCTGGCATAAGGCATGGGCCAAACACGTCAGAGAGAGGGGGGACGCGCCTCCCGAACCGCGGCCTCTCTTCGACCTCGTCTCCGCCACGGCGGCGCGCGAGCCGAAGAAGACATGCATCCGCTTCCAGGGCGCGAGCATGACCTACGGGCAGGTGGACGAGCTCTCGTCGAGGTTCGCCGCGTCGCTCGTCTCGCTTGGCGTGAAGCCGAAGGACAGGGTCGCCCTCTTCATCCCGAACATGCCGCAGTTCGTCCTGGCCTACTTCGGAATCCTGAAGGCCGGAGGGATCGTCGTCCCATGCAGCCCGCTCTACAAGCCGAAGGAGCTCGAGTTCCAGCTCAGGGACTCCGGCGCCTCGGTGGTCGTCGCCGCGAACGACGTCGTGAAGGGAAACGACCTCTTCGCGAGCGTCGAGTCGTGCAGGCGCAACCTTGGCATCAAGGTGGTTACCGCGAGCCTCACGGACTACCTCCCCCCAGCAAAGCGCGCGCTCGCCGGCTTCGCCGGCGTCAAGAACGTCAAGAGGGAAGGGACTGTGGGCTCGTTCAGGGACCTCGTCGCGAAGAGCCAGCCGTTGGGCAAGTCCGCCGAAGTCGACCCACGCAGAGACGTCGCGGTCCTCCAGTACACGGGAGGGACGACCGGAGTCGCCAAGGGCGCGATGCTCACGCACTCCAACCTCTACCTCAACGCGGCAGTTATCGCCGAGTGGTTCCCCCTGGCCGAGGACGACGTCGCCCTCGGCGTCCTGCCCTTCTTCCACATCTACGGGATGACGGCGGCGATGAACGCCCCGCTATTCGCCGGGAGCTCGATCGTCCTCCTCCCGAGGTTCGAGGTCGAGGCCGTGATGGAGACGATACAGAAGGAGAAGGTCACCTCCTTCTGCGGTGTCCCAACGATGTATATCGCGGTCATACACCATCCCGATGCCAGGAAGTTCAACCTGAGGACCGTGCGCGGTTGCATCTCAGGGGGAGCCGCCCTCCCCACCGCCATCATCAAGAGCTTCGGCGAGCTCACCGGAGGGACCCTGGTGGAGGGGTATGGCCTGAGCGAGGCCAGCCCCGTCACCCACTGCAACCCGATAGGGGAGGGAGCCTCGCTCAGGGAGGGCTCGATAGGGATACCGATCCCCTTCACAGACGCACAGATAGTCGACATCGACGACCGCTCCAAACGGCTCGGCGTCGGCGATGCGGGCGAGCTCGCGGTCAAAGGCCCCCAGGTGATGCTGGGCTACTGGAACAACCAGGCTGAGACCGAGAACGTCCTGACGAAGGACGGCTGGCTGCTCACGGGGGACATCGCGAGGATGGACGCCGACGGCTACTTCTACATCGTCGACAGGAAGAAGGACATGATAGACGTCTCGGGCCTCAAGGTCTACCCGCGCGAGGTCGAGGAGCTCCTCTTCACGCACCCTGGGGTTAGGGAGGCTGCGGTCGTTGGGATGCCGGACGATTACAGGGGGGAGGCCGTCAGCGCCTACGTCGTCCTCAAGCCCGAGAGCAAAGGGAAGGTGACGGAAGCGGAGATAATACAGTTCTGCAGGACGAACCTGGCCACTTACAAGGCCCCGAGGAAGGTGACGTTCGTCGACGAACTCCCGAAGACTTTGATAGGGAAGGTGCTCAGAAGGAGGCTGAGGGAGGGGGGAGCCGCCAGCGGCCAACCGCCCGCACCGCCTAGCAGCGCTCGATGATCATCGCGAGCGCGTTTCCTCCGCCCAGACACAGGGTCGCGAGTCCGCGCTTCTTGCCCGTCCTCATCAGCTCGTAGATCAGCGTCGTGAGTATTCTCGCCCCGCTGCACCCGATGGGGTGCCCGAGGGCGACGGCTCCGCCGTTCACGTTGAACCTCTCCTCCGGGATCCCCAGCTCGTCCCTCACGACTATCGATGAGGTCGAGTACGCCTCGTTGTATTCCACGAGGTCCATGTCGTCGATCGTGAACCTCGTCTTCTTTAGCAGGGCCTTCACCGTCGGGATCGGCGCCTCCATCACGTCCTCGGGCTTGGCGCCCCCCGTGCCGTAGGCGACTATCCTCACCAGCGGCTTTAGCCTCCTCCTCTTCGCCGCCCTCTCGCTCGTCACGACGAGCGCGCTAGCCCCGTCGCTGAGCTGGGAGGAGTTGCCCGCAGTGAGTATCCCTTCCGGCGTGAAGGCGGGCTTCAGCTTGGCAAGCTTCTCCAGTGTCGTGTCGAAGCGGATGCACTCGTCTGAAGAGAACCTCGTCGCCTGCCCTACGCCTTCCACGTCCAGGGGCACTATCTCCTCGGCGAACCTCCCCGCCTTCTGGGCCTTCGCCGCCTTCATGTGGCTCTCGAAGGCGTACTCGTCGGCCTGCCTCCGCGTCACGCCGTACTTCTTCGCGATCCGCTCGCCTGTCATGCCCATGTGGAACTCGTTATACACGTCCCAGAGCCCGTCGACTATCATAGAGTCCTCCAGCTTCGCGTCCCCGTACCTTTTCCCCCAGCGCATCTGCCTCACCAGGTAGGGGGAGTTGCTCATGTTCTCCGTCCCCCCTGCGAGGACTATCTCCTGGTCCTCCGCCTTTATCGCCTGCGCCGCCAGCATCACAGACTTCATCCCCGAGCCGCACACCTTGTTGACGCTCAACGAGCCGACCTGGACGGGGATCCCGGCGTAGATGGCCGCCTGCCTCGCCACGTTCTGCCCCAGCCCTGCCGAGATCACGTTCCCGATGATTACCTCGCCTACGTCCCTCGGCTTGATGCCCGCCCGCACGACCGCTTCCCGCACCACCGCCGCGGCGAGCCTTGAGGCGTGCACCCCGACGAGGCTCTTCCCGAACTTCCCGATAGGGGTCCTGCACGCCGACACGATGACTGGAGTCTGCACTACTGAGCCATCGCGAGGCTTCCTTTATAATCGAAATGAAGCAACGAGAGCGAACCGTTTGCGACGGAAAACGCGTTGAAACCTGGGCGAGCTACTCGCCTGCGAGGGCTTGCGGCCTCGCGAGTCGGGAGGCGTAGAAGATTATGATCGGCGCCAGGACCGCCCCTGTCACGAGGTCGCTGACCTCGTGCGAGACCATGAACGGGACCCCCAAGACCTCGGTGGCGAGCAGCTTCTGAATCGTCAGAGAAGGCCAGAAGGAGATGATCGCAGTCCCGGCATTGGTCTCGAGGTCCCACAAGAACGCGCAGAGGGCAAGCGCCGCGCCGAAGTAGAGGTTGCGAGCGGAGAGCCGGGATGTCCTGTCCGCCCAGACCCTCGCGGCGGCCCACCCCGAGAGCGCATAGATGGCCTCGCCACCCACCAGGAAGGGGATGATGTACCCGCCGAATCCGTAGGGGCTGAGAGTGCCCCAGATGAGCTCCGAGAGCACGCCCACGTAGAGTCCCATCTCGAGCCCGAAGACGAAGGCCACCGAGAAGACGATGGGGTCGACGAGCTTGACGTTGGGGACCTCCGCAAGCGCAAAGTCCGACGCGATCGCCAGGGCGGTGAAGGCTGCGACGAGCGCGAGGTCCTTCGTCTTCATCGAGGAAGCATGGCTGGACAAACCAGCCAGCGCTTTAATGGTTTCTGCCTCACCCTCGGGCGCTAGTCCGGAACCCCACGAGGTCGAGGATCGACCCTTTCCGCTCCGCCACGGGAGCGAAGAGCGGCCTCACGGGGTCCCCGACCCTGGGGTCGCTCCTCCCCTCGTGTATGATCCTGTGCACCATCCCGCCGCTCGCCCCCTCGAAGGTGACGAACCCGAAAGTAACCCGAGCCCTCGCCCCGAGCTTCGAGCCTCCCGCGCCACGGTGCGCGGTCGAGAGCGAGGCTATTCGACCGGAGTGGAGCAGCTCGACGTCTACCCTCGTCCGCCCGAAGCACTGCAGGCAGTACGTCCTCGGCGGAAGCCTGACCTCCCCGCACTTCCCGCACTTGCTCGCGACTATCCTTCCCTCCTTGAGCCCCCTGAGGAAGGCCTCGCCCGCCGTCCCCGCAGTGTACTCGTAGCGGAGCGGGATGCCGTCCTTCCACGCGATGACCCTCCCGGTCCTGGCCTCGACGACCGCGCTCAAGCCTTCGTCGGCCCTCCTCTCGACGGCCTGAAGTACATGATGTCGGTTATCGCGCCCTGCCTCTCGCGCTTGGGCTTCCAGACCGCCTCTACCCTCAACCCCACGGCGAGCTGGTCCAAGGAGACCTCGCCCAGCAGATGGAGAAGCCCCATCATCGGAGACGCCCCGTCGATCTCAATCACCGCCACAAGGATCGGCTCTTCCCCTTCCCTCCTGCTCGCGTCCGCGTTGACGTAACTGACGGAGTACGTCACGACCCTCCCCGTGTCCTGGAGCCTTACCCACTCGTCCGTGGGGCGGAAGCACTGCTCACAATACATCCGGGGCGGGACCATCGTCCGTCCGCAGCCCGCGCACCTCCTCCCCCAGAGCTCGCCGTCCCTCAGCCCCGCGAGGAACCTCGACGTCGCCTTGCCGGAGCTCCAGGAGTACTTCAGCTCCGTCTCGTATCGCGTGACCAAGTACCTCCCCACTCGCGCCTCCTCGGCGGTTATCTCCGTGCCAGGGTAGCGGGCTGTCCTGCTGCTCATCTGGACGCCTCCGCCTTTGCACGATACTCGAGGAAGAACCTTATCGCTTCGGGGTTCTTTAGCGAGCTCGCGCTCAGCGCATCCCCGGGCTCCGCCCCCATGAGGATCCGCTTCACCGGGACCTCGACCTTCTTGCCGTTGAGAGTCCTCGGGACCTCCTCGATCTGGACGACTTCGTCCGGGACTAGCTTCGGCGAGAGGTCGGTGCTCACCCTCTGCCTTATCCGCTTGCGAAGTCCCTCGTCGAGCACCGCTCCGCGCTTGAGCACGACGAAGAGCGGCATGAACGCCCTCCCTCCCGGAAACTCGAGGTCGACGACCAGCGAGTCCGCCACCTCGGGCATCGCCTCCACCGCATGGTAGATCTCGCTGGTCCCGACCCTTACCCCACGCCTCTTGATCGTGGCGTCGGATCGTCCGTAGATCGTACACGTCCCGTCTGCGTCGATGCGAACCCAATCTCCGTGCCTCCAGACGCCCGGGAACGTCGAGAAGTAGCTCTCCGCGTACCTCGACCCGTCCTTGTCTCCCCAAAGGTAGAGCGGCATCGAGGGCATAGGCCTAGTAATGACGAGCTCCCCGACTTGGCCCAGGACCGGGTTCCCGGAGTCGTCGTAGGAGGCCACGGCAGCCCCGAGGTACCTGCACTGGATCTTCCCCGAGACGACGGGGAGGGTGGGGTTCCCGCCCACGAGCGCGGTGCACACCTCCGTCCCTCCGCTGATGGATGCGACCCAGAGATCGTCCTTGACGTTCGCGTAGAGCCAGTCGAAGCTCGCAGGGGAGAGGGGGGAGCCCGTCGAGCCGAAACCCCTCAGGTTCCCCAGGTGGTGCCCCCGCGGGGAGAACCCGCTCTTCGCCACCGCGTCGAAGTAGGGAGCGCCCGCGCCGAAGAAGGTCATCTTCGTCCGCTCGGCGAGGTCCCACAGCGCGCCGGGGTCAGGGTGGAGCGGGTCGCCGTCATAGAGCACCACCGTGCTTCCGAGCATCAACGCGCCCACGAGGTAGTTCCACATCATCCAGCCCGCGGAGGTGTACCAGAACATCCTGTCGCCCCGCTTCACGTCGTTGTGCAGGGAGAGCGCCTTTAGGTGCTCTAAGAGCATCCCGCCGTGGCCGTGGACTATCGCCTTCGGGAGGCCGGTCGTCCCCGAGGTGTAGAGCACCCAGAGGGGGTGGTCGAAGGGCACCTCCGCGAACTCGAGCTGCTCGCTCCTCTCGCCGAGCTCGACCCAGTCCTCCGCTCCCGCGACGCCCTCCTTCTCCCGGGTGTCCGTGACCACCGTCGTGTCTATGCTGGGTATCGATGCCCTCACCTCCTCGACCACGCCCTGTCTGTCGAACCACTTGCCGCCGTAGCTGTATCCCTCGACCCCGATGAAGACCTTGGGGGCGATCTGCCTGAAGCGGTCGATCACGCTCCGCGCTCCAAAGTCGGGCGAGCAGCACGACCAGACCGCCCCGACGCTGGCCGTCGCGAGGAAGCCCACCACCGCCTCTGGGCAGTTGGGGAGGTAGCCGGCGACCGTGTCCCCCGGCTTCACCCCCTCTTCCCTGAGGAAGGCCGCGAGGGCCGCGGTCTCGGCCTTCAGCTCCCCCCAGGTTACGCCGGAGTCCTCTTCTCCCTCTGCAGCGACGATCAGCGCGACGTCGCCGTCGTACCGGTTCCTGAAGACCTGCTCCGCGTAGTTGAGCTGCGCCCCCTCGAACCACTTAGCCCCGGGCATCTTCCTCTCGGGCAGGACCGCGCGGTAGGGTGTGCTCGACCACACCTCGAAGTACTCCCATATGCTCTCCCAGAACTCCTCGATGTTCTCCGTCGACCAACCCCAGAGCGAAGCGTAGCTCGGGAACGACCTCCCTGTCCTCTTCTCTAGCCAGCGGGTGTACGCAGTGATGTTCGCCCCTTCGACGGCCTCCTTGCTCGGCGTCCAGAGAATCTTGCCCTCCATCTTCTAACGCCTCAATGTGATGACTGTGCCGACCTGAAGCAGGTCTCCCCACGCCTGAGCCAGTCCTCTGTTCACCTCCTTCTTCACCTGTCTCTTCCCGGCCTCTCCTCTTAGCTGCCAGAATACTTCGCAGACCTTCATCAGGCCAGCCGCGGCGATGGGGTTGCCTACCCCGAGCAGCCCGCCTGAGGGATTGATCGGAAAGTCTCCGTCCCTTTGCGTGACGCCATCCTTGGTGAGCTTCGCCGCCTCCCCCTTCCCCGCGAGCATCAGGCCTTCCATGTGATGCAGCTCCTTGTAGTCGAATGGGTCGTACACCTCCGCAAAGTCGAGGTCCTTCCTCGGGTCCTCGATCTTCGCCATCTTGTATGCCATCCTCGCCGCGCGCTCGAGGTACTCGGGGTAGCAAAGGTCCCTGTTGGTCCAGTACTGCGTGTCAACGTTCCACCCGACGCCGTCGATCCAGACCGGGTCGTCCGTGTACTTCCTCGCGACCTCCTCCGAGGCGAGCACCATCGCGCAAGCGCCGTCCGAGGGAGGCGAGACGTCAAGACGCTTCACAGGAGAGACAATCCTTTCGCTCCTCATCACGTCGTCCACGGTGATCTTCGCCCCCAGCTGCGCGCAAGGGTGGTCGAGGGCGTTTAGCTTGTTCTTGACCGCGACGAGCGCGATGTCCTCCTCCTTTATCCCGTAGACGTGCATGTACCGCCTCATCTCCAGCGCGAAGATCCACAGCAGGGTCACCCCCAACGGCCTCTCGAGCGTGTGGTCGAAGATGCTCCAGAACGCGTACTGCGGATGCGGGTGGAGCGGGGACATCTTCTCCTCGGCGACCACCATGCACGTATCGAAGAGCCCCGAAGCGACGTGCCACCACCCGCCTATCGGCGAGAAGACACCCGTCCCGCCCCCGACGTAGACCCTGCTTGTGGGCGCCCCGATTCCTCCAGCCCCCTCGAGGAGGTACTCCCCCTTCATGTGTACGCCGTCGAAGGCGTCCGGGGCGGTGCCTATCACCACGGACTCTATGTCCTTCCTCTCCATCCCCGCCGCGTCCAGGGCCATCGCGCTCGCCTCGTAGGACAGCTCCCTCCCGGTCTCGAGGAGCCGCCTCCTGAACAGGGTCATCCCCGCCCCGATTACCGCGACCCTTCGCCTCGTCATGCTCCCACCGAGAGTATCGCGACCCCGCCCGTCGCCGTCGGGACCCCGCGCCACGACTGGACAAGGGCTCGCTTCGCTCCCTTGACCTGCCTCCTACCCGCCTCGCCCCTGAGCTGGAGCACAGCCTCGTAGAGCCTGTGAAGCGCCGAGGCCTCGATGAGGTTGCCCACCGCCAGGGCGCCTCCTGACGGGTTGAGCACCGGGCCTTGCGCTCTTAGAATTCCCGAGGCCTCCTCCTTGTCCTTGGAGAGCGAGACGAGGTGCTGGAGAAGCTTGAACGAATACGTGTCGTCTATCTCGATGAGGTCGAGCGACCCGAGCCCCCGCTTCAGTTCCGCCTGCCTCGCGGCCCGCCCGAACGAGTCTCGCGCGTAGGCCGCAACGGCTGCATCGCCGCCGTCAAACCACGGGAGGGACGAGTTCCATGCCACGCCCTCGATGCTGACGGCTTCTCTCCTCCTTTTCCTGATCCATTCATTGGATGCGAGGACGATTACCACGGACGCGTCTGCGTACTTGGCCTTGTCCGCCCTCCTCAGCGGAGAAGAGATGACCTCCGAGCTGGGCGAGACGCCGCGCCTCCTCTTCGACCCGAAGCTCGTAAGGGGGTTCGCAGCCCCCCTCCTTCTAGAGTTCTCGATCACCACGTCGCAGTCCGCAAGACTAAAGCCGGACAGTCCCAAGAACGCTCCCATCTCGAGCGCGGCTAGCGTGTCGCTTCCCATCCCCAAGGGGCGCATCAGGGACGGCTCCTGCGCGAAGTCCTCCACCGCCTCCTTGTCGAGCACGTCCGAGGCCTTGCTGTGCGCCTCCAGCGCGACGACCTGAGCCACGCCGGACTCGATCTGCATCACCGCGTTACCTAGGCCAGTCACCCCGTCGCCTGGGATTGTGCAGACCGGCCTCCCCGCCCCGCCTAGCTGGTCGGGGACCATCTCGTCCGTGATGCTCCAGCCCTCCCACAGGTCCTCGCTCGTGGTGATGAAGGAGTCGACCTCCTTCCTTGGGTCGATCCCAGCGTCCCTGTACGCGAGCGCCGCGGCCTCGAACATCAGCTCGCGCGTCGAGATCTCGGGGAGCGCGGGCTTGAACCCGGCCGCGCCCACGCCAACTATGCCGACCGCAGGTCTCCTCATCTGGCGCGCCGAAGGCCCTTTCGATAGATAAGGTTGGCTCCCTCAGGGAGAAATTAATTTACCGGCAGTTTCCAACCAGCGCTGCACATGGAGGAGGTAGAGAGCGAGCTGCGGGACAAGTTCGGGCTCAACTCCTACGAAGCCCGAGGCTACCTCGCGCTGGTCGCTGCGCCGATGGGGCCGAAGGACCTTGCGTCCGCAGCGGACATCCCGATGCCAAGGATCTACGACACCCTTCGCGCCCTCGAGATGAAGGGCTTCGTCCACAAGAGGGGGGAGGGGTACGTCGCCGAGTCGCCACACGTCGCTCTCAAGACGTACCTCCTCGGCCACCAGAGGTCCTTCGAGAAGGCGAGGGAGTCGAAAGAGGCCTCGATGCAACGGATAGTCGAGCTCCTCCAGCCGTTAATCGCCTCCAAGGACGACCTCTCTCAGGAGCCCGTGCTGCTCAGGGGCATAGATGCCATCGCCGGCAGGTTCTTCGAGATACTCAGCACCTCGAAGGACATCACGCTCATGGTCAGGAAGGCCCTGAAGGTGAAGGGGGTCTTCAGCGAGTACCTCGATGCCTTCCCTCTCTCGGGGAAGCGCATACGCCTCCTTCTTCCCTCGAAGCCCACCATCAACGAGCGCGACGCGAGGCTTCTCTCGCGACTGAGGATAGAGACGCGCTACTACGACCATCCAGTCCTCGACATGATGGTGGCGGACGAGCTCGACGTCGTGTTGGGCGTCCCGGAGAGGAGCAACGACGAGCCCTTCAGCGCCGTCGCCCTTTGGGTGAGGAACCCCTCGTTCGCGCGGTCGACGCGGGCGGCGATCGACGAGATATGGGAGGAGGGCTCGAAGCGGAAGGGGCGGGCCTAGCCGAGTGCCCAAAGCCACGACGAAGGTGAAGTCTCTCGGCGACCCACGCACCTTCAGGGCAGGCTATGCCCACGTCAGGAAGAACGACCCAAAGCTCAAGCCCGTCCTCGACGCCCGCGGGTTGCTCAGGTTCAGGCCCGAGGGCGAGCCGTTCGAGTCGCTCGTGGAGTCGATCCTCTCCCAGCAGCTCGCCGGCTCTGCCGCGTCCGCGATAATCAAGAAGGTCAGGGCGCTCTTCCCTGACGGGGAGCTGGAGGCAGGGAGGATCCGCCGAATCGCCGCTAGGAGGCTTCGCGCCGCTGGCGTCTCGCCGCAGAAACTCTCGTACCTGAAGGACCTCGCAGCGCGGGTGGTCGAGGGGACGCTCGACCTCGAGGCACTAGAGTCCATGCCTGACGAGGAGATAATCGAGGTCCTCGACGAGGTGAAGGGCATCGGGCCGTGGACGGTCCACATGTTCCTCATCTTCACCCTCGGGAGGCCGAACGTCCTACCGGTGGACGACTACGGGATCAAGACCAGCGTGCAGCGGATATACGGCCTCAGCGAACTGCCGAAAAAGGCGGAGATCGAGAAGCTCGCAGAGAAGTGGAGCCCCTACTCCACGGTCGCTTCGCTGTATCTTTGGCACGCGAAAGACAACGAAAGTTAAATTGCCGGTGGGGCGAGTGCCCGCAGTCCTAATGAAGCTCTTCGGCGCCGAGCAGGAACGAGTCCTGGGTTCGTTGTATGGGGACGAGGCGGCCGAAGTCTACGGCGCCCTCCTCCGCAGCCTCTCGGTCGTCCTAGAAGAGAAGGTCGCGCCCCTCTCGCTCGCCCTCGACCAGGGTAAGGAGGAGATCGGCAAGCCGCGCCGGGTCTTCTTCGAGCAGGGCGTGTGCAAGCTCCCGCACGCCACCGAGTTCGGGGGGATGGGCCTTCCCTTCGGGGTCTACGCCCTCGCCATGGAGCTCGCGGGTGCTGCCGACGCCAGCACCGCGATGAGCCTAGGGATACACAACACGGTCGCTGACGCCGTCGAGAAATTCGGTTCTCCCGAGCAGAAGAAGCGCCTCCTCCCCGCGCTGCTATCCGGGAAGAGGCTCGCCGCGTTCGCCTTGACAGAGCCCTCGTCGGGCTCCGACGCGCGCGCGATGCATACGAGCGCCGTGTGGGAAGGAAGCCACTACGTCATCGACGGGTCGAAGATGTTTATCACCAACGCGGGCGAGGCCGACGTGTACTTGGTCTTCGCCGCGACCGCGACTGGGCACGGCGCCTTCCTCGTCGACGGCGACAACCCCGGCTTGAAGGTCGGGAAGGCGCTGAAGGAGAAGCTCGGGATGCGGGGCTCGCACACCGCGGAGGTGAGGCTTGCAAAGTGCCAGGTCTCCGAAGACTCGCTCCTGGGGAAAGAAGGCCAGGGTTTCGAGCAGGCGAAGCAGCTCCTCGACTCGAGCCGCATCGTGATGGGGATGATATGTGTAGGGATCGCACGGGCCGCCTACGGCAAGGCCGTGCCCTACGCGAAGGGGCGCGAGCTCTTCAGGAGGAAGCTCGCTGACATGCAGCTGACCAGGGAGAAGCTCGCGAACGCCGCCATCGAGATGAGCGCCGCTCGCCTCCTCTGCATGCACGCCGCGAGGCTCAAGGAGGCCGGGAAGCCCTTCTCTTCGGAGGCCGCCCAAGGGAAGGTGCTCGCGACCGAGATGGCGGTGAGGACGTGCGACGCCGCCGTCCAGCTCTTCGGGGGCTACGGCTACACGAGCGACGACGTCCACAGGCACCTTAGGGACGCGAGGCTCCTCACGATCGGCGAGGGCGCCTCCGACGTCCTGAGGATGCTCATCGCCTCGCACGAGCTGGAGCGAGAGAGTTGAACATCGTAGTCCTGGTAAGGAGCTCGGTCAACGAGGCCGAACTGAGGGCGGACCCCGCGGGGCACCCGATGCTGAAGGGGGCCGCCACGAAGATGAGCAACTTCGACATGAACGGGGTCGAAGAGGCCGTGAAGCAGAAGGAGAGCAACGGCGGGACCGTCATCGTGCTCACGCTGGGGGGCGCGGAGGCGAAGAAGGCGATCAAGGAGGCCATGGCGATGGGCGGGACGAGGGCCGTCCACATCCTCGCCGAGCCCCCGGACGAGCCCGACTCGCTAGGCACCGCGTACCTCCTCGCGAAGGCGATCAAGAGGCTAGGGGAGGTGGATCTCGTGGTCTGCTCCGAGGGTGCCTCTGACACATATCAAGGGCAGGTGGGGGCGATGGTCGCGGAGTTCCTCGACATGCCCTTCCTCGCCTACGCCAGGAAGGTCGAGACCGAGGCGGGGAGGATAAAGTGCGAGCAGGGTTTCGAGGGAGGGGTCAGGGTGATAGAGGCCAAGCTGCCCGCGGTCGTCTCCGTCGTGAGCGAGGCGAACACCCCGAGGTACCCCACGCTCCTTCAGGTCATGGTCGCCGGGAGGAAGGCCATCGAGGACATCCTGATGGCCTCTCTCAAAGGGGATGACTATCCTCAGACTGGGATGGAGGTGCTCGACATCACTCTCCAGTCCGCGAACAGGAAGAGGGTGCTCCTCGACGGGTCCCCAGAGGATGCCGCGAGAAAGCTCGTGGAGGCGCTGAAGCAGGAGGGTGTCCTCTAGCCTTGGAGGTCATCACCTACTCCGAGGACGCCGAGCTGGCCGGGGAGGTCGCCACGGCGGGGCTAGAGGTTGCGAGCCTGCTCGAGGCGGACGCCGTCGCCGTGGAGCTCGACGAAGTGAGCAAGGGGCTCCGCTCCTCTGGCAAGGTCCTACTTCTCAAGGGCGAAAGGGCCCTGGAAGACGACGCCGATTCCGCGGCCACGGCCATCGTAGAGGTGGCAAGGGCACGCGACGTCCGGGCGGTTCTGGTGGCTGAGACAAAGTTCGGAACGGTGGTGGCCGCGAAGGTGGCCGCGCGGCTCAAGGTCGCCTCGCTCGGCAAGGGGAAGAGGCTGCGCGTCGACGGCGGCAGGCTGGTGCTCGAGAGGGACACCTACGGGGGGAGGTACCTGGCGCAGGTCGCCGCCAGGCTCCCGTGCGTCGCCGTGGTGCAGGCGGGCGCCTACAAGGCGGCCGACGCGCGTCCCGAACTCCTGGGGACCCTGAGCATGAGCGTCGGAGACCCCAAGGTGATGACCGTGGAGACCAGGAAGAGCCAGCGAGCCGAGTCGGGCATCAAATCCGCCCCGAGGATCGTCTCCGCTGGGAGAGGCTTTGCGAGGAAGGAAGACCTCGCCCTCGCGCGAGACCTCGCTAACGCGCTCGGGGCGGCCCTGGGATGCTCCCGCCCGCTCTCCTCCGACCTCGGCTGGATGGGGGAGGAGGCGCACATTGGGCTCACGGGTGTCTACGTCCACCCGCAGCTCTACGTGGCCGTGGGGATATCGGGCCAGCTCCAGCACATCGCCGGAATCAAGGACTCGAAGGTTATCGTCGCGATAAACAAGGACCCGCAGGCGCCCATATTCCAGGTCGCTGACTATGGCATCGTGGGCGACCTCTACCAGGTCGTGCCCGCGCTCACGAGGGCCCTCAAGCAGGGTTAGCGGGTGCGCGAACTAGAGGATAACGAGACCAACAAAAACCGTCTGCGGTCGCCCCGACCATTGAATCGGGGACGACCCAGCATCACGGATTCGAACCGAACCTACCAGTTGGCTTCGAAGCTGAACGAGTGGTCGCTCGCGTTGAGAGCCAGCGTCCCGGCCTGCGCGTTGCCTGTCTTGTTCTCGGGGATCATGTTCCAGGATACGTTCACCCGGTATGATTCGCGGTTCGGAAGTTGGACAGCATACTCGCCGTTGACGGCCACTGCCACGAACACCTGCCCTGTGATCGTATTCGTGAACTCGACGCTCGCCGGGTAGGTGTCCTTCTTGTTCAGGGGGGCGAACCTTCCAGAGACCGTCACCGTCGGGTACGCTTCTTTCATCGGCACTTCCGCGAGCGACCCGAACTTGACGGACAACAGGGGCGCGTCCCCGTCCCTCACCTCTATCATGGATTCGTTCTCCACGTCCATCGTCTCAGGGAGGCGGAAGATGAGCAGCCCATCGAGCGGCAGGTGGAGCTCTTGCCTCGCCACGCCGGACGCGTCCAACGCGCTGAGTTTCTTACCGTCGTAGGTGACATTGCAAGCATCCACATACCTGTTGCCCCGGACGACGATCGCCCAGTTGCTGCGGAATGGCGATGTTGCCCGCTCCTTCAAGGTCTGAAGATAGACCCCTGGCTGGAGCCTGTCCACGATCATGATCATCACCTGGTCCCCAACCACGACGGCTGCATCCTCTCGGACTGGGGCGACGACGAACTTCCCCGCTCCGGTCAGCCTTTCGACCTTTCCGTCGACCACAAGGACGCCGAGCTTCGAAGTTGTTATCCTCTCTTGTCCTGGCGTCTCTGCTATCACCTCGGTTTCTGGTGTTTCTGTTATTCTCTGCTCTTCTGGCGAATTAGTTTCAGTAACGGTAGACATAGTTGAGAGGAACGGTCCCCGGTATATTAGACCCCGAGTAACACTGCACAGTAACAATAATCAATCTCAAGCTTAGGGCTCGCCATCCGCGAATTTTCATGGAATACCGTAGGAACTGCGGGGCGTATGAGGGCGCTGGCGGAGGGCACTGCCCGAGTCAGCTCCTCGGAGGTTCACATTCGTTTCTCAAGGGCAGCACGGAAAGCGCCTGAAAGCGCTGCAACACGCCAATTTGCGGAGACGGCACCGCCCGCCAGTCCTTCATCGCGCCCACTAATTCTTCTGACTTGGAAGGATCGCCGAAATCATCGACCTTTTGGTCGTGACCGATTCCCTCAAGGAAGAAGCCTCTCCGCGATGATCTCGGCGATGTCCCTCACCTCGAGGCCTCCCTTCGGCCCCTTCGCGGCGTCCTCGAGCATGGTGATGCAGAACGGGCACGCCACCGCGAGGGTCTTGGCGCCCGTCTTGACCGCCTCCTCCATCCGGAGCGAGCTGATCTTGGTCTTCTCCGGCACCTGGTACCAGACGTTCGCCCCGCCCCCACCACAACAGAAGCTCTTCTCACGGCTCCTGGGCATCTCGACTATCTCGAAGCCCTCCGCCGCCCTGATGACGTCCCGGGGCGCGTCGTAGACACCGTTCACCCTCCCCAGGTTGCAGGGGTCGTGGAAGGTCACCGCCCCCTCGCGCTTCTCGAGCGTGAGCTTCCCATTTGCGACGAGCTCGCCGATGAGCTGGGAGTGGTGGACGACCTCGAAATTCGCCCCGAACTCGGGGTACTCGTTGAGGAAGGTGTTGAAGCAGTGCGGGCAGTGGACGACCACCTTGCTCGCACCTGAGCGCGCGATGTTCTCGATGTTCCTGAGGGCGAGTTCCTGGAAGCGCGCCTCCTCACCCATCCTCCTGACCGGCTCCCCCGTGCACGCTTCCTCGTTCCCCAGCACCGCGTAGTTGACCTTCGCCGCGTCGAGGATCTTCACCACCGCCTGTGTGAGCTTCCTCCCCCTGGGGTCGTAGCTCCCCTGGCACCCGACCCAATAGAGGTACTCGGGGTGGGGGTTCGTCTTCAGTGTCGGCACCCCGGCCGCGACGAGCCAGCTCTGCCTCTCCTGCTGGGGTAGCCCGAACGGGTTGTTCGCCCTTCCGACGTTCTCGAGGAACGTGCGCTTCATGGGGTCGAGTCTGTTCTCGGCGACCAGAGTCCGCCGGAAGTCCACGATGAAGTCGACCTGGTTGATGAAGACCGGACAGGCCTCCACGCAGGCGTTGCAGGTCGTGCAGGCCCAGAGCTCGCTCTCGCGAATCACGCCCTTCGCGAAGACGTCCTCCTCTGGAGCTGTCCTCGATTGCTTCCCGAGGTCCTGGACGACGTCCCTGGGCGAAAGGTCCCTCCCCGCCGCGTTGGCCGGGCACACTTCCTGGCACCTCCCGCAGTTGGTGCAAGCGTCTAGGGCGAGGAGCCTCAGGGGCGAAAAGCCTCCCGCGGTCCGGGCGTTTGGAGGTGTCTCCACCTCCCCCGTCTGGAGCATCGTCGCGAGGCTGAAGGGGGTGCTCAGCTGCCCGCGGGGCTTCTCCGGGGCGAGGACGATGTTCGAGGCAGAAGTGAAGACGTGGACGAGCTTCGTATAGGGTGTCGCCGCAATCAGCGCCATTACCGAGAACATGTGCGCCCACCAGAAGCCCTGGTAGACGACCTGCGCCTGCGCCACCGAAAGCGCCAGTGTCCTCCCGAGGAGACCCCCGAGTGCGTCCCCCACTGGCGAGAAGATGGCCCACTGCGAGGGGATGGCGACGAACCTCAGGGCCTCGAGGATGAACCCAGAGACGCCTATCCAGATGAGCATTCCCAGCACAACGCGATCGTCCCAGCCCGTCCTTAGCTTGTCCAGCCTCTGGACGTATCGCCGATAGACCGCCATCACGAGCCCGACGATGAAGAGGATACCTAGGGTGTCCCCGAGGAACTCGAGGGTGAGGTAGAAGTTACCCTTGATGAATATCCCACCGCCGAAGACGGGCAGGATATCCGACTGGACGAAGATCAGGCTTGTGTAAAGGAAGAGCATGAGGAACCCGTAGAAGATCGCGCCGTGCATCGCCCCTCCCGAGCCGCCCTCTAGGACCTTCCTCTGGCCTAACGCGTATTTCGAGAACCTACCGAGCTTCGTCTTGAGGTCCTTGGACGAGAGCGAGAAGAACTCCCCGAGCCCCATTCCGTAGCCCCTCAGATGCCTATAGAGGCCGAAGAGCATGATGAGCCCTGCGGCGAAGAACGTGAGGTAGACCAAGGCGGGCGCGTAGGATGGCAGGAAGAGGTAGCTCTGGCGCACCGGCTCGGACATCGGGTGGGCGCGTTCTCCTCGATTTGGTTAATACAGCTTCCGAACCGGTTCTCGACGGAGCCAGTCGACCCGCTCCCCGCGGTATTCTTTTTCGTCCGGCAGCTCGCTGAATGAAGTCGGCCTGTCTGCGCTATTGTGCAGAGAGTTCCAGAATCGCTTCCTTGAGAAGGCCCTTCGCGACATCTACCTTGTATGCGTTATTCTGAAGCGGGGTCGCGCCCGTCAGAGCGACGAGAGCCACCTCCTCTGGCAGGGCGGACGACAGGGACGTCCCGTTCAGCTTCTCCTGCGCCCCGAGGTCGCGGTACGGGGAAGGCGCGATGCCGCCGAAGACCACTCTCGAATCCTGGACGACGCCCTGTTCGACGCTGAGACTCACGGCCACGCTCGCAGTCGCAAAGTCCAGCGCGTTCCTCACTCTCGATTTTAGGTACGCGTAGCGCCTTCCTGAGGCGGGGGGAGGAACCTGGACTGCGGTCAACAGCTCTGTCTGCGAGAGGATGTGCGACTGGAGGAGACTCCCAACCCACACGTTTCCGGGGAGGAAGTCGCCTAGCTGCATCGTCTTGGTCCCATAGGGACCCGCAACCACGACCGAGGCGTCGAGGGCTTCGAGGGCGACCGCGAGGTCGGAGGGATGCACGGCGTAGCAGTCGGCACCACCCATCACGCTATGGTAGTACCTGTTGTCCGCTCCTTCCAGGGTAGCGTAACAGATCTCGCCGCCGGCCCTCCAGCACTTCAGGGCGTTCCTCAGGAAAGGGCACCACACCTGCTGGGACAGCGCTCCGCCCACCGTCGCGACGTTCCGAACCTGAGGAACAGAGACCTGGTCTGCGGCCTGGCCCAGCAGCGGGTAGTGCTCAGCGATGACGCCGGAACGCTCGACCTCGCCTATCGTCACCAAGGCACCCATGGAGAGCCCGCCCGCTGTGTCGAAGGCCATCTGGCTCATCTCACGAATCTTCTTGATGTCCAAAATCACTTCAGGAACTTCGGAAATCGCGTCCCTCTTCATGAGGTTGAGCAGGTCCGAACCTCCGGCCATCACCTTCGCCTTGCTCCCGTACCTCCCCAGCAGCGATATCGCGTCGGCGACGGTGGACGGCGCTATGTAGCTGAACTCAGGAGTCGACCTCGGCGTGAGCTCGGGAGGGAGGTCGTTCGACAAGCTACCGCCCCCCACCGGCCTTCAAGGCCTCTATGACCATCTGCGGTGTGATTGGAAGTGAGGTGAACCTGACACCGATGGCGTTCGCCACGGCGTTCCGGATGGCTGAGTGCGTGCAGATGATCATGCTCTCCCCTCCGCCCTTCGCGCCGAAAGGCCCTCTCGGGTCGGGGTTCTCGATTGCGATCGATGACATCTCCGGCACGTCCATGATCGTTGGGACGCGGTAGTAGAGCCAATCACGCGTGATTGATTGGGCCGTCGTCGCATCCACTACGTAGTCTTCGAGTATCCCGTAGCCAAGGCCTTGTATCGCGGCGCCCTGCATCTGTCCTTCTGCCGCCCGCGGGTTTATCACCCGACCGTAGTCTTGGGCCATGACGAGCTTCTTCACCCCTATCTTCCCCGTCCACTGATTGACTTCCACCTCTGCGAAGCACGCTCCGAACTGGAACCCCGATCTGCTCGTCTGGGCCGTGTGGACGTACTCGCCAGCCCCTTCGATGCTCGCTCCCCCAGGGAGGCTGCGCACGACCTCGGAGAAGGTCGCGCTCTGGTCCGACCCGTTGACCAGAACCTGGCTGCCGCTCGTCCCTAGCTGGTCCTGGGTGGTGCCCAGCACTCCGGCTGCCGCCGCCAGAAGTTTCTGCCTCGCGTCAGCGGCGGCCAGCTTGGCCGCGTTTCCTGCGATGAAGGTAGTCCGGCTCCCAAAGGTGCCCAGGAAGGGGGCGGGAGGGAGGTTCGTGTCTCCGAGCGAGATCGAGACGTCCTCCAACCTCGCGCCGAGCTCCTCCGCGACTATCATCGAGATGGTCGTCGGCTGTCCGCCCCCGAGGTCGGCGGTCCCCGTCATCACGTCGACCTGCCCGCTCGGCCTGATGTAGATGGATACGTTTGCGGTGTCAGGCTTGTGCCCGAACCCGTACGTGAGGAGCGCCATCCCGAGTCCTGTCCGCACTTGCCCTGGGGCGCCCGCCGCGCCGGAAGCGCTCCACCTCGACTTCCAGTCGGTCGCGGCTTTCCCCTTCTCTATCGCCTCCATGAACGCCGAGCCGCCGACCTGGGTGAAGTCGACCGGCCTGCCCTCTATCTCGAGCACGTCATCTGGTCTGATGCAGTTCAGATATTGGACGTCCGTGGGGTCCATGCCTAGCTTCTCTGCCAGGTCGTCGATGGCAGATTGCACGGCGAAGTTCGACTGCACCCCTCCGTATCCCCTGAAGGCGCCTGCCGGTGGGTTGTCCGTGAAGACGGCGTATGTGGTGTAACGCATGTTGGGGACGCGGTAGCCGTTGAAGACGGCCCTGGCCCCGACGTATGGCACCGACGCGCCACCCGCCAGATAGGCGCCCTTGTCATAGGTGGCCTGGAGGTCCATGGCCGTGATGGTGCCGTCGCTCTTCGCGCCCAACTTCACCGTGAAGCTGGCGGCGTGCCGCTTGTTCGGAGACCCCTCGAACGCATAGTCTTGCGGCATCACCATCTTGACAGGGCGCGAGGTCTTCTTCGCCAGGACGGCGGCGAGCGGGATGAACCTGTAGAGGTTGTCCTCGCCGAAACCTCCTCCCATGTACTGGGAGACCACTCTCACGTTTGCGGTGGGTATCCCTAAGAGGTCTGCCAGCTCTCCTTGCCTCACAAAGATGACCTGGCTGTCGTTGTAGACCGTGAGGTTGGGTCCGTCCCATTCCGCGAGGCATGAGAAGGGTCTCAGGGAGGCGGCCGGTTGAGGCGGCACCTGGTACTCCCCCTCGAAGACGACGTCCGCTTGGGCAAACCCGGCGTCGACGTCACCCCTTGCCATCCCGAGAGGCGAGTATCCCAACTGCACGTTCCCCGGGTACCCCAGACTAGATTCCACGTCCGGCGCTCCGGGCTGCGTCGTCGTCTTCGCATCGAGGTTGAAAGGGAGCGGCTGGTACCCGACTTCGACGAGCTTGGCCGCCGCGTCCGCGATCTCCTCCGTCTCCGCAGCAATCGCCGCGACCTCGTCTCCCACGAACCTCACGTAGCTGTCGCTCGCACCTGCCAGGACCCTCATGTCGTATGAGAGGAAAGGGGGGAACGGTATCTCCGGCACGTCCTTTCCCGTGATGACGGCCTTGACCCCGGGAAGGCTCTCGGCCTTCGAAGTGTCTATGCTCAGGATCTTGGCGTTGGGGTATGTGCTCCTCACGACGCGCCCGACTAGCATGTTCGGCCTGCTGAGGTCGATGGTGTACTGTGCGGTCCCGGTCACTCTCTCCTTGCCGCGTACGTCGGGGACGCTCGTCCCGACCACAGGGTTGCTCACTCCGAGTTTACCCCCTTTGCGGCCGAAAGGACAGCGTTGGTGATATGGGGGTAGCTGCCGCACCGGCAGATGTTGCCTGACAGCCCCTCGCGTACTTCGTCTGCGCTGGGGTTGGGGTTAGATTGCAGCAAGGCGGTCGCGGAGAGTATGAAGCCCGGCGTGCAGTAGCCGCACTGGAACGCCCCTTCGTCGATGAACGCCCGCTGGAGGGCGCTGAGTCTTCCCACGGAACCGACGCCCTCTATCGTCGTGACCTGGTGGCCGTCCACCTCCACCGCAAGCCTCTGGCAAGAGTAGATGGGCATCCCGTCGAGGAGCACGGTACAAGATCCGCACTCTCCGTTCGAGCAGCCCGGCTTCGTCCCGGTGAGGCTCAGGTCCTCTCTCAGGACCTTCAGGAGCGTCCGATTTGCCTTGGCCGTGATGCGCACCTCGCTACCATTCAAGCTCATCACGATGTCATTGCTTGCCGCCGGCGTGGCAGCTGGCACGAGAGACTCAAAGGCTGCCCTTCCCTGCTTTGTGCCAAGGACCAAGGCCGTGACGCCCGCGGCCGTCGTCGCGACGCCGCCGATGATGATCTTGAAGAGACCTCTCCTGGAGACTCTCAATAGGGTGCGAGAGCTGCGCCCGTTCGCCTGATAATAACGCTTCTTGACGGGGAGGCGACCGGTCCTGAAAAGTAGTCGTAGATGATGGTCGCCATTCAACTCGAGCTCTTCGGACCAACCGCCTATGCGAGCTTCTTGTCCTCCCGTCTCCTGATTATCTTGCCGCCGCCCGCAGGGAGCATGCGCAGCACGTCGTCGACGCCGAGGGAGATCTGCGCGTTGGAGAACGGCTTCAGTTCGTGGAGGACGCGCTTTGCCGTGTCGGAAGGCTTCTCCCTGCTCGGGACTAGGGTGACATAGGCCTTCGTCACTTTCATCAGCGACTCTTCTGGCCCTGAGAGTATTCTTCCCCCCGCATCGACGCCGACCGAAACCTCCACCGTGTTCTTAGTGACGAAATTCTTCTTCCCGTTGATGGCGAATGAGCCGTGGGCGAGGTACTCGCCGCTCGGCCCCGCCGCGCTCACCTGCTCCGGGCTGACCCAGTACGCATCCGCCGCGCCCAACCCGGTCTTCCATGCGCTGCTAAATGTCGCCGTCGCCTTCGCCACCTCCCTGACCTCTTGCTCAGTCTGCTCCCTCCCTCCTTTGAGAACGAAGAAGGGCGAGCCGAACAGGTCGGCGTGGTAGACCGTGTCGCCCTCCTGAAGGTGCCTCCGTATCAGGGTCGTGTTGGTCTGTGCGTCTCGCCCTCCGATGGCGAGCTTCCCACCCGTCGTGAAGAACCACCTGAACTTCTCATACCATTCCTTCTTCGCCTTCGAGAGAGGGATCGCCTTCATGCGGGCGGTCTCGCCCTTCCCGCTCTCCCTCTTGAGCTTCGACTGCAGCCCCTTGACCGCGGTGTCGATGTCCTTGACCTCGCTCTCCGCCCGTTTCGCCCGGTCGAAGATGGCCGACGCGACTGACGCCTGCCCCTTCTCCGCCAGCACGTCCAGCGAGGAGAGGAGGTCGCTCGGGAGGACTTTCGACGCTTTTGCGATCTCCAGGGCCTGCTCCGTGTCGGGGGCGGCCCTAACCAGGGGTGCCAGCTTCCTCAGCTCGGCCGAGAGCTTCGCGAGCCCTCCCTTCTTAGATTCGAGGTCGGCGATGGTCGCCTTGTACTCCATCGCCCTCCTTTCGTGCGCGTCAATCTTCCCCTCTCCGCCCGCCTCGGCCCTTTCAGCCCGCGCTACGTTCTCCTCCTCCGTGGTCAAGAGGTCGGAGAATAGCAGCTTGTCGAGCACCGGGCTCAGGGTCGGCGAGGACTCGACTACCTCCCTGCCCGTGGGACGGGTCACCATTACCTCCACAGTCGTCTCGTCTGTCCTCACAAGGCATGGCCACGAGTGGTCCTCTAGGCTCTCGAGCAACTCCCTGACCGTCGTCATGATGAGGTCGACCTCCTTCTCGGGGATTTCGGTCGGGTCCTCCTGGCCGTGCGAGAGCCGGGCGAGTATTTCGTCCACATACCTCCTGGGGATCGAGAGCCCCTTCCCCAAGGCGCGGCCGAGTGTCTTTTCCTTCGCAAGCGCCTTCGTCACGTCTTCGCGGCTGACCGTTTCGAGCGAAGCGCGCGTCTGGGCAGGCGGAATGTAGGGGTACCCCTTCGCAAGCCTCCTCGCCTCGGTCTTGACGTCGCGGAGGATGAGGGATATCTTCCCGTCAGGCCCAGTCAGCACGATATTCCCAGGTGGCATCAGCTCGAGGACGAGCTTGAAGCGTTCGTCTCCCTTCCCCTCGAACTCCAGTATGAGTACCCGGTCGAGGTCGAACTGCGTGACCGACTGGATCCTGGCCCTTAGCAGGTGCGATCTTAGAGCGGTGGTGAACTCGGTGGTCTCCACCCGGGCGGGCTTTTCAGTTATCCATGCGCCAAGCTTCGGGGAGAGCACTAGGGACACCTCCGTCGATTCGCCCTCGGCTCCGCTGGACCTCCTCATCCTCAGGAGCTGGCTCTCGCCTATCGAGTAGATGTTGGAGACGTATGTCTCCGCGAGCGCCGAAGAGATCTCCTTGGAGAGGACCCTGAACTCGAGGCCAGAAAGCGAACCCTGAAGCTTGTCCGAACGCAACGACATCTCCTCTCAACCCGCGCCTTGAGAGGCTGACTCCGTGCAAGTTTTATTAACCTACTGCGGGCTCGGCTAAATTTGAGCTTCCGTAATCGAGTGATTTTTGTTGCCCTTCACTGTGCTTGACAAGATATACTGGCTCAGGACGGGGCTGGGAGTCGTCGTCGGGGTCTCCGCGGAGCTCCTGACGGGCTGCAAGGTTCTCGTCCCGCCGCCTACGAGCGGGGGGGCGTGCGTGAACGGGCTGAGCCCAGACTACTCGACGGGCATCCTCCTTGGGCTTTTCGTCTACCTCGCCACCTTCTACGTCCTGAAGTGGACGGTCGGGAAGGGGTTCGAGAAGGACCAGCAGCGGAAGCTCTACACGACAGGGGTGGGGGGCTATCTTATGCTCTTCGTCTTCAGCTGGGTTCTGCTCTACACGCTGGGCATTGCTTACTTGAATCTTTGACCGGCGAGTCCGGGTACGGTTTCGGAGCATAGGTCGTTAAATCATGGTTTGACCTAATTGTTATTTTGCGCGATTGCAAACCGTCAAGTCGATCGCCTCCAAAAACATAATGGCCTGCGCGGTTCCGCGGGCTCGGCCCACTAAATGAAGCCGTGATGGGGACGAGACGATGACTCTAATCCTTGGAGCGGGCGCTAGGGGGTTGCTTTCTTTGGAGGCGCATCAGAACTGACGCGCTTCGCCCACTTGCCGAGCGTCTGAAGGTAGCCCTTGTCGAGGTCGTCCATCATCTGGATCCTGGGGAGCCTCTCGACCGCGCGCAGTATCTTGTCGGCGTCCGCCATCTTGTCGGGCGTCCTGTTCTCGGTCACGTTGAATATCCCGTTGAGCGCGAGGAGCGCGCCCTTGCCGTACTCCGAGGTCACCTTCGGCGCCATGTGGGCGAGCCTCTGCCGTGCGTCCTCGAGCTTGGTGTGAGCCAGTGATTCGATGATCTCGTCGACTTCTTCCTTAATCATGCTGCTTGAGAGCATTGGTCACGGACGCATTGCTTTCGTTTGCTTAAATGCCTATGCCCCGAAAAGAGCGCTCTCAACGGCTACCTTTCACGTTCGCGGAGGGTCGCGATAGAAACCCTTTGTCGCGGAGCCTCGGAAGAAGCCCCGGAGCAGCCGTTGGAAGGGCCTGTCTCGCGCGACCGTTCGTTTCTAGAGGCGTCCGTCGACCCCTGGTATGGCTCCCTCGCCCACCCGGCCGAGATAGTGGCTACTGGCCCGTCACGAAGACGCTCACGCTCGTTATGGGGTCTGGGGTTGATTCAGACGGCCATAGATAGAACGTGTACACCCCGTTCCCATGGGCTGCCTCGAGCACGGCGATGGGGAAGACGATGTCAAATTGCCCGGTGTTGAAGTTCAGCTGCCACGCCTGCGCGTAGGTGTAGTTGGCCGCACCGCTGCACCCGTCCTGAGGCGGGCAGGGTGGAAAGATGGTGAAGATCTGGGCCCCCGGGTTGTAGGCGCCCTGGTACTGGCATGAGGCGGGCTCGCTGAGCTCGTTGTACTGGACGCAGGAAGCCAGAAGGTTGAGGTCGCTGACGCTGATGCCGCTCGGAGTGGGGTCGTAGAACACCGAGATCTCCGCGCCGGACGGCCTCTCCATCCAGCCCTTTTGGTAAGGCAGTACCGCGCCTTGGAAGGTCACCACCCCCGAGGAGACTTGGAGCGATTCAGAGCCGATGTAGCTGTTCTCAAAGTCTTCCACGAGGTACACGGTCGTCGAATTGTACGCGACGCCCACAGACACCCGGTCGTGCAGGGGGTCGAGAATGTTCGCACGATGCCCGTTGTTGCAGCACGTGCTGTCGTTGTTCATCATCATCCACTCGGACCCGTTGATGGCGTTCTCGACCGATTGCAGTGAGCAGGGCGCGGCTGCGGGGTGCTTCGTATCGGGCGGTGACGTGGTGCAGTAGTTGAGCGCGGCGTTCTCAGACACGCTCCCCGTCCCGCCGAGGAGCGTGTAGCGCATGTACGGCTTGTATCCTTGGTTGTCCCAGTGGCTGAAGTATCCGAAGTATGCCATCGAGTCCGCGTGCTGCTGGCCTGAGGGCACGCTGCTCAGAGCGACCAGAGCCAGTCCTGCAGAGGCTCTGTCGCCGTTTATCACGCTGAGGGTGAAATTCGCGAGCGCGCCGTAGTCCGGAGGGGTGTCGATCTTCGAGGAGTTCCCCACGAGTGCAGGATTGTCCGGGAGCCAGCTTGCGGAGGGGCCGCCCCCGGCGCTGGTCACCACGCTCGATGAGGAGCCGGATGTCGACGCCTCGGCGGACGCCGACGACGTGCCTGCGGGCGTCCGGTCGAGGCCATACTGAAGGTAGGTTCCCCCGGCCCAGGCGATGACGACGACGAGAACGAACGCCGCAAGGACCTTGGTCGTGAGGCTGCTCAAGATGACCTTGGCCCGAACGGAGAGACGGCCCTATATTAGGCCGCGCTACCTACGATGGCCGGCTGTCGGGCGGGCGAGGCTCTACTCGAAGCCCTTCTCTGATATCTGGCATTTGACCTGCTGCCCCGTTCCTCGTGGAGACTCGACGCTTGCATAGACGTAGCTGCCTTCCCTTCTCAGCCGGATCGACTTGCTGACGAACCTCCCGAGGGTCAGGCCGCCAACGTTGACGTCCCGGCTCATCCCGTCGACGGTTATCGAGGCCACCCTGTTTGTGAGGAGGACGGCCCTGCGGTGGATGTACGCGTCGAGCGCGACGCGGTTGAGGTACGCGCCTAGCGCGCCCTGGCGCCTGCCCGTCCTCTCCCTCCCCGGGAACTCCAAGGTGAAGTTCTTCGTGACGGTATCGACGACTACGAGCTTCGCTGATGCGACCCGCGGGTCGTCCGCCATCCTCCCCAATACGCGGGACTGCGCGTCGACGTCGCGGGCTCTCAGGCAGTATACCATCTCGAGCGCGGCCTTCGCCTCGATTCCCCTCGACTCAGCCATCTGCACGACCCTTTCGGGCCTGAAGGTTGACTCCGAGTCGACGTAGACCGACCTCCACCCGCGCGCGGCGGCCATCACGGTCGCCTGGATGGCCAGCTGCGTCTTGCCCGAGTTGCTCGCCCCGAAGACCTCCGTGATCTTTCCCTCCTCGTATCCCCCGCCCAGCAGCCCGTCGAGGGCTGCGGAGCCTGTGGGGAGCTTCCCCAGGCTCTCTGCGACCTCTAGCGCCTCGGCGAATGTGAATGACCTCAGCCCATTCCTGGACGCGTCATTTTCCTCCAAGAGAACCAAAGTCAAGTCCCCTGGGGACGATAATAGCTTTCATTCCCCATCTTCGATGAGGGCGAGTCAGGCCCGCTTCTTTACCGCCCTGACCATCTGGGTGATCGTCTCCGAGCCCGGGCTGGCGCTGACCTGCCGGATTTCGTCGCCCGCCTGGATCTGGCCCTCCCTCAGGACTTGAAGGTAAAACCCCGTCCGTTCCGACTCTAGGAACGTCCTGATGATCGAGGCGGTGCCGAACCTGATGCCCAGCTTGAAGCACGGGAGGCGCGGCTGGGTCGCGGCGAGCTGGGCGGACCCAATCGCAAAGACGTCCCCCGAGTGCACTACGTCCTCCAGCAACCCCTCCGTGGTGAGGTTCTCACCGAGGGAGCCCCAGGGGATGTCCATCTCGGGGAACCTCTTCCTCCAGTATTCGTAGTGCTCCGAGGGGTACGCGTACACCGCCTTCCTTTCGCCGCCGTGGACCGCGGGGTCTGCCTGCCTGTCTCCCTCCATATTTCCCCACCTCACGGAGACCGGGCCTTCCATGGGCTCCTTGAGGATGGCCGAGAGGACCGGCTTGCCTCTCGACGTGCCTATCTCTCGGGGAGTGCTGACATTGACCGAAACCAATCGCATTGGTCTCAAGATGGGAGGCAGGGCCGCTCGGAGCCGTTGCATATAGCCCATGCGGAGCTGCCCGTCCGTCGATTCGCCGCCCTTCTAGGCTGAATGAAGCTTCGCTTGCGCACGAGCCTGGCCGTTAGGTCGCTCGAGGCTCAGGTCACGACGACGTACCCTTGCATGTAGCCGTTGAGCCCCATCCCGGGACCGCAGGGCGTGTCGCACATGTACATGTAGACCCCGGGTTTCGAGAAGGTCACGGCGAAGTGTACGACCGTGGTCGCGGGGATGGGGATGTTGACTCCCAACTCCGTGATGGTGAACGTGTGTCCTATCGGCATGTTGGAGATCGACTGGCCTTGGCCGTATTGGGTAGCGACCACGCCGCTCGCCGTGTCGTTGTACACGGTGAAGGGAGTGGTGACCTGGTCGGAGAAGTTCTGGAGGATCGCAGTGTCTATCGTGGTGAGTACGAAATCTACTGTCGTGCCGGCCTTGACGGTGACGTTGTTGTCGTTCGGGCCGGGCGCCGTGGTGTTTGTCGCTGGGGTGGGAACCACACCGCTCCCAGCATTTGCCGCGAGGACGAACGCGTCATACCCCGCGCCCCCGTAGTCGGGGATGACGTCCATGTTGACCACCTGAGCCTGAGGTTGATTGTTAGTCGTGACCGAGTTAGCGATCGTGGAGGCGTAGAAGCCGAGCAGGCCGCTCAGCGCGACGGCAGCCACTATAAGCCCCACGATAATTGCGCTTTCCCTGGTTCGCGAGTCCAAGCCCTTATCATCGGCCCACCGTCTCCCCCATTATTTAGCGGCATACACGATTACCAGACTTGAGAACGACGGAGGACGGGATGCCATCCAATGCGAAGCCACGTCCATAGGCGGGCTCCCTTGCCGGCTCTAAGCATATCCGTCCACCCGCGCTTCTCCCATGGGGGAGGGGAGAGCGAGGTTGCCGGTGACGACGAAGAGCATCTACGAGCCCGCGGAGCCGGCAGACGGGGTCAGGATGCTCATCACGAGGTATTATCCCCGCGGCGTGAAGAGAGACCGCTTCGACCGGTGGGTCAAGCCTCTGTCCCCGAGCCGCGAGCTGCTCTCCAGCTACAGAGGCGGGAAGAAGAGTTGGGACGAGTTCAAGGAATCCTTCATCGGGGAGCTAAGGGCGAGCCCTGAGAGCCTCGAGGCGCTCGTAGCCCTTGCGGCGTTGAGCGATGTTCAGGACGTCACGTTGCTCTGCTACGAGAAGGCCGGTCTGCCCTGCCACAGGTATCTGGTGCGTGACATCCTGACGACGCCCGGCCTCCTCTCGACATACCTCCAGACCGACGCTGCGCGCGGGCCTTCGCTCTTTCAAAACCCGCGCTCGCCCCCAGGCCGCTTCGACACGGATACGTTTTTATTCACGCCGAAAGGTCGGTCGGAAAGCTCCAAAGTGAACGGTTCTCAACAGACGCCAAAGCGACCCCTCGCCGTCCTACAGAAAGCAATAAGCAAGAAAGCGACCATACGGCTCAAGACCGACGTTGAATACAGAGGAAGGGTCTCCAACGTGGACGCGTTCATGAACGTGATACTCGAGGACGCCGAGGAGTTCGAGGGCGGCAGGCTCTCGGCGAACTACGGCAGGGTGATAGTGAGGGGGGACAACGTCCTCTACGTGAAGCTCGATAACTCTCTGTGAGATTAGTAGCTTGATCGCCGCGCTCGAAGGTGGCTCGTAGTTGAACAGGTCAATCCACTCCGAACAGCTACCCGACTGCGTCTCCGACCTTGAGGTGGAGATCGTCGAGAGGAAGGGGATAGGGCACCCCGACAGCATGATCGACGGGGCGTGCGAGGCGGTCTCAATAGCACTCTCAAAGTATTATCTCGACAACTTCGACGTCATCTTCCACCACAACGTCGACAAGGGGCTGCTCGTGGGCGGCAAGTCGCACGCGGTCTTCGGAGGGGGAAGGGTCATCGACCCCATCTACATCCTCGTGGCGGGGAGGGCGACCGACGTCGTCCCGATCGGGAACAAGACCGAGGAGGTGCCGGTCGAGACCATCGCGAAGGAGGCTGTCGCGAACTACATCCGTGGGACGATGCGCTTCCTCGACCCGAAGAAGCACACCCGCGTCGAGACGATGATAAGGGCCGGCTCTCCTGACCTCGTCGCCGTCTTCCTCAGGAAACAGGCGATGCCCGTCGCCAACGACACCTCCGTGGGTGTGGGGTTCGCGCCGCTCTCAGAGACGGAGAAGGTCGTCTTCTCCGTCGAGCAGCTGCTCAACTCCTCGAAGTTCAAGAAGAAGTACCCCGCTGTGGGAGAGGACGTCAAGGTCATGGGGATGAGGGTGGGCAAGAAGCTCAACACCACTGTCGCCGCGGCGATGGTGAGCGGCCAGATCAAGGACGCGAGCGAGTACGCCAGCATAATCAAGGACGTCAGGGAAGAGGTTGACGACCTCGTGTCAAAGTCCCCGCTCGACGTCAACGTCAGGCTCAACCAGGGCGACGACCCGAAGAGGGGGAGCTACTACCTCACGGTCACGGGGACGTCGGCGGAGCAGGGAGACGACGGGAACACGGGGCGGGGGAACAGGGTCAACGGCCTCATCTCGCCGATGCGCCAGTACTCCATGGAGGCGACCGCGGGGAAGAACCCGGTCAACCATACTGGCAAGCTCTACAACGCCGTCGCGGTGCACGCCGCGCAGCAGATAGCCGAAGAAGTCAAGGGCGTGAGGGAGTGCTACGTCAGGATACTCAGCAGGATAGGGAGCCCCATCGACCAGCCACAGATAGCGAGCGCGGCGATAGTCCTCGAGAAGGGGACCAAGATGTCGAACGTGCGGGCGGAGGTCGAAGGGATATTAGACGACCAGCTCCGGGACATCCGCAACATAACGAACCTGATTCTAGAGAAGCGCGTCATACTCTTCTGACAGCGGGGAAGCGACCGCTGCCCGTCACGTAGCCTACCAGGGCATCCACGTCCCCCGCGAGCCCGTAGCTCCTCTCGAAGAACTTCTCGACCGCGCCGATGTCGCGCCTCATCAGCTCCTTCGCGTTGGGGTGGTCAGTCCCTACCCACTGGGGCCAGTCGATGAGCCAGACGGTCGCCCCGTCGGTCAGGATGTTGTACTCGCTCAGGTCACCGTTGATCATCCTCGCCTGAGTGTAGGCTTCGCGCACCGTGTCCATTATCTGCCTGAACACCTTCCTCTCGTCGACTAGCTCGGGTCGGTTCGTGAGCCTGACCCCTGGGAGCTCTCTGAGGAGCACGGTGTGCCGGTTTGTGGCCACGGCGACGGGGACGTTCTTCGTGACCTCCGCGAGCCTCGCGAGCGCGTGGAACTCCCTGTGGGCTGCCTCGTAGTTCACGTCGAGCCAGGTGTTGAGCTGCTTGGACGAGGCGTGCCTCTTGCGGGTGACGTCGCGGAAGCTCGTCCTCCCCAGCCTGAAGAGCTTCAGCGCGTAGAGCTCGCCCTTCCCCGAGAGCACCTCGTAGACGTCTGACTCCTTCCCCTTCGCGATCAGCTTCCCGAGGGCGTTGGCGTAGTCCTTGTCGGCGTAGAACTTGAGCGCCAGGAGGTCGACGGCGGGGACGTAGATCTCGAACGTCCTGCCCGAAGTCCCGACAAGCTTCCTCTTGTTTAGCTCGTTGAGGCCGAAGTTGACACGGTCTAGGGGCTGGCCGGACACCTTCGCTATCGACTCCGCGGAGGTGGTCGCCTTCCCGAGGGTGCACTTCTCTAGAGCCCTCAGCGCCTGCCATTCCTCGGGCTTCAGCTGCATGATGAGGGAGGCTGCTATGTCGGTTGCGGACAGAGGTCGATTCGCCTGTTGGAGGGTCAGGCCCCGTCCGCGCTTCTTGAACCTTTCAGCACGCTTGGCTGCCGAAGCCCGCCTTTCGCAAAGGATGATATATGGGGGCGGGCGCAGGGAATCGATGCCGCAAAAAAGGGGCGAAGTGATCGAAAAGGTTGACGCCACCCAGGCGGTGCCTGACATCTACGAGGATTGGCTCACGAAGCAGGTGAAGGCGAGGTCCAAATCGTTCGCAAGTCAAGCCACAGAGGACGAGGAGGAGGATGAGGTCGACGCTGCCGAGGAACTTCACGAGAAGGCCCACCGGCGCAAGAGAGGCAAGGGAGCCGCCGCCGGCGGCAGCTAATAGTCGGTCGACCTCGCCAGCCGCGGCCTTCTTCCAAGATCGTGCGACACGACTCCCGTGTCTATTTCTGCCCTCGACCTACCGCGCCGGAGTAGGCCTCCCAGTAGCCGTCTAGCTCGGGGGTGTGGGCAACGGGCTTCTCGCCTCCCGAAGAGAGCCAAAGGCCGCTCCCTTGGCTCCGCTGGCCGACGCACCCTATCTCGTAGCTCTCGACCTGCGCCTTTACTAGCGCCGCCCTGAGACTCTCGACCGCTCCCGGGGTGCAAGTGATTATGAGCGTGCCTTCGCTCAGCGTCGTCAGCGGGTCGAGTCCAAACACCCCGCAGACGCCGGCCACTTCCTCAGGGACGTGTATCGCCTCCCTCCTCACGATGACGGGGAGCCCGCAGGCCGACGAGAGCTCGAAGAGGCCCCCGAGCACGCCTCCTTCGGTGGCGTCGTGCATGGAGGTCACCTTCTCTCGCAATCCCACGGCGGCGGCGGCCTGGGCCTCCCTCACTGTGGAGCAGTCGCGAAGGCGGGATCTCGCCCTGCCCAGCAGGGTCGCCCCCTCCTTCGCCTCGACCGTCTCGGGGAAGGAGTGCGCGAGGACCGCTGTCGCGCCAATCGCCGCACCCTTCGTGATGAGCACGAGGTCCCCCGGCCTAGCCATCGCGGGTGTAACGTAAGCGTCCTTCTCCGCCACGCTGAACATCGTGCCTCCGCCGACCACCGTGTAGCCTGAGCCCGGATACCTCCCAGTGTGCCCCCCTGCTATGGCAATCCCGAGCTTCCTGCACTCGTCGCCAACCGCCTTGAGGTAGGCGCCCACCGCGCGGAGACCCATCTCGGGGGGAAGGTTCAGGTCGAGCATGGCGAACTGGGGGCTGACCCCACTTGTCGTGAGGTCGGAGGCGAGCAGGTGCACGCTGAGCCATGCCGACCGCTTCATCCCTATCGAGGGGATGACGGAGAGCGGGTCGCTCGTGACGAGTAGCACCTTCTTCCCTCCAAGCGAGATGACGGCGTTGTCCAGCCCGTGCCCGGGCTTCACCAGCAGCGAGCTCCTCTTCGCTCCCAAGTTCGCGAAGACCACGCTCTCGAGGAACTCGCGAGGGACCTTCCCCTGTCGTCCCCTTTGCTGCACCTTGGCGGTCAACCGCGGTAGCCGAGCCGCCTAAAAGTGGGGCCCGCGCCCGCGATTATCGCGAACGCGATGGGGATGAACGCGAGGTCAGCGAAGGTCGCAAGGTCGGGAACCGCCAAGATGAGCCCGGCATAGAGAGTAGTCGGGCTTCCGTACCCGAAGAGCCCGAACGAATAGAAGAGCCAGTCGGGGACGAGGAACGCGAATGTCTCGTAGACGGTGGCGGCCGCCATCGCGAGAGCGAGAGCCCTGTTTCCCTTGTTCGCGGCCCACGCGATTATCAAGACCTCGGGAGCCCTGGCCCAGACCATCCCGAACGGGTAGATCGGCAAGCCTCCCCTCGTCGTGATGTTGAAGAGCTCGCCGACGAAGCCTCCTATCGCAGTCGCGGAGAAGGCGTCCCACTTGTCCGTGAGGGCGGCGAGCGCGAAGTAGACCGCGGGAGCGAGCGTGATCTCGAAGACGGGCTTTGGAAGTGGAATGGAGACTATCGTGCAGACAGCGATGACCGCGGAGAAGACCGCGATGAACGCGAGCCTTCTGCTCCTCATCGGGGTCGTCCTGGCAGATGCGTCCTCGTGAAAGGCCGATTCGGCATACGTCCCCAAGCGCGATTACTGTGTCGGCCCTCTGCGGGATTCTTATAAATGACCTCATAAGTGACTTATAGCATGCACCCACCGTGCGAGATTATGGTCGACTCCTTCCTCCCGTCGATGCGCGCCCTGGTCGCGAAGAGGCTGAAGGAGGACGGGCTCTCCCAGGGCAAGATCGCGAGCCTTCTGGGGTTGACGCAGGCCTCGGTGAGCTCCTACCTCTCGACTCCGTCCGCGAAGCAGACCGCGACCCTGTCCGGGCTGGGCGTGACCGCCGAGGAGGCCGAGACCTACGCGGCGCTCCTCGCGGAGGACCTGAAGAACAACCCCGTGTACGCGGTGGCGACCCTCTACTCGATCTGGAACAGGCTCATCGGCGGCGGCGACGCGTGCGCCCTCCACCGGAGCGAGCACCCCTTCCTCGCCACCTGCGAGGTCTGCGTGAAGGTCTTCGGGCCCGAGAGGGGCCACGCGGAGGGGGCGGTCGAGCACGTCGAGAGCGCGCTAAGGTCGATAGAGGGCTCGTCGCTCTTCGTGAGGGTGATGCCTGAGATATCGGTCAACGTGGCCTACTCCCCTGAAGGGGCCAAGTCGGTGGAGGGCATCGTCGCCATCCCGGGCAGGATCGTGAGGGTAAGGGGCCAGGCGCGCTCCTTCATGCGACCCGAATACGGGGCCTCGACTCACCTGGCCGCGATCCTGCTCGAGGTCGAGAGGAAGCGTCCCGAACTCCGCGCGGCGATGAACCTCAGGTACGACGAGAGGATGTCGAAGGTCCTCCTCGAGCTGGGGGTCAAGCACCTCACCATGGGGCGCGACTACCCCGCGGGCTCCCGGGACAAGGTGCTGGGCGCCCTTCGCGCGCGGCTCTCGGCTCCCGGCGGCGCAGTCGAGTTCGAGGCGGTCGTCGACCTCGGCGGGGAGGGGGTAGAGCCCAGCCTCTATCTCTTCGCCGAGGACGCGGCAAAGGTCGTGCGGCGGTCGCTCGAGCTGGCTAGGGTGTACACTTCCTTAGGCTGAGCGCGCGGCGACCTGGAGCTTCTTCCCCTTGGCCCTACGCTCCTCCATCGCCGCCTTGAGGAGGGCGAGGAACATCGGCTCCGGATACTCCGGCCTGCTGCAGTACTCGGGATGGTATTGCGTCCCCATGAAGAACGGGTGGTCCTTCAGCTCAAGTATCTCGGCGCGCCTCCCGCCGTCACTGAAGGCTGAGAAGTGCATGCCGGCTTCCTCCAGTCTCTGCATGTAAGACTGGTTCAGCTCGAACCTGTGCCTGTGCCTTCCCCTGACCGTCTTGCTCTGGTATATCTCGAAGGCCTTGCTGGGTTTCTGGACCGAGATGTCGTGCCCGCCGAGCCGCATGGTCCCGCCCATGTTAGAGATCCCCTTCTGCTCGGGGAGGAGGCCTATCACGGGGTCGGGGGTCTGCGGGTCGAGCTCAGTGGAGTTGGCCGTCTTCAGCCCGAGGACGTTCCTAGCGAAGGAGACGATAGAGAGCTGGAAGCCGAAGCAGAGGCCCAGAAGCGGCTTCTTCTCCCTCCTGGCGTAGTCGGCGGTCCAGATCTTGCCCTCCGTCCCCCTCTTCCCGTATCCCTGGGGAAGCACGATCGCGTCCGCCCCGTCGAGGGTTTCGCGCGCCTTGTCGACCCGACTCGTCCCCTCGAAGTCCTCCGACTCCACCCACTTGATGTCGACGCCGACGCCGTTCGCCGCCGCGGCGTGCTTCAGGGCGAGGTTGACGCTCACGTAGCTGTCCATGAGGGTCACGTACTTGCCCACCATCGCGATTGTGACCGAGTTCTTCTGCTTCGCGAACCTCGACGCGACCTCGTTCCATTCGTAGAGGTCTGTCCTCTTTCCCTTGATCTGCAGGTGGCTCATCAGCGGCTTCAGCACACCCTCGCGGTAGAGCGTCTCCGGGACTTGGTAGATCGAGTCGACGTCCGGGTTCGAAATCACGCTGTTGACCGGGACGCTCGTGAACAGCGCTAGCTTCTCCTTGGCCTCGGCAGGGAGGGTCCTCGTCCCGCGGACGACTATGAGGTCGGGCTGGATGCCGATGCGCCTCAGCTCCTGGACGCTGTGCTGGGTGGGCTTGGTCTTCATCTCGCCGACTGCGCCCATCTCGGGGGCGAGGGTCACGTGGACGAAGAGCGTGCTCTCCATCCCGTCTTCGAGTCTCATCTGCCTGAACGCCTCTAGGAAGGGGAGGCTCTCGATATCCCCCACCGTCCCGCCGCACTCTATGACTGCGACGCTCGAGCCGCTCTTCGTCGTGCGCTGTCTGATCCGCCTCTTTATCTCGTCGGTGACGTGCGGGATGATCTGTACGCACTTTCCGAGGTACTTCCCCTTGCGCTCGTCCTCTATGACAGCGTTGTAGACCTGCCCCGTGGTGATGTTGTCCTCCTTGCTTAGGTCCTTGTTGAGGAACCTCTCGTAGTTCCCCAAGTCCATGTCGCACTCGCCACCATCGTCCGTGACGAAGACCTCGCCGTGGGCGATGGGGTTCATCGTCCCAGCGTCGAAGTTGATGTAGGGGTCGACCTTCATGCAGGTGACGGTGAGACCTGAGCGCTGGAGGATCTTAGCGAGAGATGAGGTGGTGATCCCCTTGCCGAGGCCCGACATCACCCCTCCAGTCACAAAGATGTACTTCGGCACTTGTTCACCGCCGTGAAGCTGTGCCTTGGCCTTTTTATTCTGTCGGGCACTTGTCATGAGTAGGTTGCCATGCCCAGAACCGCGAACAACTCCGAGGAGCTCAAGGTCAAGGGCTGGACGAGCGGGTATTTCAGCGTGGGGAACGTCCTCAGGCACCTCCAGCGCAAGGCGATGGGCTACGGGGCGCCCAGCTACTCCAGCGTGGAGCTCTACGTCGCCATCCTGGCACAGTTCTGCAGGTTCGCGGGGAAGGACCCTGCCCAGCTGGTCGCCCTCCCCAAGGTTGAGATAGAAGAGCTCGTCCACTCCTACCTCGACCAGTCGCTCGCCAGGGGGCTCAGCAGGAAGACCGTGAAGACGAGGAGGAGCTACCTTCTCCTCCACTTCAGGAAGAACGGCTTCAAGGGGGAGAGGGCGCTCGACATCGAGGTCTACTCAGTCCCGGCCAGGTACCGGAAGGTCCCGGAGCACATCCCGAGCTCGGAGGAGGTGCTCAGGATGGCGGACGCCGCCCTGTCGGTGAGGGACCGCGCCGTGATCCTGTGCGTCTACACCTCCGGCCTGAGGGACAGCACCTTCAGGGCCCTGAGGTACAAGGACGTGAAGGAGGACCTGGGCAACGACACGGTCCTCGTCCCCGTCTACCCGGAGATGAAGAGGGTGATCGACAGGGCGTGCAAGAACAACATACCCTACTTCACGTTCTTCGACCCCCTCTCCACCGAGGCGCTGAGGGCGTACCTCAGGGACAGGGAGAGGCGGTTCGGCCCGATAGGGGACGAGGAGGTCCTCTTCCCCCCGGGGGCGGGGGCCTCGCACCTCGCCCGCTACAGGAGCCGGGTCAAGCCCCTGGGCGACGTGGACCTGGGCAGGGTGATGAAGAAGGCGGCGCAGAACGCGGGCATCAAGGAGTGGAAGCAGATCCACCCCCACGCGCTGCGAAAGTCGTTCGAGGAGGGGGTGAAGAGGAGGAGGCCGGACGGCACGATGATGGGGGAGAAGGACCAGGAGTTCCTTATGGGCCACATCCTGCCGGGGTCGCAGGACCCGTACTACGGCTCGGGCATCAGCGTGGAGGGCTCGACGATAAGCTTCAGCAGGGAGGTGGCGAACAAGCTCAGGGAGGAGTACCGGATGCTCCAGTTCTTCCCCGAGAGGAACCTCATCAGCAAGGACGAGACCCTCGCGATATTCAACAGGCGGTTCCTCAAGATGTCGAACTGGACGGACGAGGAGATCGAGGCGCTGGGGGACCTCAGCGCGATCGAGGAGTCCAGGCTGCAGGAGCTCCTCGACCAGAAGAGCATGCGGAAGCTCGGCCTGAACGGGAACAGGCAGAAGGTGGTCCAGATGGGCGAGGTGAAGAGGTTCATCGAGGAGGGGTGGGAGTACCTGTCGACCCTCCCATCGGGAGAGGCGATCGTCAGGCTGCCGGCTGGCTGACGGTGGCTGCTTACCAGCAGGCAAGTGGGATTGAAGGGCGGGGTAAGGATCCTCAGGCCGGGCGAGTACGAGCTCCTCCGCGAAGGGGCGAGGACGCTCGAGAACCAGACGAGGCTCGACGTCCTGCTCCTCACGGGGCTGAGATACGTCGAGGCCCAGCGGCTGCAGACGAATCCCGACTGGCTCGACACGAAGTTCATCCACCTTCCCGAGTATGCCCAGAAGAAGGCCAAGAGGAAGCAGAAGGAGCGCTGGATCAAGCTGTCGGGCAGGGGGATGACGGTGCTGCCGTACTTCTTCAAGGTGAGCCCGCTGCCGACGTACGGGGCGTGGACTGAGGATCTGGAGAGATGGGCGAGACGGGCAGGGCTGAGCCCGGAAGGCCTGTCGCCGAAGACGACGCGCAAGAGCTGGGAGAGCTGGATGGTCTTCTCATATCCCGAGAGGGTCCTCGAGGTCTTCCTGAGCCAGGGGCATTCCGAGATGACCTCCCTCACGCACTACCTGAACCTCCCGTTCACCGAGGTGGACAAGCTTCAGATGAGGGACTGGGTCAGTGGGTGGGTATAGGCAGAAGGCGTTTCCTTGACGATGGACATTCTCCGTTCCCGCAGCTGAAGACCTCCGCACCGTGAAGGAATTTGAATAAGCCTGGCCGCGACCCTGAACGTCTACGCCTGCAGGATACGCGCGTCCTCAGCCAAGAGCCTCACTGTCGGCTCCGTCCTGGCGAGCCTGGTGAACGCCATCTGCTGCATCCCGCTGATACCGAGCCTGATCGCGATGACCGGCGTCTCGACGCCGGTTCTCTACGAGATATCCCTGCGTCTCCAGGCATTCTTCGAGTTCAACTCCCAATACTTCTACGCTCTATCAGTCATCCTGCTCCTCGTATCTGTGCACTACCTCAGCCGCAACATCTCCTGCTGCGATAGGAGAGTGCCACACTAGAATTGGCGCGGAAACGACAGCGTCGAAGAAGGACGGAGCCTATAACAGTTATTAGAGCAAGGAGCTCAGAGGACGGTCGATATGGTGCTCGTCCCAGTGCGCTATTCGTTCAGTCAGAGGTTCTCGGTCCCGGTGGAGGATGCATTCAGGTGGTCCATCGACTACGACCCAGACGACTTCACTCTCATGGGGTGGGAAGGCAGACGGAAGGTGAAGAAGCTCTCGGAGGACGCGTTCATCCTGGAGGACGCCAGGAAGACAGACGAGGGAGTGGTCGAGAAGACGCGGCTGGTGAGGGTCAATCCTGAGAGGCGCTCGTTCTCGAACACCCACATCGCGGGCCCGACCATCCACTCCCAGTTCTGGTATGAGTTCTTTCCCGAAGGGACAGGAGGCTCGAGGCTCGAGTTCACGGGGCTTCTCCTCTACCCGAGCGAGAAGGACCTCTCGTCCGAGCAGGTCTCTGAGATGGCTGCCGAGGAGAGGGAGGGTGACGCGAGGCTCTGAAGGAAGCTTGCGAAGACCATGGAGTCTGACTATGCGAAGGCGAAGAAAGGGGGCCGCACCTCGCGCCGGACGCCCCGAGCCGAGTCCTAGAACTGGTCGAGAGACCCAGCGGGAAGACGGCCTGACGCAGAGGGTGGCGACGGCGTAGGATACCGAGGGCCTGATAGGCCAGGGGTGGAGGTTCGCCGGCGTCCTGCCGAACGGAAATGTCGTCTTTGAAAAAATGTCCGGTACATGATGATGGCGCGCCCCGTCGGGCCCGCCTCCATTCGAGTCCAACCCCATCGTCCATGAACTCGTCGGTCACGTGTCGGGATGCGCTTGGAACGGAGCTTCGCGTTTTCGAGGCTGCTCACCTTGCTGTTCACGACCATAACTCCGGTCTACTATCCCGATAACGTCGATTCCCCTCCCGCATCGATGCCTCGCGGACCTTTCGCCGACGACCTACGCGGCGGAGATCGTCCAGAGCGTCACGGGGCGCCTGACGATGGACGCCGGCATGATGACCCGTCGATTGGTCGGTCCTCGCAGGTATCACGGTGAGCCTCCTCGTCTTGACCGCGAGTAAGGCTCGTCGGAGTGAGATCTGACGCATGGCCGTCGACTTATCTATAGCCCCGACCCTCCGCGGTCCATGATCTACGAGTGGAGAGTCTACGAGATTGCGGAAGGCAAGAGGGCGGCTCTGCATGAGAGGTTCACCAACCATTCATTGAGACTCTTCGAGAAGCACGGGATGGGCATCGTGGGTTTCTGGGAAGGGAAATTCGGCGGCAGGGGCGTCGCAATTTGCTACATACTGTCCTTCACAGACCAATCTCACTTAGACAGGGCGTGGAGGGACTTCAGGGAGGACCCTGAATGGCAACTGGTGAAAGCTGAGAGCGAGAGGAATGGGCCTTTGGTCGACAAGATCACGAGCACGACTCTCACTCCGACCGACTACTCGCCTTTGAAGTAGAAGCGAGGCAGAACGACCTCC
>DATLRR010000008.1:0-7032 GCA_035534595.1 Nitrososphaerales archaeon
ATTGGAGTCCGGACCGGCAGAAAGAAGAGGGTCGTAGAGCTTCTCGATCTGCTGGTAGGCTTCCTTCAGGGCGGACACGTTCTTCCTGATGGCAGAGCCCAGGGAAGCCAGGGTGGCGCGCTTCGGCCCCCGCACGAGGGCGGCGACCGTGAAGACGAGCATCCCCCTCGAGCCCGCGCGCCGGATCTGGAGCTGCACCTTCCTCTTCTTCGAGACGTCCGCCGCGGCCTGTTCGTACTCCCTTATCCTCTCCAACACGATGGGGAACCTCTGTTTGAAGTCCTCCTGAAACGCCTTGTCCTCGAAACGGGAGTAGTCGATGTCGAGAGACTCCCCCACCTTCTCATCGCCGTACGCGATCTCGATCCAGTCTACCGTGTCACCGACGGCGAGGGACTCGAGCCAGATCCCCACCCCCTTCTCCTTCCAGGCGGCGTTTAGGTAGGGCGCCTTCTCGATCTCCTCCCGGTTCCGGCACCTCATGAACCACTCGAGGCGGTCGACCGCCAGAGGGAAAGCGGGATGAGGCGCGACGACCTCGAAGCGCACTCCAGCCGCCTTCAAGACCGTCTCCCTGACGAACTCCTGCTCGCTCGGCTTTGGCGCTTCGCGGCGCGTGACGGGGGCTTTCTTCTTCAACTCTTGCGGCTCACGTGCGGCCGTCGCACTATTAGCCCTTCCCCGCTCTCGCCGCAAGTCGGTGCGAGTTAGGATGGGCGAGCACCTAGAAAGATTAATGAGCAAGAAGCGCGTCTTGCCCTGCATGATGCTTCGAAGGGCCTTGGTCGCGGCTGGCATGTTGGTGCTTCTCTCTGTCTCAGGACTGACGTTGGCTTTGCCGCTCGCGAGCGCGCAATCCTCTCCCTCCACGGTCGTGGTCTCGATACCGAGCGGGGCGGGAAGCGGTCAAAGCGCAGCCCCCGGCTACTCGCCCGACGCGATAACGGTCGTGATCGGCGTGAACAACACGGTGATGTGGACCAACAACGACACGAACGGGCAGGGCACCTCGCACACGGTTGTCCCCAAGACCCAGCCCTCGGGCGGAAGCATGCCGTCAGCCGGGTCGGGCAACATCTCGCCTGGCGCCGTCTACTCGCTCACCTTCACCGTCCCCGGGACGTACGACTATCACTGCTCCTACCACTCGTGGATGTCGGGGACGGTCATCGTGGAGGCCGCCTCGAGCTCCACCTCTACCAAGACGACCCCAGAGTTCCCCGCGGCCTACCTGGCCCTGACCCTTTTCGCGGTCATCGCGGCCGTCGTCGTGGTAGCCACCCGCCTGAGGCCGACCCTCTCCGCGGGCTCAGCGAGCGGGACGACGAAGGGTCGATCCGTCAAGACGGCTTCCTAGCCGGTAGACCTCGGACCCCCGCGGACCTTGCGTCCATCAACAACCCTTATCAAGGAGCGACGACGCGTTCGTCTAGTTTGAAACTCAGTGTGGGCCTGCTTCTGGCAACCATATCGCTTCTGGCGGTGGTTCCCGTCGTTCAGGCGGCGAGCACGGCGAGCTCCTCCTCCCCTTCTTCCGGTTACGCAGCCTACAACGTCCAGGCGACCTTCAATGGCACGACGCGAGCCGCCTCGGTGAACGAGAGCGTCACGCCGAGCTCGAGCCCTGGCGAATCTATCATACTGCTCACCGTGGAGGGGACCCAGAGCAACTTCACCTATTCCCACCTGGTCAACTCCTCTTTGACGCTCTTCCCCTATCTGCCCGCCATCTCTGACCAGAACTTCAGCTATTCCGGCAAGTCTTACACGGTCGCGGCGAAGATCTCCCAGCAGGGGACCTCGCAGGTGACCTTCCAGGGCAAGGCCTACACCCTGACCGACTATGCGTTCTCGGCGGACGTCTCCTCGGCCAACGGGTCGCAGACCATCGCCGGCACGGTCTCGGCGTTCGCGTCGGACCTGGTCTACTCTGTCGCGGCCCAGGCGAACGGCACCAGCGTCACGGCCACGTTGACGGCGACGTCGCTCACGCTGAGCACGGCAGCCGCGGCTCCCGCGCTGCAGGCGGCCTCTGCGGGCATCGGGCTCTCTCTGGCGGTGGGCGCGGTGGCGCTTTCGCTGGGGGTAAGGATGAAGAGAAGGCAGAGCCCTGCCGGACCCTCGAACCCAGACCACTGGGTAGATTGACGGACGAGCCCGCATAGCAGCCTCGACCTCACGAGCGACCCTCCGGTGGATGAGAGAGCGACTACATCAGAAGCAGTAATCAGCTTCGAGCAGGCCGTCAAGGACTACGGCCCCAAGGAGATCGGCCCGGTCACGTTCTCGGTCGGCAGAGGGGAGATAGTGGGGTTCCTTGGCCCCAACGGCTCGGGCAAGTCTACGACGATCAGGATGCTCCTCGGGCTGATCAAGCCGACCTCCGGGATCGTGAGGCTCATGCAGAGGGACCCCCTCAACGACCATGTCCGCGCCCTCGAGCACGTAGGCTACTCGCCCGAGCTTCCGAACCTCCAGTCCTTCCTGACGCCGAACGAGTTGCTCCAGCTCACGGCGAAGGAGCTCGGGCTCGGCCGCAAGGAGACGGACGACCAGCTCCCGGTCCTGCTGGAGGACGTCGGCCTGATCCGGTACGGGGACTACAAGATCTCCAAGCTCAGCAAGGGGATGGTCCAGAGGCTCAGCGTCGCCCAGGCCCTCATGGGGACCCCGAAGGTCCTCATCCTCGACGAGCCCATGATAGGGATAGACCCCGCGGGTGTGGTCCAGTTCCGGTCCCTCTTCAAGGACTTCGTCAAGGACGGGGGGACGATAGTGATGTCCTCCCACATACTCTCGGAGGTCGAGTCGCTCTGCACCAGCCTCGTCGTGATCCACTCCGGGAGGATCCTGTTCAGAGGCGGGATCCAGGCCTTCATCCGCGAGCAGCTGAGCTCGAGGTCCATCCTCGTCGAGATCGCCGACGCGTCGGCCTTGGCGGGCCCAGGCAGCCCGCTCGTCGGGCGGATCTCCTCCCTGAGCGGCGTGAAGAGCGTCACCGCGACGCCCGAGGGCCTCCTGGTCGAGGTGGACACGGACTCAGACCCAAGGGCTGAGATCTCGAGGCTGGTCGTGGAGTCCGGAGGCAAGCTGGTCGGATTGGGCCACTCGAGGAGCGAGCTGGACGAGGCATACATCAGCGCCATGAGGGGGTCGACCCAGTGAGGGCCAGCAGGGTGCTCACCTTCGCGCGCTACGAGATACGGCGCGCCGTCGCGCGTAAGAAGGTCCTTGCGCTCGTGGCGCTCACCGTCCTCATCGCGATAGCGCCCTACTACGCCCTTTCCGCGACCCACACATCCCTGATCACGCCGCCCCTTCGCCCCTACCTCTGGATACTCGGGGTCTTCCTCCCACAGGCGTTCTTCCTCCAGTTCACCGCCCTCCTCATAGCCGCCGGCTCGATGTCCGAGGAGTACGAGCAGGGGACCGCGGAGGTCCTCCTCTCAAAGCCCGTCTCGAGGGAGGAGTACTTCTTCGGCAAGTACCTCGGGGGCTACTCGCTCGTCGTGGGGATAGTGTTGCTGGACGTCATCCTGAGCATCACCTCCGCGACCTTCGTCTTCGGCCCTCAGATGGACCTGGGCATCCTGCCGATGATACTCGTAGCCCAGGTCTTCGCGGCGCTGGTCTTCTACTCTTTCGCCTTCATGGTCGGAGAGCTGATGAGAAGGTCGTCGCTCTCCTACATACTCTCCGCCTCCGTCTTCTTCACGAGCGAGGTGGTCGGCGTCTTCCTCAACCTGCTCTACACCCTGACGGGGACGGACGTCTACAAGGTCGCCAACTTCTACCTTCCGACGTCCCCGGTAGACTCCCTTCCGCTCCTCCTCGCCGAGCCGAGGTTTCCGAGCTCAGTCCAGACCGTCTTCAGGTTCGCCGCGACGCCCGTCGAGCCCTCGGTGGGCGTCTCGGCCCTCCTGATAGCGGTCTACTTCCTCTCCGCGGTGCTCATCGCGCTCGCCTACTTCAGAAGGATGGACGTCGCGAAGCGCGTCACCTGACCGGCGGTCGGCCATCTCCCGTTGCGGGCACTAACAATTATATGAGACAGAATCCGCGGCCGCTCCCTTGTCAAAGACGTCCGACCATCTCAGCGCAAAGGTGAGGGACTTCATGGAGGCGCCCCCCATCGTAGTCAACGAAGAGACGACCATAGACCAGGCGGCCTCCACGATGTGGGAGAAGAGGATCGGAAGCGTCATAGTGGTCGACAAGGAAGGCAAGATGGCCGGCATAATCACCGCGAGCGACATCGTCTTCGCAGTGACCAAGTCGCTGGTAGGCCGGCAGGTCCCCGTGTCTGGGATAATGTCAAAGACGTCTATCATGGCCACTCCGAACGAGAGCGTCCTCACGGCGGTCGAGAGGATGATGAAGGAGAATGTGAGGCATCTCCCCGTGGTCGAGAAGAACGGGACGCCAGTGGGGATCATCTCCACAAAGGACGCCATGGGCATAAGCGAACCCCTCCTCAAGTTCCTCTTCCGCTCCAAGAAGACGGCGACAAAGAAGAAGAAGGCCACTTCCAAGAGAACCAAAGCTTAAACCGGATTCGTTTCTTCCCGAACTGCGCCTTGTCCTCCGGATCCACCGACCTCCCCGAGCTCGAGGCTAGGACCATGCGGGAGGTCAGGAGCTCCACGCGGTTTCTGCTCAAGTCGTTCAAGGGCAAGATCGACGAGCTGAAGGCCTCTGCCGGGCCCGACATCCAGAGGCTGATGAGGTTCGGCGTAGACCTCAAGTCCGCCAGCTCGACGGGCAGGAAGTTCTTCGGGAGGGAAGAGGTGCGATACATCGCGATCGACGGCACCTGCTCCGTGGACCAGCACCTCGACCTGCTCGTCTTCTACGTTGGCGCTTTTGGCTACTCCGGGACGTTAAGGTTCGAGGATGACGACATCGAGGTGGGCGACCCGTCCCCGATGAGCCAGTCCTCGGCAGCCGTCTCCGCGTCGATCCCCCTCTCCGAGGAGGACGCCGCCACTGTGTTCGGGCAGAGGACCGAGTCAGGTACCGAGGTCGACGTCGAGTCGGAGCGCCTCCCCAACGCGGTGATGCACCTGGCCGAGTACTACATCGCGCTCAAGGCGGTCACCTCGGGCGACCGGTTCAAGGTCGTCCTCCTGGACAGGCCGCTCGCCGGCGACATGGCGCACCTCGTCTGGAGCACCCGAGACCTCGTCCAAGAACACCTCTCGGTGCTCGAGGGGATGGAGACTCCCTCCGGAAGGGTGACGAACTTCGACCTCGAGCTCGCGAGGCTGCTCGTGGCCAACCCCGAGCTCAAGATACCCTCCCCGCGGAGCCAGCTCCTGAAGTTCGCGGCCATCCTCACGCTCTTCGACGGCGCGGAGATGACCCTGGCGCAGATGCTCGACAGGAACGGTTCCGACCTGTCCCACCTCCCCGTCCTGCGTGACGACCTTCAGGAGCTAGACTCGGCCTACCACCTCTTCGAGGAGGGCGGAGACGGGGATGACAGGAAGTTCAAGCTAAAGACCGGCGTCAGGGACTACCGGGAGCGGGTCGTGAGCGCCGCGCTCGCGGTGGCCGACCACGTCTTCAACCCCAAGAGCGAGCACCCCCTGAGAATCAAGGCCGGCCCCGATCACGCGGAGCGGTGGATAACCGCCGAGGACCTCGACTACCTCGTCCTGATATTCGTCCTAGAGCTCACGCGGAGGGCCTGGTCGGAGGGCGTCCTACCCATAGGCCTAACCAAGGATTCGGCCGCCGCGGAGCTCGTGAAGTCCGTCGTGCCGCTCCTGCGGGACTCCAGGACCGCGGAGTTCGCGCACGCTCTGCCCAACTTCAACAGCGACAAGATGCTCCTGCAAACGAACAGCGTCGTGAACGCCGCGAGCATCCAGACCCCGTGGCACACCGTGGACATCGACGCCGCCTTCAGGACCATGGTGCCCGTGGCCGACGACAGCCTCCCGCGGGGCGAGGCAAGGGCGCGGGGTGCCTACCGCAACGTGATCAACCCGGAGAGGGTCTTCGTGAAGACCTACATGCAGCTCTGGAGCAGCAGGAACGACCCCACCGTGAGGTCCCACGTCTTCACGTTCGACAGGCCCGCGTATGCGGGGTTCGACCACTGGGGCGACCTCGTCGTCCACAACAAGGACAACGAGATAGACGAGAAGATCACCCCGATTCTCAACATGCGGGAGGAGTCCGCGATGACCAACCTCGCGATGTCGATCCTCTTCAAGATGTCCGGGGAGGTGGTCCCCGAGGCCCTCGGCCACAACTACCCGCTCTTCCTCGCCGACAAGAAGGCGAAGTTCGTCCTGAAGCAGAGCAGGAACGCCTACCTCGGCGCCGTGGAGGTGGAGATGGCGAAGTCCGAGCTCGACCAGCAGGTGCTCTTCTCGCAGAGGTTCAGGGACTACCGGACCCAGGTCGAGTCCAAGAGGAAGGGGGGCAAGTGAGATGACGCCGCAGACGCCGGTCTTCGACGACCTGGGTGGGGAGTTCAGCGGCAGGCTCAGGGAGATAGTCTCGACGACGAGGCACACCGCCGATGGGAGCTCCACGGTCACCTTCAGCACGGCGGTGATAGAGTGCGACTACAACCCCAACGTCGTAAAGAAGCTGGCCACCGGGCAGCTCCTCGCCATCCCCAACGTCCAGACCCTCGGCGCCGGGGACGTCTTCTCGGTCTACGAGATTGCCGACGTCTTCCCCATGCACTACTCTCAGCCCAACCTCGACAGGTCCCAGCCTGCCGCGATACGCAAGGAGTTCATGGAGCTCATCGAGGGCGAGTGGAAGAAGGGCTCCAAGAGCACCTGGATAGAGATAGTCGCCGCCCCCATCGGCTACGTCATGAGGACGTCGGCGGACGGCACGATAGCCTTCGAGAGGAAGCCCTACGCCCCCCTCGCCGGGAGCTCCGTCAGGCTCCTAAGCAAGGACTCGGTCGAGAGGCTCATCTGCTACAGGGTGCCGAAGGGGCAGGAGGCCGCCGACTACCGGTTCGGGAACCTCCTCGGGGTCATCGACGACAAGATCCCCTTCACC
>DATLRR010000009.1:0-51252 GCA_035534595.1 Nitrososphaerales archaeon
AGGAGGTAGTCCCCTTGGGAAGGATGAATAGGTGGTACAGCATCCTCAACGGCACCTACAAAATGCACGACGATCCGGTGGAAGGCCTCGACGCCGTGAGCCGTTGGCTGATCGCAACCCGTTCGGTCGTCTTTGTCATGACCGTCAACTCGGTGATAATCGGCGGGCTGCTATACATCCTCCATGCGGGCTTCAGCCCAAGCTTCCTCCTCCCGTTCGCTCTCGTATTGCTGGGCTTGGTGTTCGCTCACGCGGCGAGCAACCTATTCAACGACTACTGGGACGCGAAGCATGGCATAGATTCCAGCAAGGACTACTTCAGGCCGGCCTACATGCCGCATCCATCGCTATCGGGAATGATGTCGCCGCAGGGGCTCTTCTCGTTGGGGGTGGTTCACCTAGTCGGGATGGTCTCCATCGCGGCCTACTTCGTGGAGCTCAGGGGACCGCTCGTCCTAGTCTTCGCCGGCCTCGGAGTGCTGTTTCTGATCTTGTACGCAGGAGGGCCCATGCCTCTCAAGCGGATCGGGCTCGGCGAACCCACGGTGTTTCTTGTCTGGGGTCCGCTCATGGTGGGCGGGACTTTCTACGTTCTTTCGGGGATTCTTCCGGCCTGGGTACTCATTGCGTCAATCCCCTACGCAGTCAGCGTGACGACGGTCCTCTTCGGCAAGCACATAGACAAGGTCGAGTATGACACAAAGCTAGGAATCAGGACTGTACCAGTGATCCTAGGCGAGGCGGCGACAAAGAAAGTGCTCAAGGCCTTGGTGATTATCGCTTACGTGGCTGTTGTCGGCCTAGTGGCAACGAGATTCCTGCCTGTTTGGTCGCTGATATCCCTCTTTGCTCTACCGCGCGCGAGCAAGCTCTTTAGCACGCTTTCAGAGCCAAGACCCAAGGAAGCGCCGCCGGGGGCCATCATGTGGCCGATTTGGTATCTAGGCTTCGTCTTCAACCACAACAGGAGGTTCGGAGCATTGTATGTGCTTGGCCTCCTCTTGAGCGCATTGTTACCGGTTTACATCTGACTTGCGCGGTCGGCGAGCAGGCCGAGGATGTCCACATCCAGCCGATTACTGGGACCTAAAGAGTCAACCCGTCCGCCGGCTCAAGGTTAGGGTCAAGTTCGGGCCGTAAGGGAGTTGAGCCCTTCGCCCAGTACCTCTCAGTTGCTTTCTGTTGGCGAACCCGGCAAAGATTAGGCGGTGCCGGCGGGATCTGAGCTGAGTTCATAGGGAGGGTTCTTCCTGCCTACGACTTCCACAATCTCACTCCAAATCACATCGGTAACTCCGCTGATTGTTTTCACTTCTTCGATCAGATTAAGGAGCTCTCCGCTGCTTTGGACGAATACCTCCACTCTCAGGTCGATCGTATACTGTCCGATAGTTCTCCCAACGAAGGTGACCTCCTTGCGCTCCAGCAGCTCTTTCCCCACGGCTTCAGTTCTTCCGCCCGCCGTGTGGATGAGAAGCTGTATGAATCTCCAGCCGAATTTCTCCGACGGCTCCTTCGAGTAATCGACCATCCCCTGGAAGTCTACCGCAACGACTGGCTCAGTGCCGACAACCCATTTGTCGTGTCCTGGCAGCACTAGCGAGACCTCCCCTGCTTTCACGTCTTTCTCCGTCCCGTCGTCCATGACTATGTGCAAGGTACCCGATACGTGGTATTGGAAGTGAGGGGCCTCGCATCTCTTCGTCTTCGCGATTGGTTGGACTGAAGTTGACCATCGCCACTCTGGCTGAAATACAGTTCGGGCGATCCTAGCTCCGCCTATTTGCACCAGCTCAAGTTTCCCCTTGTCGAAGTGCGTCGTCTCATCAGGTTCATTCAGATTTTTGACTTCCATCCTTGACAATAATATCGCGTTGTAACGGGCATAGTCATGGTATTAAGAACTTTCAATATCTCCGATTCCAAGGCATTCTAGGCAGCGTAAGGCGGTCGCCGGAACCACATCTCAGGGTCCTGAACAAGGAAACCGCAAAAATGGCTCGATTTCCGGTTATAGTGTTGAATGAGGTCAAACTGAAGAATTACATTCTAGTCAGGAGGGACCTCGGTTTCTGGAAGATGGTACTCCTGCGCCGTCAGAGCAGGGCGAGGAAGTCCACATCCAGCCGATCACGGGAACCTGAGCGCTAGCGTCTCGCAAGGCTGCCTCGCCGCCCCGAAGACGTGTGCGCTTTAGTAGGCCGACAACCTTTTAGTGGAGAATCGTTATGTCAGGGATAGCGGAAGGGTTGATTTCGGACCTCATCGCCAAAGGCGTAGATAGAATCGCGTCAAGGAAGACGCTTAGTTCTCAAGACCTGACAGTACTGCTCTTGCATGAGCAAAGTAGGAGCATTTCTAGGATGGAGAAGGAAATGGAGGGGATAGTTGGTGAACTAAGGGGACTGAGGAAGGAGGTTGTCCCTCTCCTCAATCAAGCAAGAGACATTGCAGACATCAGGGCGAGGATTGAGCGAATAGAGGCAAAGGTCAGCTAGCGCCTCCTCAGACTAGAGTATCGCGCGGACAACGAAGCCTGCGCACAATTTGGACGATCCGTGAGAGCACTCGAAACCGGCCCGAAGATTGCGAGGGCCGCGGATGCGCGGTAGGCGAGCAGGGGGAGAAAGTCCTCATCCGGCCGATTCCTGGGACCTAGAGTCCTCTTCTGCCCCCAGCTCCGCGTTCCTTCGACTAGGGTGCGTTTATTTACTCCGCCAGCGTCAATTGCCATTGACTTTGAAGGCAAAGGGGCACGATTTCACTGTCGCTATCGAGAAAGGAGAGGATGGCTACTATGTAGCCAGTGTCGTCGAGCTGCCTGGCTGTCATACCCAAGCCAAGACTCTGAAGGAACTCGACAAGAGAGTGAAGGAGGCAATCGAGGTGTACCTCGAGGTCAAGGGCAACGATGCGAGAGTACCTGAGCTAGTGGTGGTAAAGAAGGTCCATGTTTGAGCGATCGAAAGAGGAAGCAGCTCCATCCGGCGAAGGCAAGAGACGTAATCAAAGCCCTCAGTAGAATCGGATTTTCTGCCAGGCACACGAAGAGTTCGCACGTCTTCCTCAAGCACAAGGACGGAAGGACTACCGTGGTCCCAGTCCATCCGCGCGAGGAAATCGACCGCACTCTCCTCCGAAAGATTTCTGCCGACATCAATCTTGAGCCAGAGGAATTGATGTACCTTATCGATGAAAGATAGAGTCCGCAACCAGGACGAGGAGAGGCTACGGCGCTGCGACATCCACTACCTCACCCCCGGCCTGAGGGTCATGCCCTTCTGCTCCTTCAACGTGATTCCAGAGTGGTATCGCGACAAGATCCAGCAAAAAGTACGGCCTGCCCATCGAGGCAACGGAGGCCAGGAACGGCAAGAAGCTCGGGGACGGGCTCTACCGCGGCACACCACGCTGGCTGCGGATGCGCGGTCGGCGAACAGGGCGAGGAAGTCAACGCCCAGCGGGTCGCAGGGACCTCTCGAACGGGGACTCGCGCGTGAGCAGCCTAGACCAATCCTTTCTCGTAGCAGACGCTCAGGCTGCTGTGGCGGTACTCCCCGTAGTTCGGAATCCGATGATACCCCAGGCTCTCATAGAGAGAGATCGCCTCGGGCTGACGGACGCCCGTCTCCAGCCGCACGACCTTGTATCCGCGTACCCGGGCTTGCCGCTCAAGCTCATTGACGATGGCCTTCGAATAGCCTCTCCCCCGAAAATCAACCTTGACGAAGACTCTCTTGAGCTCGGCGACGTCTCCTTCCAAGGGGCGGATTGCGCCGCATGCGACGGGACTCCCACCGATGCGGCCGATGACGAACGCCCCTCTGGGGCCTAGAGCGTCCTCCGGTTTGAACCCTCCCGACCCGTCCTCCATGTAGTCGTATCTGCGCGCCAATTCGGCGGAAAGCGCGCTGATGAGCTCAGCAGCTTCCGGGCCGCGCGGGTCGGCGACATCGGCCTTGAACACCTCCTCGCTCATCCTGGTTTGCTTGAGCTGTGTGGGTATAACGGTTGGGCCTCGGGCGAAGTCTTGGGGAGACACACACTCGCAGGCATATGGGCGCGTGGGCGCACGGAAGAGCGACGACTACGAAACCACGCGATAGTCGTCCTCAAGCCTGACGATGTCGGCTTCGTCGAAGTGGCCTTTCGAGACCTCGAGGATGTCCGCGCTATCCTCCTTGCATCCTAGGCGATGAATCGTCATCTGAGGGACGACCACATGCGAGTCCTTCTCTAGGGGAACCTCAACGAAGCCGTCGCCGCTCTTGAGGATTGCGTAAGATCGACCGGAAAGGCAGTACCACTCCTCGGTGCGATTGTGGTGGTATTGAAGGCTGAGCCGCGACTTTGCATAGACGTGAATGATCTTCACGGTCAACGGCTCGCCGGGGTTGTGTTGCAGGAGCTCGCCTTTTGGATGATACACGTCTTCGAGTTCGTGGAGGAAGCTTGCCTGCCAGGATGGCGTGGGAACATTTTCTTGAAGGTAGACGGAGAAGAAACCCCATGGGCGCTGCTCAATCTTGACGGGCGTCGATAGAATCGTGGGCTTCACTCAATCCAGCTGGGCGCTTCTAGATTCATACATTCTTGCATTCGAGCTTCGCCAGGCTGCGACCCAAACGAGGTCTGGTGCTTAAAACCGTTTAATGGGCAGATCGGGGCGCACCCTCACTGCAACGCGCGCGGACCTGCTCTTTCACCCGCTTTCAGCGCCGAGGCCTGCATCCGTAGGCCGCCACGCAAGTGTGAACATGGGTGCTCTGGTAGTCTTCAGGAGACTCGTTCTGCCACGGAAACCCCGCCATAGAGCTGAGGAACTACGGTCATCCGAAGCGAGCAACACCCTCTTGACTTCGCTGCGAATGGCTTATGACAGGAGGGGCGCGACTTCAGCAAGGATTGCCAAACCGGCGAAAGGTGCAGGGTCTCATTTACCTTGGTGGTTGCTCGTGGATGATTGGCGTCGTGTGCTCGGCGGGGCAGATTATCGTGCCGGGAGTCGCAGGCTACGGGCCCTCATAGAAAAGGCGCGCCCGGCTTCTCGTCGGAGGTCGCCCCGCTCCGGTCGGTCGTCGAAATCCGGGCGAGGAGGAAGGCCACCAAGGGAACGGTGGGTCTCACGACCTACCGCAGCGCCAGATCACGTCCCGCAAGGGGCGCAAGCAAGCCCGACAAGGGTGTGCAGACAATCACCTTCTACAGCGAACTTCTCGACCAGCTCTCGGACGAGGCAGCTACGGGGGTGATTGTCCACGAGCTGGCCCACGCCTGGCTGAACGAGCACCTCTCGCCTCTATCCTCGATCCGAAGCGAGACGGAGGCAGACGAGCTGGCCAGAAGCCGGTGATATGGAAGTTTTGTCGACGCGCTAGACGAGGAGACCCGCCCGTTTGAGGAGCGTCGCCGCCCTGCTGCCCGCCCGCCGAAGCCCAAGTTCTAAATAGAGCTTCGCGGTCTCGAAAGACGTGTCTTGCCATGACGGGCGACGATGAAATCGCTGCAATCGAGAGCAAGCTGGATAGCATCCGCGCGTCCGCCCTTAGGATCAAGAACGAAGACGGCGCCTATGGGATCTGGGCCGATCTCGTTCTGACCACCTCGAGAATAAACGCCCTCATGCTGACGACCGCGCCCCCTACTGGAGGCGCGCAGACCTCCTCACGAGCGCTCCAATCCCCGCCAGAGATCGTGTCGAAGCTCCAAGGATGGGTTCAGAAGATCAAGGCCGCCTTGGAGGCGCTTGCGAAGTTCCTAAAGGCCGCCAGCTACACGGTTGGCGTGTACGCTCCGTTCGGCATCTCCGTCGCTATCACGTTCAGCGCCGGGTGAGACACCAAAGGCGTTGGCATTCGTGTTGGGATTGGGACACTTGCGACACCTCGTGCTTGCCTTCCTTCGACGAAACGAGTGTGAGGACTGAAAGAGCATGGCCAAGAACTTGTTTGTCGGCGTCTCCGGCTTCAGCTACGCAAGCTGGAAGGGGATGTTCTATCCCAAGGAAATGAAGACCGAGGAGTTCCTTGCCCATTACTCTCAGCGTCTGGACAGCGTCGAGGTCAACAGCTCCTTCTACGCGACGCCCAGGGAGGCGACCGTGAAGAGCTGGTCCGCTAGGACGGCGGAGGGGTTCAGGTTTTCGTTCAAGGCATCCAAGCAGATCACCCATGTCCTGAAGCTGGGCAATGGCGCGCGCGAAGAGGCCGAAAGACTCTCGAAGGTGCTGGACCTCTTGGAGCAGAGGCGCGGCGCTGTCCTGTTCCAGCTCCCTCCTTACCTCAAGCAAGACCTTGGCCTGCTCGATGACTTCCTCTCGAAGACCTCCGACATCGAGAACCGCGTCTTCGAGTTCAGGCACGACTCATGGCTCCAGGAGCCCACGTACCGGCTGTTGGAAAGACACGGGACGGGTCTCTGCATCGCGGAGACCGAAGAGATGAAGCCGGTGTTCCGAGTCACGGGAGGGTTTGCGTACTTCAGACTTCGAAAGGACTCCTACGATTCGAAGGCCATCGACCAATGGGCAAAGAAGATCGTCGGGGTGGTCCGAGGCCTACGCGAATGTTACGCCTACCTCCGGCACGACGAGACCGGGGAAAACGCCATCCTCGCCCAAAGGCTCTCGGAAGAGATCGTGGGCAGATCCTGACGGCCGACCCGCGGGATCCAGAGACGAGTCTGGCCGCGCTTGACACGACCTGGCCGGACTTTCAAAACCCTCGGAAATCCTTATGCCTCGTGAAGAAGCTCTTGCGGCCTGATGGGAACCAACAGAAGGCAAAGGGTTGAGGCTGACCTGAAGAAGGCGGGCAAGGACGTCAAGAAGGCTGGAAAGGAGGTCGAGATCGCCGTCGAAAGAGGAGCCCGCGACGTCAAGAGGGCGGGCAGCAAGCTCAAGAAGAAGCTCTGAAGAGAACGCACCGACCTTCGTTAGTGACCAATCCGCATTACCAGGCGGTCAAAGTGGTGGTCAAAGGTCCGTCCGGGCGCGGCTCGAACCGGTAATCTCCACTGAAATCGGTAAGGAACCCATTTAACTCTCCGAGCCTCGAAACGGGCAGATGGTCGCAGCTCCCATCGCGGAATCGGTGGTCAAGACGATCCTGGCAACCGACAAGATGATAGAATACTGTGCTCTCGTTGACGCAGATGGGAAGATCGAGGCCGGGGGAATCAGGCGCGGCTTCGGCGAGGAGGACGTGGCCTCGGTGCCCCCGAGGCACGACGCGTGGGTGGTCGGCGACGAGCCAACCGTGGGCATCGAGCTCATCGGGCGAGAATCGCCACTACGCGGAGAAGAAGGACCGCGAAGACAGCGACGGGGACTAAGTGAGAGCGCGCCGGTATGCGGCGACAAACTCCGGGTCGGCAACACCTGAGACGAGCTTCTCCCTGCCGTCCGGCAGCGTGATCGGAAAGGCTGCGGCGTGATACGGAAGGTCTAGCGTCTCGGTTATCTCCGGGCCTTCCCGCTCGCAGACCTTCGTGCAGTCTCCCTGGCCGCACACAAACTCGTAGACCCTGAGGATGCGCCTCTCGCCGAAGCCGCCTCCCCTGCTTCCCGCGGCCGTGGAGAATCCCTCGGGGAGCTGAAGGACGAAGATGGTGTTGGGCTCGTCGAGCTTCGTGAGGTCTATAGGCCGCTCAGCAACATACACGCACCTCATCCTCGACTCGATCAGCCCGACGAATTCCCGGAGCTCGGCACCCACCAATCTAAGCTCGCCTGCTCACGAGATTCCCTGCGGATGCGCTTGAAGATTCTGTAATCGCCGCTCGCCGGAGATGTGAACCCACGGTGTCCGCATCAGGCCGACCACCAGGCCGTCTACGAGATGGGAGACCATGGTCACGATGATGCTCTGAAACGGGCCATAGCCGCTCGACCAGTAGATGGCCCAGGGTAAGACGAAGGCCAGCCGGGCGATGACGACTACGATCGAAAGAGCCATCGGCGCGGTGGGTAAATCGCCCGTCCCCGGGAGCGTGACCCCGCCGTAGCTCTGAGCCTGTCATGGGGAGTCGATCGCGAGAGGAATATTAAAGTCAAGAACTTGATTACCAGAACTGAGAATCGTAGCGCGAGACGAGGAAGGCCTTGTGTCGCTGACCATCCGAACCTAAATAATCAAGGGGTTCTTCGGCCACCGTTGAGGCCAAACGCTCGACGCGGGTGACATGAAGGGCAAGGTGTGCCTGGTGACGGGCGCAAGCTCCGGCATCGGGAGGGCAACGGCCATCGCGCTCTCGGAGATCGGCGCCGTCGTCGTGCTGGTCTGCCGCGACGAGGCGCGCGGGAGGGCGGCGCGCGCCAGGGTGGTGACCGAGGGCGGAAACGGGTCCGCCGAGCTGATGACGGCCGACCTCTCCTCGCCGGCGTCCGTCCGCGCGCTCGCGGCGGAGTTCGGCGCCAAGTATCCCCGGCTGGACCTCCTAGTGAACGATGCCGCGGTCTTCCTGAGCAAGCGGAGGCTGACGCCGGATGGCCTCGAGCTGATGTTCGCCACGAACTACCTGTGCCCCTTTCTCCTGACCCGCCTCCTGCTCCCCAAGCTGGAGGCTGCCCGCCCCTCCCGCGTGATCAACGTGTCCGCTCCTTCATCCATCATGCCCGACTTCGATGACCTGCAGGGAGAGCGGGCTTTCGGGGCCATCGGGGCTTTCGGGGCCTCGAAGGCCGCCGAATTGCTCTTCACCTACGCCCTCGCGCGCAGACTCGAGGGCAGGGGCGTGACGGTGAACGCATACCACCCTGGGATCGTGCGCACCAAGCTGGTCCGTGGGGCGCCTGCGGCGGTCCGAGCCATCACGAGCGTGCTCAACGTCTTCATGGGCGTCTCTCCGAAGCGCGCCTCCAGGGGGCTCGTGCATCTCGCGTCTTCTGCGGAGTTCGAGAGCACCACCGGTGCGCTCATCCACGACGGCAAGGCCATGAGAGCTCCCTTCAGCGGCGACATAGAGGCGCAGGATCGACTCTGGAGGCTGAGCTGCGGGCTCACAGGGCTTCCCGAAGATGTCTGAGGTCGAGAGAGGAGGTCAAGACGACCGCGAGCTCACGGTGGGACCGCGGCGTCGGGTCCGATGAGGGACGTCGCCGCCACCGTGTTGTTGACCATCACGTTTGAGACCAGGGTGTTGTTGTAGGAGTCGTTCCCTTCGCTGATCCCGAACGTCTGCGTCGGCGCAGAGCTCCCCTCGTTCCCCAGCCAGTTGGCGGAGATCAGGTTCCCCGTGGAGCCCTCCTGGCCGGGGTCGTTGTAGAGGAGAATCCCGTCGCCCGAGTTGTTGTAGCATTGGTTCATCGATATCACGTTGTCGATCGCCGAGTTCAGGATTATCCCGCCGAGGCCGTTGAAGCTGCAGAAGTTCCCGAGGATCGCGCTGCGCCCCATGGCGGGGATCACGCCGTGATAGAACGCTATCCCGTAGCCGTTGTTGCCGTCCGCGACGTTTCCGCTCACCGTGACGTTCCACGACTTTTCGACGTAGACTCCGTACCTGCCGTTCGACTCGACCACGTTACCAGCTATCGTGTCGAAGGAGCTGTGGTCGTTGGTGATCCCTGACTGGTCCTCGCCCCCCGCGTTGAGCGTCGACACGTTGTCAGAGATGACGGTGTAATTGTTGTAGTACGCCTGTATCCCAAACCATCCCATGTGGTCTACCTGATTCGAGGTGACGGTGTCGTTGTGCCCGTTGGTCACCCCTATCCCGATCTCGCCGGGGCCATCCCCGACCGTGTTCCGCACTACGTTCCGGATTATGCTGACGCCCGCTATCCCGTTGGTGTAGATGCCCCCGACCTGGTTGTCCAGGGCCACGTTCCCGGAGATGAGCGTGCCCGTCATCGGGGTCGTGGCGTTGGAGTACTCCTGGATGCCGTACCGGCCGTTGCTGTGGACAGAGTTGTCAAGTATGGAGACGTTGAAACTGGGGCCGAGGTTGTCGTAGATGAGAATCCCGTTCCAACCTGCCTTGCTCACGTCGGCGCTCTCGACGACGGTGTAGTTGCTGCCGGCCATTATCCTGATGGCGGATTGATTTCCGTAGCCAGGGCCGATCCACTCCCCGCCTCTCACCACGGTCTCAGGACTGGCGTAAACGAGCAGGAGGCTCGTGTTAGAGGACGTCCTCACCAGCGCACCGGGGTCGAGGCTCAAGGTCACTCCCTTCAAGCCCCTGATCTCTATTTCGGAGCCCAGCGCGTAGTCCCCCGCGGCGAGGCAGATGGTCTCGTGCGACGCGAGCAGAGAGTTGACGAACTTCCCCGGGTCAGTACCTGCGGAGGCCGTGGTCTCCGACCCCGAAGACGAGAGAGCAACCGGGGTCGTTCCTGCGAGGGAGATGGTAAAGTTGCATCCCGCGGAGTAGCTTCCAGCCTCCAGAGCGGAGGAGAGCGTCTGTGACGAGGAAGCCGACGCCATAACCGACGACGCCGTGCTGGGGGGTACCGGCGCGCCGGCGCCGCTGGCGACAACGAGCAGGACGATCACCAAGGCGGTGGCGAGCAGCAGAGGCAGTCCCGCCCTCCTCAAGGCGCGTTTTCGAACCAGGGAAGGGCGGTCTGTGTCCCCATCAGCAGGTCTCTCGCCCAAGACCTTACGCCTTCCCGTAATCCTCGCCCGTCATCCTCAGGATCGTCTCAAACTGAGAAAGGGTCTGAGGCAGTCCACAAGACGCGAGGCGGTCGGGATCCTCAGGTCTGGGCTTGACTCCGCGCGACATCCCCGCGCGACCTACGTTTCCCGTGTTGGACAACGGCGAATGCCTTTCACGTGCGTCTCCCTCGCATTAATCCCTTCTGCCGCGGATGATGGGCGCCATCCCGGGCGGTCCTATTCGCTATCGTCTTGGAGGGTTGAGCGGTCCCTGATGAAAGGACAGATATCCAAGGAGCCCCGAGGCGAACCGATGGCCAAAGACCGCACGATCGTGGGGATGGGGGACTCGACTACCGCGGGCACCCCGGGCTTCCTCTCTCCCGTCGAAGAGCCGCCCACGGGCAGGGGGAACCCGCAGAGCCAATACTGCTACTGGATGATGAAGGCCCACCCGGAATGGAGGGTCCTGAACAGGGGGGTAAACGGCGAGCGTTCGGACCAGGTCCTCTCCAGGTTCGAAAGGGACGCCCTGGCCGAGAAGCCCTCGGTCGTGATCGTCTTGGCCGGGGTGAACGACATATACCAGGGACGCACCGCAGGCTGGGTGAAGCGCAACCTTGAGGCGATGTACGCACTGGCGGAGCGCAGAGGCATCGTCCCTGTGGCTGCCACCGTACTCCCCTACAACGTCGCGGGCAAGAAGGAGTCCAGCTCCATACGCGAGGTCAACGGGTGGGCCCTCATGGCGTCAAAAGCCGGCGGCCGCCTCTTCTGCGACACGAACCTCGCGGTCCGCGACCAGGGCGATCCTGACCGCCTCGCCTCGAGCCCCGACGGGCTTCACCCAGACGTCGAGGGCTACCGGAGTATGGGGGCTGCGCTCTCGTCAACCCTCGAGAGGGCTGGTTACTAGAGGCGCGCCCTTCGCCAGAAGGGCGCGCGATCCGCTTGCTAGCGGCTCGACCCCATGACGGCGGCGATGTCACGCCTGAGCCGCTCGACCGAGGTGAACCTGAACGCCCGGCGAATCCCAAAGTCCTTCGCGCCCTTGACGTTCGCCTCCTTGTCGTCGATGAAGACGACATCGGAGGGCTTCGCGCCGAAGCTGTCAAGCGCCCTCCCGAACGCCGTGGCGCTCGGTTTCATGCTGCGCAGTTCGCACGAGGCGAGGAACCCGTCGAAGAGCTTGTCCCATCCTTTCCGTCTCAAGAGTCTGGCGTGCGGCATGGACGTATTGGAGAACAGGTAGACGCTGTATCCCCTCCTCCTCAGCGACCTCACCAATGCGACCGTCCCCACCCGGAACTTCACGAGCCGCTCGAATGGCAGCGTCCAAAGTTCCTCGGGCGAGTCCCCTTTCCTCAGCCGCTTCCCGAACTCGCCGAGCACATCTTCCAAGAAATCGCGGGTCGAGACGTCCCCCGTCTCGAGCCTCGCGAGGGCGAGCTCGAACGCGCGCCTCATCTCGGGGATCGGTATCCCATATCTCTCGGCGATGTAGTCGAAGATCGGGTCGTTGTTCCTCCACTTGATGACGACGCCGCCAAAGTCGAAGACGAAGACCGGATGTCTAGCGGGGCTCTTCTCCCTCGGGCGCAATCGCTCGCGCCTCGCGTGAGACGGTTATAGTCTTGCGCGTGCCCTTCGTAACGTATAACCGGAAACGGACCCCAACCCCAGGCGTGGTCCTCGCGTGGTGCTTCTGAGATGACGACCTCAGGGGGCACCAAGAAGGAAGCGAGAGGGACGCGCTGGTTCTACTCGCAGCTGCCCGTCGACATCGCGACCGGTCCCGTCAGCACCCTCATCCAGCTCTACATCCTCGAGCTTCACGGCACGGTCATCGATGTCGGTCTGGCGATAACCCTCTACAGCGCAGTCAGCATCCCCGCCGCGATAATCTGGGGCTACGTCACCGACCGCTTCCAGAGCAGGAGGACGATAGTCGTGCTGAGCTGCGTCGCCATCTCTGCCAACCTCATCATCCTCCCGCTGGCCAAGGGCATATCCGGCGTCGCGCTGATCTACGCCCTCTTCTCGCTGGTCTCCTCGGCCTCGGCGACGCCTGTCAACCTCCTGATAATGGAGACCCAGCGCAAGTCGCGTTGGGCGTCCGCTTTCGCGAGGTTCTCGATGGTCTCGAGCGTGGGGACTACCCTGGGCTTGCTTCTGGGAATCGGGTGGTCCAGCTTCCTGCCGATTTCGCTCCTCGTCCTCCCTCTTTCAGCTCTGTCGTTGGTCTCCGCTGTCCTCTCGTTGGTGATGATAAGGGAGCCCGAGGTCTCCTTCGAAAGGGAGTTCATCGTGCTTCAGAGGCGCAGCCTCCAGCAGAGGCTCCTAGCGATCCCGCTTATCTTCCTCAGGCTCCCGAACCTGGTGGACTTCAAGTCCGTCTTCAGGGGTCTGAGGAACACGCTGACAAGACAGCTCCCGCTCCTCTACCTCTCGATCTTCGTGTTCTATGTCGCCAGCGGGCTGTTCAACACCTCCTTCATCCCCTCTCTTCGAGCTGCGGGGTTGAGCGCGAGCGAGGTCTTCCTCCTCGTCATGACTGCGAACTTCGTCCAGACCGCCTCCTTCTACTTCGCCGGGCCTTACGTGGAGAAGAGAGACCTGAGGAAGGCCGCTGTCGCGGGCCTCCTCGCGAGGCTGGCCTGCTACGCGGGCATCGGCATCCTCGTCGGCATCACCCGCGGCCTCTCCTATCTAGGGGGGACTCTCGTGCTCTACCCGATAGCGGGAGGCCTGGCTTACGCCATCTACTACACCTCCTCCAACACCATGATCTTCAATACGCTGGGAGCTAAGAACCAGGGCTCACGTCTAGGGGTCTACAGCGCGCTGGTCGGTGTCGCGACGATGGTGGGCTCCTTCGTCTCGGGCTATCTCTCGTTCTACTTCGGGTTCCTAGCGACCTTCGTCGTGGCGGCCCTCCTCCTGGCGGTCTGCGCTGGGCTGGTCCCAGTGGTCTCGGCGAACCACCCCGACGACGCGCTTCGCCTGGATTGACCGAAAGTCCGCGAGCGCGCCTCGTCCGTCGGCATCACATCTGTCGCCAGTGCTCGCCGCGGCGGCGATTCCTGGTCTGGACGTAGAACCCGATCGCCGCCAGCACCAGCGAGACCACCGCCGCGTAGAGGGGTGAGACTCCGAAGAAGACAAGGACGCCGTCGAGGATGACCCCGCCCAATACGGCGGTGACCAGCTCCAGGAGCTTGCTGGAGATGGCGACCCCGACGACGAATAGGATTACCCCGACCACGACCGCCAAGAAGAACAAGTTCGTCAGGTCGCGAGTGACAAGATAGCCGAAGTACCCGAGCGCCAGCCCCATCCCGACGTCGACGAGCAGTAGGCCGATCGCCCCGCCCACGAAGAATCCGACGACCCCGCCGACGACCGCCCCGATGACTCCGATGAGGGCGCCCCCCACCGCTGCGCCGAACGCGGCCCCAGCGAGGCCGACGACCAGGAATGCGAGACCTTTGATAACCGAGCGACCAGAGAAGATGAGCCCTAGGGCCACCAGCGCGAGGATTGCGGCGAAGAACGAGCCGCTCGATCCCGAAAGGTGCGGGAGGAAGTTGCTCGTCGCCAATGCAGAAGAAACTAGGCTCATGCCTGATGCTCTCTGCCAGGGTCGAGGTGTCCCAATAAGGATTGGCTAACAATTCTCTGAGGAACGATTTGGGGGTCGCGCCCCGGAGGACCGCGGGCGGCTCCACCCGCCCTCCGGCGGCTACTTCCTGTTGCATGACGACAGGTAACTAGCGTCACACAGGTGAGAGCCGACATAATAATCGATTCTGGTACAAGCGTCTAAGACAGATGCTCCAAACCCCTGAAAGGGGCAAAAAGATTCCAGGCGTGCACGCTAGGCGGAGATGGCCGTGACCATCGAATCTAAGCTCACCATGACCTCTTCTGGAGGCCTCACCTCGAGCTGCCTCACGTTCTCTTCCACCTGTTCAGGACGGGAAGCTCCGACGATCATCGAAGTGACGGCCGGGTTCTTCGCGATCCAGTTGAGTGCGAGCTGGGAAAGTGGGATCTTCGAGCTTTCAGCCAAGGCCTTGAACTTCTCCACGATGGCGTAGTTCTCAGGTTTGTTCATCCTCCCCCAGAATCGAGGATAGAGAGCGCCGCGCGTCCCCGCGGGAGCCGGTACCCCCGCGGAGTACTTCCCGGTGAGGAAACCCCCGGCGAGCGCGGAGTAGGTTATCGCGCCAATGCCGTTTGCCTGGCAGAAGGGTAGCAGTTCCTTCTCGGCCTCCTTGTTTAGGAGGTTGTACGGCGGCTGAAGCGCCGCGATCCTCTCGAGCCCGAGCCTGTCGCTCACGTCGTTCATCGCGCGCATGTTCTCGACGGTGAAGTTGGAGCACGCGAGATAGAGGACCTTCCCCTGCCGGATGAGATAGTCGAACGTCTTCAGGGTCTCCTCGAGAGGGGTGTGTGCGTCGAACCTGTGCATGTAGTAGATGTCGATGTGGTCCGTCTGCAGCAACCGCAGGCTTTCAGACACCTGCGAAACGATGTGCTTGCGCGAGAGCCCGAGGTCGTTCGGTCCCTCGCCGACGTCACTACCGACCTTCGTCGCGATGACGAATCTGTCCCGGTCGCCGTGCACCGCCTTCCCGATTATCTCTTCGGACCGCCTCCCTGTGTAGACGTTCGCCGTGTCGATGCTGTTGATCCCGAGGTCGATCGCCTTTCTGATGACTCGGATCGAAGTCGGCTCGTCGACGTCCCTGCCGAAGTTATTGGTCCCGAGCGTCATGCGCGAGACTCTCAGGCCCGTCCCCCCCACCAACGCGTGATCCAATTGGGCCGGGACACGGCCTCGGCCGCGCTAGAAATCCTTTGTGCCGACGGTCGGCTCGCCTAATAGACTAAAATCAGTCGGCCGGGGTGACCGCGCCGGATGAAGAAGACGAAGCCGCTCGAGGGTACGCCGCAGGCATACGAAATCAGGGAGCTCAAGCCCGCCGACTTTGGCAAGGGGTTCATCGAGACTCTGGGGAACCTGAGCGACACCGAAGGTCTCTCTCTCGGAGAGGCTCGGGGAATCCTAAAGGCGATGAAGCGTGCGGGTCTCTATCACACCTTCGTGGCCGTGGGGGCTGATGGAAAGGTTCTGGGTGCGACGACCCTCCTCGTCGAGCAGAAGTTCACCCACGGAGGAGGGCTAGTCGGGCACATCGAGGACGTGGTCGTAAGGAAGGGGCATGACGGCAGGGGGATAGGCAGCTCAGTCGTGAAAGAGGCCGTCGGGATGGCGAAGGAGCTCGGATGCTACAAGGTAGTCTTGGACTGCAAGGAGGACCTGGAGGCCTTCTACGCGAGGCTCGGGTTCGTCAAGCACGACGTAGGGATGCGGCTCGACCTGAAAGCCCAGCGACCCAGAAAGAGGTGACGGCGGAAGGCATCAGGCTAGAGGGAGTAGCCGCAGTTGGGGCACTGGTACCTGACCACTTCGCCCTTGTTCTCCACCTTTTCCATGAAGCCCGACCTGCAGTTCGGACACAGCACCTCCACCGGCTCCGCCTTGTCGTCGCGCAAGAACGCGTTGAGCAAAGGCTTCCTCCCCGCCAGCGACCCGCCCTCGAGGTCTGCCAGCGTGACCCAACCGAGGAACCTTTCGCCCTCGAAGACGCCGAGCCTCGTGATGCCAGCCTCGAGCAGCCTCCTCTTCGCCTCTTTCGTCGAGGCCTCGGCATCTATCTTGAAGAAGGGCGACATCACCTCCTTCACCGTCACCTCCTCGGGCTTCCTGTTGAGGGGGACGAATCTGCGAAGTATCCTCCTGTCGGTGACCATCCCGACGGCCTTGTCCCCGTTGAAGACCACCACTCCAGATGACCCCGCGTCGTTCATTATCTTCGAGGCTTCGAGGACGCTGGTGGAGGCGTTCACGCGTTCTACGTTGGTCTGCATCACGTCCCTCACCTTCGCCAGCTATCCCACTCTCTTCCGTATCCACGGGGTGCCGGGAATAATCAACCTTTCCCAAGCAATCCCTCGATATTAGCGCGGACGTGATAATTGGGCGGGCGGCCTCCCGCGAAACCGCTAAGGCCGACCTCTGGCTCGAGCGGCTCATGGGTGCCGGCATCCAGACGGACAGGTACCAGGTCAAGGAGGATGAGAAGGTCAGCCTGGAGAGACGGTCCCCCGCCGACACCTCGGGCTTCTCTGGCACAGAGGGGGAAGCTCTCGAGGAGTCGAGGAAGCTGTCCCTGAAGCTCGAGAGGCTGCAGGAGATCCTCTACGCGGAGCACAAGCACAAGGTCCTCATCGTGCTTCAGGCTGGTCTCGAGCATAATCGTGGAGAGGCTCGAAGCCCTGGGCATGCAATACCCCAGGGCGACGGTCGACCTAAACTCGTTGGCTATCTAGGCCGAGCCTACTTCGTGACGAGCACCGAGCAGTCGGCGTAGTGCAAGACGCTGTTGGCGACGCTCCCGAGGATGAGCTTCCTGAACCCGCCGTTGCCTCGCGTCCCTATCACTATGACGTCCGCCTCGTCGCGCTCCGCGAGCTGCACGATCCCCTGCGCGGGGGAGACCAGCTGAGTCACCAGCTCGTCCTTCGGGTTCGCGACTCCAGCGTCCTTCGAGTACTTCACGGCCTTGGCCAGCATCTGCCTCGCGACCTCCTCTGCGTCTTCCTCGATCCTGTCAGTGGGTACCGCAGAGCCGGGGACGCCCATCGACCAGAAGAGGGTCGGGACGTAGACCACGTGGGCTATGCGGAGCTCCGCCTTCATGCCCTTGGCGATTTCGACGGCGGTCTCGAGCGCCCTCTGCGCGTTCGGCGAGCCGTCGACGGCCACGAGGATGCGCCCTAACGCCCGGCCCGCGTCGCCTCTCCTCTTGTTCCGCCTCACGACGAGCGTCGCGCAGGGAGCGTGGGCGGCGACCCCGCTCGAGACGCTGCCCAAGACCACCCTCTTGAAGCCTCCGAGGCCCCTGGTCCCCATCACTATGAGGCCGGTCTCCTTCTTGGTCGCGTAGTCAACTATCGTCTCGACGACGGACGAGCGGCCCTGAGGGACCTCCTTCTCCGAGACTGCTACCCCTGCCTTCTTGAAGACCGCGGCGGCCTCGTCGGCGTTGTCGTCGGCCTTGTTGATCAGCTTGGAATAGTACTCTCCCTCGAGAGGTGCGGCCCTCGAACTTATCGAAGGGATCGCGCTCAGGATGGTGACCTCGGACCCGAAGCTCTTCGCAATCTGAGCAGCGACCTCGGCTGCTTGCTGGGCGCTGGGCGACCCGTCGGTCGCCACGAGAATCCGCGCAAATCGGCTCGCTGTGGGCTTCGACATCGGACCCCCCGAGCGCGGAGCGCTATTTTAGCCTAACAACGCCGGGTGCTGATTCTCTGGGACATTGACCACATGTCAACTCCGCTTACACCCCGAGCTAAAATGCGAGGACGGTGATTGCGGGAGCGGCATGGGAGAATCTGTCCTTCATCGTCGAATGAAGGAGAGCGTCTCTAGAGCGCTGGCCGAGGAGGGCTATTCCGTCTTCTTCGAGCCGCCATACGCGCCCTCGCGCTTTCTGACCTGGGTCTCATATCGTCCCGACCTGTTTGGGATAAGGGCAAGCGCAGACAGGCAGGAGTTCGCCCTCGTCGAATGCGAGACGAGGCCATCAGGCAGGAAACTTGCTTCCAAGAACTTCCGGAGCCTGGAGGTCCAGACGACGCTGAACTCCGTCCTCTCGCTTAGGCGGATACTCGTCGTCCCTCGCGGGGCGCTTGCCTGCCTCGACTCCTCTGTGAGGCGCTCATGGGAGACTTGGATCTACGAGAGCGGAGCCTTTCTGAGATTGCCTAGGGCTTGCGAGGCTCCTCCTTCCACGACCCGGTGACCTACCCCTGACCGGTCGGGGACACGAACTGCTTTTTACGCCGCGCGATGGCTCCACCCGTGTTGCCAAAGGCGGGAAACCTAGAGTCGGTGCGCGTTTTCTTCGATAGGGTCCTCAACGCGGGCGACTTGGAGAGCCTGGAGAGCTTCTCCCATCGCGACGTCGCCGTCCCGCAGTCGTCGCCTGGGATCGAGAGCTTCAGGCGGCTCCTGGTCGAGATGAGGGGCGCGTTTGCCAACCCCGAGTACAAAGTGGTGGACAGCGTGTGCGAGGGCGAGAAGGTCGTCGTACGCTTCTCGGCGAAGGTGACGCACGCCGGGAGATATCTGGGCCTCCCTGCGACCGGCCGGGCGCTGAATCTCTGGGGCGTGATGATGTTCAGGTTCGAGGCAGGCGCGATCGCGGAGTACTGGAGCCTCGTCGACTCTCAGGGGATCCTGAGGCAGCTCCGAGAGCGCTAGGCCCACCCTCCGCGAGCCATCTCAGCCTCGGAGCGAGCGCCACGACCCTGCCGACCACTATCACGCACGGCGCCTCCACCTTATCGACGCCGCCCTCTCCCTTCGCGGCGCGGCTGAGCGTCGTCGTCACGGTCCTCTGCCTGGCCGTCGTCCCCCAGGTGATTGCCGCTAGCGGCGTGTCCGCTGGCTTCCCCGCCTCTAGCAGCTTCGTCGAGATCTCCTCCACCTTGGCGGCCCCCATCAGCACCACCAAGACGTCCGAGCCGCCGGCTATCTTGGACCAGTCCAGCTTGCTCTTCATGCCCGCCTCCCGGCCGGTGACCACTGTCACTGACGACGCGTAGCCCCTGTGCGTCAGGGGGATGCCGGCGTACGCTGGGACGGCCAGGGCCGAGCTCACGCCTGGGACGACCTCAAACTCCACCCGGTGGCGCCGAAGGAACTCCGCCTCTTCTCCCCCCCGCGAGAAGAGGAACGGGTCTCCCCCCTTGAGGCGGACGACCTTCTTCCCGGATTTCGCCTCGCTGAGTATGAGGTCGTTGAGCTCGTCCTGCTTCTCCCTGCCTTTGGAACCTGGGTCTTTCCCTCCGTATGTCTTGACCACGCCATGGGGGATCAGGGCGATCACCTCCTTGCTCACCAACCTATCGTAGATCACAACGTCCGCCTCTCGGAGGCGGAGCAGACCCTTCAGGGTCAGGAGGCCAGGGTCGCCAGGGCCGGCTCCCACCAAACTGACCTTGCCCTTCCCTCGCCGGCGCCTAGGCACGCCGCGTGGCCTCCACTCGGGTAGGAAGGGAATCGGAAATGCCACGAGCTGTCGCCTCTTCGACGAGCATCTCTTCAGCGCGCCTCCTCGCGCGGGCGTAGTCCTTCTTCCTCAGCAGCGCCCCTATCCTCCTGTCCCGAATCACCTTGTAAGCGAAGACTTTCCTGGAGGCTGGGTCCTTCAGGCGCCTCTTCGAGGCCTTGCGGATGAACCCCTGCAGTCTCACCTGCAAGACGTCCTCTGGGGTTATCGCCTCCTCGAGCCTCCGTCGCAGGATGCCCGCCATGGCGGGGCTCCTTCCTCCCGTCGAGACGCCGACCCTGATGTCGCCCACTTTCGCGATGGCGGGCATGTTGAAGTCGTTGAGCCTCGGCTCATCGACGACACAGACCAGCGGGACGCGGGACTTGACCGCCTTCAACGCATCCGAGAGCCTTTCGTCGAGGCTGCCGTCTCCGGTCGAGATGAAGACAGCCAGCGGGGCTTTCTCTTCGACCATCTTGATCACCAAAGCGACCGTGGGCTCCCCTAGGACCAACCTCACACGGCGCGGGTTGCGCGATGCGAGCCTGCGAAGGCCCTCCGTGAAGCTCCCTCCGAGGACGGTTACCCTCGCCTTCGCGTCCAGGAGCTTTATCGTCTTGAACTCGGGCTCGTCCCCTCTCCCTATCACCAGCGCGTCCCTGCCGGCGAGTACCAGGTCGATGAGCGTGGCTCTATCCTCTCCTTCGCCCGCCCTTGCCGGCCCTCGTCGCCGCATGGTCGCCGAGGGCGTTCATCATCGCCCCCATCGCCGCGACCTCGGGCATGACATGGACCTTTACGCCGTGTCCGTCCTGGAGCTCGCTCCGCGTCGACGGGCCCACGGCGACGACGGCTATCTCGCCCCGACCCAGCGCCTCCGCCAGGCGGCCCTCCAGCCCGTGCTCCGCGGCCACCTCGAAGAGGTTGGCGACCGCGGGCGGGCTCGTGAACGTGACGGCGTCGATCCTGCGCCGGCTTTCGATTATCTCCTCGGCCAGACGGACGACGGCCTGCTCGTCGGGCGCAATGTATCTGAATCCTATCGACCGAAGGACCTCCGCCCCCTCGGCCTGGAGGCTCTTGGAGTAGTGGTAGGTCAGGCACTCGCAGACTCCGCCGGCCCCCGCCGAGAGGAGCCCTTTCCTCAGCGCCTCGTTCATCGAGCCGTGCCAAACGATCGCGACCTTCTTCGCCTTGAGCCCCCTTTCCTCGAGCAGTCTCAGTATCCCGCTCGCCGTCGCCTCGTCGACCGGCGGCGAGGCGTCCACCTTGACCCCTGACCTTGCGAGCTCGCCCCTCGGCTTGCCGCTCCTGGCGACCACCGTCGTCTCGGGAGAGTTGAGCGTGTCGAGGACCGCCTTCTTCAGGCCCACACGCTCCGCCGCGTTCATCATCGCGCGCACCCCCGTCGCGGTCATGAAGACGGCGAAGTCGGCGCCCCCGACGAGCTCGCGGAGGAAAGGCTCGATCTCGCCGTCGTCCGCGGGGATGCTGATCCCCACGGTCGGGACTAGGTAAGGTGTGCCGCCGAGGTTCGAGACCAGGGTCGATTGCTCCGTCGCCCTTCTGCTGCCTGTGATCACTACCGTCAGCCCTTCGAGGGGTCTAGGAGCAGGAGGAGCTTCGGTCAACTCACATCTTCTTCCGCGACCGGCAGCATCCCAGTCCCTAGGACTTGCCGTTCTTCAGGAGGCTCTGATTCAGGTAGAACGGGTCTGACGGAAGGGGGTTGGGGAACGCCTTCTTCATCAGCTCGGCGGTGTCGGGGTGGCTCTTCAGGAACTCGACTATCCCCTCGAGCCCGACGCGCCTGAAGAAGTAGCCCATCTGGCCCGGCCTGCTGAGCTCCTCCTTGGTGCCCTTGGAAATGTAGAATTCGAACAGCGCGCTCGTGACTTTCGGGACGTCCCTCCTCGGGACCATCCGCATGTAGATCTGATGCGTGTTCGGGTCGGCGATGTACCCGCCCTGGTGCCTCCCGTCCTCGGTCCCTCCGAGCTTGAGCGCGTACAGGTTGAAGCCCGTGCCCATCCAGCCTATGGTCTTGGTCGCTGGCCTGAAGCACTGCCTCTCGCACCCGGTGATGCCGATGGACTCGGTCATGTGCCCCCACTTCACGTCGAGCTCGTCGAGCAGAGAGGGCTCGAACCGTTCCGAGTCCGTATAGGTTAGCCTGCACGTGTCCCTCCCGACACACGCGCCAGACAGGAGCCTGAGTGTCGTGTAGGCTTTCCCGTTCCTCCCTCCGTAGCCGAAGCCTTTCATCTCCTGCGCGAACCTCTCCTTCTCGGATTCATCGAGCCCGCCGAAGAGGAGGTCTTGGTTCGGTGTCACGAACAGCAGGACGTCGGGGAAGCTCTCCGTCAGGCGCCTCACCATCGACTTTAGGTTCCCTCCCGGCACATGGTCGATTATCCTCCCGGTCTCGATGTACGCGCCGTAGCAATACTTACCATCTGTCTCCTGCTTGATCCAACCGTGGTGCATGCGCCTGGCGCCGTAGTCTAGGTCTTCCTGCGGGAGCTGGAGGTCGATGCCCTTCGCCTTCACCTGCTCCCTATACCACTGGATCCCCATCTTGTAGATGACGTACTTCAGCCTGGCCCAGTTCCTGTTCTTCCTGTCGCCCCACTCCTGGTGGACTCCGACGATTGCGTCGAGGGCCTTCAGAAGGTGCTCCTCCCCCGTCGCTATGCCCAGAGGCTCTCCCATGGTGGCGAAGGTGGGCTGTCCGGACTTCTCACCCTCGCTCCCGCCGACGTAGATCTGGAACCTCTCGACCTTGCTCCCGCCGTCGAGCACCGGGACGACCCCGATGTCGTCCGTCCTCGCCTCGACGCAGTTGTCAGGGACGTACTCGCCGGTCTTGTCGTCGCGGTCCACTGCCGCGATCGCTATCTTGAACTTCCTGTTGAGGAGCCTGTCACCATATTCGAACTTCTCCCCGGTCTTCCTGTCGTCCCTGAGGTACTTGGGGTCTATCTCGAAGATCTCGATGTAGCCGGCCGTGGGGAGGCGGAAGTACTTCGCGGCCCTCTCAGCGAAGGCGGTCGCGTTGAAGTAACTGGAGTAGGTGGAGAGCGGGCACGCCGTGAAGTTCCTAACGTTGTCCCCGCATCCGTTGATCGTGTAGAAACCCGAGCTCGCTATCTCCTTGATCGCGGGGATCACGTCCTGCTTCTTGATCCAGTGGAGCTGGACGGCCTGCCGGGTCGTCAGCCTGAGGGAGGGCTCGGGCTTCCCCGTGTAGCTGTCGGACGCTGTGTACTTGGTCGCGACGTCGTCCAGGATCGCCCACTGCCTCGCGTTGATCGGCCCGCCGCTCGGGATCGCGATCCTGAACATGTACATCCAGTCCTTCTCCTCACCCGTCTTCGCCCTGTTGAAGTCGGTGTAGATCCCGTAGGACTTCGCCAGAGCCTCCGCGACGTCCGGAAGGTCTCCGAAGCTGGTGTCCTTGAACTGGTGGGCGAGGTTGGCCGGGCTGTTGATGTCCTTGATGACCGTCGTCAGGCCTTTCGTCGCAAACTTGGCCTTCTCGTTGCCCGACCAGTCCTCCTGCGGGGTGTGGAACTCCGGCTCGATGTCAGTCATTTGTCGGGGCTGCCTCTCTTATCTGACCGATTGTAGATAAGCTACACATAGCACCAGCTTTTCAAGCGCTCGATTACATCCTGACCCAGCACTACCTCCTCGTTAACCCTCTTCTGGTCGCGGATAGTTTTGGCCGCTCGCTTGGTGGTCGTGGTCGCTTGCGCGTTGGAGCTGCTGCTTTTCACGAGCCGAACGGTCTAACCAAATTATTTAAGGCGAGTTGACGGGAATATGAGCAACAGAATAGTCCGATTCGAATTAAAATTACCCCCGTGGATATAAGGAAGGGGGCACGGGACCGATTCCCCCGTCCTCGCAAACGGGATTCGAGCGTCCTTCGCCGACTCGTCACGTCAAGGGGTTCCCAAGAGGTCCCAATGCGCGTAACCGCGCATGGCAGGATCTCTGGACTTGCCGTCGCAAGTCGGAGGAAGCCTCTCGGGTTTTCCCTCCCGCGTCGGCCGCGAATCCACTGGGAGCCCACCACGACGTTGAGGACCAAGGCGGCCACCCCGGAAGCCAGCACAAGGACCCCTGCGTAGTCGTAGGATGACTTTCCGGCAACGGCCGTGGGAGAGTCCACGGCAAGGACCAACGAAGGCTTCTTCGCGTTGGCGTCGCCCGCGCCCTGCCACGACGTGAAGGAATAGACGAAGAACGAAGGGGCCGCGCGCAAGGTCACATTGGAGGGAGGGATGTCGAGGGTCTCGGTCATCCCCGCCTGGACGGTCCCGGCATGGGATGCGTATGAGAAGGCGATGTTCGTGCCCGCGTCCGCCGTGATCGCAAGCTGGACGTAGAACGTCGCGTTCTCGTTCAAGGGTCCCGCCACCACGACGTCGATAGACGGGCTGGCCCCGGTGTACGCACCTGTGCCGGAGCCGTTCCAGCCCTCGAAGTGCCAGCCCTGGTTGGCCGAAGCGCTGGCGGCCAGGGTGCTCCCTCGGTCGAACCAGCCCGACGCGTTGGACACGGTGCCTCCGCTGGCATCGTTGACCGCGAGTCGCGCGTAGAACTGGGCCGTGTAGACTTCCGAGAGCGCCTCGAGAGGCGAGGAGACGACCGGGGGTGGTGCCGACCCCGCTCCTCCGGAGCTTACCCATCTTTCCGTGCCGCCGGAGCCGTTGATGACCCGCGTGAAAGAGTACGCGCTCCCCGCGTCGAACCAGCCCGTGGTGGGGACGCTAGTGAGCGAGATGGAAGTCAGACTCCCAAAGACGGCGACCATGAACTCGGGAGCCTGTGAGGAGGTCCCGCCGCCGATGATGGAGTATCCTACTGAGACCTCGTATTGCTGGTAGAATTCGATGGGGTACGGGACCAAGCCATAGGCGGTGATCGACCAGTTCCTCTCGTTGGCGACCCAGCGCTCTCCGGGCGCTCCAAGGACGGTGCCGTTGACGCTAGCATCAGATCCCAACAGCGCATAGATTGCGACAGGCGTCGTCCCCACCACCTGCGTGGCGGCCGCGGAGCCCGGCGTGGAAGAGGCGACGGAGGGCGGTACTTCGTAGCTGAACTCAACAGCCGGCGAAGTGGGCAAAGCCTTCCCCCCCGCCGCGACCTGGTACGCGACTATCTGCTGCACCAGGTGATATACGACGAAGGTCGTGTTCGCGCCTGCGGCGACGGTCACCTGCATCCCGGACGTGCCGTCGAAGACCCATCTGTCGAAGAGGCTCGTGCCCGAGTTGGTCGAGATCGTTATCGTGGTCCCCGGGTCGGCCCCGAGGATGCTCGCACCGGCTGGAATTGAGATGGTCTGTAGCTGGCCCAGGAGCACGAAGGAGGCAGAGAAGCTCGGGGTGGACGTCTCCTTCGTCGCGGTCGCGAGAGTCAACTCCGACGTCGACGCGGTGGTCGGCAGTCCGGTGATGAACTGGTGGGCCGAGACGAACATCATGGCGCCGTCGGCGTAGAAGGGGTACAGCTGCCGGTCATTTGCGAAGGTTACCCGGGTGTCGTTGCTGAAGAGGGGCGGACCTGACTGCGCCGTGTCGAACTCGTCTATCCACATCGAGACAGAAGTCAGACCGACTGCGTCATTGGTATAGGTGACCCCGCGTTGGTTCCCAGAGTAAGGGGCGAAATGGTACCACTCGGTCATCAGTCCGGTGAAGTACCCCTGGAAGTTTGAACGGCTCTGGCTCCCGACGAAGCTCGAGGACCCCTCGCTGCTATAGCTCGTCTGCGCCGTGGCGCCCGTGTTCCAGTCTCGCGCCGTCATCTGGACGGTCGAGCTCGTGAAGGTGAGGCTGAGAAGGACCTTGTCTCCTGAGTTCACGGTCGAGGAGAAATTAACAAGCCCGGAACCTCCGCTCGTCGGGTAAACCGGCGTGTCGTCGGGGCCGAAGACGTCGTAACCAAATCCGAACCCGGGGAAAATCCCGGGCTGGAGAGGCCAGTGGTAGGAGACGCTCACCTGGTAGAAGTAGTCCTGGGCGGTCAAGCCGTTGAGGATGTAGGCGGGGCCGTAGCCATCGGCGTCGGTCTGCGCCAGGGCTGTGACGTTGTATGCGAGGGTTGCGAAGTTCTGGCTGAACGTGGCGCCGATCTGTTCGTCGTAGGCCGGGGATGTGGCGTTATGCCCGACCGCAACGGCGGGGCCGGGAGACAGCCAAGCCGAAGGGGAGCGAGATGCTGTCGGCTGCGGTAAGAGAGGAAGAGCGCCCGTCGAACGGGAGCTAGCGCTGGGGGTGAAGGTGTGCGCCTGCCAGACCGACCCCAGGAGGATGAGCGCCACGACCCAAATCGCGATCGAGGGCGCGCTCCTGCTCGCCCGCTTCCAAGCCCGCCTGGTCACCCTCAGGTCGGCGGTGCGGCCTTCGCATTCTTGGGAAACGGACGCCAACGGGGCTTGGAACTCTACGAACCGCAATCCGAGGCTACCCAAAAACATTTGGATGTGTCGACCCCGTCTCCACGCCTCCAGCAGCTCGCCCCACACTCGGAAGGCACGCCGCTGAATACAGACGGCACGGTCCCTAACAAACGTTAAATAGCAAAAAGCGAGGTCGTCGACGAGTTCTTGAAGTCCACTCTGGTGGCGCAGCCGGAGACATTTTCCCTTCCCAGGCCGAGGGGTCTCGGGGGAGGGGACTCTGACGTTGCCAAGAACATCAGGAGTGAAGTCTCGGACACCTCCGCCACTGCCAGGGTCTCTTCGATAGTCCTGGTCGGAACTTCTTTCAAGACCTCCTCTCTGGCATTTAGGGAGGCCCTGGCCGGACGGCTTTCGAGGGAGTCGGCCAAGCTCTCCCGGCTCCAAGGAGCCAAGGAGTACGCGCAGCTGGTCACATGCAACCGGATTGAGATTCTAATTGCCGTCGATTCCACAAAAGCGGCCGAAAAGGCTCTCGTGGCGTGGGTTTCAAAGACGCCGGGGATGAAGACGGATTCGCTCTACATCCGCAAGGACGTAGAAGCGATAGCACATCTCTTCCGCGTGGCATCAGGCCTCGACTCAATGGTGCTCGGGGAGGAGCAGATACTCTCACAGGTGAGGGACGCGGGGATCGCCGCGAGGACGTCAAGGTCTTCGCGCGGAAGCCTCTCCGCGCTCTTCGACGCGTCCGTCAACGTGGGCAAGCGGGCGAGGACAACTTTCAAGCAGGCGGACGATTCAGTCAGCTCGATGGCCCTGAGATTCGCCCTGGGGCGTCTTCCTCGCGCCCCGCGAAGCGTCCTACTGATTGGTACCGGGAAGACCACAAGGCTGGCAGCAAATCAGCTCGACGGCGCAAGGCTCTATGTCGCGACGAGAAGGGCCTCGCTCCCGTCATTCTCGCGAGCTACGCTCGTCGCGCACAAGGACCTGAGAGGCGTTGCGGCAAGGTGCGACCTCGTAATTTCCGCCACGAAGCACCGAGGCTACCTCCTGAAGAGGGGCGACCTCGACGGGAAGCGACGGGTGATCCTCGACCTCGCCTTCCCGAGGAACGTCGACCCGGCACTGAACGAGGGTCAGACCGAGGTCTACAACCTCGAGGACCTGGCCGAGGCCTTCGCATCGCGCCGTCAGTCCCCCGGACCCGACGCGAGGCGCGCGGAGGAACTTGTCTTCGCCGAAGCCGAGAGCTTCTCAAGGTGGCTCCTCGCGAGCAGGCAGTCTTCGGCCCTTTCCCGGGTCTACCTTTGGGCGGAGAGCACCCGCAGAGACGAGACGGACGCGGCTTTGAGGCGCCTGCCTAGGCTCACGGAACGCGAGAGGAGCGTCGTCGAGGCCATGAGCAAGAGGCTGGTCAGCAAGCTCCTCGCGCCGCCGACGAGCTTCGTAAAGTCCTCGAGTCCCGAGCTTCCCCAAGACCAGCGCCTCGACGTGGTCCAACGAATCTTCGAGCAGGGGGGGAAGTAGTGGACGTCCTCAGCGTGAGGATCGGGGCACGCTCTAGCAGACTCTCTCAGGCGCAGACAGCCATAGTCTCTGACCTTATCAACAAGCGCTTCGGGGAAGGCGTTTCGCTCGAGTTCATCCCGGTGAAGACGCTAGGCGACCGCGTGCCCCCGGCGGCGAAGAAGGACCTGGGCCCCGCGGGGGCGAAGAGGGCCTTCACGGGAGACATAGAGGCCCTGCTCCTGGAGGGCAAGATCGACATCGCGATTCACAGTATGAAGGACCTGACGAGCGACCAGAACGAAGGCCTTGTAATCGGTGCCACTCCGCCTAGGAGCGACCCCAGGGACGCGCTCATAACGAGCAATGGCGGGACCATCAAGACACTTCCCAAGGGCGCGAAGGTCGGGACGAGCAGTCTGAGAAGAAAGGCGCAGCTCTTGAAGATGAGGCGAGACCTCGAGGTCGTGGAGCTTCACGGCAACGTCGACACCCGCCTCCGAAAGGTCCTCGAGGGCGGCGCGCGCGAACTGGACGCCATCGTCCTCGCAGTGGCAGGCTTGGAGAGGATCGGGGAGGGCAAGCGCGTCTCCCAGATCTTCTCGATAGACGAGATGGTCCCGGCCATCGGGCAGGGGACCATAGCGGTCCAGATGAGGCGGGGCGACAAGGACATCGCCAAGGTCCTGCGACAGATCGACGACGAGGCCACGGGAGTGGAGTCGAGGTGCGAGAGGGCTTTCGCCCACCGCCTGGGCGCCGACTGCAACGTGCCCGTCGGGGGATGCGCGAGGTTGTCCGGGCCTAGCATCAGGATGGTCGGCATGCTGGCGAAGGAAGACGGGAGCGAGTTTAGGCGGAAGGAGGTCGCCGGGCCTGGCAGCGAAGCTGTCGCCCTAGGAACGAGGCTGGCCGAGGAGCTGCTCCAAGGGGGGCGGACGCTCGGGGGGACTGCTTCATGAGGGCGCAGGTCGCAGGCGCGCGCAAGATCACGAGGGTGGTGATAACCAGGTCGCGGAAGGGGAACGCCGAGCTGGCCAAGGCCCTTAGGGCGCTAGGCTTCGAGCCCGTACCCATAGACACCATCGAGTTCCTTCCGCCCAAAGACTGGTCGCTGGTCGACGCCGGCCTGATGTGCCTAGGGGAATTCGACTGGCTCCTCTTCACCTCCCCGACGGGGGTGGAGTTCTTCGCCCGGAGGATGGAGTTGCTCTCCTTGCCCATGCCATGGAAGGGAAAGCCTGAGGTCGCAGCGGTCGGCGAGAAGACGAGCGCCGCCCTGCAAAGGCAGGGCATCAAGGTGGGGTTCGTGCCTTCCGTATATCTCACCGCGGCGCTCGCGGAGCAGTTGCCGAGAGGGCGCGGAAAGCGCCTCCTCATCCTTAGGGCCGACATCGGGGAGCCAGAGGTCGTCGCGACCCTCGAGCGAAGCGGCTTCCGAGTCACTAATTTAGCCATCTACAGGACCTCTTCCGCGAAAGGGGGGAACGAAGCGCCGGAGACGGAGATTAGGGGTGCTGACGCCATAGTCTTCGCGAGCCCCTCTGCAGTAGAAGCGTTCATGAAGAGGCTCGATCCGGCTACGACAGCTTCCGTATTGACCAAGAGACTACTCGCGTTCTGCATCGGACCGGTCACGGCCGCGGCGGCGCGCGAGCTCGGGTTCGAGCGGATCTTCACCGCAAAGACCCACACCATCGAAGGCCTAATCAAAGAGTTGGGCAGCGCCGCTGCTCAAGCGGAGGAAAAGTGAATGCTCGAGGAGCGCGCCGGCCGATTCAACAGGCGAGTAGACGAGAGGCTCCGCAGACTTAGGCGCACGGAGACGATCCGGGAGATACTCAAGGAGAACCGAGTCCACGTCTCGAACCTGATGGCGCCCGTCTTTGTGCGGGGCGGCGAGCGCATCGTGGAGCCTGTCGAGGCGATGCCCGGCGTCAATCGGTACTCTGTGGACGCGGTTTCGGACTACGTCGGCAGGCTGACCGACGAAGGGGTGAGGTCCGTCGTCCTTTTCGGGATACCAGACTCGAAGGACGATCTGGGGAGCGGGGCGTACTCGAGCGACGGTGTCGTCCCGAAGGCCATAAGGGAGCTCAAGAGCCACTTCGGTTCCCTGGTGGTGGCGGCCGACGTCTGTCTCTGCGAGTACACCTCCCACGGGCACTGTGGGGTGATGAAAGACGGCAGCGTCAGCAACGAAATGACCCTCCCGCTGCTGACCAAGGCAGCGCTACAATACGCCGGCGCTGGCGCAGACATCGTCTGCCCTAGCGCGATGATGGACGGGCAGGTCCTCGCGATACGCAAGGGACTCGACGGGTCGGGCTACGAAGAGAGGCTCGTGATGGGGTACTCAGCGAAGTACGCTTCGTCATTTTACGGGCCGTTCCGGGAGGCGGCGGGGTCGGCACCGGCGTTCGGCGACAGGAAGGGCTACCAGATGAACCCCGCGAACTCGAGGGAGGCGATGAGGGAGATTGAATCCGACATAAGGGAGGGTGCGGACATAATCATGGTCAAGCCTGCTCTGGCCTACCTTGACGTAATCAGTAGGGCTCGCTCGAGGTATGACGTCCCTCTGGCGGCCTACAGCGTCAGCGGAGAGTACTCGATGGTCAAAGCGGCTGGCGCGCAGGGCTGGCTGGATGAGAAGAGCGCAGCCATGGAGATAGCGACGTCAATCAAGAGGGCGGGGGCCGACATCATAATCACCTACTTCGCTGAGCAGCTCGCAGTCTGGCTGAGGGAGGAGGTGTGACGAGGATGGAAGACAACCCGACGACCCAGGTTGACAGTCTAAAGGCGGCCGAAGAGCCGCGGTTCCTAAAGTACACTTTCTTCAAGGTCACGAGGGAATGGAGGTCCCTCTCGCAAGCAGAGAAGGACTCTGCGAGGGATGAGCTCGCGGCGCTGCTGACGAAGGACACGGCCAATCTGACACTCCAGCTCTTCTCCCTCGTCGGTATTAGGGGGGACGCCGACTTCATGATACTGGCCGAATCCAATCACCTCGAGTCGTTCCAGGACCTCGTCTCGGCCATGCTCGCCACCAGCCTGGGGAGGTACCTTGAGACGCCCTACTCATATCTCGCCATGACCAGGCGCTCTCACTACCTGGGGTCGCACAAGCATCCGGGGCAGGAGGGGACCGAAGGCGAGGAGGGACGCCCGAGGCTGTCAAAGTATCTCTTCGTTTACCCCTTCGTGAAGAAGAGGGAGTGGTACGGCCTGCCGTTCACCGAGCGGCAAAGAATCATGGCGGAGCACTTCAAGGTCGGGCACAAATACCCGGAGATAAAAATCAACACCGGCTACTCCTTCGGCCTCGACGACCAGGAGTTCGTCCTTGCGTTCGAAGGCGACGATCCGGCGGAGTTCCTCCGACTGGTGGAAGAGCTGCGCGGTACGGAGGCGAGCAAATACACGGAGCTCGAGACGCCAATATTCACATGTGTGAGGACCGACGCGCGGCGCCTTGCCAAGGTAATAGGATAAGATTCTCCCATGGGCAGGCGTTCCGCCGCTCTCTTCGAGCGCGCTCGAAAGGTCATGGTCGGCGGCGTAAGCAGCCCAGTCCGGTCGTTCAGCGCCGTCGGTGGATCCCCCTTGTTCATCAGCCGCGGGAGAGGGTCCAAAATCTGGGACGCCGACAACAAGCCCTATCTGGATTACGTGTGCTCGTGGGGCCCGCTCATAGCGGGTCACTGCCATCCGAAGGTCGTCAAAGCCGTGTCCGACGCGGTCAGGCGGGGGGCAAGCTTCGGAGCCCCCACCGAGCCCGAATTGAGGCTCGCAGAGAAGATATGCTCCTCAGTCCCGACCATCGAAATGGTCCGCTTCGTGAACTCCGGGACCGAAGCGACGATGTCCGCCCTCAGGCTCGCGAGGGCCTTCACCAAACGCTCGAAAGTCCTGAAGTTTGACGGTTGCTATCACGGGCACGCAGACCCCTTCCTTACGACCGCCGGGTCAGGGCTGGCCACCCTCGACGTCCCGTCGTCGAGCGGCGTTCCTCCGAGCTGTGCGAAGGAGACGGTCACTGTCCCATTCAACGACATTGGCTCCTTCGAGGCAGCCTTCAGGGAACACTGCGACGAGCTCGCCGCGGTGATCGTCGAGCCGGTGGCGGGAAACATGGGTGTGGTTCCTCCGGCCAGAGGATTCCTCGAAGGCATCAGGAGGCTTTGCACCGAGGGCAAAGCTCTGCTGATCTTCGATGAGGTGATTACCGGCTTCCGCCTCTCTTCAGGCGGCGCGCAGGAGGTGTTCGGAATCGCCCCCGACATTACGTGTCTGGGGAAGATAATCGGGGGAGGCTTCCCGGTGGGCGCTTATGGGGGGAGGCGTGAACTCATGCGGCTAGTCTCGCCAGAAGGACCTGTCTATCAGGCTGGCACGCTGTCCGGGAATCCTGTCGCAACGGCGGCGGGGCTCGCCACGATTTCATTGGCGGAGAAAGGGTACAGGAAGCTCGAGAACCTCTCGCGTGAGCTCGAAAGAGGCCTTCTGGAGGAGTCCCGCAGAGAACGCGTCCCGGTCTCGATCAACAGGGTGGGGTCGATGACTGGGCTCTTCTTCTCGGGGAGGGCCGTGAGGAACTACAGTGACGCGAGAACGACGAACCGTAGCCTCTACGGCCGGTTTCATCGCGCGATGCTAAAGGAGGGAGTCTACCTCCCACCTTCAGCATTCGAGACGATCTTCCTCTCGCTTGCCCATAGCGAAGAGGACGTGGTCAAGACGATCACTGCTGCCAAGAAGGCGTTCAAGGAGTGCAAAAGCACATGAAGAACACGACCTTCCTCGATGCCTGCAGGCGGGGCGAGCCCGAACATTCCCCCGTTTGGTTCATGAGGCAGGCTGGCAGATACCTTCCCAGCTACAGGCGGCTCAAGGGCCAGCAGAACATCATGGACATAGTCAAGGACCCCGAACTAGCCTCTGATGTGGCGGTGGATGCGGTGAAGGCACTCGGGGTGGACGCAGGAATCATCTTCGCCGACATAATGGTCCCCCTCGAGAGCATCGGTGTGAAGTTCAAGATAGAGGAGAACGTTGGGCCGGTTGTTTCCCACCCAATCCATTCGCTCGAGGACGTGACTGCTCTCGGGAACCTGGATTCAAAAGAGGACCTCCCCTATGTCCTCGGTGGGATACGGTCGACCGTAGCGAAACTCGACGACGCTGTGCCCTTGATCGGCTTCTCTGGGGCTCCATTCACGCTCGCGGCGTATCTGATAGAGGGAGGGCCGAGCAGGAACCTCGAAAAGACGAAGACGATAATCTATTCTCGGCCGGACGTCTGGGAGGCGCTCATGAGGAAGCTCACGGACACGGTCAAGGACTACCTGGTCGCCCAAGTCGATTGCGGCGTCAGCGCCGTGCAGCTCTTCGACAGTTGGGTCGGGTGCCTCGCCGCTGAGGATTACGCCCGGTTCGTCTCGGCGTACACCAAGGAGATCTTCTCCTCGGTCTCGGGGGTCCCGAGAATCCACTTCTGCGCTGATTCGTCCCCGCTCGTGGAGGAATTCCACGCGACGGGTGCCGATGTGCTGAGCGTTGACTGGAGGGTGCCACTTGTCGACGTCTGGCGAAGGTGCTCTGAGGAGACCGCGGTGCAGGGCAACCTGGACCCGGTCGTCGCTTCGGTGGGAGGGAGCGCGATGCGGACGAGGGTTGCTGACATTCTCGAAGGGGCCCGAGGGCACAAGGGTCACATATTCAGCCTCGGTCACGGGGTCCTGCAAAACACGAATCCGGAGAGCCTTCGCCAGGTCGTCGAGATGGTCCACTCACGTACCAGGAGCAGAAGGTAAAGTGAGGGGCATCATCTTGATGGCCTACGGCACGCCTCGCACGCTCGAGGACGTGGATGCCTACTACACCGACATAAGGGGCGGCAGAAAGCCGTCTCCGAGCGAGCTCGCCAACCTCGTCGGAAGATACGAGGCGATCGGCGGGACTTCCCCGCTGATAAAAATCACAGAGAGGCAGAGGGACAGACTCCAGGCCAGGCTCAGGCGTGACGGTTCCGAGACGCGCGTCTTCGCCGCGATGAAGCATTCTCCCCCTTTCATCAAAGACACGCTTGCCCAGGCTGCCGGCGACGGGATCGACGAAATCCTCGCGCTCGTCCTCGCGCCCCACTACTCCAAGATGAGCACCGGAACTTACATGCTCGCGCTGGACCTCGCGAACGCGGCTCTCCCAACAAAGGTGAAGCTCAGCTACGTGTGGTCATGGCACACGAACCCGCTTCTCATCCAGGCATGGGCTCGACGCGTCAGGAAAGCTCGGGCGGGGCTGCGGGAAGGGCACTCCCTCATCTTCTCAGCTCACAGCCTTCCGGAAAAGATTCTTGCCCAAGGCGACCCATACCGCAGCCAGCTCTTGGAGACCTCGGAGTTGATAGCCGCGGATGCGGGCTACAAGGACTGGAGCTTTTCCTTCCAAAGCGCAAGCCATACGGGCGAGCCTTGGATGGGACCTGACATCCTCGACCACCTGCAGACGCAGTTACAGAGCGGGCAGCGAGAGTTCCTCATCGCGCCGATAGGGTTCGTGTCGGATCACTTGGAGATTCTCTATGACATTGACGTCGAGTGCAGGCAGTGGGCCAAAGACCGCGGCGCCAACCTGGTAAGGTGCGATTCCCTGAACGACTCGGACGATCTGATAGAGTCCCTCTATTCCATTGCCGTCGAGAGGGGCTTCACGTGATTGAGGCGCGAGAGATGACATCCCAGCGCAACATGAGGGGGGCGGGCCGTAATGCTCGCCTTTGATGCCCTCATCCTCTGGATTCACCTGTTCACCGCGGTCCTCTTCGTCGGCGGGTCGTTCTTCATGTGGCTGGTCGTTGTGCCGGCATCCCATCGGTTCGCGAAGGACGAGTCCGAAAGGACGCTGGTCGTGGGGAAGATCGCCAAGGAGTTCGGGAGGTTCGTCACGCCTGCACTCGCTGTCCTCGTAATCACAGGTGTCTACAACTCCTCATGGTATCTCCCCGCGCCGGGCGCGCTCCTAGATACTCAACTGGGGCTGTTGCTGCTCGCGAAGTCCATACTCGTCGTAGCGTTGATCGTCCTAATCTACGTGGCCAACGTATATTTCGGGAGGAGAATCGTGACGCTGGCCAGACAGAACAAGCTCGAGGAGCTAAAGGAGCTAAGGAAGAGGAGCAGGCTCGTCTCCTTCACGAACCTCTTCTTGATGTTGGCCATACTTGTCCTCGCAGTCTTCCTGCAGTCCCCGCCCTGAGCACTAGATTTCCGCGCTGGCCGCGGCGAGGCAGGCTGGGTCCGATGACAGGGGGTCTCCCCAAAACGAATATGCCCTCGCCCTGCTGCCGCCGCACACTTCCTTGAACTCGCAACGCCCGCAAGGCCCGCTCATCTCCCTCCGACGAATCTTTCCCAGAAGTTCGTTCCCCCTGTAGACATGCACCAAGTCGTCCGTCCTCACGTTCCCGATGTCGATGGGAACCAGCCCGCCAGGTCGTATCGCGCCGTCGTACCCGACGAAGATGACGCCGTCCCCGTCCAGCGTCCCTCTCGTGCCCAGACTCGAGTGGCCAGACGGCGGCAAGCCCGGGCTTAGCAGCTCCCTCCTCAGCGAGAGGTACCCGTCTGACGCCGACCTATTCTTCATGACCCTCCTAATGAAGGGCCCCTCGACACATCTTATCGTGACTCCGTAAGAGGATGCGTCGACGAGGAAGTTGCAGACGTCCTCGCACTGCTGCGGCGTGAGGTCCCCTACGCCCGTTCCTCTCCCCGTCTTCACCAAGAAGAACAGCTCCCAGGTCTTGATTCCCAGGCTCGTAATCAAGTGGAAAATCTGAGGTAGCTCCTTGTAGTTCCTCTCCATTATGGTCGTGTTGACTTGGGGATTCAGTCCGAGGACGACCGCATCCCGCGCGGCCTGGACCGTCCTCGCGTATACCCCCTCCTCCCCCCTGATGGAATCGTGGGTGCTCGCGACGGCCCCATCAAGACTGAGCGATATCGAGGAGGCGCCTGCGTCCTTGATTCGCCTTAGCGTGGCAAACGACAGCATCTCGGTCGCCGCTGGCGACACGGCGAACCTCACCCCGGCCTTGGTGGCATAATGCAGGATATCGAAGAAGTCTCTTCGGAGCAGCGGGTCTCCGCCGGTGAATATCATGGTGGGGCTTCGGTCGCCGAACGAGGCTACCGAGTCGATGAGGCGAAACCCCTCTTCCGTGGTGAGTTCGCCGGACAAAGGCTGTCTGACTGCCGACGCTCTGCAGTGGACGCACGAGAGCAAGCACGCCCTCGTCATCTCCCAGAAGACAAGAATCGGTTTGTCCGAGAACGGGACGGCCCTCTCGGGACGGGTGGGCGCGGGAGTCGCAAGGGTGGTCGCCGTTGCTTGGTTCGAGGACAAGCGCATCTCGTCCTAATTGGAGTGCTCCCACTTAACCATTAGGACGTCTCATTTCGCCACTCGGACGTCCGGCTCAGGCTCCTCCCCGGCGAACTGGGTCGCGCACCTACCAGGGTTTTATGTGCGGAATGGTGGGGGGCTGACCCAGACCGTGGCCACGTTGACTCGCAACGAGCGCATTTGCGTAATCCTGATGACGTATGGATCTCCAGGTTCGCTCGATGAAATCCCCGCCTACCTTCGAAACATCCGCGGCGGGCGAGAGCCAGATGGGGCCCTTATCGCGGAGTTCCGGCGCCGCTACACTCTGATAGGCGGCTCTCCCCTGGTGCGGATTACCAACGACCAGGCCGCCTGCCTGGAAGCTGAATTGAACGCGCTCGAAGACGGGAACTCCTATAGAGTGGTGGCCGGCATGCGCTTCTCCTCGCCCTTCATCGCCGACGTCGTGAGAGAGGCTGCGGAGTCGGGGCAGGTGGTCGGGATTATCATGTCTCCCCAGTTCTCTCCGATAATCATGGGGGGGTACATCCGCGCCCTGCAAGAGGCGGTCGGCGCGCTGCATCGCGACGGACTGACCGTGAGGATCGCCGAGGACTGGCACCTCCAGCAATACTTCCTCGAGGCCCTCGCCCAGCGCGTCACCGAGGCGCTGGACCGCCTGCCGCCCAAGGTCAGCGAGGAAGTCCCTGTCCTCCTCACAGCCCACAGCATGCCGAAGCGGGTAGTCGAGAAAGAGCCGGGGTACATCAAACATCTTGAGGAGACCGCCGCTGCCGTCGCCGAACTCGTGGGCCTGCAAGAGGGACGGTGGACGTTCTGCTACCAGAGCGCCGGCCACACGTCCGAGGAGTGGCTGAAGCCGGACTTCGCCGACATGATGCCGCGGCTCCGCGAGGGAGGCTACACCAACGTCCTGATAGCGCCCGTGCAGTTCCTCGCCGACCATCTGGAGGTGCTCTACGATATCGAGATAGGGGCGCGCGAGCAGGCGGAGAAGGCTGGCATCGAGTTCGCGCGAATCGAGTCGCTGAACACATCGCCGCTCTTCATCAAAGCCCTGGCCGCCGTCGTCCGGGACACGCTGGCGAAGCCTCGCTGAAGGGCCGCGGCGTTCTGCCACCTTTAATACCCACGGCGAACTCCGAAGCTTGCAAATGGAGATCCTGGAAGGCGACGCTCTCTACCGCATGCTCCTTCAGCGCTACTCGAAGGACCCGCGAGGCTGGAGCTTCACTATCTCGCCTTCGCCCAGCAACGGCTTCTTCGACGCCCGCGTGGGAAGCCCCGACGAATCGTGGCATCTAAAGCTCGACACCATCTACAAGCCTTCCCCCTTCGTGCTAGGCGCCAAGACTGACCAAGACCTCTCGATGAACTCGCCCGCGTCTCTCTCATTCGGGTTCAGGAGGGTCAATCCGCAGCAGGCCCCTGCCCTGCTCGACGACTCGCAAGAGGGGATGGGCAGGCTCCTCGCCTTCCTCAGCACGGTGAACCCGGTGGCCCCTACGGGGCCCGGCAGCTACATCCAGGGGCCTTACGTCTTCAACAGCCGCGGAAGGACGGCAGGGTCAATGACGAGGGAGCAACAGAGCGTCGACAGCAGGCTCTCGGACGAGATGCGGAAGCTCGTCCGTAGGCGATACCCGAGTTATCTCTAGCGCATCTTTTCGACGGCCGGGCTCCGGCGGTGGGAAAGCCTTCTGTGACGATTCCTAGAGCCTGCGGCGCCTTCGAAGCTCCTGGATGATGAACTCAGCGCTTGCCTCGGGTGTCCCCCTCTCAGTCTCGACCACGATGTCGGCGTCGGTCGGCTCCTCATAGGGGTCCTGTATCCCGGTCATGTTGGTGATCTCTCCGCGCCTCGCCTTGGCGTAGAGGCCTTTGGGGTCCCTCATCTCGCATACCTGGAGCGAGGCCTTGACGAAGACCTCGACGAACCTCTCCGGGCCTATCACCTGCTTCGCGCTCGTGCGGGACGTGCGATAGGGCGAGATGAGCGCGACGATGGCGATGACGCCGTTCCTCGAGAGCAGCTTCGAGACGAACGAGACCCTCCATGCGTGCTCCTCCCTATCCTCCCTCGACAGTCCGAGGTCGCGCGAGAGGCCCTTCCTCACCTCGTCGCCGTCCAGGATCTCGACGCGCCTCCCCTGCCCCTCGAGCTTCGTCTTGAGGACGCCTGCCAGCGTCGACTTGCCCGAACCCGGCAGTCCGGTCATCCATAGCGTGAAGCCCTCGGGCGTCATGCTCTCATCGCGCCTCGCCTTCAAGAGCCGGAGCTATTGCCCTTCCGCCAAAGCCAGCTCCCTTGGGGTCGACCCCGAGCATGGAAAGTATCGTCGGGGCGAGCTCCTCCGCTTTCGCGCCATGCACTTCGCGCCCCTTGAGGCTGCGCCCGGGCCTGTGCATCATGAAAATGCCGTCCATGGAGTGCACGGAGTCGTCAGGGCCTGTATCGTTCTCAAAGAGATACAGAGAGTCGTGCCCAACCGTCCCCGCGGACCGCCAGTCCAGGTCGTCGAAGTACACCATCAGGTCGGGCTTGTCCCCCTTCGCGGTCCCGTATAGCTTGAGCGGCTCCATGACTGAGTTCTTCATCTGTCTGCCGTTGTGGTCCTTTATCCTCGAGACCTTCTCCGTGAGCTTCCTCTTCTCCGCCTCGAGCTGCGAAGGCTCGATCACGCCCTGCGCCTCCCTCCCCTTCACGTTGAAGAAGATGCGCGCGTAGTATCCGCCCCAACCCCACGCCTTCGTCCTGCCCCAGTCTATCTCCGCCTTGTCGAGGTCTGTTGGCCTGTCGGGCTTCTTCTTGAACTTGAGGTACCCCTCGTGCTCCAGCCACTGGTTGACGCAGAACCCTCCCTGCATGGCCTTCGACCCGTGGTCTGAGACGATGAAGGTCGTGCACTCCTCGCCGAAGAGGGGGATCAGCCGCCCGATGCGGCTGTCCACCATCGAGTAGTACTCGAGGTCGATTCCCTCGTACTCGTTCCCCTTGACGTACTTGGGATGCTTCGGGTCGAAGAACTTCCAAAAGGCGTGGTGGAGCCTGTCAAAGCCGATCTCGTGCATCATGAAGAATTCCCACGGCTTGTTCTTCGCGAGATATTCGGCGACGTCGAACCTCTTCTCCGTCATCTCGAAGAGCTCCTTCTTCACGTCCGCACGGTTCTCGGTCCTGAACGTCACGTCGAAGACGTACGCCCCGCCAGCCGCCTTCATCACCTCGGCCTTCAGCTCCTCAGGGTTCGTGAAGGGCCTCTCCGTGGACGGGGTGAGGAAACAGGAGACGGTCGTGGCGTTGGCGACGCGCTTCACCGGGTACCCCGGCGGCACGCCTATGACCACTGACTTTCGTCCTGCGTCCGAGAGCGCTTCCCAGACCGTCTTCGCCTCCACGTTGGTGGAGGTCACGATGTAGCCGTCGTTGTAGGAGTACCCCCTCCTGTGCTTGAAGCCATAGATCCCCAGCTCGCCGGGGTTCTTGCCCGTCATCATCACCATCCAGGCCGGGACGGTGATGGGTGGGTCGCAGGTCCGCAGGCTGCCATGGAGCCCCTCTTGGTATATCCTCTTGAAATTCGGAAGCTTCTCTATCAGCTTGTCAAACAGAATCTCCGGAGGCACCGAATCGAGGCCTAGGACTGCGACTTTCTTCGACATTGTGAATCGCGCTTCTTACGTTGCCTTCAACGCTGCCCGGTCTCGGGCGTCTTCGATGGCAACTTTCAATTTCGACTCTCCGTTTACGATATTTAATCCTTAGTCATTTATTATTAGTGCAGAGCCAGAATTAATTACCTGCGCTCATTTCTGAACTCGCCCAAATCCGCGGCCCCCTGCTCACTCCACGAAGGGTTTCTCGAACTTCAGTATGGCCTGGGAGACCTCAGGCCTCATGAACTCCTTGGGAGGCACCTCTCCTTCTGCGAACATCTTCCTCAGCCTGGTCCCGCTGAAGCTCAGCTTGTCCTCCTCGCCGTGGGGACAGGTCTTCTCGCTCGCTATCCCCGCGCACCTCTTGCAGTAGTAGAACTCCCTGAAGAAGAGCGGCGTCATCCCGAGGTCGGGGAACTCCTTGAAGATCTCCTGAGCCGCGTACGGCCCGTAGTAGTTGCCGACGCCGGCGTGGTCTCGCCCGATGATGATGTGCGTGCATCCGAAGTTCTTTCTCATGATGGCGTGCATGACGGCCTCCTTGGGTCCCGCGTACTGCATCTCGTAGTGCAGCACGCTCATGACCACGGAGCTCCTCGGGTAGTAGTTCGCCATTATCGCCTTGTAGGTGGTGAGGATGACCTCGTCCTTGAAGTCGCCAGCCTTCTTCTTCCCTAAGACGGGGTTGATGAAGAGCCCGTCCACCAACGCGAGCGCGCTCTTCTGCAGGTACTCGTGGTTGATGTGGGGGGCGTTGCGGGTCTGGAAGGCAACGACGGTGTTCCACCCCTTCTCCGAGAAGAGTATCCGCGTCTCCTTCGGCGTCAGGGTGTAGTCGGCATAGTCGCCGTGGTCGGGCTTCACGGCGGCCTTGAGCTTCCCCGCGATGGCGCGATCGTCGCCCTCGAGTATCTTGGCGACCCCGGGGTGCGCCTTGTCCTCCGTCCCGAAGACTTTGCTAGCGTACTCCTGCCTGGATATCTCGAAGCTCCCCTCGTACTCCATGACGGCGACAGGGTGCTTCGCCTCATCGACGAGCAGGATCTCGTCGCCGGAGCCAAAGTGGTGCTTGTTCGGGCCAAGCAGGAGGATCGGGATGGTCCACGGCACGTCGCTCTCCAGGCGCATGTGCTCGAGGACGTTCAGGTAGTCGTTTTCCGCCATGAACCCCTCGAGAGGACTGAAGATTCCGTTCGCGATGTTCGCGACGACCGTCGCCATCTCTTTGCTGACCTGCAGCTTCTGGTTCTCCTTGAACGCCGCCAGCGACGGGGAGTCCTTGGACGTCTGCTTGACCTGGACCAGCTTGCCTCCATGGGGTGGATTCGCCATCTGCGCTCACCTACAGGTAGCCCAAGGCCTGGAGCCGCTTCTTGATCTCCTCGAGGTCGGTGGTCGTGAAAGGCTCGGGGACCTCCTTGAGCTCGTGCATCGCGACCACCTCGCGGAGGACGTAGGTCACGTAGTCGGACACGGACTTGAAGCCGGTCTTCTTCGCTATCAGCTTCTCCAGCCTCTTGTGGAGGGTGATGGGAATCGAGACGGATGTGTACTTCGTCACGTTCTTGTCGCCAACACTGCTTAATTACCTATAATTATGCGTTCAGGTCGCGGGTCCCTGCGCCACGATGAACTAGGTCTCCTCTCGCTGTCAACATCGTAATTATATATAATCAAAGGTTAATTACATATAATTACACTCCTGAAGCCGATGGCGGCGTTCGCGCTCTCGCTCAGCGTCATCGTGTTCTTCGCAATCCTTTCGCTAGCCGCCTCGATCGTAAACGGCGGCCTCGGGTACGGATACTCTTCCCTTTCGACGCCTCTGGCGCTTCTGGTCTTCGTAAACCGGATAATCAACCCGGCATACGTCCTCCTCGAAGCAGGGATCAACACCTTCATGCTCGTCCTCTCTGGCAAGAAGAACATCGTCGCGACCTATCGGAGGACCATGCCCGTCGTCCTCGCCCTAGTGCCTGGGGTAATCGCCGGCAGCCTGATACTCAACTCCGTGGCCCCTGTTTGGATACGGTTCGCCGTCTACGCCGTGATCCTTCCGCTCATCCTGCTTCAGGCCTCCGGATTCAGGAGGCCCCTGAAGGGGGAGGCCAGCGCGGGGGTCCCGCTCGGGCTGGGGGTCGGGCTCCTCTATTCGATAACCACGATCTCTGGCCCTCCGATCGCGCTCTTCTGGAACAACCAGGGGATGAAGCAGCGCGAGTTCAAGGCTGCGATCGCCCAGGTCAGGATAGCCGAGTCATACTTGACCTGCGTCTCGTATTACCTCCTCGGGCTCTTCACCGCGTCGAGCCTTTCCTTGTTCGAGGTCATCTCGCCGCCCGTCCTCATCGGCATACCCGTCGGCCTGCTCATCGTCACCAGGGTGGCCGTCGAGACGTTCAGGAGGATGGCGATGACCTTCGACGCGGGGATAGTCGGGTATGGGCTCTCGGCGACCCTCCCGACGCTCTTCGGGATCAGCCCGACCTTGTCGTACACGCTCTTCGGTGCGGTGCTCGTCCTAGACCTCGGCCTCCTCTACCGCTATCTCAAGGGGAGACCTGCCGAGGTGACAGGCGAGGCGGCGGCGCAGGAAGCCGGACAAAGACTCGGCGGAGCCTCTGGCGGAGGCCCTGGCGGATAGCGGGACCGACGTGAAACATATTATCGCCCGAGGGCTTACCCGCCGCGCGGATGCCCCCTCCGTCACTCGAATCCTGGACGATGAAGGCGGAGTCCCTCGAGACTGCGAAGAACCTCCTCTACTTCAAACAACTCGTGGGGCTGAAGCTCGACAAGAGGAGGCTCGCCTCTCTGGAGAGCAGGACCAAGGCGCACTACACCCGTTACCTTCAGAGCGGGGGCGACGAAAAGGACGCGCCCCGCGGGCTCTTCCTCATGTCGGTGGGGGCGGTGGGGATGGCCGTCACCTACAAACAGCTACTCGAGCTCTATGAGGCAAGAGCCACGAAGGTGGTCTCCCGAGAATTCAAGTTCGGGGGCGCCCCGGTCAACTGGGGGTCCTGGAGGCAGTTCGCGGCCAGTTCGGACGACTCGGTCGCCCGCAAGAAGGTCTTCGACGACTTCATCAAGAAATCCTCCGTCCTGGCACCGCTCATTCAGCGGAGATTCGAGACCTACAGGGAGCTTCTTGCTAAGTTCGGGACTGACCCGCTTTCGGCCTACCTCGAACACGAGGGGATCTCCTATGATAGGCTGACCTCGATGATCCAGCATCTGGGAGAGCTCGCCAGGCGGCCGTTCAGGGACTCGCTGGGCGGATACTCCTCCGAGATAGTCGGGAGGCGCGCCGCGTACTACGACGATTACTACTTCTTCAGGAACAGGGTCTTCAGGAGGTACGCCAGCAGGCTCCCGACGAAGGAGAAGCCGATCCTAAAGATCGTGAGGACGATGAAGACGATGGGCTTGGACGCCTCGAGGGTCGCCGTCGACGACGCCGACCGCAAGGGAAAGAGCGCCTCCGCCTTCTGCTCGGCCATCAAGATTCCGACGGACGTCAGGATCTCGTACAGGAAGGCGAACCCGCTCGAGGACTTCTCCTCGGTCTTCCACGAGTTCGGGCACGGGATCCATTTCTCCTCCATCGACCCCCGAGCCGCCTTCTCGGACAGATACGGAGTGTCCAACGGCGTCGCCGAGATATTCTCGATCTTCTTCGAAGGGCTCATGCACGAGAGGCTCTTCCTGACCTCTGAGCTGGGCCTCTCAGACGAGGTCGCGCAGGACATCCTCCGGCGCTACCGCTTCAACAGCCTATTCTTCGCCGTCTTCTACGCCGCGAACTCCACCTTGAAGCTGCGCTACTGGCGAGATTCGCTGCGCTTCGAGGCCCTCGACGGGCTCTACTCAGACCTGACAGAGCGGTTCCTCGGCATCAGGTATCCTGGCGCCTACTGGAAACTACATCACGTGATGCCCGACTATATCCTCTACTCTCCCTCATACCTCATCGCCGCGGTCAGAGCCTTGGAGCTCCGGAACTCCCTCGCGGCGAAGTTCGGGGAAGCTTACTGGCGGGAGAGGGAGAGCGGGAAGGCGGTCCTGGAGCTGATGCGCCCCGGGCAGCCGCTCGACCTGAGCTTCTCAAGGCTCGACGAGGCCGCCTACGTGAAGAGCCTCTCCACGGCTGCCTAGGGCGGTTCGAGAGCGGGCGCGTGCGGCTCAGAGCAGGAGTTTCATGGCGTTCTCGCGGAGCACGAGCTCCATCTGGTTCTCCGTCAGACCCGCGACCCTGACCTTCTGGAGCTCGACGGAGTAGTCGTGGAACGGGTAGTCAGACCCGAAGACCACCCTCCCCTCGCCTACCCTCTCGACCGCTTCTTTGATCTTCGAGTGCATGGAGACGCCTGAGGTCTCAAGTATGATGTTGTCGTGCTTCTTGGCGGTGTTGATCGCCGCCTGGATGTAGACGCCGTGGCCGTGACCCATGTGGAGCATCACGATCCTGACGTCTGGATACAGCTCCGCCAGCTCCCCTATGCTCCAGGGGAGCGAGAACGGGGGATGCCCGGAGTGAATGGCGACTGGTATCCGCTCCTTCTCCGCGAACTCGATGATTGGGAGCACCTCTTCGTCGGTCGGGAGGAAGGCGTGGACGAGCGGATGGAGCTTTATCCCCCTGAACCCCCACCGTTTCACGGACTCCCTGACCAGAGACAGCGCCCCTCTGTCGTGCGGGTTCGGCCACACGTATCCGACGAACCTCTCGGGGTATCTCCGGACTGTCCTTCGGACAAGCAGGTTGTCAGGAGCGAACAGGATCGACTTCTCCACGCCGGACTCGTCCATCTTCTCCAGCAGCTCTTCAGCTGAACAAGAGACGTTCGCCCAGCTGCCGAACCGGCCCACGTGCGCGTGGGCGTCCACGATCCTGGATGTCGGCGTTCTCATCCCACCATCTCACTCCGGCGGGATCTGCGACTGGGCGAGGCGGAGGTCGATCCCCCTCCTCTTGTGGTATCTGTATGACAGCGCGTATATCGCGACCGGGACCAGAATCACCACCCCCACCACGAGCTGGGCGGATTCTTGGAAAGGCCCCACCGCGGGGTTCGCCACGCTGTTGTAACCCAGGTATGCGAAGAGCGCAGCCGCCACTGCGCCCAAAACGGAGATGGGAGGGATCCTCCTCCTCTTCCCTCCCGTCGCGGACTCGTAGACGTCGCGCCGGGTGAAAGGAAGCAGGACCGCGCTTACCGCAGCGAGGAACCAAACGATGCTGTAGAAGAAGATGGCGTTGACCTGGGCAGAGATGAAGGAGGTGAAGTATTGCAGATACATAGGTATCAGCGCGAGGACCGCCCCCATCGCGATGGCGTTGACCGGGGAGTGGAACCTGTCGCTGACCTTCGAGAGCCACTGCGGCATCACCCGGTCGAACGACCATGCGAGGAAGAGCCTGCTGATGAAGACGAGGCTCAGCCACGACCATCCGATGTTCCCGATGAAGAGGCCTATCACGATGAGCCAGAGGAGCAGGCTGCTCGGGTTGAGCACCGTCGCGAAGGCGGTCGGGACCGTCGAGAGCGGAGCGCCACCGCCGTTCTGGATCGCCCACGCCTCGATGAAGGGGATGCCCACGACCTTGTCGAGCATGTATGTGAGCCCGAACCAGACCGCTATGGAGACGCCCTCGGCCAGCACGAGGCCGTATAGCAGGGAGGTGCGCGGTCTCCGGATCTCGCCCCCTACGAACTGCATCACCGGGTAGGGGCCTATGCTCACGAAGAGGAGCGGGACCACCGCTCCGAGGTTCGCGAGGCTCACGCCGGGAGAGTAGCCGGCCGTCGCGGCGTCTGTCATCACCTTGGTGACGCCCCCTTGGAAGTAGGAATCGTAGGCGTTGACGAAGTCCGTGTGGCTGCTCGTGAGGAAGATGACCATCACGAGCAACATCGTGAAGACGCCGTAGCCGAAGAATGAGTAGACCACCAGCCTGAAGAGCCTCCCGCCCGCTATCACCAGCACCCCCCCTACCGCGAGGATGGCGACCCCGACGACCATCAGCAGAGCGGGCGAGCTCGACACTCCGGGGGTGATGAAGTTCCCGAGGGAGGCGATGCCCTTGTCGCCCAGGACCTGTCCTGCGAACGACAGCTGAGTCCCGGCCTCGGAGAACGCCCAGTACGACCCGGACCCGGCCGAGATCAGGATGGCCACGAAGAACAGGAAGCTCGCAACGAAGCCGATCGGGCTCGAGAGCACCCTGGATATGAAGACATAGTCCCCACCGGAGCGCGGCATCGCGCTCGTCAGCTGCCAGTAGAGTAGCACGATGACGATCGCAATTACGGCCCATACCGCGAGGCTCGCATAGTAGTTGACGTTCTGATAGTAATCCGGAGTGACCCAGAAGATGCCAGCCCAGCTTGTGAGCCACGGGAAGAAGATGATACTCCACGTGAAGACGTCTATCGCCGAGAACTGCCTCACCAGCCCCGTCGCTTGCCTCACGAAGTAACGGCCCTCGGCCGATTCGCCGCGCCGCTGCTCTTGCGTCCCCTCTTCTTCGGTCACTGTGAGGCTTGCCGGGGTCATCCTCCGCTGCTCACTATTAGATTGTTGCCTTCGATCACCAGCCGCGTACACGAAGGAAAGGTTTTACCGCCGGGTCGCTGACGTGACCAGGAAGCGCGACATGAAGAACCCGTTCTCCGGAGGAGAGGCCAGGAAGCAGACACAGACCTCAGGGCTAGAGTCGGTCCCGGCCGGCGCCCAGATGATACCGATGGAGGTCAAGAAGCAGTACGAGATGAACCCCGTACACATCTACCATCCGACCCCGTACAACGCCATCACAGTCTTGAGAAACAGGAAGCAGGCCCATGACTGGCTCGTCTGCGGCTGGTACTTGGACACATTTAGGGAGCACGGGTCAGTCAAAGGGTTGGTCTATCGGGCGGTAGCCTCCGAGGATGATAAGGAGCACGTCATGACCGAGCTGAAGAAGCTCGACAAGGAAGCCATCATCAAGTTCGCGCTTTAGACGAAAACCAAGCCTTCCGCCCGAGGTCCCGAGCCGCCGTCGTGGGATGTCCGTCATCGCGCTCCAAAGGCATAAAAAGGGGCCTGATTCCGCGCCGATTGCGAATAGAAATTGGAGACCAAGACGCTCCCGCACCTGAAATCTGCGGAGTTTGAGAAGGAAGTCCTAAAGTCGCAGACGCCCACCGTAGTCGACTTCTATGCCGACTGGTGCGGCCCGTGCAGGATGGTCTCCCCGATCATAGAGCAGCTCTCCAAGGAGTATGCGGGGAAGGTCAAGTTCGTGAAGCTGAACACCGACGAGAACCCAGACGTGGCCATGAAGTACGGCATCATGAGCATCCCGACGATAATGGTCTTCAAGAACGGCCAGGTGGCGTCGACCGTCATCGGAGCAGGCCCTGCCTCGATGTACAAACAGAAGATCGACGCAGTCTTGAAGGGCTAACCGCGCAAACCCGGTGTTTTCACGAGCTCAGTTCGCCAGAGCGTATACCCTGTCGCCCTCGGCTCGCGTCCCCTCTTTGCCGATGCTGTTTAGCACGAACCGATTGGACGCGCCGGCCGGCCAATCGAGTGGGGAGAGCTCACCTTCGTGGATCTTCTCGTACTCCTCGATTGAGAGCTTCTTCCTCGCGTCGAGCCGCGACATCAGGTCGAATTTCTTCGAGACCTCCTTGAACCCTTCAGGCACCACGTTAGCCAGTATGACCGCGTGGCTCCCGCTCCCATAACCGCACAGCACGACCTTCTTCCTCCCGAGGTCTTCCTTGTCGTTCTCGAAAAGGCTGTCCAAGCCCACAAAGACCGACACCGAGTACGAATTCCCCACCAGCTCGGGGGCGAGCACGGAGCTCCCGACCCGCCTCGCAAAATCGTCCACGAAGGCCTTGGAGTTCATGAACTTGCGCCGAAAGTCCCCGTAGGCCTCGCTCATGTAGTACGTGAGGTCGTCCATCCCTTCCCTCGAAGGTTCCTCCCCGATGTTGGTGACGACCTCCTTCCATCTCGGCAGAGCCCTCCATTCGTGCATCAGGAGCGACGCGTAGGCTGAGATCACCATCTTCTTGTGCGGATTATGGTAGATCGCCTTGTCGATCCCGTCTATGGTTGCGTGATCCCCCGCTTGCTTCACCAACCCCGCCTTGACGGCGGCCGTCTGGAAGTTGAGCCAGGCTAGCTTCATCTCAGACAAGTACGACGCGTAGGACCTGGCGCCGTCAACTAGAGCGACGGTCCTCCCTCCGGGCTTTTTGAAGTCCCCCTTCTCGTGCCTCAGCGCAGACCCGAATGCGCCGGGGATGATCTCGAGAAGCCTGGGGTCCTTGCCGATTAGAATCGCGGCAGCCGCTGCGCCCTGCGTCGGCTCCTCCTTGCTCTTGAGGTCGTACTTCGCGACGTCGGTCGAGACTATCAGCGCATACTTCGAGGTGTTCCACCCCGCGGCGAACCACGCGCTCGTGTCCAGGTAGCGCTCCATCCCGCTGACGCAGGCGAACTTCTGCTCGTAGCCCAACACGTGGGAGAGGCTCCCGCCGCCGTAGACCTGCTCGAGCATCCCCACGACATCGGACACGAGCGCCCTGGAGCCGTCGAGTCCGCTCTCGGTCGGCGTGTCTATCCGGAAGATCTCATTCGGCGATATCTTGTATGTCTCCATCAGGCGGTGGGCGGCGGTCGCCGCCATGCTCGACTGGTCCTCGTTGGGAGGCGGCACCGAGAATGTCTTCACCCCGACGCCCTCGGTGAAGTGCTTGGGCGCGCTCCCTCTGGCTATCGCGAGCTCGGCGTTGTCGACGTAGTACTCCGGAGAGTAGACGTAAAGGGCCTCGATTCCCACCTTGGTCATGGGTCAATCGGCGCGACCTCCCAGCGGGTATTTATTGTGTTAGTTGCCACATGCGCTTTGGGTGATTGACGAACTAGGTGTCGCTACGTCATCGGCGATTCCTGAGCCGTCTCGTTCTTGCGATGGGGTGATATCGCAAGCCGCTGGACCAAACCCTCCCAATGTTAAGTAGTCGGAAGGCGGGAGCTTCAGATCGTTGCAAGTGCGAAGCACGGGTCCGGCCGTCCCCCTCCTCGCGCTCTTCTCGCTGCTGGTCGTCGCGGTCTCTCCCGGGGTCGCGGACCATCGGGCTACGGCCCTCCCGCTCGGGTTTCAGGTCGACGTGCCATACTCCTACTTCGAGTACGTCTCCATAGACGCCGCAGCGAGCACGAACGCGATCGTCTTCGACGTCGGGAGCAACGCGACCATCACGACCTCCTTCATGTCCTATGCGCAGTTCTCCTCATTCAACAGCACGGAGAGCGACATTGCCAACTCTATCTTCGTCCAGAACGGGACCGCGAGCCAGGACACAGAGCGTGTCCCGCAGGGCGACTACTTCCTGGTCTTCTACGCCTATGAAGGGAACGCCAATGTGACCTACAACTACGACCTCTACCCGAACTCGCCGTACGGTGCGGGACCGCTTCCGTCGCCACAGCCTACCGGCATTGCCAGCTTTGGCCTGTACAATGACTCGGGGAACGTGATCCCCTACGACGTCGCTGCCCAGGAGGTCGTCGGCGTTGCGGACATCTCCTCGCTCCTTGCGCAGAACTCGACCGCCAGCCTTGCGAACTCGACGGTCTCCGGAGCGACCCTGCAGCTGAACTCCGTCTTGGTGGTCAACGAGAAGGGCGGCTCGCAGCAGGTCTACTGGGCACAGGACACGCCCGACTTCGTCACGAGCGCTCTGCAGGTCGCATACGGGGACAACGTCTGGAACTATAGCGTGAGCGGCTTCCTGAGCAACGCCACGATCACCTCCTCCAGCGGCGGCTCCGCCTACTCCTATTCCCAATCGGGGCAGATGCAGTATTACTACGGCATCGGACTCTCCAACTCGTCATACTCATTCCCGCTCGACCTCGCCCTTGCGATTAACGAGGCCGTGGCGCCCGGAGAAGGGGTGGTGGTGCAGATGGGGGCACAGGTGCTCAGAAACGGCTCGGAACTCGCGACGCCGATGGACTGGTTCGACAACGTGACGATACACGACCCGACCGTGAGCAGCGCGTACTTTTATGTCTCGGGGAACAACACCACCCCCGAAGGGACCTTCTACGACACCGAGTTCGTCTTCGGAGGGGAGAGCGACGGGGAGGCGACCAACTTCAGCCAGATGAACGCGTCGATGCAGCTCTTCTACGACAACTCGACCGGCGGTACCCTGACATACTTCCCGTCGTACTACGGCTTCGGCCAGGACACGGCAGAGTCTGCGGACAACCTCCATGTGTCATACTCGGGCAACGGGGTCGCGCAGGTCTCGTCGGGCGATGCGAACTACGTCTATCTGGGGCGTGCTTCCGGGATGTCTTCGCTCTCCAAGCTCGCCGCTTCGTCGGCGACGACGAGCACGACGACCTCTGCTCCGGAGTTTCCAAATGAATCGCTCGGGGTGGTAGCGCTGGCGACGGTGGCCGCGGTCGCATGGATGACCAGGGGGCCGAGCAGGAGCCCGGACCACGTCCCTTCCCCGAGGTCGCCCGATGAAGCGACACGAAGTGACCGGCAACGTTAATCTAGCCGAACCTGAAGATTTTCGAGTCTTGAGGATCTACTCATTCATACCGAGCGCCACTGAGATGGTCTACGCGCTGGGGTTGGGGGACCAGCTCTGCGGGGTGACGCACGAGTGCGACTATCCTCCTGGGGCGAGGAGAAAGCCGGTCGTCATCAGGTCTCTCATCGACTCGTCGGGCCTGAGCCAGCGCGACATCGACGACCGGGTCGTGGAGAGTATGGCGCACGGCCACGGCCTCTACACGATCGACAAGGCCATGCTCCGCGAGAACGTCCCCGACCTCGTCATCACACAAGAGCTCTGCGACGTCTGCTCCGTCTCCCTCCGAGAAGTCCTCTCGACGATATCCGAGCTCTCGAGGAGCTGTCGGGTCGTCTCGCTCAAGCCGAGAGGCCTGGAGGGCGTGTTCGAGGACATCATCACCGTCGGGGAGGCCTGCGGCGCAGAGCCAGCGGCCCGGAGGCTGGTCGGGTCGTTGGAGGCCAGAGTCCAAAGGATCAGCGAGAGGGCCGAGGGACTGGACCGCCCCCGAGTATTCTGCGCGGAGTGGTTCGACCCTGTCTTCGCCTCCGGTCATTGGGTGCCAGAGATGGTCGAGATTGCTGGCGGAAGAGATGCGCTCGGGCTTGCCGGACGGGACTCTAGGAAGATACCCTGGGAGAGCGTCGTCGCGTATGACCCCGAGGTCCTCATCCTGATGCCCTGCGGGTTCGACACAGACCGGGCCGCCGGGGACATCCCGCTCCTGTCGAAGAACGAAGGATGGCGGTCGATCACGGCTGTGAGGGATGGGGCGGTCTTCGCGACGGACGGCTCTGCCTACTACTCTCGCCCCGGCCCCCGCCTCGTCGACGGCCTCGAGCTGATGTCGAAGATGATACACCCCGAGGTCTTCGGGAGCGAGATGCCTCCAGGACAGGCTAGGAAAGTCGGAC
>DATLRR010000010.1:0-9020 GCA_035534595.1 Nitrososphaerales archaeon
CGGTCTTCGCGACGGACGGCTCTGCCTACTACTCTCGCCCCGGCCCCCGCCTCGTCGACGGCCTCGAGCTGATGTCGAAGATGATACACCCCGAGGTCTTCGGGAGCGAGATGCCTCCAGGACAGGCTAGGAAAGTCGGACTCCGGTTCCTAAAGAGCCCACAGTAAGACACATATCAAAGGGCCCTCTTCGAACCTCCCAATGAAGCTCTTGGTGAAGCATGAGCTGCCAAGGAGGCTGAGAAGTGCGCAGGTCTACGTCGAGTTCCTCAACGCGTCTCTCTACGTCTCGGTTGACGGCTCGAAGGCAAGCATGATGGGAAGCATAGGCTGCCAGCAAGGCAAGCCGATGGCGATCACTGACAGGGAGTACTCCAGCTACAGGGCCTCCCACGACGTCGTCGGGGTGGTCGACCAGGACGAGGAAAGGGTCGTGCTGAAGACCGCCGAAGGAAACGAGGAAGAGTGGCTCCGACCGAGATGGGTACTCAACGGCGTCAGGCGGGCACGGCACACAGAGACTTAGGCACGCGCCGTTTCAGCGAGTAAGCGCAGACTCCGCGGGGGCTGCTATTCGGCCTCTTCTTCGGCGGGGACCTCTTCCCCGTCGTCGGCCGGCTCCTCGATGACTATCTCCTCCTCGACGACCTTCTCACCCTTGTCGCTCAGCATCTCGTCGGTGGGATACCAGTGATTCTTCCCGTCGAGGCCGGTCATCTCAACCTCAGCGAAGCCTGCCAGCGTCCTTCCGGTGAGGACGCCAAGGCGATCCTTTCCAGTGGGGAGCGAAGCCTTCTTGACCTCGACGCCGTCCTCGCCGAATATCGCCTCCTTCGTCGGGTTGCAGTTGACCTTTAGACCTTTGGCGGGCCTGACCTCCATTGAACCCGCCCCATAACGCCCTAACAGTTCTTTATCAACGATTCGTCGGGCGCGGCTAGATGAATGACCCGATTTCGGAGAGCAGTTTCCGCGTCTCGTTGAACACTGATGCGGGGCTCAAAGGGTCTCTCTTCCTAATCGCGAAGGACGCGCCCAGCATTATTACCCCGGGGACATCCGTGATGGGGTCGGGCGAGAGCATCAGGGCCAGCCCGGCCTTGCGAAGGGTCTTCGAGATGGAGTTCGGCTTCACCACCTGCCTCAGCCTGTCTCGCGTCTCGACGTCAGCCACGCACTCTGCCACCATCATCCGCGCGCTCAAGGTGCGGGTTGCGGAGCTCGCGCTAGACCTCAGAAGCTGACCTCGACGATGGCTTTCGCTCACGACGGGTGGAGGTCTTGACTCTCGCTTAACCGAGAGGGAGTCAAAAGGTGTTGGCTACGGACTCAAATTAAGCGACGGCTTGGCTAGGCCGGTGCAGCCGCAGTCGCCGTCATCGCCTTTCGTCTGCTCCTAGCCCCCAGCATCCCGCCAAGCCCCAGGAGGACCAGGATCACGATCGCGATCCCCTCATGGCTCATGATTAGCATCTGGTCCGGGGACGAGAGCACTCTGAACCCAAGGGCAACCTGCGCCAAGGTCAGCACGAACGCCAGAGCGTAGACGAGCCTCGGCAGCATGGGGCTCGGATTGAGGAAGATGCTCGACGCCAGAAAGGCGACCAGCGCGATTCCGGCTATCCCGATCAGCATGTGGGGGAGGATCAGCATGCTCCCTGTAGGATTGCCCGAACCGGAGAGCGCAAACCCCAGGATTATCTGGATTACCAGTCCGCCGGCGCCGATGGCTCCGGCGAGCGTCGTGTTGTTCAAGCTTCGGGCGAGCGGAGTCATCTTGAACAGGATTTAATACGTTTCCACGTGCCAGAACGCCTTAACTACTCTTGCGCGTGTCGGGGAACGCGTGGCAAAGCTTTCGGACGCGCAGGTCGAGCGCGCCCTCACGTCCCTGACGGGCTGGGGACATGACGGAGACTTCATCGCGAAAGAGTTCCGCTTTCGGACCTTCCTCGCGGGGATAAGGTTCGTTGACGCCGTGGCCTTGGTCGCAGAGGCCCAGGAGCATCACCCCGACATCCAAGTGGTGTGGACTACCGTGACCCTGAAGATACAAACCCACGACGAGGGTGGGATCACGAAGTGGGACGTCGCGCTCGCAAAGGCGATTGAGGAGCGCTTCTCCGGCGCCAAGAAGCGCGGCAGAACCGCTCGGTAAGGCCGGACAATTCTTATATACAACTCGAAGTTGTATACCAGTATCGGTGATTTGAAGTATATGTCAACACAAGGTATCCAAGCTGTCACTGCCAGCGGACAGCCCGTCCTGATTCTGAAGGAAGGAAGCAATCAGTCCAGAGGCAAGGAGGCGCAGAGGAACAACATCCAGGCGGCCAAGCTGATCGCTGAGATCGTGAAGAGCTCGATAGGCCCCCGTGGCATGGACAAGATGCTCGTCGACTCGCTCGGCGACGTCACCATAACGAACGATGGTGCCACCATGCTGAAGGAGATAGACGTGCAGCACCCCGCAGCGAAGATGCTCGTGGAGGTATCGAAGGCCACCGACAACGAGGTCGGGGACGGCACAACGTCCGCGGTCATCCTCGCCGGCGCTCTCCTCGAAAAGGCCGAGATCCTCATCGACAAGGGAGTCCACCCGACGATAATCGTGGAAGGCTACAACAAGGCCGCCGCCCAGGCGATTAAGATCCTCAACGACATCGCTGAGAAGGTCCCCGCTAACAGCAAGGAATCTCTGATCAAGATCGCTCGCACGAGCATGCAGACCAAGCTCGTCTCCAGGGAATCCCAGGAGCTGGCCGAGCTGATAGTCAACGCGGTGTTGCAGGTCGCGGAGAAGACCGATAACGGGGGCTACAAGGTTGACCTCGACAACATAAAGGTCGAGAAGAAGCCCGGCGGCTCGCTCAAAGACACCGCCCTCATCCAGGGCATCATCCTCGACAAGGAGGTCGTCCACGCGGGGATGCCCAAGAGGGTGGAGAAGGCGAAGATAGCCCTCGTCAATGCGGCCTTCGAGATAGAGAAGACCGAGTTCGACGCGAAGCTAAACATCAGCGATCCCTCCATGATGAAGAAGTTCTTGGACGAGGAGACCAGGATGCTCAAGGAGATGTCTGACAAGGTCGTCGCCATCGGGGCCAACGTCCTCGTCTGCCAGAAGGGGATGGACGACATCGCGCAGCACTATCTTGCAAAGGCGGGAGTCCTAGCGGTGCGGAGGGCAAAGGAGAGCGACCTGACCAAGCTCGCAAAGGCGACAGGGGCGAGGATTGCGAACAACTTCGACGACCTTTCTTCGAAGGACCTCGGGTACGCCGATCTCGTCGAGGAGAGGAAGGTCGAGCAGGACAAGTGGGTCTTCGTCGAGGGGTGCAAGAACCCGAAGGCGGTCACCATCCTCATTCGGGGAGGGACTCAGAGGATAGTCGACGAGGCAGAGAGGTCGATGCACGACGCGCTCATGGTCTCGAAGGACGTGGTCGAGAAGCCGGCAATCGTAGCAGGAGGCGGCGCCCCAGAGGCTGAGGTCGCGGCCCAGGTGATGAAGTGGACCGAGAAGCTCAACGGGAGGGAGCAGCTCGCGGCGCAGAAGTTCGCCGACGCGCTCGAGACCATCCCGATCTGCCTGGCGACCAACGCCGGGCTTGACCCGATCGACACGATGACCGAGCTCAGGTCGAAGCACGCCGAGGGCGGGAAGTGGTTCGGGGTTGAGGCCAAGCAGGGCAAGGTCAAGGACATGTACAAGGAGAACGTCCTCGAGCCCGTCAGCGTCAAGGAGCAGATCGTAAAGTCGGCCACGGAGGCCGCCTGCATGATACTACGCATCGACGACGTCATCGCAGCCGGCAAGTCGAGGGGTCCGTCTGGTCCGCCAGGCGCAGCCGGAGGCATGGGCGGCGGCGAAGGCGAGTTCGACTAGCTGCCTTCCGGCTCCAATCGGTCTCTAGGCTGACGCAGGATGGCCCGGGCGTCCTTCGCCAGTCTATCTGATTGCCAGCTTGCCAGCGTAGGCGAGCACGTCGAGCTGCGACCTCACTACCTCGTCCCGTTTCAGCTTGGTCACATCGACGAACCTTAGCTCGTCCCACGCGGCGGTGGAAGGGGCAGTCTCCCTCTCGCCTGTGAATATGAAGCCGAGGTCCCAGTGGTTCGATGTCCCTGACGTGTCTGCGAAGGTGAGGGGTCTGTCGAGAGTCTGGTTCCTTATTCCTAGTTGCTCGCGGAGCATCCTCCTCGCTGCCCCCTCCGGGGTCTCGAAGAGTATGAGGTGAGACGAGGGTAGCATCCACCCGGATGCAAACCTCTCGAGCCTCTTCCCGTCCAGAGCCCCTATGTGGCCCCAATCCGCGTTCTTGTTTATCCTTCCCATGAGGACGTCTGCTCGCTCGCCTTTCTTCGAGATGACCAGGAACGCCGAGATGCATATCCCTCCTTCTGGCAGGGTCTTCATCCTAGGAGGAAGAGCGTCCTTGCTGAAGGCGGCGAACCTGCGGTCGGTCGTCATGGGGTCTTCCACTCCGTGCCTGAAGTCTTGGAGGCAGGCGCGGCAGAGTTGGCGCGGTTAAGGTAGCCGAGTATCCCGAGGACGCTCGCGCGCATCATGACGTTCACGTATCCCGGAAACCCCGCCGGGATGCCGGTGTCGGCCGTGATCTTCCGTTTGAGCTCGTCCACGATCTGTTCGGGGGTCAGGTGCATGTCGTTGAGCTTGGTCACGTCCCTTACCCACTCCTCGGTCTTCTCCTTGGTCCGGTCGAGGACCAGGCCGACGTCCTTCCTGACCCCATAGTGCGGGACGAGGAGCATCTTCGGGTCGGTCTGACGAAGCATCTCGAGGGTCTGCGCCAGCTTCGCCGGGTCAAGGCTCGGGGGAGGGGTCGTCGGCAGAAGCGTGGGGAACGAAGGGAAGACCATGCCGACCGCGTCGGCCGAGAAGAGAAGGTGTTCCTCTTCGAAGAGGACGGATATCTGGTGGGGGGCGTGCCCGGGGGCGTACAGTGTCGTAAGGGTGACGCCTCCCAGGTCGATGTGGGACTCTTGCCCGACCGCCGTGATCTTGTTCTTGTCGATCGGAAGGGGCTTCCCGTACATCTGGACCAGCTTCTCTCCGAAGATGCTCGTCGCGCTCTCCACGAGCTTCGTAGGGTCGACCAGGTGGGGGACTGCCCTCTCGTGGGCGATCACCCGGGCCCGCGGCATGTACCTGATAAGGTGACCCGCTGCTCCTGCGTGGTCGAGGTGGAGGTGGGTGGGTATGAGATAGTCGACGCGGGAGGGCTCGATGCCGAGTTCGCGGAGCCCCTGCATGACGTTCCCATATGTCGACGCGTAGCCGCAATCGATGACAGCCGTCCTCCTCCCTCCCTTCACGACGTAGACCGCGACCGTGTTGGAGTTCCCCACCCCAACGGTGTCGATCATGAACGCCCTGCGCGTTATCCTTGAGGAGGTCATATTGCCTCACGCGCCTCCCCGTCATCCCTTTCTAAATGTGGGGCCTTACCCGACCAACAGTAAATAGACGGGAATCGGTTCGCCCGGGGGGTAGCTGGATTGCAGGATCACGACGTCGTTGTCATCGGCGGAGGCTCCACAGGCTGCAGCATCCTCTACCACCTCGCCAAGGTCGGGGTCAAGGACGCCCTGCTCCTCGACATGGCCCCGCAGGTCGCATCAGGGCAGACGAGCAGGTCGACGGCGCTGGTCCGGACGCACTACAGCACCGCGATACTGACGAGGATGGCTCTCTTGAGCTACCGATTCTTCAGGGACTTCGGGCGGGAGCTCCCCGGGCGCAGCGCCGGATACGTCGAGACGGGGCTCCTCGTCGGTGCGGATGACGCTTCCGTAAAGGCGCTCCGAGAGAACTCGGCCATGCACAAGGGCCTTGGGATCGACTCCAGGGTATTGAGGCCCGAAGAACTTGCGAAATCAGGCATCGAGCCGATGCTCGATGCCAGCGCCTTCTCGCTCTTCGCCTACGAGCCTCACGCGGGATACGCGGAGCCGTCGACGACGGCCAGCGCCTTCGCGTCCGCCGCTGTCGAACTCGGCGCGAAGGTCCTGACGGGGACGCGCGCGACCAAGATAGAGCGCGCACGGTCCAAGGCAGATGGCTATCGGGTGTCGACGACGAGTGGGCCCATAGGCTGCCGGAAGGTCGTGCTCGCCACCGGAGTCTGGTCGAAGCCGGTGTTCTCCGACCTGGGCGTCGACCTTCCCCTGAAGGTGTCAAGGCATCCCGTCGCCATCTTCGGCAGACCGGCCAACTACCTAGGCACCAGGCCGGTCGTCTTCGACTTCCCAAGGTCCGCCTACTACAAGCCCGAAGGCAACGAGCTCTTCTTCGTCGGGACCCTCGCCCACGAGCTCGACGCTTCAGGTGTGGACGCAGACCCCGACGCCTACGACGAGACCATCACCTACGAGGAGGCTGCCGACTTCTCGAGCTCTGCCTCCGTAGCGTTCCCCGTGATGGGCACAGCAGGGACCTATCGGCAGGGATACGCGGGGCTCTACGACAACACGCCGGACCAGCTCCCGATCATCGACGAGCTCTCCGACAGAGGCTTCCCTGGCATCTACTGCGTGGTGGGTCTGAGCGGCCACGGCTTCAAGCTCGCGCCCGAGTTCGGGCGGATCATCGCGTCGCTCGTGGCGGAAGGGGCATTCAGTGACTACGACGTCTCCGTCTTCAAGCTCCGGAGGTTCGAGGATGGCCGTCTCCTCGGCGGCCGATACGGCGTCTCGACGATCTTGTAGATGGCACCACAGCGGGGTCTACCAAATCCCGGCACCCCGCCCCTCCGGCCCGAGGCTCCAACTGCCGTCGTCTCCAATAGTTTTAACAACGGGAAAAATCCGCGGGCTCGAAGAGCCTGATTTTTTGGCGAAGCTTAGGGTCCTGGTCTGCGACACGATGGACGTGGCCATCCTGGGCCTCACAGAGGCGTTCGATGTTGACTACGAGCCCAACATCGCTCGGGACAGGCTGCTGGCGAAGGTCGGGAGCTATGACGTCCTCGTCGTCCGCAGCCGCACGAAGGTAGACGCCGGGGTTATCGCCCGCGCGACCCGCCTTAAGCTCATCGCGAGGCCAGGGAGCGGGGTCGACAACATCGACACGACCGCTGCCAGCGCGAGAGGCATCGAGGTGCTGAGCAGCCCGGAAACGCTCGTCGAGTCAGTCGCGGAGCACGTGGTAGGCCTTATGCTCGCCCTCGCGAGGAGCACCCCTTCGGCGGACGCTTCGATGAAGGCGGGTCGATGGGATAAGGGGCGCTTCGTCGGGGTCGAGCTTCGAGGAAAGACGCTGGGTATCGTTGGTTTGGGGCAGATCGGCACGCGGGTCGGCGAGATAGCGAAAGTTCTCGGAATGACCATCATCGGATTTGACGTAGCCGAGGTCCCCCAAGAGACCTTGGCCCCCCTGGGCTGCAGGATGGTCGACATCGACACGCTGTTTGCCTCCTCAGACTTCATCACGCTCCATGTCCCGCTTACCGCTGAGACCAAGCACCTGGTCGACGAGCGCAGGCTCTCGATGATGAGGAAGGACGCATTCATCGTCAACACCGCCCGCGGGGATGTGATAGACGAGGCAGCCCTGGTCATGGCTCTCGGCGCGGGTAAGATTCGGGGAGCAGGCCTCGACGTCTTCGCGGGCGAACCCAAGATTGCAGAGGTGGTCATGGCCGCCAACACGATCACAACTCCGCACATCGGAGGCCAGACCGATCACGCCCAGACCAGCGCCGTGAGCGTCGCCGGCGCCCAGATAAACGAGTTCTTCGGCTGACGGCAGCGGCGGCCGCCGTGACTCCCCTAGCTCTTCGGGGGGTGGTCGGTCTGAATCCCCGAGCTCGCAGCGGAGGCCTCGGTGACGGCCACAACCTTTGGGGAAGGCCGGTTCGCGAACTTGTAAACGATCAACGCGAAGAACAAGAACAACGGCACCAGGATGAGGTCGTCGAGAGGGACGACCGCTTCCCCGAACCAGAAGGTCGAGAACGAGAAGAGGAGCGCCGAGACGGCAATCTTCATGTCCGCCTGCTTGACCTTCCTGACCTGGTCGCGAAGCAGATACGTTGAGACCGCCACAATCGCAACCCCGGAGGCCATCCCTAGCACCGTGGGTTGGAAGCCGTTGGGCAACAGCCCGACGAGCACTATGGCGGCTTCGAACGCCTCGATTGCCCCGACGGAGAACGCGGTCGCCATCGTCCCCCTGTGAAACTCCTCGTGGAAAAGGTTCCCCTTCCTCGCGTTCAACACCGTCCTCCTGGCGCTCTTGGCCAGCCTCTGTGCGAAGTAGAGGAGGAGGACTCCCGCGGTCAACTTGACTATGGCGCCGGGTAGGAGGTCGATCAAGGCGCCAAGGAGGAACATGGGAGCGAAGACCACGGCCGTCCCCAGTGAAGCGTAGACGTAGACCGCGTTCTTCCCCGAGTGCGCGTGCAGGGCAAGCGACACCGCGGCCGTCTCGACGAGTTCGAGGGTCGTGATTCCCAGGGCTGCGAGGAAGATTGCGGGCTCGGAGAGCAAGCGACTGAAGGCGGCTTCTCGAAAGTTAAAAACATAAGCCGACCCTCAAGCCCCGAGGGCCGCGGAGACAGCCTAGCCGGACTTTTGTCGCGTGTAGCTGTCGAAGGCTATCTTGAACCAAGGCGTGTACTGGTCGGGGTTCTTCGACATGTCCGCCGCAAGGTCGTCCATCGTGACGTATTTCGTCTCCATGATCTCGTCGGGGTTCGGTTGCGGCACACCCTCCAGCTTCCCTGTGAGGAGCACGCAGAACTCGTTCTCGCAGTAGTCCCCGAACTTGGCAAAGTAGGTGTAATCGAGCTTCCGGTCCAGCTTCTTGACCTCCACCCCCAGCTCCTGCCTCGACCTCCTTATCCCTGCCCCCTCGTATGACTCGCCCTTGTAGACGTGGCTGGTGACCGAGACGTCCCAGAACGCAGGCCAGAGCTTCTTCTTCATGCTCCTTCTCTGCAGGAGCATCCTCCCGTCCTTGTCGTACAGGAAGACCACGAAGGCTCTGTGCCGCCT
>DATLRR010000011.1:0-34177 GCA_035534595.1 Nitrososphaerales archaeon
TCCCTATCCTGTCGAGGAGGAAGGCGAACCTCTCCCTGTCCTCAGCCCTCTCTATCGAGTCGGCGCTCGTCCCCATCACGTTGACTCCCTTCTTGTCGAGCTCTAGGGCGAGGTCGTTCGGGGTTTGCCCTCCGACGCAGAGCACCACTCCCATGGGCTTCTCCCTCTCGTAGATGGAGAGCACGCGCTCCGCCGTGAGCTCCTCGAAGTACAGCCTGTCGCTCATGTCGAAGTCCGTGGAGACCGTCTCAGGGTTGCAGTTCACGACGATGATCTCGTCGACCTTCCCGCTCTCCTTGAGCGCCCACGCCATGTTCATGGTTCCCCAGTCGAACTCGACGGAGCTCCCGATCCTGTAGGGTCCTGCTCCCAGTACTATCACCTTCTTCTTTTCGCTCGGCTTCGCGTCGTCGGTCGAGGCGTTGTATGTCACGTAGAGGTAGTTGGTGCGGGCGGGCCACTCGGCTGCGAGTGTGTCGATGGCCTTGACCTTGGGCGTGATTCCCATCCTCTCCCTCATCGCGCGCACGTCATCCTCGTCTATGTCGACCGCGTTCGCGACCTGCTTGTCGGAGAACCCGAGGCGCTTGGCCTCGAGAAGCACCTCGGGGTCGCGGTCGATGCCTTCGCGCCCGCTGAGCTCGACCCTTCGGTACGCATCCACGATGTTCTTCAGCTTGCTGACGAACCACGGGTCGATCACGCTGAGCCTCGCGACCTCGTCCTCAGGGATCCCGACCATCAGAGCCTCGACGACGTCAAAGATTATCTGGTCGGTGGGGTTCTTCAGCCGCGCCTTCAAGGCCTCCAGGTCGTCCTCCTCGAGGAGGCGCCGTATCACCCCGTCGTACCTGATGTTGAGCATCCTCGCCGCCTTCTGTATCGCCTCCTCGAACCCCCGACCTATCGCCATCACCTCGCCTATCGACTTCATGGCCGTGCCTATCCCCCTCGAGGCGCCCTCGAACTTCTTCGTGTCCCATCTCGGCATCTTCAACACTACGTAGTCGAGCGAAGGCTCGAACATCGCCGTGGTCACGCCCGTGACCTTGTTCTTCAGCTCGGTCAGGGAGTACCCGAGGCAGAGCTTGGCCGCTATGTACGCGATGGGATATCCGGTGGCCTTGGAGGCCAGCGCCGACGACCTGGAGAGGCGGGCGTTGATCTCGATGGCGCGGTAGGTCTCCGACTTGGGCTCGAGGGCGAACTGCATGTTGCACTCTCCCACTATCCCGCACCTCCTAGCCGCCTTCAGAGAGAGGGACCGGAGCATGTGGTACTCGCGGTTGGTTATCGTCTGCGAAGGCGCGACGACGATGTTGTCCCCGGTGTGCACCCTCATGCTCAGGACGTTCTCCATGTTGCAGACGATCTGCCCGTTGTCGTCGCCGTCCCGCATCACCTCGTATTCGATCTGCTTCCAGTGGCCGATGTACTCCTCGATGAGGACCTGGTGCGCCATGCTCAGGTTGAGCCCCCGCTGGACGATCTCGTCCAGCTCCCTCTCGTTCCTCGCGACCCCTCCGCCCCTCCCCCCGAGCGTGTAAGCGACCCTCATTATCACGGGATAGCGGATCTCCTTGACCACCTCGTGCGCCTCTTCTAGCGAGTATGCAGGCCTGCTCTTCGGGCAGGCGACCCCTATCTCTAGCATCGTCTCCTTGAAGAGCTCGCGGTCCTCGGTGATCTCGATCCCCTTGATCTGGGTCCCCAGCACCTTAACGCCGTACTTCGAGAGGATCTCCATCCTCGAGAGCCCCACCCCGCAGTTGAGGGCGGTCTGCCCCCCGAACCCCAGGAGTATGGCGTCTGGCCGCTCCTTCTCGATGACGTCGGTGACGAACTCGGGGTTGACCGGGAGGAAGTGGATCTTGTCAGCCATCCTCTCGTCGGTCTGGATGGTCGCGATGTTGGGGTTGACGAGGATCGAGCGTATCCCCTCCTCCCTGAGCGCCTTTAGGCATTGGCTACCGGAGTAGTCGAACTAGCGGCCGCCTCTTCAGCGGCTTTCGCCTGCTTCTCCGATCTTTATTGCCCCGCTTCCCAGGACCAGCGCACTCTTCACGCTTTCATGTTTCGAACTCTCTCACCTACCGCGCTCTTCTTCTGAGCTAGCATCATCTCAGTGAACCTGTCGAAGACGAACTCAGTGTCATACGGCCCCGGCGCCGCCTCCGGATGGAACTGGACGGCGATGCACGGCTTCCCCTCATGGACTAGGCCCTCGACGCTCTTGTCGTCCGCGTTGATGAACCAAGGCTTGAGCCCCGTCTTGGATAGGGTCTTGGGGTCGACCGCGTAGCCGTGGTTCTGGCTGGTGACGTAGCCCCTCCCGGAGACGAGGTCCACGACGGGCTTGTTCTGCCCCCTGTGGCCGTACTTGAGCTTGTAGGTCTCCGCCCCCTGCGACATACCCAAAACCTGCTCGCCGAGGCAGATCCCGAGCATCGGGACCTCCGAGTCGACTAGCCTGGCCGTGGTCTTGACGGTGTCCACGCAGAGCCGGGGGTCGCCGGGCCCGTTGCTGACTATCACGCCCGCCGGGTCGTACTTCATGACCTCGGCGTAGGACGAATCGAAAGGCATCCTCACGACGGCGTACCCTCTCCCGAGCATGTTCCTGATTATGCTCTCCTTGGCGCCGCAATCGATGACCACCACCCTCTTCTCGGAGACGCCGTAGGTCTCGGCCTCTCTCACCGAGACGCGCTTCACAAAGTCCACGGAGTCGTATCTCGCCGCCTTCTCAAGGCGCCTCTTGAGCTCCCTCCTGTTCGCCACTCCCGGCCCGTTGGCGAGCGCGCACATCATCACGCCCCTTTCTCTTATCGTAGAGACGAGGGCGCGCGTGTCTACCCCTTCTATTCCTGGAGCGCCCTGGTCTGCCATCCAACGCGACAGCGTCTGCACCGACGCCCAGTGGCTCGGCCTCCGGCATTGCTCCTGGACTACCAGCCCCGTGACCTTGATCCCGCCCGACTCGAAGTACCTGGGGAGGCCGAAGACGTCCTTCTCTTCTGCGCTCGGCACCCCGTAGTTGCCGATCAGAGGGTACGTGAAGCAGAGGACTTGACCCGCGTAGGAAGGGTCGGTCATGGACTCGGGATAGCCGACCATCCCAGTGTTGAAGACCAGCTCGCCGACGACGGTCGCTTCGGCGCCGAAACCCTTCCCGAGGAAGAGCGTCCCGTCCTCAAGAAGCAGGACCGCGGGGCTGCTCCCCTCAGGTTTTTCCATCACGTCTCTTAAAGAAAAAAAGTTCCGCCCGTTCCTTTTTTAAACTCTTTGACCAGATTCGGAGCAACATCTCAAAATCATGGCCGATTACCAGATTCACGCTCGACCCTTCTCCTCTATCCTCTTGCGCTCCTCAGAGATGAGGTCCGTGAGCGCCGTGAACGCCTTCCCTACCTCCTTCATCTTGACGACTATGATCGTGTCCGTATGGCAGCTGACGGTGTCCTCGATGTTGACGTGCCTCCTCGCAATCTGGTTGTAGAAGTTGATGAGGCACCCCGGGGTGTTAGTGATCTCCAGCGGGCTCTGGACTATTATCGCAGCGTAGTCGTCCCCCTCCTCAAGTATCCCCGAATCCGACAGCTTGCTCCTCACCTTCTTGTGCAGCTTCTGGTCGAAGATCAGCGTGATGTTTGATATGCTCTCGGAGACGTGCAGGAAGTCCTGCTGGTGGCTGGCGATCAGGGAGCTGACCGACTCCAACGTCTTCCGCGTCTTCTCGACGGAGATCTTGGAGACGTTGGTCCTGACGTTTACCACGCTGTCCGCTATGATCGCCCTGATCTCACCCGAAGCGGGCGAGTAAGTCCCCTTCAGCCTCTTCAGCGAAGTGATGATGCTCTCCACGTTCACGTCCTTACCTAGCCGTTCCTTGATCCTCGGCTGGAGCATCCTCGATATCGCGCTGACGTTCGCGTAGTCCCTCGCGAGCGCGTCCTGGATTGAGAGGTCGTAGCTGATCTCGTCTCTCACCGCTGCGATTATAGCGCCCGGAGTGACCGATTTCGTGTCAAGAGCACCCTGAATTGGGACGCTGCTGGCCAAAATCTATAAAAGGATTTCAGCGAGGGTCAGGAAAATCCACTTGAAGCAGAAGATAGTGTTGGCCTATTCTGGCGGGCTCGACACCTCCGTCTCGATAAGATGGCTCCAGGAAAAGTTCGACGCGGACGTGATCACCCTCACGCTCAACCTCGGACAGCTCGAGGACTTCCGCGAGATAGAGGAGAGGGCGTACTCAACCGGCGCGGTCAAGCACTTCCAGATGGACGCGAGAGAGGAATTCGTCACCGACTACGTCCAACCGTCGATAAAGGCCAACGGCATGTATCAAGGAAAGTACCCGCTCGCCACCGCGCTAGGGAGGCCGCTCATCGCCACCAAGCTCGTGGAGGTCGCGGAGAGGGAGGGCGCCTACGCGGTCGCCCACGGGTGCACGGGGAAAGGCAACGACCAGGTGAGGATGGACGTCACGGTCCGTTCCCTCGACCCGAGCATCAAGGTGATCGCGCCAGTCCGGGAGTGGAACATGAGTCGGGACAAAGAGATCGAGTACGCGAAGAAGCACGGCATCCACATCAAGCCTAAGAAATCCATCTTCAGCACCGACCAGAACCTCTGGGGGAGGTCGATCGAGAGCGGGCCTCTCGAGGACCCGGAGACCGAGCCGCCGGCTGAGGCTTTCGAGTGGGTCTCGCCGGTAGACGCCGCGCCCAGCGCCCCCGGTTACCTCGAGATATCCTTCGACCGGGGGATTCCGGTCGCGCTGAACGGGCACAAGCTCGGCGGCGTCGAGCTCATCCGCCAGGTGAACGAGTTCGCGGGGAGACACGCCTACGGCATAGTCGACCACATAGAGGACCGCCTCGTCGGGATAAAGTCCCGAGAGGTGTACGAGTGCCCTGCAGCCCTCGCGATAATCGAGGCCCACAGGGACCTGGAACAGCTGGTCCTCACGAGGAACGAGCTCGCTTTCAAGGCAACCGTCGAGCGCGAGTGGTCCTGGCTCGTCTACTCGGGCCTCTGGTTGGAGCCCTTGCGGTTCGCGCTCGACAGCTTCATCGAGACGACCCAGCGGAGGGCTACGGGCAAGGTCAAGCTCAAGTTCAACAAGGGAAACATGAGGGTGGTCGGGCGGTCCTCTCCGAACTCGCTCTACCGCCTGAAGCTGTCAACCTACTCCAAGGACTCGACGTTCGACCAGAACTCGGCCGTGGGGTTCATCGAGCTCTGGGGGCTTCAGTCTCGCACCGCGGCGAACGCGATTGCGCCGAGGCGCGCCAATGGGAGTGCAACACATGGACAACATACTGAGAGGAAGCAGAGTCAAGGGCTCAAGTAAGAAGGCCAACGACTTCACGTCCTCCGTGAGCTTCGACGGCCCGCTGAGCCGGCACGTGGTCGCGATCAACAAGGCCCACATGCTCTCGCTGCTCCGATCGGGCGAGGTCGGGAGGGACCGAGGGGTCGCATGCCTTCGCTTCCTAGAGAAGCTTCCCGAGAAGATGAAGGTCGACCCTTCGACCGAGGACGTGCACCACTGGCTGGAGCAGAAGGCGGTGGCATCGATAGGCATGGAAGCCGCCGGCTTCCTCAATTTCGGGAAGAGCCGAAACGACCAGGTCGCGACGGCCCTTCGCATGGAGACCCGAGAACGGCTCCTCGACGTCACGAGAGCCGCGAACGGGCTGCGAGCCTCACTAGTGCGGGTCATGGCCAGCTGCGGGCGGCTCCCCATCCCCGGGTACACGCACCTGCAGCGCGCCCAACCGACCACCGTGTTCCATCACATGCAGTCGCACTTCGAGGCGGTGGCAGAGGACTTGGAGCGACTCTCCCAGACCTATGCGAGGGTGAACCTCTCCCCCATGGGAGCCGCGGCCTTCGCGGGGACATCGGTCAAGATAGACCGGGCCTGGGTCGCCTCTTTGCTCGGTTTCGATGGCCTCGTAGAGAACTCCATGTTCGCCGTCTCCTCACGGGGCTTCCTCCTCGAGACGCTGGCCGTCCTCGAGATCCTCATGGTGGACCTGAGCAAGATGGCAGAGGAGCTGATCCTTTGGAGCTCCACAGAGTTCCACTTTGTCGAGCTCGGGGACGAGTACTCAGCGACTAGCAGCATCATGCCTCAAAAGAAGAATCCGGTCGTGGCCGAGACCATACGCGCAAAGTGCGGCTCGGTCATCGGGGAGGCGACCGCCGCCTTCGCCATCGCAAAGGCGCTCCCGAACGCGTACAACCTAGACCTCCAAGAGATGACGCCCCACCTCTGGCGGGCGCTCGACGACGCGGCCTCCTCGGCCTCTCTCATGGCGGGCATGGTAGCCTCGGCGAAGTTCGAGGTCGAGAGGCTGAGGGACTCTGTCAAGGGAGACATGTCGACGGCGACGGAGCTGGCCAACGAGCTGGTCCGTGGCTACGGCGTCCCGTTCCGCCAGGCCCATCAGGTGGTCGGAGACCTGGTCCGGATCGCGCTCGAGAAGAAGATGAGCCTCGAGGACGCGGCCGGAGAGTTCCTGCCCGAGGTCACGGCCAAGGTGACGGGTCGCGCGATAAAGATTGATAAAGCGCGTCTTCGGGCGGTGCTTGATGCACTCAAAACCCTGATGCTTATCGGGAGCTCCGGTGGGGCGAACCCAAGGTTCACCGAGCGACAAGTGGTGCAGAACAAGAAAGAAATACAAGAACTCAGCAATTGGCTCGAAGAGAAAGAGAACAAACTCAATGAATCCAGCATCAGTCTTCGAAACGAAATGCGCTCGTATCTGAAACGAGAGGTGAGAAGCTAGCTGAAGACAAAGTGTGAAGAGTGCGACGCAGACATCAACGTCCCAGACGACGCCATCGTCGGGGAGATAGTGAAGTGCAAGGAATGCGGTTCCGACTACGAGGTCGAGTCGATGTCAAAGGGGAAGGTCAAGCTCAAGCCGGCAGAAGTCGCCGAGGAAGACTGGGGCGAGTAGGGAACAATGAAGCTCGCCATAACCTTCGACAGGCTGCGCATCGAGGAGAAGGAGCTGAAGAGGGAGGCCGAGAAGGCCGGGTGCAAGTCGGAGCTCATCGACGTAAGGAAGCTCGCGTTCAACGTCACTGGGAAGCGGGTGCGCAACGGATTCGGGGACGTCGTCCTCCAGCGCTGCATCAGCTACTACCGGTCCGCCTTCCTAACGCGGATCCTAGAGAACTTCGGCATACAAGTCATCAACACCACGAAGGTCTCCGAGGCGTGCGGGAACAAGCTCGTGACTTCCATGCTCCTCGCCAAGGCCGGCGTCCAGACGCCCAAGACCTACGTCGCCCTCTCCTCGGAGTCGGTCTTCGAGACGGCCGAGAAGATGGGCTATCCGGTGGTGGTGAAGCCCTTCACTGGCAGCTGGGGGCGGATGGTGGACATCGCGAAGGAGCCGCAGACCTTGGGGACCATAGTCGAGTACCGGGAGTCGATGCAGAGCCCGGTCGAGCACATGTATTACATCCAGGAGTACGTGAAGCGACCGCCGCGCGACATTAGGCTGATAGTCGCGGGCGACGAGGTGATAGCCTCCGTCTACAGGAACGCCCCGAAGGGCGAGTGGCGGACGAACGTCGCCAGGGGAGGGACGACGACGGCGTTCAAGCTCAACAAGGAGATCGAGGACATCACGCTGAGGGCCGCGAAGGCCGTGGGCGGAGGCATACTGGGGGTCGACGCGATGGAGTCGAAGGACCAGGGCTACACGATCCACGAGGTCAACAACACCGTGGAGTTCAAGGGGGCGCAGGCGGCAACCGAGCACCGGATCGCGAAGAAGATAGTCGAGTACGTGATACGCGAGGCGAAGAGATAGTGGTCCGCGTAGGGGTCCTGGGCGCGTCGGGGTACGCCGGGGGGGAGCTCCTTCGGCTGCTCCTCGAGCATGGGAAGGTGGAGCTCTCCTTTGCGAGCTCTCGCAGATACGCCGGCGAGTACCTCTTCCGCGTCCACCCCAACCTCAGGGGGGTGACCGACATGCAGTTCGTCGGGAACGACCTCTCCAAAGTCGCAGGAGGGGCCGACCTGATCTTCACCGCGCTCCCTCACGGGGAGTCGATGAAGTTCCTCCCGCAGCTCATAAAGACCGGGGTGAAGGTGGTCGACCTGAGCGCCGACTTCCGCCTTAAGAACCCGGCCGACTACGAGACCTGGTACGGGTTCAAGCACCCCGCGCCGGAGATGCTGGAGAAGTTCGTCTACGCGGTCCCCGAGCTGAACAAGGACGAGATCCGTGGCGCGAGCCTCAGCGCTTCGCCGGGATGCATGGCGATAGCCTCGATCCTCGCCCTCGCCCCTCTCTTCAAGCAGAAGGAGGTGAAGATAGACAAGGACCACGTCGTCGTCGACGCGAAGATAGCCTCGTCGGGGTCTGGGGGGAAGCCCTCCCTCGCGACCCACTACTCCGAGAGGTACGGGGTCGTGCGGCCATACAAGCCGGTGGGCCACAGGCACAGCGGGGAGATCGAGCAGGTGATGAGCGGGCTCTCGGGGTCCAAGGTCACGGTCTCCATGTCCGCGCACGCCATCAACATGGTCCGGGGCATACTCTCGACCTGCCACGTCTTCTACGAGGGGGAAATCCAGAACTCCGCCGTCTGGAAGATGTATCGCTCGCTATACAACGACCAGCCGTTCATCCGAATGATCAAAGACAAGCAGGGGCCGTTCCGGCTTCCCGACCCCAAGGTCGTCATCGGGTCGAACTTCTGCGACGTCGGGTTCGAGATCGACGAGAGGGCGCACAGGATAGTCGCCCTGGGGGCCATCGACAACCTGCTGAAGGGAGCCGCAGGGAACGCGGTCCAGGTGATGAACCTCATGCTGGGGTTCGACGAGAAGCAGGGCATCGCAGCTGCGCCGCTCCATCCGGTGTAACCAGCCATGAGAACAGTCGTGAAGCTCGGGGGCGACATCGTCAAGGGGGAGATACCGCCCGATTTCATGGCCGACCTGAAGAAGCTCCTCCTGACCGACCAGGTCGTCCTCGTCCACGGGGGAGGGGACGTCGTGACGGAGATAGCGACGAAGCTGGGAAAGGAGCAGCGCTTTGTCGTCTCTCCTGACGGGATGAAGAGCAGGTACACCGACAGGGCCACCGTCGAGATCTTCACGATGGTGATGTGCGGCCTGATCGCGAAGAAGCTCGTGGAGCTGCTCGAGCGCGGCGGCATCACCGCGGTCTCGCTCTCCGGGCTCGACGGCGGAGTGCTCCGTGCGACGCGGAAGAAGAAGCTGCTGATCATAGACGAGCGCGGACGGAAGGTCGCGATCGAGGGCGGCTACACCGGCAAGATGCAGTCGGCGGGCGGCCCGGTCTTGGAGGCGCTCCTCGAGCGCGGGGTCGTCCCGGTCATCTCCCCCGTGGCCATGGGCGAGGAGGCGGAGCCGCTCAACGTCGACTCCGACAGGGCGGCGGCCTTCGTCGCGATGGGAGTCCACGCCGACGTGGTGCTCTTCCTGACGGACGTGAAGGGTTTCCTGATGGACGGCAAGGTGGTAGAGAGGCTCACTCCTGAGGAGGCGCGGGGGCTCCTCCCTAAGACGGGATTCGGCATGCAGAAGAAGATACTGGCGGGTGTCGAGGCCGTAGAAGCGGGAGTCGGCGAGGCGATAATCGCCTCGGGGTTCGGCCCCGAGCCTCTCTCGAACGCCCTCATGCACAAGGGCTGCACGGTCATGTCGAGGGCATAGTGGTAGAATTGGCCGCCAAGAAGAAGCTAGACATCATCGCGACGGAGGACGCGCACGGCCCCCACACGTACCAGAAGTTCCCGGTCGCGATAGTCAGGGGCAAGGGGGCGCTGGTCTGGGACGAGAAGGGTCGCGAGTACTTGGACTGCATGGGGGGATACGGGGTTGCGATAGTGGGCCACTCGAACGACAAGGTGGTCGCCGCGATAAAGCGCCAGGCCGAGACCCTCATAACATGCCACGGGTCCCTCTACAACGACGCCCGCGCAGAGTTCCTCGAAACCCTGACGTCCTGCTCGCCCAAGGGCCTCGACGCCGCCTTCCTCTCCAGCAGCGGCGCGGAGGCGGTCGAGGTCGCGATCAAACTCGGAAGGAAGGTCTCGGGGAAGAAAGGCCTCGTCGCGATGAAGGGTGCCTACCACGGGAAGACCGCGGGGGCGCTCTCCGCAACATGGAGCAAGAGATACCGGGAGCCCTTCGAGCCGCTCCTTCAAGGGGTGAAGCACGTCGAGAACGGAGACCTGGACGCCCTAGAGCGAGAGATCGACTCGGATATCGGTGCCGTCATAGTCGAGCCCATCCAGGGCGAGGGAGGCATAGTGCTCCCGCCGAAGGGCTTCCTCCGCGGAGTGCGCGAGATATGCGACAAGAAGGGAGTCTTGCTGATAGCGGACGAGATACAGACCGGACTGGGAAGGACCGGGAAGCTATGGGCGATGGAGAATTGGGGCGTCGTCCCAGACATCATGACGGTCGCGAAGGGGCTGGCCGGGGGCGTCCCGATAGGAGCCACGGTGACGAGGGCAGACATCCTAGGCTCGCTGAAGAAAGGCGAGGCGACGAGCACGTTCGGGGGCAACCCTCTCGCGTGCGCCGCGGGGACGGCCACGCTGAGATACATCCTGGACAACGACCTTCCTTCGCAAGCGAAGAAGAAGGGGAAGCTGTTCTTGGAAAAGCTGAACGCGATGGGCAGGGAGCACCAGCTCACGAGGGAGGCGAGGGGGCTGGGGCTGATGCTGGCCTTCGAGCTGAGGGTCGACATCCAGGAGCTGCTCAACGAGGCCATGGCGGCGGGGGCGATCTTCACGTACTCCGGGCGCACGATAGTCAGGATGCTGCCTCCCCTCGTCATAACGGAACGCCAGATCGACAAATCCGTCAAGATACTCGGGGACGCCATCGCCGCGGAGGAGAGGCGGCGCGCAAGCGGCGGTGCCAGCAGCGTTGGATAAGACCGACGAGCAGATACTACATGTACTACGGCAGGACTCTAGGGCTGCGTTCGTAGACATCGCCGCCAAGGTCGGACTCTCTGAAGCGGCCGTAAGGAGGAGGGTGTCGAACCTGGTGAAGGATGGCACCATCAGGAGGTTCACGATCGACGTCGACGAGCCCCAGACCGCCACCAGCGCAGTCACCTACGTCTCGGTCATCCCTTCGGCCCCGACGGCCGACGTCAGCAAGAAGCTAAGGTCCGTGAAGGGGGTCGAGACGATCTACGAGACCACGGGGCCGTTCGACATCGCGGCGATAATCAAGGGAGAGAGCATCGCCGAGGTCAACAAGTCCGTCGAGGAGATCAGGAGACTCGACGGCGTCCTGAAGACGGAGACGACGATAATTCTGCGGACGATTCGCTGAACGCGCACGAATATCGTTAAGTAGGAATTCATCACCGAATAGATAACTCGAATCCCAAATATGCGCCCCCGAGCGGACTATCCACAACAGTAAGAGCAACGGACAGCGCAGGTGTCGCCTCGCTGTAATTGCATGGCGCGCGGGGAATCTACCAAGAGAATTGATGAAACCCTCCCGGGCAGTTGTAACCCCCTCCTCCCAGGTTCGTGCACCACGAGTATAGCGCGGATGACCCGCCGTGACTCACCATGTAGCCTTGTCCCAGATATTCGAAACTCAGCGATTCGTGATCGGGACCGCACTGAGTCTTGTTGACGCCGCCCTGTGAGATGATCCTGCACGAGCCAACCTGCTGGGCGGGAAAGACGGGAAGGGTGAACAGAATGATGAGAGCGACAGTGACACAAACAATCGCAGCGACCTTGCTTCTTCGCCTCAAACTGTTGTAAAGCAATGCATCGACTCTTCTAACGCTTTCGCAGGGTCGAGCTTGCGGCTTGAAGAATGCGTGACCTTATTATTCAATCGTTACCGAAAAGGTATCGTTAAATATTGTCGGCCGTCGACCGGTCAAAGGAATCGAGGGTGACCCACTGACGAACTGCGAGGAATGCGACGCTCCGCTGACGATTCCCAGCGACGCCATCCAAGGCGAGATAGTGAGCTGCAAGGACTGCGGGGCCTCCTACGAGGTCAAGAAGGACGAGGCCTCCGGGCTCGTCACGCTAAAACCGGCTGAGAAAGAGCAAGAGGACTGGGGCGAGTAAAGGCCACGCCCTCGTTTGCTCTGCTATACGACGTAATCAGGTGGGAAGAGAAGGCCATCGTTCAGGCCGCCGAGAAGAGGGGCGTGAAGGTGACCCTCGTCGACCTGAAGGAGATGGAGATCAGCCTCACCGGAGCCGGGACCAACCCTAAGGTCGCCGAGAAGATAGTCCTGCAGAGATGCGTCAGCCACTACAGGAACCTCTACTCGACGGCGGCTCTGGAGGCGGCAGGACACACGGTGGTCAACTCCCTCAGCACTGCCTGGAACTCCAGCGACAAGGTCCTGTGCACCCTCGCGCTGAAGAAGGCGGGGATCCCGACCCCGAAGACGCACGTCGCCTTCACCGAGGAAGGGGTGATGCGCGCCATCGGCAAGGTCGGATACCCGGCCGTCCTGAAGCCGGCCGTCGGGAGCTGGGGCCGGCTCGCGGCGCTGCTCAAGGACGAGGACTTCGCCAGGGCCATCATCGAGGACCGGGAGTACATGCACCCGAGCTACCAGGTCTACTACATCCAGGAGTACGTGAAGCGACCGCCGCGGGACATCAGGACCTTCGTCATCGGCGACAGGACCGTGGCCGCCATCTACCGCACATCGGCGGGCGACTGGCGGACGAACACCGCGAGGGGAGGGAAGGCAGAGCCCTGCAAGGTCACCAAGGAGATAGACGACATCTCGGTGAGGGCGGCCAGGGCCGTCGAGGGCCGGTTCGTCGGGGTCGACCTCATGGAGTCGAAGCACGGGCTCGTCTGCCACGAGGTCAACAACACCACGGAGTTCAAGAACAGCGTCCCAGCCACGGGCATAGACATCCCGGGCCTCGCCGTGGACTACCTCGCCTCGCTCGACAAGCGATGACGTGATCGCGCTGATATCAGCAGACTCACCGGGGGGGCGCAGAGGGAAGCGATGAGGAGCAAGAACGACCCGGCCGTCGACCTCCTGCTGGAGACACTCAAGACCTACTCGGTCTCCACGAAGGAAGAGCGGCTCTCAAAGCTTCTCAGGGAGCGGATGCGCCAGCGGGGTTTCAAGAACGTCAGGACCGACAAGGCGGGCAACGCGATAGGCGAGGTCGGGACGGGCCACCCCCACGTCCTTCTCTGCGGCCACATGGACACGGTGCCGGGCTTCCTCACGGTCAGGGTCGAGGGCGACCGCGTCTACGGCCGAGGGGCGGCCGACGCCAAGTCGCCCATGTGCGCGATGATCTCCTCCTTGAGCGGAGGCGCCGCCCCGGAAGGGATGAAGGTGACCATGGCGTGCGTCACCAGGGAGGAGGGTGACAGCCTAGGGGTCGAGACCCTCATCGATTCCGGAGGGGACTACGACTACGCGGTCTTCGGCGAGCCAGCGGGCGCTGGGAGGATCACAGTGGGGTACCGCGGGAGGACCGCGGCCAGGGTGACTGTCCGTACGGGTGGCGGGCACGCCTCTTCCTCGTGGGCGCACCCGAGCGCCGTTGACGAGTCGCTGGGGATCATGTCGCTAGTAAAGGAGTTCGAGAAGAAGAACATCGTGGAGGGCAACCACTACAGGTCGCTGAGCGCCTCGCTAACGGTGATCAAAGGGGGCTCGTATTCCAACGTGGTCCCGAAGAAGTGCGAGATGACCTTCGACGTCCGCATCCCCCCGGGCATGAACTCTGCAAGGGTGAAGGAGGACCTGAAGGCCATAGTCGATGGCTACGCGATGATGAAGGGCGGCATCGACGCGAAGGTCGAGTTCGACGGGTCGACCGAACCCTACGACGCCCCGCTGGACTCGGTGGTCGTGAGGGCCTTCCAGCGCTCGATACTGAAGAGCCTCAACTCCCGTCCCGTCCTGACCCACAAGACCGGGACGGGCGACATGAACACCCTCGCGGAGAGGCTGGGCGTCCCGTGCCTGACCTATGGCCCGGCGGACTCCAACCTCGGGCACACGGAGACAGAGTTCGTCGACATCCCCGACTACCTCGGGTCGATCAAGGTCATATCCGGGGCGCTCCGCGAGATCAAGACGCTCCACGGAAGGGTCGACTGAGCCTCAGCTCTCGACCCTGTACTTTACCCTCGACTTGCCGAGCGCTGAGATGAGCGTCTTCGTGTGCTGGGCGTTCTGGGTCTCGAGGTCGAAGATCACCTCGGCCTTGCCGATCGGGACGCCCTCGCCCACCCTGTCGTGCTCGATGCTGATCACGTGAGCCCTCGACTGGGCGATCACCTCGATGATGTCCTTCAGCGCGCCGGGCTTGTCAGAGATCAGTATCCTGACCCTGAGTAGCCTGTGCTGCTTCTCCAGGACCTTCGTGACTATCTGGTCCAGAAGATACATGTCGATGTTCCCGCCGCTCACCACGGTGCCGCACTTCTCGCCCCTCGCCTTCACGAGCCCGGCCATGCACGCAGCGACGCTCGCGGCGCCGGCGGGCTCGGCGACCACCTTCATCCTCTCGAGCATGAAGAAGATCGCGCTCGCGATGTCCCCGTCCCCGACGAGGACGATGTCGTCCACGTATTTCTTGATGAGCTTGTAGGTGAGCTTACCGGGCTGCTTGACCGCTATCCCGTCGGCTATGGTCTCCTGGGTCTTGTAGGGCACCAGCTTGGCCGTCTTGAAGGCCATGTACATGCTGGGGAAGGCCTCTGACTGGACGCCGACCACCTTGATCGAGGGCTTGATGCTCTTGGCCGCGACCGCGACCCCGGAGATGAGCCCTCCTCCCCCTATCGCCACCACGATGGTCTGGAGCTCAGGGGCAGCGTCCATCATCTCGAGCCCGGCCGTCCCCTGCCCCGCGACCACCATCGGGTCGTCGAAGGCGTGGATGAGGGTCGCGTCCTCCTTGCGTCCGATCTGCCGCGCCATCTCGAGCGCGTCTTCGAAGTTCGCCCCGTGCAGGACCACCCTCGCCCCGTAGCCCTTGGTCGCGTCGATCTTGGCGGGAGACGCGCTCTCCGGCATCACGATGGTGGACTTGACCCCAAGGAGCGTCGCGGCGTTCGCCACGCCCTGGGCGTGGTTGCCGGCGGAGGCGGCCACGACCCCTCTCTTCCTCTCCGAGTCGGAGAGCGAGTGGATCTTGTAGTATGCCCCGCGCATCTTGAAGGAGCCCGCCCTCTGGAAGTTCTCCATCTTCAGGTACAGGTCGATGCCGGTCTGCTCGCTCAGCGTCCTGGATCGGTCGAGCGGCGTCACACGGGTCACGCCCTTGAGCACCGCCGCAGCCCGCTCGATCTCCTCGAGGGTGACCTCTTGGTCTTCCATTCTCTATCTCACCAGCGCGGCCTCGCCCGCCTTGCCGCCGATGGCGAAGGGGTCTCCCAGATTCCAGGCCTCGCTCCCGTAGCGCGTCGCGAGGAGGTCTCTCGCCAGCTCGCGCTCGCCCTCGTCCGGCGACCCCATCTCGATTGCCAATTTGGTCTCGTCGGCGAGAGTGCGGACTAAGGTGTGAATAAACGAATCTACGTCCAGTTGGGCGTTGGCGGTCCTCGCGTCCCTGCTCCTCGTGTACCTCCTCTCGAGCGCCTCTGGCGACGGGGTCGTGAGCGCCTTCACCCTGGCGAGGTCCGCCCCGACTAGCAGCGTGCCGTGGCATAGGAACCCCTTCCTCGAGACGTAGGCCGCCATCCCGGATATCTTCCCCTCCCTGGTGAGGATCCGGTTCGGCGGGTCGAGCCAGGCCTCGACCCCGGAAGCGGCCAGGGCGGACAGGACCGGGCTGGAGGCGCTACTGAATATCGCGTGCGGGCTCGACTCGTACCTGAGCGACCCAGAGCCGATTCCCCTGGCGACGAAAATCGACCAGTTCAGGTTTCCCGGCCCGTTGTACACCGTCCCTCCGGCTGTGAAGCGTCTCACGACGGGTATCCCGTGGGCCTTGCAGTACCCGACGTCCGTCTCATAGCCGGCGAGCTGGGCGCGCCCGATTATGACGGACTCCCTGTTCTCCCAGACCCTGACGATGAACCTCTCGTTCCTCAGGAAGAGCGCCTCCTCAAGGGCGAGGTTGGCGGCGGGATCGTCGTCGGACTCCCCTCCCATGGTTGGAAGCATCGCCCTCCCCGCGCCGCCCTCCCTCCTCCCCAAGCTCGTCAAGAGCGGGTCCCCGCGGCCCCGGCGTGAAAAGCGTATTGGCTGGACGCAGGTTCTTAAGCGCCAGATTCCGCCTCGGCCTGTTGGTCGGGAAGGGTCGGCGGCACTCGGACTACAGGTTCCTCTCCAACATAGCCCTCGCGGACATCGCGTTCGTGGCCCGCGCCGACTCCCTCCCATCGCTCTTCGGGTCGGCGGCGAGGGCGCTGACGGAGGTGATGGTGGACAGGAAGACCCTGGTCGGGCGCGTAGAGAAGAGGATCGAGATAGCGTCTCCGACGGTCGACAGGCTGCTTTACGACTTCCTGACGGAGCTCATAATCGTCAAGGACGTCGACTCGCTCCTCTTCAAGGACTTTAGGGTCTCGATCGCCCCCGGGAGGGAGAATAGGCTCGAGTGCGAGATGCGGGGCGAGGAGATCGACAGGGAGAGGCACGCGCTAAGGAACGACGTGAAGGCGGTCACCATGCACATGTTCGAAGTGAAGAAGCCGCGAAGCAAGGCCGGCAGGTGGGAGGCGACGGTCGTCCTCGACATCTGAGCGAAGGCTTAAGTCTAGTCACAAGGCGCCGCCGACCGAGACGCTCCCCGTAAGATGACAGAGGTCAAGAACGCCAAGCAAATCTCAGACGTCGTCTGGGAGATCCCCACGTCATACAAGGCCGGGATGAACGTCCCCTCCCGCATCTACGCGACCAAGAAGCTGCTCGAGGCCATGGACAACGGGGTCATCGAGCAGGTCACGAACGTCGCGATGCTCCCCGGGATAGTGAAGTACTCGTACGCCATGGCGGACGCGCACTGGGGATACGGCTTCCCGATAGGGGGGGTGGCGGCCTTCGACCTGGAGAAGGGCGTCATTTCGCCTGGGGGGATCGGTTTCGATATCAACTGCCTCCACCCCGACTCCAAGGTCATCGACGAGAACGGCATCTGGAGGAGGATAACCGACGTCCAGACCGGCTCCCAAGGCTTCGTCACGTTCCACGAGGCCGGCCGCTCCGCGATTCCCACCCGAGCGGTCCTGAAGCAACGCCGTTGGGAAGCCGAGTCGATCCTCAAGATCAGGACGAGGGGCGGTAAGACCCTTCTCGCCACCGCCGACCATCCGATCCGCACCCGGAGGGGCATGGTCGATGCAGGAGAGCTCATGCTCGAGGACCTCCTCTTGACCAGCGGCGTCGAGGGCATCCCCTTCACGGAACCCTATCCTATCGAGATCGTCTCTCCAGACACGCTCGCCGTCGCCATGGAGAGGATGGGGGTGACCGATAGAGGCAATTCTAGGACGCAGATCCTGAGCGAGCTCAAGGAGCGCGGCCTCGACCGTCTGCTCCTGAGCGACCCGAGGATGGCAGCGATTGCAAAGCTGCTGGGTTTCATCTTCGGCGACGGCAACATACCGGCGGTGAAGAAGGGCCACTACACGTCGTTCTGGGGCAAGCCCGAAGACCTCGCGGACGTCCAGAGAGACCTGGAAGCCGTCGGATTCGCATCCCACAGCTTCAGGAGGGACCGTCACCACAGGATCAAGACGGCTTATGGACTGTCCGAGTTCGATTTCACCGAGCACTCGCTCCAGGCGTCCTCCACCGCATTCGCGGTACTGATGGTCGCGCTGGGGGCTCCCTATGGGAAGAAGACCACGCAGGCATATGGCCTGCCTGAATGGCTCTTCTCCGCAGAGGACTGGCAGAAGAAGCTCTTCCTCGGGGCCTTCTTCGGGGCCGAGCTCTCGAAGCCCTCTACCGCGAACGGTTACGATTTCCAGATGCCGTCCTTCAGCGTGAGCAAGTTGGTGCGGCTCTCCGATGGCGCTGTCGAGCTGCTCGAGGACTTCCGCAAGATCCTCCTGTCGCTGGGGGTGGAGACCTCAAATCCCGTCCGCGTGGAAGGCTACGACTACGCCGGGATCGACGGCCCATCGAGCGGCTTCCGACTCTCGATACTCTCAAACTCAGCCAACCTCCTCAGGTTCTTAGGCAGCGTCGGCTATCTCTACAACCGCGAGAAACAAAGGCTTGCCAGCGTCGCGTCCTGCTTCCTCTCGCACCTCCAGACCATCAGAGACGAAAGGAACAGGGTGCGCGTGCAGGCTGTGGCGATGAGGGCCTCCGGCGCCCCTGCCCGAGAGATAGTCGACTCCCTAGCATCCGACCTTGCCGGACACAGCTTCATCCGCCACTCTATCTGGCAGACAAGAGGAAGCGCGAGGGTCTGGCAGTCCATTAAGCTGGACGAGTTCGCGAGCAGCTTCGAGGAAGGGGACAGCGGCCTTGTCTATGACAAGATCGTCTCGATCGAGTCTGTGCCGTACGAGGGTCCCGTGTACGACGTGACCATCGGCGACGCCAACCACAACTTCGTCTCTGACGGGATAGTGGTCTCCAACTGCGGGATGAGGCTCATCCGCACGAACCTCAGATTCTCTGACGTGAAGCCGAAGATCAAGGAGCTCGTGGACCTCCTCTTCCGCCTCGTGCCCACCGGCGTGGGCGTCAAGGGCTTCGTGAAGGTCAACCAGCCGCAGTTCGAGGACGTCATGAGGTACGGCGTCAAGTGGTGCGCCGAGAACGATTACGGGTGGGCGGACGACGTCGGGAAAGTGGAGGAGGGGGGATTCATCAAGGGCGCGGACCCTTCCAAGGTCAGCAAGCAGGCCTCCAGCAGGGGGATATCCCAGCTCGGCACCCTCGGCTCGGGCAACCACTACTGCGAGGTCCAGGTGGTCGACCCCGCTCGCTTCTTCGACGCGGAGATGGGGAAGCACTTCGGGCTGGTTCACGACGACCAGGTCGTGGTCATGGTGCACTGCGGGAGCAGGGGCTTCGGCCACCAGGTGGCCTCCGACTACCTGCGGGTCTTCGACTCGGCCATGAAGAGGTACGGCATAACGGTGAGGGACAGGGAGCTCGCGTGCGCTCCCTTCTCGTCGCCTGAGGGCGGGGACTACTACGGCGCGATGGTCTGCGCCGCCAACATGGCGTTCGCGAACCGGCAGGTCATAGTCCACCGCATACGCGAGGCGTTCAAGCAGGTCTTCCACAAGGACCCCGAGAGCCTCGACATGCACATAATCTACGACGTCTGCCACAACATTGCGAAGGTGGAGAGGCACACTCTCGACGGAGGGTCGAGGGACGTCCTCGTCCACCGGAAGGGCGCGACGAGGAGCTTCGGCCCTGGGCACCACGACATCCCGCCAGCCTACCGAGCTCTAGGCCAACCGGTGATAATCGGCGGCTCGATGGAGACGGGCTCGTACCTTCTCCTTGGGACTCAGAAGGCGATGGAGGAGACGTTCGGCTCGACCGCGCACGGCTCAGGCAGGACGATGTCGAGGACAGCCGCGAAGAAGCAGGTGAACGGCAGGGAGCTTCAACAGAGGATGGAGAAGCACGGAATCTACGTGAGGGCCGCGACCATGGATGGCCTGGCGGAGGAGGCCGGGGTGGCCTACAAGGACATATCCGAGGTCGTGGAGACGATGCACGAGGCGGGGATTTCGCTGAAGGTCGCAGCCCTAAGGCCGATAGGCAACATAAAGGGCTGAGGCGCCCCTTCTCCTGCGAAGGTCAGGCTATGTAGCCCGGCCTGCCCTCTTCCTTGGTGCTCCTGACCTCTTCCGCGTTCTGGTCGGCCATCCTTTGCACCTGGCTGAAGACCTGCCGAGCCTCCTTTGCCCGCTCCTCTATGGAGGCCATGTCGATCTTGAGGCCCAGGATCCGTGAGAGCGACTCCAACACCGTGTGCGAAGCGGCCGGGTCGAGCAGATAGCCCGCCGTCTCCCCGAGGAGCGAGACGCCCTCCATCCCGTGAAGCTTCGCCATCCCGACGATGACCCCGTTCATGCCGCTGATCCCGCCTTCCTTCATGATCTGGACGCCGTTCTCAGAGAGGCGAGGCAGGAGCTCAGACGAAGTGGCCGTCCCGAAGACCCGCCTCTCTCTCACGAAGCTCCCGGTCACGTAGGCCGCGAGGGAGAAGACCAGCTTCGCCCTGAGCCTCTTCGCCTCCAGGAGGACCGAGTCGGCGAGCTGATACTCTCCCTCAGAGGTCGAGGGCTGGGCGTCGGCGGTGAAGACCAGGAGGTCGTTCCCCTGCCCGGTCTGCGCATGGTGGAGCTCCCCCTTGAGCTTGACGGCTATCCCCTCGTCGTTGACGTTGACGTGCGGGGGGAAGGACGTGGAGTAGAACTCGGCGACCTTCTTCGCCTTGAAGACCGTCACCAGGTAGTCGGCTGCGAGCTTCCCGACATATCCGCTTCCAGGGAAGCCGCAGACCAGCACGGGTTTGACGGGAGAGGGAGACGAGAGCTGCCTCACCTCTATCTCGGGGAGGGGCTGTGTCTGGGCCAACTCAGGCCTCTTCCATGTCCATCTTCAGCTTGTCCTTGAGGTCCACGAACCTGCCCTTCTCTTGGATCTTTATCGTGGTCTTCAGGCTGAACCTTATGCCCAGGTTCCTGAAGAGCTGGTATAGCTCTCCCCCCGATATCCTCTCCCTCATCCCGTTCTGCTTCAGGAGCCGCGCCAGCTGCGCGACGACGATCTCGGTCTGGCGGGGATACGCTTGGTAGGCCGTCTGGAGCACTTCGTCGCCCCTGTCGTAGAGCACCCCGAGGAGGACGTCCCTGTCGCTCTTGGCCGGCTTGGCCTGAGTCGCAGAAGCGGAGAGCGCAGACGCAACTGAAGCCCTCTTCTTCAGTTCTGCCAGCTTGCGGGCGTTGATGAGGTTCAGCTCTGCGTCTTCGTCCAAGGCAGGACCGACGACCGCTTCTAGGCCTAAATACTTTGTTGCGTCACGAGGAGGCGGCTCGGGTATCGACTTCGCGCCGGATGGGTCCTTAATAGCAAAGCAAACATCGTTCGGCGTTGACGGAAGGACAGGGGCTCGAGTCACAGTCTTCAGACGAGGAGGTACTTGCTCTACGCCGGACGCCCGGGCTGAGCATCGAGAGCCTCGACCCGTCGACGAAGGAGGGGGTAACCTGGCCTCCCTCCAAGGAAGACCTGAAACGCCTCTACGTCGATGAGAAGCTGTCCGCCGCGAAGATAGCCAAAGTCTACGGCCTGAAAACCCGGAACCCCAGATCGGCCGCATTCCTCGTGACCTATCACCTGAAGAAGCACGGCATCGAGAGGAGGGACAGGATAGAGGAGCTCCGGAAGGAGACGGAGGCTGTGGTGGTCGTCTGGACTGTAAAGTACCCGAAGAAGAAGGGCGGAGAACAGACCCGCCCGGCTGAGCAAGAAGCGCAAGCAGACGAGCCCCTCAGGCTGACTGCCGAGGAAAAAGCGGTCATCGAGCTGCTCCAGCACAAGAACCTGAGCAGCAGGCATTTCGACCCCGAGACGAAGGGTCGTGTCAAGGCTGCAATGGAGGGCCTCCACTGGACGCGGGGGTTCTCGCTTAACGACATAGCCGAGATGGTGGGGAACAAGACCAGCGGATACTCCTCTTACCTGTTCAAGGAGCTGGGGATAGAGGCAAGGCCGTTCAAGGAGGCTCAACTGAAAGGAATTCACGACCATGTCAGAATCTACGAGCGAAAGCCCTTCAACGGAACGGACGAAGACAAGGCGTATCTCCTAGGGATAAGCCAGGGGGACTTACACGTTTCGCGACCCTTCGGAGATGCCGTCATGGTCACAACGAGCAGCACTCATCCGGCGATGTGCGATCTCTTCGATCGGCTTTTCAGCCCGCATGGACATGTGTCCCATTATCCAAGGTACAAGAAGGATACCAATACCTACGAATGGAACATAGGTGTAACCCTGGACGCGAGCTTCGAATTCCTGCTGCAGAAATTCGAGCAATCATTGCCCTGGGTTCGCTCCTCCGAGGAAATCACTATGCCGTACCTATCGGGCCTGCTGGACGCTGAAGGGTCGATAGTAATTACGAAGGACCAATTCCAGAAGGTAGCTCTCTTCGTGGACTACAGCAACTCGAACAAGGCACTACTTGACTGGATTAGGTCCGAGCTCATCTCTCGAGGTTACTTCTGCAGCGTCCGCATCAATAAACGGAAGGGCGTTCGGACGAAGAAATGGGGAATTGTGCATCGCAAGGACTATTGGCAGCTGTCATCGTACGGGATGGACAACATACAGAAGCTCATTGCCGAACTAAAGCCAAGACATTCCGAGAAGATTGCCCGACGAGAAATCGCGCTGGCTGTCCACAAAGGGCAGGAGTATTCCTCGGTTGCGGCCGAAATCGCAAGTCTGCGTTCACGAATAAAGGACGGAGTAAGAAGGTTCGTCCTGCAAGCAGAACAACTCCATAAGCAGGCAAGGCTTGAAAGAGGGGGACACGCTGGATCACTACGTCGATGACGACGGGCGAATCGTAATCGAGCCTCGGAAAGCAGAGGGTAAGAGTCGAGTTGAATCCTAGGATAGGGCTTTATTGAAGAAGCCGTGGTCCGGATAATTGATTCGTCCTCAGGATGCGCCGAAGTACGCCAAAGCAAGCGCACCCCATTCGTCCTCCGCCAGAACCGTGTATGTCCCGCCTGAGAAGCTTGTGAACGTAACTCCGTGATTCCAGTACCCCGTGATGGTTACCGGCCACGGGTCATAAGTCGCTGTGGCATCCCCTGTGAGGCATGGACTCACGCCGATGCAGCCGTACGAGGTGCCCGAGTCGCTCATTGGTTGGAAGAGAAACCCAGTCGGGCTCCCATACCCGAAGTACAGCGGGCAGTTGTACGTGGCTCCCGGGTTGACTAGGTCCAGCAGCTTTGCCGCTGTGACGTTTGAAGATGTGTAGTATCCTTCCGCGATAGCGAAACCAACGGTCTGGCCCTCGTCCCCGCAGGGTACGCCGTCGGTCCCGTTGAGAGGAACCACCCAGTCATTCGCGGACGTAACATTGGCAGTGGACGAAGAAGGATTGTAGACGTCGGCGAATAAGCTTACGTTCACCCCTGTCGCAGATAACGAAGAAGCGTTCAGATAGAGTCGGAGCTCAAGGCCGTTCGTGGGATTGGAGGCTGTCTTCGCCGTTTGTGCCGAGATTGTAAAGGTGGATGTGCTGGAAGCAACGGTGCCGAAGGAGTTGGTGCTGGAGGTAACATTGACCGTGAACGAGTTGGTGCTGGAGGTGATGATGCTGGAGGAGTTAGCTCCATTATTGGAATGAGAGGCAAACGAGATGAGGCCAACAGCCGCAACGACTACCACCAAGATAATTGTAAGGACAATAGCTATTGTACCTATCCCTAGAGCTTGACGCTCCATTATCTTCTGCCTCTCCTCGTAGGATTCCTGATATCCTATTACAGTTTATGGAGAAATCGTCTGCAGAAATCAGCTGCCGCCACAAGGACTAGGAAAGGCGGGCCTAGACAATCTGAGTTTTGGTCAGTGATATTACGGGCACTTCGGCAAAATGCAATTCTAACCTCCTGTGTATTCCGGGCCAGCGACAATCAATAACCAGATACACTGACGGGTTCGGAGGAGAGAGTTGCTACGGGGTTGGCCCCAATCCGGGTTCTACTACATCTGCACGCCCGCATGTACACAATGGTTTGGCCCGAGGCCGGTCTAATCCGTGCAAGAGACTTTGCACAATCGATTTCCATTGGTCCTTTAGTACGAAAACGAGGTATTTCCGTCCAGAAAATGGCCGCGGCAAAGGACGACGAAATCCACTCTGTCTACGCCGAGGCAGACCTCAACCGACCGCGAAAGAAGCTAAGCTTGGGTCAGTGCTACGTAGTTGACTCGAAGGCGAGATTGTATGCGCCATGGTGGGCGGACCGCTGGGCTTCTACACGGGTCGGATAACAATCGGGAAGATGAAAGAAGCAGTAAAGTGGTTCGTAGAAACAGAACTTGAGATGGACCTAGGCAAGGTCAACATCCCGATTGAGAACGTGGCGATCAAGCCCGAGTGGGAGATGGACAAAGTTCTAGAAAGAAGCAGGTTCGAATTGTATCAAGTCTACAAGAGGGGCAAGCCCAACCCCTAGGGGAGCGAAGAAAATGACTCTCAGCGGCCATGGAGTGTTGCGAGTAGGTCTTGTCTAGGGCTGCGTGATCTTAATGCACTGAGTAGGACAGCTAGTCTCGCACGCCATGCAGTAGATGCAGTCCTTCTCCCTCACCGGGTCGGACTTGTCAGACCTCCATGCCTGCCAGTCGGGCGAGTTCGGCGCGAGTATCATGTCCTTGCCGGAGCCCGATTGGCCGGTGTTGAGCGCCCATTCATAGACGAAGACCGGACAGACGTCCATGCAGACGCCGTCTGCGCTGCAAGCGTCCCAGTCGACGGCGGTGTTCGTCCCGTGTATCCCGTGGGCGGTCGGCAACGGCTTGCCCTCCCCGTCCACCCTCTGGACTCCCGCAGCCCTAACGTTGTGACCGTTGTGCTCTCCCGTAATTGGAAACTCGTTCGGTTTGGAGAGAAAAGCTTGGTCGATCGGCTTCGTCTTGTAACCTAACTCACGCGTCATGTGTGCGAATCATGCTGGCCCGTTACCTATATTATAAATCTGTTCTCAGGCGCCCGATTTCAAGGCCGTGTATCCGCCGTCCGGGCTGATCCTGTAGACGGTGATGGGCCTTATCACGAATATCCCCACCTCGAGGACTCCCGGGATCGACTTTAGCTCGACCTCCATCCTCGAGGGGTCTTCGATGGGCGCGAATAGGGCGTCGAAGAGCATGTTCCCGTTCTCGGAGTAGGCTGGGTAGCCTCGCGCGTCCAGGCGGATCTTGACGTCCTTGCTCCCCCTCTTCTTCAGCATGGCCATCGCCGTCTCCCTCGCGAACTGGCTTACCTCTATCGGCACGCGGTAGTCGCCCATCCCGAGCTTCTCGACGAACTTCTTCTCGTCTGCGACTATCGCGGAGTCCTTGGCGCTCCCGAGGAGGATCTTCTCCTTGAGGAGGGCCCCTCCTCCCCCCTTGATGAGATTGAGCTTCGTGTCGACCTGGTCCGCTCCGTCGACGACCTTCACGATGTCGGGAGTGGTGAGAGGGCCGACCCTGACCTTGAGCTCCTGTGCGACGGCTTGGATCTGCAGCGAGGTCGGCACCCAGGTGGCCTCGACGCCCTTTTCGCGCATCGCCCTGACCATGGCCGGGAGGACCCGGGCGACGGTGGAACCGCTGCCCAGTCCCACGGTGTCGCCGTTGCGGATGCCTGCGGCGAGCTCCTTGCCGAGTCTCTCGGTGTGCTGTTGCTGGCTGCTCAACTGGAATCGTTTTCTTTCCTAGAGTCTATCTGCTCCAGCCTCTCGAGAGCCTCCATGACCTCGTCGCGGATGGCCTTGACCCTTCTCTCGCCTTCCGTGTCGTCCCTCCTTGGAGCTTTGCGCTCGACGATCCTCTCGAGGTCGTCGGTCTGCGATGACTGGGCCGTGACCGTCGCCGCGAGTTGCGACGCGGACTTGGACCTAGCCCCTACGGCCATCGACGCCTCCGTCCCCTTCGCCTGCTGCTGAGACGCGCTGGGGAGCCTCTCCTTGGCCTGGTCCAGCCTGCTCTCGATGTTCTGGATCTTCTCCCTGAACAGCGTTACGAGCTCGTCCCTGAGGCCCTCGAGCTCCCCGACCTCGACGATCAGCTCCTTGTCGCTCAGCTTCGACTCCATGTCCCTGATCTGGGAGCTGTACCTCTTGGCTATCATCTCCCTCTCCTCGCGCGTGATCTTGCCCTCGTTCTCCGCCTCGTAGATCTTGGTGAGGGCGGCGGAGAGGAGGTCCCTCTCGAGCAGAAGCGTGCGCATCTCTCTCCTCGACTTTTCGAGGTCGTCAGCGGTCACGGTCTTCTTGCGAAGCTGGCCAGACTCGTCTCTCTGAGTCACTTGGACCTTCCTGTTCCTGCGTCTGGGGTAAAATGACGCGTAGGAGATTCCGAGACCGGCTGCCCCGCCAGCGGCCACTCCGATCAGGAGCGTCGTGGGGTCGAGGGACATCTGGGCAAGGATTTGCGCGCCGGGGATATTAACGTTCGCCGGGCAGAGGGCACAGTGACCCTAGGGCGTCGGCCTCGTGACGCCCTTCGCGCTTGGACCGGCGCGCGAATCGGCGACCGCCGGCAAAAAGCCTAAAAGGAACGCAGGGTCGCATTTTCCCGACGATGAGGTAAACGCCGTCCCAGTCAGAGGCCCCAGATTAGCTCCGGTGCCAGATGATGAACTCGCGACGATGCTGAGTCACCCAATCTCTGTATTTTAGGAATCGACTAACAGCCTAAGGTACACGAATCGGCGAGGCTCCAATTAAGAGATGGGCGCTTAAGAGCGCTAATGACAACAGTGACGGAGTTCCGATTCTTGGACGACGTTCAACGACCCGAGAGGGAGATTGACAGTGCTCTGGCAGCCGGGATTTTCAGAGGAGAAGGAACCGTTAGGTGTGCTCTCGTTGGAAGGAGACCTCGCATCAATCCTCAGCTGAATGCCTCCGTGGAAATGTGCGACAGATTCTCGATAGAGAGAGTTGCTCACGAGTGGGGCAGCACGGTCTCAAGGAGCTCAGGCAGGTGCTCGGGCGGTGACAGGGCTTGGCGCACGAGCATCGGTGGGATTTCTAGAGTAAGGAACGCAATGGGAAAATGGTTGGCGAAAGGATGGCTAACCGGAGAGAAGGCGGACCAGTACTTTGCCGCTCTTGCGAAGTGCCGACGAGCTAGGAATGTTTTCCTGAGTTCGGCCAAGGGAAAACGCCAGAGACAAATAATCTGAAACCATGTGCGATACTGAGTCATCCATGCCTCGAGCCTCTCGGAACCTTTTCAAGCGACGCCTGGTCGGGAGTTGGACAAATGCTTGTGACGAAAGGCGTGAAGGTCCACGATGACACTCACAGGGTCCTCAAGGCCATCAAGGAGAGGAACAGGAGCAAGAGCATGGACGAGGTCATCAGGTCCCTCGTCAAGGGGGCTACCGGGAAGAGCGTGGAGGAGTACTCCGCCCAGAAGAACAACATGCGGCTCTCCTCATTCGCCGAGTGAGCACCTGGGACGCAAGACAGAAATAAACAAGTCTGAGAGGCAGGCCAGATGGCCAAGTTCAGCGGGATAGTCGAGAAGAGGCTCCTCACGGTGACCGAGAAGGAGGACGAGCTCACGCTCGTCTTTGAGGACAACAGGTTCCTCTTCGTGTCGCTGAAGGACGGGAAGCTCCACTCTGAGAGCGTCCCAGAGTGACGGAAGCCTTCCAGACTAGTGTATCGTTACGTAGATAGATAGTATTATATCCTGATGCTGACAGAACGGCTCATGCGCATTGCTCTTCCGGTCACGATACACGAGGACGAGCGAAGACAGCTACTCACCTGGTCGCGAGGCCGTTCTACACCTCACCGTCTGATCCTCCGCTCCAAAGTCGTCCTCAGGGCTGCTGATGGATTGCAGAACAAGGACATCGCGAGCGAGTTACGAGTGCGCCCCGAAACGGTCGCTCTGTGGCGCGCACGCTTCCTCTCTTACCGCATCGATGGTATACAGAAGGATGCTCCTCGGCCAGGGAGGAAGCCAAGGATCTCCCGGGCGAAGGTGGACGGGATAATTGACCGCACCCTCCACACCAAGCCTCCTGGCTCTACGCACTGGAGCACCCGCACGCTCGCGGAAGAGGTGGGAGTGAGCAACGCGACCATCGCTCGGATCTGGAAGGCGCACAGGATACAGCCGCACAGAGAGAGGAGGGTCAAGCTGAGCAGGGACCCTGAGTTCAACGAGAAGGTGAGGGACGTGGTGGGTCTCTACATGAACCCTCCAGACAAGGCCGTGGTCATCTGCGTCGACGAGAAGTCTGGGATGCAGGCCCTCGACAGGAGCCAGACTGTGCTCCCGCTCCGCTCGGGCTCTCCCGCAGCCAGGTCATGGGACTACAAGAGGAACGGCACGATCGATCTCTTCGCAGCGTTGAACATACTCGACGGCACCATCGTGACGCAGTTCCACAAGAGGCACAGGCACCAAGAGTTCCTGATCTTCCTCCGGACGATCGATGCGAAGGTGCCGGAGGCGCTGCAGGTTCACGTGGTCCTCGACAACTATGACACCCACACGCACGATGGCGTTGAGAGGTGGCTGACAAGGCACCCTCGCTTCAAACTTCACTTCACTCCGACAGGAGCGTCATGGCTCAACATGGTGGAGGCGTGGTTCAGCCAGCTCACCGCGAAACAGATTCGCAGGAACTCCTTCCCCAGCGTCATCGCGCTGATCAGGTCGGTGAATGAGTTCGTCGCCGAATATCAGAAGAAGCCACGCCCATTCGTATGGACCGTCGATGCGGACGAGATTCTCAGGAAGGTCGCCAAGCTCAGACAACTAGAGGCGACTGATCGGTGACCGAGTCAGATAGGACGAATAATCGCACTGCCCAGACATAATCTGGCATCTGTTAGTAACACCACACTAGGTTGAGATCGCTTCCTCGCGGAAGCCCTGCCTGTCCAGCGTCAGGAGGTCTATTCCGTTCCCGCTCATCGAGTCTCGTTCGATCGCCGCCCTTATCGAGGACACGGTGAGTTCCCTCGCGTCTTTCTCCGACATCCCCGCGCTGTAGCCCGCCTCCATTACTCCGGTCGCCATCTCGGCGCCTGTGCCCACCGACGCGTACTCGTCCGTCAGGAGGCTCCCGAGGGGGTCGAGCACCCAGATCCTCGGCTTTGCGTCCACGCCGCCCAGGATCACCTGCGTAAGCAACGGGGAGAACCTCCTCTCGAACATGATGACCGAGGTCAGCTTCGCCACCGCAGAAGCCTTCAGCTGCCTCTTCGCCTCGAGCTCCTTGAGCTTCGCGTAGACCCCCACCTCCTTCACGAGGTTCTGCATGTCGGCGACCATGCCCGCGCAGACAGCGCCCACGTTGCCAGTGACCCTGAAGACCTTCTTACCCTTCTTGCTCACGACCATACTGCCTAGCGTGATCCTCCTTTCAGCCCCGAGCACGACGCCGTCCTTGTAGGTCACTCCCACCGCCGTGGCTCCGGGTATGTATGCATCAAATGACATGTTCTGGTGACGACCGAGTGCTCGCCGTTGACGCGGTGTTATTAGCTATTTTGCTCGCGCGGGGGAGATCGAGAGCAGAGCCGCACGGCCGCGGTCCTCGAACCGGTGGTCGGCGGATGTGAACTGACCTGCGACGTGGAGGCTGGTCCTGAGGTGCTCCGTGACATAGGGGATTAGAAGCGCCGAGGGTGAGTCTGAGAGGCACAGAACCGGGGCGAGCATGTCGGCGAGATGGACGTCCGCCCTGGCCCCGGTCAAGAACGACGTCAGGAAGCTCTCGGAGGCCTCCCTCCCGACCGTCTCCGCGGGCTTCCCTCGCTCCCCGATCGAGTCGCCGCCGAGGTAGCACCCCGCCCCAGCCACCGACACGAGGACCGAACTGCCGGGCGAGACCGAGTCTTCGAGGCGCACCTGGTTCTGGGCAACCTCCACTCCTCGAGCCCGCAGCAGAGAGACGGCTGCCTTCGCCTGCCTCTCGGCCACGCTGACCGGGAGGTCCCCACATCGGCTGACCAGGGAAGGTCTCATGCCCTCTCCCTCCCTCCTAGCGGAGGCTAGCTGCAGCGCCGCGACCCGCTCGCAGGGGTCGATGTGGACGCTGGCCCGGCCTCCTCCGTTGGGGTAATAGCCGCGCTTGTCGACCCTGAACGTGAAGCCTATCCCGACCGCCCTCATCGCGGGAGCGACCACCCGGTCGATGTAATCGGACGTGGGGCTCCACGGCACGTCGGTCCCTCCCACGAGCTCCAGGTCGTACGAGTTCCCCATGAGGGAGACGGCCGGTATCACCGCTTGGAGGACGAGGGGGATGCTCGCCGCTGTCCCGAGGTTGAAAGAGCCGCGGCTCGTCTCCACTTCACCCGGCGAGAAGCTAAGCTCGGTGGAGCCCACGGACGCCCCCTCCACCTTCGCGGAGCAGATCTCGCCCAGGATCTTCATCGTCGCGGAGTGCTGGGGGCGCAGACCCGGGATCTTCCTCCCCGCCCTTATCTTGGTGACATGGATGGGAACACCTAGGACCATCGAGAAGGAGACCGCCGTCCTCAGGATCTGCCCCCCGCCCTCCCCGAAAGAACCGTCTACCTCCACCGGGCCGGAGACGGAGGGTGGCGGGTGATGCGTTCGCGTCGTGATTGCGGAAGAGCGGCGAAAACCGCTTAAATACTCACCGAAGACCCGCAGGAACAGAGCCAGTTGACCGTCGGCGTACTTGTGGGGAGATTCCAGCCTTTCCACAACGGACACCTCGAAGCCGTGCGCTATGCACTGGGGAAGGTCGAATACCTCTATATCGTCATTGGGAGCTCCCAGAGAGACCACGAGCGCGACAACCCATTCACCGCGGGCGAAAGGGTCGCGATGATCAAGGCTGCGCTCGACTCCAGCGACGTCAATCCGGGAAAATGGATGGCCATCCCAATCGCAGACACCGATTCGCACGCGCTCTGGACGGCGATCCTCAGGGCCACCGTCCCTCCGTTCGACATCGTCTTCACGAACGACGGCCTAACCACCCGGCTCCTCAAGGAGGAGGGCGTCGATGTTGAGGCGGTGAGATACCTCGACAGGTCGAGCTACTCGGCGACGAACGTCCGAAACCGAATCCTGGAGATGAAGGAGTGGGAGAAGCTGGTCCCAGCGCCCGTGGCATCCATGGTGAAGAGCATCGGCGGGGTGGAGAGGGTTAGAAGCATGATTCACAAAGACCTTGAAGGGGAAGGGTGAGGGGGCAACCGATGTCCAAGGTCCATCCGAAGAAGAAACTCCTCATGATCCCGGGGCCGACGAACGTCTCGGACAGGGTAATGAGCGCGATGCTGAAGCCGATGATCAACCACAGGTCGACCGAGTTCACCGCCCTCGTGGAGAGCATCACGGAGAAGAGCAAGTATCTGTTTCAGACGAAGGAGCACATCGTAACCATCACCGCGTCCGGGACCGGAGGGGTCGAGGCGGTCGCCTTCGCCCTGGTGCGGCCCGGGGACAACGTGGTCGTGCCGGTCTACGGCGAGTTCGGCCAGCGCCTGGCGGAGGCGATCGAGCTCGCCGGAGGAAACGTCGTGAAGGTCTTCGCAGAGCCGGGCAACGTCCCCAGCCTCGACGAGGTCAAGGAGGCGATTCGAAGGACCGACAGCCTGAAGGCCGTCTACACGGTGCACAACGAGACGAGCACAGGCTGCGCGATTCCCTACATAGAGGAGCTGGCGAAGGCCGCGCACGAGAAGGGCGCCTTCATGGTGGTGGACGGCGTCTCCAGCATAGGCGGGTACTCGGTCCCGGTCGACGCTTGGGGGGTGGACATGTGCGTCACCGCGAGCCAAAAATGCATCGCGGCGCCGCCTGGGATGGTAATCATCTCCCTGAACGGTAAGGTCGCGGACTTCCTGAAGAATACCCGCCCAATGGTCAGGTACTTCGACCTGGGCAAGCACCTCGACTTTCTGGAGCACGGCTATACCCCCTTCACTCCGGCGGTCTCGCTGTATTACGCGCTCGAGGAGGCCTTGGCGGCGCTGATGGAGGAGACGCTCGAGAATAGGGTGGCGAGGCACGCGAGGTGCGCGAACCAGCTCTACTCGGCCATCGAGTCGATGGGCCTCGAGTGCTTCGCCGATAAGAGCTGCCGGTCGAACACCGTCATCGCCGTGAAGGTCCCGAAGGGGGTCGACGACGAGAAATTCAGGGCCATCATGGACGAAGAGCAGGGCGTGGTGATAACAGGGGGCTTTGGCCCCCTCAAGGGAAAGATCCTGAGGTTGGGCTCGATGGGAAATGTCACGAGCGCAGATATCGAGACGACCGCGGATGCTATGGCAAAGGCCTTCTCCAAGCTCGGGAGCCGGGTCGACCCCAAGCGGGTCGCCGACGTGGCCGTGCGCGGACCCTAAGCAGTAAGCATTTAAACTGACCCGGAACGGCAATAGTGTATCATATCATATGCCGTTCGCGAAAGGGACACTCGTCTATGTGAACTATACCGCCAAGGTGAAGGATACCGGTGAACCCATAGAGACGACCATGGAAGAGGAGGCGAAGAAGCTCGAGATATACGACGCCGACCGCAGGTACGAGCCGCGTCTCGTCTCGGTCGGGGAAGACTGGGTCCTAAAGGGCTTGGACGAGGAGATCGCCAAGATGGACATCGGAGAGAAGAAGACCGCCGAGCTGCCGCCTGACAGGGCGTGGGGAGGCAGGGACCCGGCCCTCCTGCGAATGGTGCCTCTCCGCAAGTTCGGAGAGAAGGCAGACGAGCTACGGGTGGGGGACGAGGTCGAGATGGACAACCGCGTCGCAGTGGTGCGGTTCATCGGTTCAGGAAGGGCCCAGGTGGACTTTAACCACAAGCTGGCGGGGAAGACGCTCATCTACGACATCGAGGCAATCCGGAAGGTCGAGCCGGGAGAGGACACGGTCCGCTCGCTCATGAAGAGGCGCTTCCCCGGCGAGGGCGAGAAGCTGGAGTTCACACAGCACGACGGAGAGGTGTCCGTCACGATTCCCGACGAGGCCTTCTTGGTCGAGGGGCTGCAGTTCATCAAGAGGGGCATCGCGAACGACGTACTTCACTTCGTCCCAGAGGTGAAGAAGGTAACGTTCACCGAGGTCTACCCGCGCAAGGAGGAGACGGGAAAGGGAAAGACCAAGGCCCGCGCCGAAGCAGCGCCTGAGCCCGAAGCCTCCGAGAAGAAGGAAGAAGCGAAACAGACGGCCTGACGGCGCTATATCACGCCGGTCCTCTTCGCGAGCTCGCCCGCCTTTTTCTTGTTGAGCTTGACCTTCGAGAGGATCGTGTAGCGGTCTGGCCTTATCGAAGGCGCCTCGACGAGAGCCCTCTTTATCTCGTCGTCAGAGATGCCGAGCTCAGCCCCTGACGTAGGCGCGTTGACGTCCTTCAACGCCCTCCGGACGTTCTCCCAGTCGAGCCCGTGAAGAGAGGCCATCATTATCGTCCCGATGCCGCACTGCTCGCCGTGGAGCCCCTTTCCGGGGCAGATCGCGTCGAGCGCGTGGCTGAAGAGGTGCTCCGACCCGCTGCACGGACGGCTGCTCCCCGCGATGCCTGCCGCGACGCCAGCGCTTATGAGACCTTCCACCAGGGCTCGCGCCGACCCCTTGTCGTACGCCCCGATCTTCCTGGAGCCGTCCAGGAAGACCTGCGCGCTCATGAGCGCCAGGTTCGCGGCGTAGCCGCCGTAGTACTCCCCCGCCACCTCGCTTGCGAGCTCCCAGTCCTTCACCGCCGTGAGCTTTGAGACCAGGTCGCCGCAGCCCGCCGCCTCGAGCCTCTTGGGGGCGGCGACAATCACGTCGATGTCGGCAAGGATGCCCACGGGCGGCTTCGCTCGCTCCGAGTAGTGGGCCCCGGTCCCGGAGATGGAGGCGAAGGGGCTCGAGATCCCGTCGTGCGACGCGCTCGTGGGGACGGAGAAGAACGGGAGGTTGATCCGGTAGGCCGCTAGCTTCCCGACGTCCACGCTCTTCCCGCCGCCGATGCCGATTATGCAGTGCGCCTTGGCGGAGGCCTTTATGACACGCTGGACGTTGCGCATGTCCGAGGCGTCGACCTCCACCCAGTCTACGGAGGCCTCTATCGACTTGGAGACGACCCCCCTCACCTTCTCCTTGACGTTCGCCCCCGAGGCGATGACCGCCGACCTCTTGCCGGGGGGAAACTCGATGAAGTCACCGAGTTCCCCGAGGATCCCGTCGCCTATCAGGATCCGCCGAGGAAACTCCATCGTGTGGGAGCCCAGCGGCATCGGCTTCGACGCTGGCAACCCGAGGATAAAAACTTCCCAGACTCTTCGCCCGCAGGCGAGCTCGGTCGGCTTGACTCCAGTTGATGGGATTGTGCCCAGATGGGAATGTGCCTTGAGCACCTAGGCCATTCTATTTGATTCTCGGGCGCTTGAGGAGCGTGCGCTTCTCCTCGAGCATGAATCACCACAACTCATCCTTGAGGATGGCGCACGAGT
>DATLRR010000012.1:0-4774 GCA_035534595.1 Nitrososphaerales archaeon
CCATATAACGTCTCGAAAGCATTTTAGAGCCTCCAAAAGCCAGCAGCACTTGCGCGGGAGTCGCCCAGCATGGCCAACGGCGTTGGATTGAGGTTCCAATCCCTTAGGGGTTCGTGGGTTCGAATCCCACCTCCCGCACCAGTCAATCGACTAGCGTAAGCCAGGCCCCAAAATGCCCGCTCTGGCTTTCAAATTTCGAACAACGCTAAAATATCGGCCGGTAGTCCAAAGGACGAGGGAAACATGAGAAAGGCCATCCCGATCGTCGTCGGCGTGATACTTCTGTTGGTCGGGATAGGATGGGCGTCTCAGGGAGCAGGAATCCTGGGCGGAAGCAGCCTGATGGACAACAACCCGACCTTCCTCTACTTGGGCGGTTTCCTCGCGGTCGTGGGGCTTGCGCTGGTCGCATATGGGGCCATGATGAAGACCAAGGCACAGCCCGGCATCGCGATGTAACGACAGGCCTGCGGGTCATCAAGTCTGGAGCAACCCGAAACTACTGGACGCAGAACTCGTTGCGATCCGGGTCCAGCATGACGACCCAGTACTCTCACCGTTCCTCCCACTCGCGCCGCTCCGTCGCCCCCAGCTTCGGGAGGCGCTAGACCTCGGCTCGGAACTGAGCCTTACGTCATGAATCGTTGCCCGCGAGCCGCCGCTCGCATTCACGTCGAGGTGCACGCGGTTCTTTCCTAGTTTGGGCGCGTCCATCTGCCGAAAATATATCCGCGGTCCTTTCCCCTCAGGATAGACAATCGCGCTGGCGAAGTTCCGGTCCTCTTCGGGGATGCCCCACGCTTCCAGGGCCTCTTCCCAAGACTCGAATCCCTCGGGCGGATCTTGCGCCTTGTGGCGCAGAGCCTCCGCGTAGAATTTCGACAAGCCGTCGGGGTCTCTGCAGTCGAAGACGACCTGCACCTTCCGCCCCAAGTCTAGACCGTTTCGAGTCGCGCTATACGGGTTGTCGAGGGCCAGTCGAAAGCGTAAGGCTTGCGGTCGACACTTATCTAAGGCGCGAAACCGGCCGCGTCGGATGAATTACACCGAGCCGCACGTCCCGACGCCCGAAGACATCATCCCGACCATGCTCTCCTTTGCCTCCGTGAAGCCTGACGAGACCGTCTTCGACCTCGGCTCGGGCGACGCCAGGATAGTGATAGTCGCCGCTAGGGACTTCCACGCAAGGGCGGTGGGCGTTGAGACCCGGAAGCGCCTCGTCAAGGCCTCTCGCCAAAAAATCCGCGAGCTGGGGCTCTCCAAGCAGGCCAAGATAACCTGCCGCAATTTCAAGAAGGTTAGCCTGCGGAAGGTCGACGTCCTCTGCACGTATCTTTCGAGCTACACCCTGAACCTCCTGACCCCGAAGTTCGAGAGGGAGCTGAGGCCAGGGGTCAGGATCGTCAACTTCGACTACCCCGTCCCGGCTTGGAAGGCCACGAAGGAGATCGAGGTCATACCCGCAGGCTGGAAGAAGCCCCACTCGATATACCTCTACGTGATCCCGACCGCGCCGGCTGGTTAGCGATCACTGCTTGGCGGTCGAGCGCAGGCCGTATCCCACCGCCCTGTCGGCTGCTATGTGCCCCAACCATCCGAGCATGGGCATGTAGGGCGTCCCGAGGACGAGCCACATCGCCCCGAATGCCAGCCCCCACACGAGAAGGGTGTGGGAGACGTCATAGAGGTAGCTGCCCCAGGCAGGCCACTCCTTCCTCCTCGAGGAGAGCCCGATGGGTATGAAAGCGACCAAGTCCGGGAAGAGTATCCAGAACGCCGTCGACGGCCAATCCAGCCCGCCAAGGTAGAGCCATCGGTAGACCAGGTATGCGAGGATCGCCGCGGTGGCCGCTGCATACTCCGCCCTGTAGAGCTTGGAGCTCGCGGCCTGGAAACCCGGCCCGAAGCCCCCCTGTCCGCTCAATCGAGCCGCCCGAAAGCCCAGAATTATATTAAAGCTTCAGCGTGCAGGATCTCCCTGTTTGCGATCAGGACCAGCCTCTCCGCGCTGCAGTCCTCGCGGAACGGCTTCAGGACGGTAGAGCACGCCTCCGCGAGCAGCTCCACGTACCTCTTCGCGTCGTAGACCGTCTTCTCGTCCGCCAGCTCGAACGCGACCGCCCTCATGCCCGGAGACTTGGACTCGTAGTCGGTTATCACGTACTGCACCGCCTCCCCGGCGTGCAGCTCCGCTCCCTCTCGCACCAGCTGGTCGGCGACTGTAGACGTCAGCGACCGGTTCGCGTACTCCCCTGGCTTCTTCGAGAGGTTCCTCGTGAAGACGAGCCCCTCTATGGGAGCCCTGTGCTCGAAGAGCGACCTCGCGTGCGCGAGGAAGATGCCTATGCACCCCTCGACCATCGCGGCCGCCTCCTCGACGCTCTCGGCCCTTGCGAGCAGCTCGAGGATCTCCAGCTGGCACTTTGAGAAGAAGGCCGGCGTGTCGTGCCGCCTCGCCTCTATCCCGCGGACCTTGAGCCTCCCGTCCCAGTAAGCGCCGAAGTACTGGTTGAGCACCGGGACCCCTGCGTCGACCTTCGAGGGGAGGAACGCGATCCACTTGTAGATGCCCTCGAAGGAGATCGCGAACTTCGTCTCCGCCTCTATCTCCCTCCGGAGCCTCTCGTAGTCATCCTTGCCCGCGCCCTCCTTCTTCAGCCAGAGGGAGTCCACGATGCCGTGCATCACCCGAAAACCCCTCCTCTCCGCCACCCTCGCCGCGTCGACGAGTACCTTCCTGTCCCACGCGCAGACCCCGATGTGCGCGTCGATCCGCCCGAACTTCGCGTTGTTGAAGCCGAGGTAGCCGAAGGTCGCCACGCCCACCCACTTCAGGGCGTTCCTCCGGGACTCGTAGCGAGCCCGCTCCTCGCCCCCCGTGACCTGCTCCAGCCTCTTGTACTTCATCCTCTTCTCGACTATGATTTTCACCGCCTTCGGGACTATCCCCTCCGGCCGCCTCTCGCACACGTTCCAGTCTAGCTCGGGGATCCTGTTCGCCGAGTCGGGGCAGCACGAGCACCTCACCGTCTCCGCCGAGATGTTCTTCTTCATCATGATGCTCGGATAGAGGGAGCTGAAGTCGAGCTCCCCCACGTCCTCGTGCACCCCGAGCTCCGGCTCGAAGATGAAGCCCCCGCGGTCGGCGACGAGGAGCTCTGCCCTGCTCTTGAAGCTCTCGGCGAGGACGGGCTTCCACGGGATGAGTATCCCCTCCTTGGTCGCGTGGTAGAACTGGAGGCTCGAGAGCGCCTTCCCTATGCTCGCCCTGCTCGCCGTGTGGAGGGGGAGCCTGCACACCCGGCTCACCTCGTAGAAGCCGTCGAGCCCGCTCTCCCTGCAGACGAAGGAGCTCGACGTATCGAGATGGACCCTCCCGCGGAGCTTCATCGCGGAGGGCTTGAACAGGATCTTGCCGTAGCTGAAGTAGGACGACCCCTTCTTCGCCGGGGCCTCCAGGACGCTCCCGTCCCTGTCTATCCTGAGCTTCTCGGCGATCCCGTTGGCCGCCGCCCGCGCGGCGAGGTAGGGCAGGACGAACGCGTCGCCGTCGCTGGTGAACACCAGGTCGGGGTCGAGCTTCCTGACCTGCTCGACGAGGCCGAGGATCTTGTCCTCCTCCGACCCGCCGTCGATGCCCGACACCGAGCCGTCGCCGCCCCTCAGGCTGACCGACCCTATGGGGTCGGAGACCTTGGCCCTCTTCCCAGACTTTCTGACGGCCACCTCGACCTCCACCGAGCGCAGGCTCGGGACCTCGTACTTACACGACCAGATGTCGTCCTGGATGTCCCAGCTCAGCCCGTCGGGGGTCTCGGAGACCTCGCAGTAGGCTAGGGGGAAGAGGTCGTTCTCGTAGAGATACATCTGCTCGGGGGGCACGTCCACGTTGTAGAGCCTGTACGTCCCGAAAGGCCTGGAGCGCTCGACGCCCTCCGCGAGCGCGGCGAGCTTCCTCGCGTCGTCCACGACCAGCTCAAGGACCTCGCTCTCGCTCCTGTCGGTGGCCCTCTCGAGCTTCTTGACGCGCCTCGACCACGAGAAGCCGTGCGCCCTGTCCTTCTCGAGGTCGGCCAGTTCCTGCCTGCTGTCAGAGGCGACGAAGATCGAGGGCGCCCACCTGTCGACGAGCCTCCTCGTCTCGCCGCTCTCGAGCTTCAGCCACACCACCATCTTCCCGGGGCTCTCTGTATAGAGGTCGAGTATCCATCCGCGCATCCCCTGTCACCCCACCTTCTTCCTGAGCTCCTCCATCTCCCTGGCCAGGCGGGCGATCCTCTTGTGCTGCGCGAAGAGGATGCTCATGAGCAGGGCCTCGGCAGTAAACGGCGAGGCCTTCGCGTGCATCGACGGGATGTACTCGTAGCACTGCCTCATCATCTCGGTGAAGAGCTCCCTGTCCTCCGCCTTGAGCGCGTCCCCGAACCCCTTCCAGCTCTCCAGCTCCTCCATGATCTCCCGGTCGGAGAGGCTCATGGGTCGCGCACCCCCGCGAGCATCTTGAAGTGGTGGAATGCGATCGCCATCGCCATCCCCTCGAACCTCGAGGTCCTCACCGCGGCCGAGGACGCGGAGGCGTAGAGCCTCGCGGCGTTGAGCATCTCGTCGAAGGCGGGCCTGTCCCCCTTGGGGAGCGCCCTCCTGAAGCGCCTCCACTCCTCGATCTCCTGGGCCTCCGCTATCCTGAACGAGGGGGTCGTCCTTCCCACGCTAGCCGCCTCCCGCCTTCCTGCTGGGGCGGTTGTGGAAGAGGAGGTCGCGCAGCCTGAACTGC
>DATLRR010000013.1:0-13317 GCA_035534595.1 Nitrososphaerales archaeon
CGTCTGACACGACCTGCAACTCCATCGAGTTACCGTACAAGGGATGGCAGATCGGCGCAGTGGTGTTCGTCCCTGTTTGTGGCGCCACAGAGCCAGACAGAGCGTTGGCCGCGTAGGTGCTTTGGGTGTCGGGGATCCTCAAGACCGTGGGGGAGGTCGAGGTCCGTGAGGTCGCAGAGACCGCAGAAGATGTCGAGCCCTGTGAAGTCGCGACCGTTTCGCTGCCCTGCGGCGTCGCGGCCATAGTGCTCGTCGCGCTGGTAGGCGCCGCTGGCGGCCGCGTAGAAGCGACGAGGGCGACAACTGACACGACAAGGACAACTGTGACCAGGAGCGCGATGGTGCTCCGTGGTTGACCTTCCCTTTTCATCGGTGAGACGAACCACGTGGTAACTATTGAAGGCGACGGAACATAGATCGAATCCGGTTCACAGACGCAGATTGATTCCAACCCGCGGAGCAACAGGGAGCCGGTTTCACAGTCCTCCGCTTCATAGGTTTGATTTGGCGCGCCTTCACCGCGATCTCCAATAGCTCACCAAGGTCAATCTGAGTGGGGGAGAACTCGCTCCCGGAGGGAAGGTCGCCTCCGCAAGGAAGAGGTAACATGATGTAGCAGATTCGACGACCGTTAGCTCGCCGAACCTCTTGGTGAGATTGTTGGTCTCAAAAATCAAGAGGATCGCTTAGGTCTGCAATATCGTTGTGTTTGGTGGTGGCGGAGGGCTATCCTGTCGCTTCGAGTAGTAATCGGCATCGGTCACGCCGCGTGGTTGCTTCGTCTTGTTGCTCTTCCTGATTGCTCCGATTATGGTCACTATCAATCCTGCGACGAAGAGGATGCCGCCCAGGAGCACGAGGATTCCAGACTCGACAGTCTTGGCGAGGTCTCCAGCGATTACTATCTTGGTGGCGGGCTGGCTGGACGTGAAGATGATATAGTAGTAGTCTCCCTGGACCCCGACGTAGGTCGCCGACCCTCCCACCGTTGAGCTAGCAGGAAGGGCGTATGTCGCAAGACTCGTCGAATTCACGTCGCTCAGTGCCTGTGCCGGGACGAGTCCTCCGGTCGAGGAAGACGGTCTTACGACCACATCGGCAGTGGAATTCAGGACCATCTCAGAGGAGACGTATTCGCCTGTTTGGGGCTGAGTGAAGGTGGATATCGTGCTGGTAGTGCCTTTGAGGCCGACTACCCCGCCGGCCACGAAGGCTATCCCGATGACCAGTATGATCGGACCTATGATTACCGTCCGCTTTCTCATCCGCCCAATCCTCCCCTAAACCCTATTTGCGAGTCCAACGGGCCGCTGTCACCACGATGATGACAAAGATGAGCGATATTATCCTTCGCTTTGTATACCGCAAAAGGAGTCTGCGTCGTGATACGAGCACCACCGATGCATAAATGCGGTTTGGCGATTTTAAAGCGGGCCCGGCAAGATTTGAACTCGCGACCTTTAGCCGGGTGGTATTGACACCCTACAGCTGTCCTCCGCATGGATAGAAGGATCGACCTTCGCAAGTCTGTCGCTCTATCCGTACTGAGCTACGGGCCCCATCGTGGCCTAACTTTGTCAGCCTAAATCTCTTACTGCGTCGAGCGGGACTGTTGAGCCAGGGTATAGGAGGCCGTTTCTCGTCTCTTCCACCTTCTCCCGGCTTTTTCGTAGAGCTGAGGCCAATAGAATGCCGCTCGCCGGGAGCCATACTCGTCAACAAGTCGAAGACCGTCCTCGAGTACGCACTGCTTCCGCTTGATTGAGAACCCGATTGATTTGGAAAACGCTCGCACCGAATCTTGACTTGAAATACTCAATCGATACGAGGTCTTCGTCTTGGTCACCATCTTGTGATACACAAGAGAGGAGTAGCCTGGCTGCTTATCGAGGTAAATCGATGAGGCGATGCTGAATCTCTCGAAAAGTATCTTTTTCGCGTAATGCAAAGTCTCGAGGTTCGTGTTGCTTGCCAAGACTCGAAGATAGAGCCTGCCGCGATTTAGGTTCGGGGTAGCACTGCCATCAGAATCGAAGAACCCCTGAAGGTAATCAGCGGGGTGCTCTTCGGCGAAAGGCCTCGTCGAATTTAGATCACGGTCTAGGAATTCGGCTAGCTGAAGACTGCTGTAGCGGACGCGGAAAAACGCGGCTCCGTCCCTGTCTTCTCTAATTTCGAGGCTAACTTTATTGGGACGCTCCCTCTCTAGGACGTGCGCAATCGCTTCGTTAAAGTGCGATGCAAAATCTGCATCTCTGACGCACAGCCTGATTTCTTCCTTACCCTGCGCTTTGTCGGAAGTTCGGAATCCGTCGCCCTTCATGACACCTAGGACGTAAGCCAGTTCGCCAGAAGGCTTGAGTTCGAAGACGTTCCAATGTCCAAGTGGAGTCGACCTTCTTGTAATCCAGAAGTAAACCGTCATGCTCGGGACCCGGACGCCGTGTCTCCTCTCAAGCTCTACGGCGATTTTGGTATGATTCCAATCTGTGAAGTTCTTGAGCTCCATCGCCTCTAGAAACAATCGCTTGTGTTGCGACGGTGATATTACTCGTCTGGTGCCTCCTACTGATGGCCTAGGCACTGCAGAGGACCCACTGCGCTGACATGCAAAGCTCAGTCATTCAGACTGGATTTTGCTCCTTTAAGCGCCACCACAACGCGTAGCTCGGGTGAATCCCTAGGCCAGTGCTCTATCCGTACTGAGCTACGGGCCCGCAAGCAAGTGCGTCGGGCATTCAAAATAAGTGTTTATGGGAAAGGCGAACCACATCAGCGCACGGCATCCTTATTCTTGCACGAATTAACGATAGACACAAAGATTATTGTAATTCTCGTATCATCAAGCCAGAGAAGACCTAATTCTTTATTTCAAAGGTTTTTAATGAGTTCACCGAGGAAAAAGCAGCGTGCTCGCGCCCCAGGGACGGCTCTTTGGAACCAACGGCGTCCGATTCATCCCCGGGGTGACCGGCGACATGAGCTTCACGCTCAAGCTGGCAGAGAGCATAGGGACCTACTTCTCCGAAGGCGAAGTCCTCGTGGGAAGGGACGGCCGCCTCACCGGACAGATGATGTTCTCCTCGGTGACTGCCGGGCTGATGAGCTCGGGGAGGAACATAGCAGAGTCAGACATGGTCCCCACTCCAGCGCTCCAGTTCGCGACGAAGGCGCTGGGGTACAGGGGCTCGGTGATGATCACGGCGTCGCACAACCCGTCACAGTACAACGGCGTCAAGGTGATGGGCCCGGACGGCGTAGAGGTCTCAAGGCTGGACGAGCAGAGGATAGAGAAGGTCTTCCACGACGGCTCCGCCAACAGGGCCAACTGGAAGGACGTCGGGACGGCCCGGCCGGAGCCGTCCGTGATCAGGACGTACCTGAACGGGATAATGTCGAGGGTCAACGTGAAGCTCATCCAGGAAAGAAAGCTCAAGGTGGTCGTCGACCCCGGGAACGGAGCCCAGTCGCTCGCTGCTCCCTACCTGCTCGAGGCGCTGGGCTGCAAGGTCATAACTGTCAACTCCATCATCGACGGGAATTTCCCTGGAAGAGGACCGGAGCCGACCCCTGAGAACCTGCGGGACCTCGTCGTCGCGGTGCGTGCCTCCAACGCCGACCTGGGCGTCGCCTATGACGGTGACGGGGATCGCTCCATCTTCTGCGACGAGGGGGGGAACCTGTACTGGGGCGACCAGAGCGGCTCGCTCATAGCGGACTATCTCCTCGAGAGGAACCCCAACTCCACGGTCGTCACCCCGGTCAGCTCGTCCCAGATCATCGAGGCTGTGGCGAAGAAGCGCGGAGCCAAGGTCATCTGGACAAGGGTGGGCAGCGTCGACGTGTCGAGGACGATCATGGAGAGGAAGGCGTTGATGGGCTTCGAGGAGAACGGCGGCGGCTTCTTCCCTTCCCACGTCCCCACCCGCGACGGAGGGATGACCACCGCGATGATGCTTGAGGTGCTCGCGACGCGGGCGGCGCCCCTCTCGAGGCTAATGGCTACCGCCTTCCCGAAGTTCTTCCAGGCCAAGACGAAGGTCTCGATCGACCCTACCAGGGTAAGGCAGATAATGAAGGCGATCGAGCGCCATGGCGACGGCAAGGTGGAGAAGGTCGACGGCCTGAAGATCTGGATGGACGAGAAGACCTGGGCGCTAATCCGCCCCAGCGGCACCGAACCCATCGTAAGGGTCTTCGTAGAGTCTGAGACAAAGGAGAAGGCGGACTCGACCGCCAAGAAGTTCGTGAAGGCCATAAAGGCGGCCTAGCCGCTGCAAGCTACGGCTTGCTTCTGAAGTGGACCCAACCCTCCCTTCGCACTTTCCTACCGTCTGGAAGGGCTACGCCTTTGAGGGTCTCAGCCGGGACCGTCTCGCCGATCACGCGCAGCTCGCACCCCGCCGAGCGGGCCTTTCTCTTGGCCTCCCGGATGCGACCCTTCTCGACCGTCCCGACGATCTCGTATTCTTCCCCCCCATAGAGCGCCAGCTCCTCCGCCGAATACGAGTTCCGCGATGCGAACTCCTCGAGGCCTTCTGCGCAGGGGACCCCGGCCAGCCTTACCCCCACCCCGCTCATCTCTGAAATCGTGTGGAGTGATATCGCCAGGCCGTCGCTGGAGTCCATCGAGGACGAGAGACAACTCGAGAGGGCGAGCCCCAGCCCCAGCCTCGGCCTCGGCTTGCAGACCGAGGAGACAGCCTCCTTCTTGAAGCGCGGCTCTGCCTTCGCACGATCGATGAGGATCCTCAGGCCTGCGGTGGTCTGGCCGAACGTCCCGCTCGTCACGACGTATTCGCCCGGGCGTGCACCTGTCCGCCTGACTATCTTCTTGGCGAAGCCCACCATCATACAGTCGATTATGAGGTCGGCGGCCTCGCTAGTGTCTCCCCCGACAAGCCTCACATCCCACTCTCGCGAAGCCTCCACCAGGCCTGACGCCAGCTCTTTGACGTTGCTTTCAGGAGTCCCCAGGGGAAGCCCCAGCGAGACCATGAACGCCGTCGGGCGCACGCCCTTGGCGGCAAAGTCGGAGACGCACATGGCGACAGCCTTCCTCGAGGCCATCCTCCACGACATTCCCGGTGGGACGTCGGTCTTCGCCACCAGCATATCACACTTCAGGACCACGCCCTCACCCGCCTGCCCCGCAGGGATCAGCGCGACGTCGTCGCCTATCGGGACGTAGCCCTCGGGAAGCGAGCCGAACCGCTTGGTGATAAGTCGAATGACGTCGTACTCGTCGAGCATCGGTCAGGCACCGGCACGCTTGACCTTGAGCGCGTAGGAGTGCGCGAGCTGCTCCGCCTCCTTCACGGTCGGCGCCTCGGCGGAGATGCGGACGCCGTCCTCCGTGTTCGAGACGCGTATCAGCACCCATGAGGAGCCGGAGGTCTTGATCTTGAGCCCGTCTAGGGCGTCCGCTCCAGGGTTCTCCTTCTGCAGCTTCCTGACCGCCTCCAAGCCCTTTTTGCGCTGCATCGCCAGCTTCTCGCGAGCTATGTGATATGACCTCACCTGGGTGTAGACCTTCGTCCCCCTGCGCTTCAGCGCCCCAACTATGATGGCCGCAGCCACGAGGGAGTCCCTGCAGTTGTTGAAGCTGGAGTCGATCACCCCGCCGCTGCTCCCCTCGCCTCCCAGCCTCACCCCCCTCTGGGCCATCAGCCCCACGACGTTGCCCTCGCCGACCTTGGCCCTGAAGACCTGGCCTCCGGACTCCTTGACCACCTCGTCGATGGCCTGGGTCGTGTCCACAGAGACGACCACGTCTTTCCGGCCGGCGCTCGGGAGGGCCTCCTTGATCGCCAGGGTGAGCATGTAGTCCCCCGTCCGCGCCCTCCCCTCGCTGTCCACCAGGGCGAGCCTGTCTCCGTCGCAGTCGAACGCGAAGCCGACGTCCGCGCCCTCCGTCTTCACCGCCTTACAGAGCACATCGAGGGGGTCGTTCGTCGGGTCGATCGTCCGGGAGAATATCCCTCGAGTGTCCCCGATGGTCGAGACCTCGCACCCCAGCGCGCGGAGGATCTCCGGGGCGTGCCCGATCGCCGCGCCGCCGTTGAGGTCAAGGAGCACCTTCACTCCCTGCGCGGAGCCCTCCCCGGCCATCTCCACCAGCTCCCTGTTGTACGAGGAGCCTTCTGCTCGCGTCAGGTTTCCTGGGGAGGAGGGCCCGTCGCCCTTCGCGCCTTTCCGCAGGATCTCGTCGAACTCCACCTGGTTGATTCCGCGACCGTTGACCACGAACTTCAAGCCGTTCCACTCCGGCTCGTTGTGCGAAGCGGTCACTATCACCGCCGGTCTTTCCTTCCTCCTGCTCTCCCGGAAGATGGCCGGCGTGGAGATTACCCCGTAGTCGACCACGTCCGCGCCCGTCCCGAGGATGGCGCTGGCCACGACGCGGGAAGCGATTGGGCCGGTCGCGCGCGTGTCCCTGCCGAGAAGGACCTCGCCCGCCCCCAGCATGCGGACGAACCTCCTCGTGTACTCGGCCATTTCCTCGGGAAGGAGGTCGGAGTTGAAGACCCCGCGGATGCCGCTGGTCGACGTGACTGTCAAGAAATTACCGGGACCGTCCATCGATGATGGCGCCGTAGAATTCCGTGAGGAAGTAGCCTATCCATCGTGAATGGTAGTCGTATCTGTGCTTAAAGCGCTTTAGACAGGCAATCAACCGCATGATATACCGGTGAACCCTTTGTGTAACTTGTGCGTCAAGATAAGTTGAGTTCCCGCCTTTTGATTCGGCAACCGCTTTCTTGGTATTCAGATGGCTCCGAAGATATTCAAGGCGAAGCGAAGCGTCAGTCTGGGAGAGTACAAGTTCACCCAGATATTCATAGGCGCCGAGAACTCGCCTACGCTCCTTAGGCTCTTCGGTTCCCAGAGGAGCATGTCCAAGATAGTCAGGCATCTGAAGGTCAGCATCGTCGACTCAGACTGGGGGATCTGGCTCGACCACAACACGGGGGCCGTCTGCGTGGGCTCAAAGTACCTCTCGACCGCCAAGATAAACTGCCTCTACCTGGACGTGATACACGTGCTCGTACACGTCAAGCAGTTCCTCGACGGGAAGGACCTCTTCGACCAGACCTTCGAGTACGTCGACCGCCCCACCGAGATCGAGGCGTACCGATACACGGTAGACGAAGCCAAGCGGCTGCAGATGAGCGAGGACGAGATCCTCCGCTACCTGCGCGTGGACGCCGTGGACGACTCGGAACTCGGACGGCTCATAGAGAAGATAGGCGTAAGGCCCCGCCGATAGGCGGCCACGCCTCGAAGCCTTAAGAGAGGCTCCGCCGAAGAAGAACCTTCGCATGAGATACGTCGAGGGAGCGAAGAAGGTGTTCATGGACACCGGCACCGCATTCCCTCGGAAGATCGTCTGGTCGGTCGCGCTCATAAAGCGCGAGGCGGCGAAAGCTAACTCCTCCCTCGGACTCCTGGACCCCAAGGTCGCCTCCGCCATCGAAGAGGCCTCGAACGAGGTGATGGAGGGGAAGCACGACTCCGAGGTCACCGTGGACGTCTTCCAGACGGGCTCCGGGACCGGGCTCAACATGAACCTCAACGAGCTCATCGCGCAGAGGGCGACCGAGCTTCTCGGGAAGCGCGTCCATGCCAACGACCACGTCAACATGGGGCAGTCTTCTAACGACGTCGGGCCATCAGCGATTAGGATCGCCGCCATCGCTCTCTGCAGGGGGGAACTCGCGCCATCGATGCAGAAGGCGTCTAGGAGCCTCACTGGCCTCTCGAAGCGAACCTCCAAGGTCTACAAGGCGGGGAGGACCCACCTGAGGGACGCGCTGCCAGTCACGATGGGCCAGGAGTTCGCCGCGTACGCGGACGCCTTCGACCACGACCTCCGGCTCCTAAGGGCCGTCGTGGCCTACGCGAAGGAGCTCCCCATCGGCGGGACGGCGGTCGGGACAGGGGTGAACGCTGACCCTAGGTTCGGGGCTGCCGTGATACGCGGAATCAACAGCTCGACGAAGCTGGGCTTCTCCGAGGCGAGGAGCAGGTTCCGCGCCATGAGGCTCCTCTCCGACCTGATAGCGCTCAGCTCGATCCTGAACGTGACAGCGCTCGACGTCTACCGGCTCTGCCAGGACATCAGGCTCATGTTCTCCGGGCCTGTCACAGGCCTCGGTGAGATAGAGATACCCACGCAGGAAGAGATCGCGGGAAGCAGCATCATGCCCGGGAAGACGAACCCGGTCACGGTGGAGGCGGCGATGCTCGTCTCAGCCCAGGTCATGGGCCTCGACCGTGCGAACCAGGTCGCCGGGATGCTGGGCGAGTTCGAGCTCAGCATGGGCGTGCCCCTGGTCGGCTACAACGTGACCACTCAGATCGCCCTACTTTCAGAGGCGCTCAGGAAGCTCTCCTCGGTGGTGCTCGACCACGTCGTCCCAAACGTGAAGAGGAACAGGGCGTACGCGGAAGCCAGCCCCGCGCTGGTCACGGCGATAAGCCCGACGATAGGCTACGACAAGGCCGCCAAGGTGGGGAAGAGGCTCGCGCGCGGGCTCTCGGTGAGGGACGGGCTGAAGCAGCTCGGGTACACCGACAGGGAGGTGGACGAGATCCTAGACCTCAGGAAACTCGTCGGGCCGTCAACCCGAAAGTAGTGTCTCTAAGGTTGAGCGGCCAAGCCACGATCGCCTCGGTCGCCGAGGAGTTCAACGCCCAGCCTTCGCTGCTGCGCTCCTTTCGGGGTTCGGCGCTCTGGTCTGACCTTGGGGACGGCGGAGCCCCAGTCTTCGTCGGGGCGGGCGACTCCTACGCCGCCGCCCTATGCGCTTCCTTCCTCGCCGGGCCTCGGGTCCTGGCGCTCGACCCATATTCCCTCACCGAGTCGATCAGCTGGGCAACGGGACGGACGGTATACATCGTCTCGGTCTCAGGCGAGACCAGGTCGAACATCGAGCTCGCACGCGCCCTGAAAAGGGTCGCGAAGCTCACGGTAGCCATCACCTGCAACCCGAAGAGCCGTCTGGCCTCAGCGGCTGACAGAGTAGTCGAGCTCCCTTTCAAGCCGCGCGGCAAGTCCCCGGGCATAGCCACCTTCGCGCTGGCCCTCGGCGCCGTACTCAAGGTCTCCGGGCTCGAACCTGGCTGCGACTTCGACGCGCTGCTCTCTCGCGCCGCCACTGTGAGCAAGAGAGTCCACATCGCGAGCGGGCACAACCTCACCCACTTCGCGGGAAACAACGAGGCGTACGCCGCATCGGTATACGGGGCGGCGAAGATCTACGAGCTTTTGGGCGGGAGGGCGCAGGCGTCCCTCCTCGAGGAGTTCAGCCACATGCCCCTCTTCTCCCTCTCGACCTCCGACAGGGTCAACGTGATAGAGTCGCCAAGCGGGCGAAAAGGGGGGCAGCTGCAGGAGAGGCTCACAAAGGGCGGCTTTTCGTCGTCGCTAATACGCCTCGAGGGCGACCCCATCGAGAGGCTCTATCTTCTCGTCTTCTCAATACAGAAGGCCGCAATCGATGCCGCGAGAGCGCGAGGGCTGACCAGCCCGTATTTCCTGAGCGCGAGGAAGAAGTTGAAGATAAGCGACGAGATGATCTACTAGTGACTGGCGCCGCTTCCGCAGCCGCAGCCCTGTCCCTGGACGTTGGGGTTCTCGATCTTGAAGCCCTGCCTCTGCATCGTGTCGACGAAGTCTATCTTTGAGCCTCTGAGGATCTCAGCGTTGTTCTTGTCGGTCACGATCTTGAAGTCGTCGACCTCCTCCACGATGTCGTTCCCTCTCGGCTTCTCGGAGAGCTGCATCCCGTAGGTGTAGCCGCCGCTGCACGCGCATCCGCCGGACGCGTAAACGTCAATCCTAAGGTAAGAGCCACCCTCCGTCTGCTCCTTCAATGCTTCGGAGAGCTTCTGCTTCGCAAGAGGCGTGAACTTGACTATCGGCATCATCTTCTGCATGTTGGTTTTAGAGCCCTGCGGGTCATATTTAGGCTATTCGGATTCTGGGGGCTGCTACCTCAGGGGGTTCCCGGACGGGGTGTTACCTATCCGGTTATCACATTAGGTGAAGATGCACACAATCCCAGTTTGAACGACTCTAACCAAAACGGCTCTGCACCAGGCAAGCCACCGTCGGGGACGTGGATTGAAGGAATGCCCATGAAGTCGTCACACTGGAACAACGCGAATGACGATGAAACCCAAGCCGTCTCTGCGCCCCTACCAAAATTTACTTATGTCATAGGAAGAAAAGGGACGAAGAAGAACACGGCTCCGATAACCGCAATGGTCACTCCGGCGAGTAGGATTCTTCTCATCTGTCAGATTGTGAAAAGCGGGGAAGAGATAACTTTTCCCGGATTCTGTCCCCGCCTCCCCCCGCCTGCCCGACCTCCAAAGGAAGAACGACAAGAGGTACACAACGACCATCGCTATGGTAATCACCACGGCGACCTCGGCTAGCATCCCGGAGTTTGGGCCGCTCCCGAAGACTATCGGGATGGGCCCTATGATGATGAACCCCCCGCCCGAGCTGGACCCGCCTGACCCGATGGCCGCCCCTACGGCGACCACCAGGAAGCCCGCGAGAACGATGGCGACGCCAAGCCACGTCAGCCTAGCCGGGTTCATCGGCCAACCAAGACTCCTGAAAGAAACACGATCACGATCAGCACAATCGCCAAGACTATCGCCACGCTGGCCCACTTCGCGTCCGACCCGAAGATGATGGGAATCGGGCCGATCATTATGACGCCCCCTCCTCTCACCTCGGTCCGCCTCTCCCCTTCTTCGGACGACTCGCCCGACGTCACCGTAGCCAAGAAGACGACCAAGAATCCTACGAGGATTATCCCTATGCCGATGAAGACTAGGTCGAGCATCCAGTCTTCTTACCGACGGTTTCATATATAGCGTCAGCCCTGTTTGCACCAGGCACGATTGTCAGAGTACAGGTATTGCGAGAAGTGCATGATGAGGACGGAGCATGAGGCGGTTGTGGACGGCCGAGACTACAACCCGAGAGGCAGGGGCCTCTACAAGTGCAAGAAGTGCGGCAGGGTAAAGTCAATGCGGCACCTCCGCCCGAGTTCAGAGATCGGCTATTGATGCCCCGGCTCAGGAATACTCGGACCTGTCGACCACGTTCTTCAGCGGCTGGCCCTTGAAGTACCGCGTCAGGTTCTCGACGACCCCCTTCCCGACCTTCCCGCTGATTATCGCGCTCGGCCCGGAGGCGTGCGGGGTCCCGACGAAGTTATCGAGCTCCAAGAACGGCAGGTCAGGAGAGAAGGATTCCGCACCCTGCTTGTCCGGCCACCATACGTCGGTCGCGTAGACGAACCCGGGATTCTTCACGAGGTGATCATAGATCGCCTCCTTTTGGACGACCTCGCCCCTTGCGACGTTCACGAGCGCGGCGCCAGGCCTCATCGCGGCGAGCTCCTCCTTTCCTATCAGGCCCCTGGTGGCGTTCGTGAGAGGCACGGCGAGGACCACCACGTCAGATTCGCGGAGCAGCCTCATCAGACCCGTCCTCCCGCTGAGCGACCTCACCCCTTTGTCGGTGACGGGGTGCCTCCCGAACGCGATGACCTTCATCCCGAACGGCTTGGCCAGCCTCGCCGTCGACCTTCCTATCCCCCCGTACCCCACGATCCCAATCGTCTTCGCCCTGAAGAAGGCCACCTGCCGCCCGAGGTCGTCGAGCCTCTGACGTGCATAGACACCCGCCCTCAGCTGGCGGTCGAACTTGATTATGCTCTTCCCTGTCACGAGCATGAGACCGATGGCGAACTCGGCCACTTCGTCCGAGTAGCTCCCAGCGTTGCTGCAGATGACCACCTTCTCGTCGAGGAGGTCGAAGCGTATGCCGTTCACCCCGGCGTTCCCCGCTTGGTAGAGGCGCAGGCTCTTCATCCTGGAGACCTTGGCCGCGTCGAGGGCCTTCGGCCACCCGTGGGAGTAGACGCAGTCAATCACGGGCAGCACCCGTGCCTGCTCCTCCTCGTCCATGTCCTCGAGCCAATAGATGTCGGCGTAGCGCTCGAGGGGAACGAGCTCCTCCCGACGATTGGCGGTCTGCGCCACGAGGAGCTTGGCGCGGTTCTTCCTCATCTGGAACCCTTTTAGGCGCTACGTATTCAAACGATTCGTCGCAGAATCGGAATGATGAAGCAGGCGAGGCCGTCGCCGGGTCATTCGCCGTAGTGGCGGTCCCCTGGGTCATCGGTCTCCTCCCTGATGCTGACCTCGTCCGGCTCGATGCCTAGCGACTTCAGTTCATCCTCGGCGTCCTTAAGACTGACCGTCTTGTAGAACTCGACGTCGTACAGCAGGCCGTAGCCTTCCCACCCTCTCTCAATCAGCCTCTTCCCAAGCTCGGCCGCCCTCGCCAGTCTCCTGCTGAGCTGCTGACCACACGAGGCTATCGCACTCAAGAGTTCGAAGTCGACAGGGGAGCCTTCGAGCCTCTCGATCTCCCAGGCCGGCTTGCCGAACAGGAAGACCGAGACGGTGACGAGGGGCTTTTCCCGGCTGGGCTCGGTCATTGACCAAAGCGTCGCCACCAATAATTAAGCGCCGATGAAAAAGTCAGACCTTCCTGTTCTTTGGATGCAAATTCTCCTCTCTATCTTTGAGCCTTCTTACAAACTTCAGCGCGGACCACGAATCGTCGACGGCGCAGACCTTCACATCGACCAGGCCATTCTTCAGGCCCACTTCCCTCACGACGCCGTCGCTCAAGTCGGTCCTCAGTCTAGATGAGGCCTTCGGCCAAGATACCCAGACTATCCTTCCCCGCTTGAGACTCGCCTTCAACCTAGGGAATCCTCTTTCCAAGCCTACTCTATCTGTGACAAAGAACTGTATGAAATCCAACCTTCCCTTCAGCCCTCGAGTGACAATAACCTCATCTGGGAGCTCTCCCAGAAGGCCGTCGTAGCCGCCTGGGGCATTCAAGAGGGCAATCACACTGCGTTGCTTAATCCCTAGCTTCTGCGAGAGCGACTTTCTGGAATACCCTGCAGACATCGGGGGCAGTTGCTGATCCTTTCGTATTTATGGGCGAAATAATTTCTCACTTGCCAGCGACTCGGGAGTAGAATTATGCGGTCGCAGGGATTTGAACCCTGGTTGCCAGCTTGGAGGGCTGAAGTCCTAGACCAGACTTTCCACGCGGACGGTAGCAAAAGCGCCACCAACCGCGTTCTGGACGACGACCGCGCGAGCACCAAGGCGCTTATCCAGATTAATTAAAGTAATATCCCGAGCACTGTCTTCTACGGCTGGTCTTTTTCAGCCGCGGACTTGGCAGAGGCCTTCTCGACCTCG
>DATLRR010000014.1:0-63661 GCA_035534595.1 Nitrososphaerales archaeon
CGAGGCTGAGCTCCGAGGTGCTGAACTCGTGCCCTTCCCTGCAGGCGAAGACGACCTTGGGCAGGCTGGTCTTCGTGAGGCAGCTCTGGCACTCGTACCACACCCCCGAGCTGCGGAGCTCGTCGGCCCGGTGTATCGGCCTCTTGCAGTTCGGGCAGACCAGGAAGCCGTCCTTGTTGAACTTCGAGTCGGCGTCGATGTAGCCGCAGTAGAGGTGCTCCACGAGGGCGGTCTTCCTCATCTTCCTCGCCTTGCACTTCGTGCACTCGAGCTGGACGAGCGGGTCCGCCCTCGAGTGCGTGGGGCAGGTGACGAAGTCCTTGTAGGTGGTCTTCTTCAGTATCCCCTCGCCGAGCATCTCCACGATCCATGCCTCCGTGGCCTTCGTGTCGCCCATGACCTCCTCTGCGACGAGGTAGTGCATGAGGCCGTCAGGCCCCACCTCGGGCAAGAGCGACCTGCTGTCGACTATGAGCCGCCTGAGGAGCTCCCTCGTCTTCGGGTCGCTCAGGACCCTCTGCCTGCCTGACCTGTTGTCGGAAGAGACTTGCATCTTCTATCTCATCTCACAAATATCGTGAAGACCACGATGTTCGTCACCGCGAGTATTATCACGTGCTTGAACCCGGCTGCGAAGGAGGCCTCGCCGAGCTTGCCGGCCCCGAGCCCGCCGAAGACGGACTCCATCAGCCCCATCTGCAGGAAGGCCTGCTTCAGAGACGGGAGGTTCAGCCCGCCCAGGCCCGCGAAGATGCTGACGCCCTGGCCGACCTTGGCCGACGAGGCGAATATCTGGGTGAAGAACGTGTCGATCAGGACCACGGAGATGGCGAGGAATATCCCCACCGCGATGTAGATGGTCGCGATGTAGGGCCTGAGGGCGTTCTTCGTCTCTCTCTCGATCTGGTGCAGCTCCGTCGTGTGGCGCTGGATGGCGTCCAGGACGTCCTGGATCTTCCCCCCGGACACGCTCGCCTGGGAGAGGGAGGCGAAGGTCCGCTTCGCGAGCTGGGAGTCGACCCGCTTCTCTTGGCTCCGCATCACCTGCTCGAAGGTGAGGCCCCACGACAGCTGGACCTTGTCTATCTTCAGCTGCTCGGTGAGAGGGCCGTAGTCCGTGTCGGCGGCGAGCTCCATCGCGCGCGTGATGTTGAAACCGCTCCTGACGTTCCCCGCGACGTCGGCTAGCATGTTGGGGATGTTGTCGTCGATCTTGGTCCGCCACCTGTTGTACGACCTCTCGGCGAGCCCGGGGAAGATGAAGCACCCTATCGCGGCGAGTATCGCCATCGTGGGGGCTGGGAAGGGCAGGGCGACCCCGAAGGCGTAGCTCGCCACGAGGAGGAGCGCGGCAGCGAGGCCGGCGCAGGTCGCGGTCACCGCGTACATCAGCGGCCTCCTGTAGTGGAACTCTCTGAGCTTCATCTCACGCGAGCTCCTTGCTTATCGTAGAGTCCGCGACCACGAGGACAGTCAGCCCACCGAGCGGGACGAGCGCGTACGTGATCAGGTAGATCAGCGTGAGGATTCCGAACCCCCCTATGCTCCCGGATATGATCCCTATCACCGAGAACATGATGAGGAGGAGGAGCGGGGTGACGACGAGAAGGATCGTGTAGAGCTCGGCCACGAACCCGACCGACTCGCCTATGCTCCGGGCCTTCAGCCGCTTGTCGAGCATCAGCGAAGAGGCGGACCTGAGCAGGTACTCCTTCACGTCGCCCCCCGTCTTCGAGGCGGAGATGAACCCGTCCAAGAAGTCCGCGAAGCCCTCCGAGGGAGACCTCTTCTCCTCCGCTTCGAGGGCGTGCTCAAGGTCCATCCCGAGGAGGGACATGTCCCGCACTATCATCCTGGCCTCGTGGTTGACCACGTCGTCGGAGTCCTCCTCCGCGAGGAAGTGGAACATCCTCGCGGGGGTCATCCCCGCCGAGGCGAGGACCGCCATGTGACCCACCGTATACGAGAGCTGGGAGTCGAGCTTCCTCCTGCGCGAGCCCGCCGTGAACTGCGGATAGATGTAGAAGACCCCGAAGGTCACCGCGCCACCCAGCATCGCGAAACCGAACGGCATCAGGAGACGGAAGGCCAAGAACGTGTTCAGGTAGACCGCGGCGAGGAACCCCGCGAGCGCGCCGCCGATCACCCCCAGGATGGAGGCGACCACCATCCCGGCCACGTAGGCCTTGTATGTGATCAGGAGTCCCGCCTTCGAGAGCTCGGGGCCGAGCTCGGTGAAGTAGGTGTCGAAGCGCTTGAGGTAGGGCCGCATCAGGACGTAGGACGCGCCCCAGAATCCGCCGCTGGAGCCACCTCCCTTCGCTGTCATGCCTTCAGCCCCTCCAGCTCGACCTTCGCCTTGTTGATGACCGCGTAGGGGCCTGCGTAGAACTCCCTGACCTGGTTCGAGACCTCGGCGTGGCCCCTGATGTTCTTCGCGACGAGCCAGTCCAGGAAGACCCTCCTGCCGTCGATGTCCCGGCGGATCTCCTCCGGCCTGGTGCCGAACTTCTGCGTGATCTTGTCGAAGAGCTTGCTCCTTCCCGTGAAGGCGAACCTGTCCACGACAGGGTCCCACTTGAAGGCGTCGTTGAGCACTATCTCGTCCGTCCTCGCGTCGTGGCCGACGACCTCGGTGACCGCGACCACCCTGCGGACCGACCTGTCGGCGAGCCTGATCTTGAGCTGCATGACTATGCAGTCCAGGGTCGTCCCGACGAGGCTCCGGGGGATGTTCATGGGCTCGGTGGTGAGCCTGTTTATCGTCGCCTCGACCGAGTCGGCGTGGATGGTGGCGAGTCCGCCGTGGCCGGTCGCTATGGACTGGAACAGCGTGAAGGCCTCCTCTCCTCTGACCTCCCCAACTATGAGGACGTCCGGCCGCTGCCTGAGGGACCCCTTGATGAGGTCGAACATCGTTATCTCGCCCGCCGTCCCCACGCCCCTTGTCACCGACTGGATCCAGTTCTCGTGCGGAATGTTGATCTCCGGAGTGTTGTGGCAGATGACATTGTTTGCAATGAAACGCCCCGTCCGCGGGACGCTGAGGTCGTATACCCGCTCTTCCCTCGTGCCCTTCTCGACTCTTACTATCTCTTCGAAGAAGAACCCGCTCGTGGCCAGCGCGTAGCCCCGGGTGCTCCTATAGGCCTCCTTGTACCTTCCCAACTCCAAGAGCGTCTGTCTGGAGACTACGCTTCTGATGATGCCCTTGTTGAGGCGCTGACGGAGTGGATCCTGGGTCAGACCCTTCTTCGCGGCCTTAATCTCATAGGAGAGGACGGAGTTCAGGGGAATCGGATCGAGGTAGTATTTCGACGCCTTTGGCCTCCCAAAGATCTTTGACATCTTCCCGCTTTGCTCGAAACCGACCTTTTCTGCGAATCTTGCGACCTGCGAAGTGCCGACGACGCAACCTCGGAACGTACCCTGCCCTCCCAAGGTGCCGACCTTCCGCGTTCGGCCCACGGAGAAAGTGATTCCGAAGCGCAGCAGAAGGGTCTGGACGTCAAGGAGGAGCTGGCGCGATGCAGACTCGACCTGAATTTCGCTTGCGGCGACACTTCCGTCGCCGGTGAAGTAACCGCGAAGGAAAGAGGAAACGACCGCCTCGTCGGCACCGAAGAAGAGGTCTGGGACGTGGCGAGAGTAGTCGTCACCTGAAAGTCCCAGCACCGATTCGAAGAAGAGCCTTAGCGGCTTCGAATGAAGCAACAGGGAGATTCCGTCGCTATGGCGAGTCACGTTTAGACCAAGCCTTCCTGCTGTCCTCTGAAGTCTCGGTCCGATGTCCTTTTCGCCGGCAGAGAAGCCCACCGTCCTTTCGTCATAGAACCCATCGGCGACCCAAAGTCCTGCTAGGAAGGCCAGGTCCTCATCGAGGACGACGTGCGCCGGAATCGAGAGCGGGCTGTGTTTAGCATGGACCCTGATGTGCTCCACGACCACACCGTTGCCGTTGTCGCCAGTTGAAGGGGCCTCCTTGAAGGAGAACTCGGAGAAGCTTGGGAGCGAGTCGAGTTCGAATTCATACTTCTTGTTCTCATGGGGGTATGATCTCGGCGCAGCGATGAAAGAGCCGCTTCTGAGGTCTCCCGCTCGGACTTCTGTCACGCCACCCTTCTCATCCAAGGAGAAAAGAGAGTGGTCCGCGGTCACTTCGATCGTCTTACCCGTCCGAGTCGTCACCTTGACGAACTTCTTGTGAACACGGTGCCTGATGAGGGCAGTGCACGTGCTCCAGAATGTGTTCCCGTTGTCGTCGCTGGTGAGCACCTGCAAGCCGTCTGGTCGCGCAAGCTCGTGCCCCGCCTCCGTGGTGGCTGAGCCGCGCTGTAGCGCTTCGTCGACATAGGTGCCTATCCTGACCTTCCTGACGCCTTCGCCTTCGCGCACGAGGATTTCAGCATCGGCCGTGACCGAGTCCTCGACCGACACTATCTTCTCTCCAGGCGCGATGAACATCGACAGGGCGTTCAGGGAAGTGGTGTTGTGCAGGAATATCCCTCCCAATCCTCCCACGAAGTTCTGTGCGCCAGGCACCTCCAAATCGTACACGTGCTTTCCGCGGTAGCTGACCGTCTCGACCTCTACTACCTCATCCCAGAAAATGTCGGAATACGCAAGTGCGGACAATGTTTGTTCGACAGCGTCCTGCGCCCCTGTCTCCCTGATGAAGGAGGCAAGGGTCTGGCGTCCCATCGACTTGCGCTTGGCTGGCGACCAGTAGGAATGCCAGTCGCTCCATATCTCCTTCCTATCCTTGCCGTGCTTGAAGAGCAACGCCTCCTTCAAGAGCGGTGCGATTCCTGGAATTGTATCCACATTGGTATGCGGTTGCAACTCTACCAGGACGGCCTCCCGAAGCTTCGACTGCCTCGCTCTGTCGAGGAAACCGATTTTCTCTTCGAATTTCTTAAGGTTCTGTTGCCCGAAGATAAACACCCTATAGTACTTCCTTCCTCCGACCATCTTCGGGCTGACGCGCGCAACGATTTCGAACCGAGATAGCGCGTACAGCAACTGGTAAGCTAACTCTCGACTCTTCGTCGAAGCTTCGATGACCGAGCCGGCAGAGGCGTCTCCAGTAAAGTAACCGCGGAGGAACTCAGCGATCAGCTCATTGGGCTGCCCGAAGATGAGGCTCGGTATCCTCTTGCTACCTGCGCCGCTCCCTTCACCATAGATCCCCTTGAGGACGGCCAAGACGACGCTCGAGTTGAAGTCCATCCTAGTCCTGTCTCCGTTGTTGGCGCGTCCTCTCAGCCCGAAGGCGGCGAACGCCGAGTCGAGCATATCTGTTCTCGTCAGGGGATCAAGCTGGAAGAGAGACACTCCTTTCTCCTGATACATCCCCTCCGCCGTCCAGTAGCCTAGGAACCTCGCCAAAGGCTTGCCCATGGGCAGCTCTGCTGCGACCTTGAAGTTCCGGTTCGTCTTGGACCTGATCCAGAGGCCTTCGGCCGTGATGGGAATGCCGGCTGCTGCCGTCAGGTCGAGGAACTTGTCTACCCTCGCAGCGAGAAAACCGCCTCTGACGCCCTCCCTGACGGACCGCAACCGAAGACCCAAGATGCGTGAAACTTCTTGTTCGCCGAGCCGGTCGACCGCGGACTGGACGTGCCCCGCCACGTTCTCGACGTAGAGTGGCCTGCGGGCTTTGGCCAGGATTGCCAGAAGATCTATCTTTGGTGATTGCGAAGGCGAATCTGGGATGGACCTGGGGACCGCTACGAACATGCCCTGGGTCACCTCAGATGTCGGGAACGGCACGACGCGTCCACCCGAAATGGTGAAGACAGAGTGGTCTCCAGTAGCCCGGACGGTCCGTCCTGACCTCGTCCTGAGCGAGTAGATAGTGTCTGGAGCAGGATGCCGAACGACCGACCTTACGTCAAAGCGTCGCACCTTCAGGTTGGAGTCGAAGGATGCGGTCTGAAGGTTCCCGCAATCTACGGTCTCGTAGACGCCGTCCTTGATGCTCCTTCCGGTCGTGGCCATCTCGTCAAAAAGGGCCCCTATCGGGACAAGGCGCTGCTTGCCTTCTTCGTACACCAGCACATTCTCATCGTACGGGATGCTCTTGCCCGAGGCCGTGCCACCAGCGATGAGGAGTGCGAGCTTCTTCTCGATGAGATACCACAGGTAGGCCGCGATCTCCGAGCTGAGGGTGTTGTAGCGGATGAGGTCGACGATGGTCAGGGGGTCGACCCTGAACTTCCTGATCGTGAACGTGCTCCCCTTCTGCGTGATCTCCTTCCCGTAGGTGAGGTGGAGCCTGCTCCCGTCCGCCAGCGAGGCGTCGACTATGGGCTCCGCGAGAGAGACGTGCTTGCCCGCGGAGTAGGCGAGCTTCGAGACGAAGGTGTTGAGCTCCTCTTCGGTCTCGAAGGAGATGTTGGTCGGGATGGACTCGTAGTCGCGGTACCAGATGTAGATCGGGATGGCCGCCCCGTCGCAGCTGATGTCCTCGATCAGCTTGTCGCGCATCAGCGGCTCGATCTTGCCCAGGTGGATGAAGTCGCGGGTGAGGTAGTAGAGCAGCTTCGTCATCGCAGGGGGCTGGATCTTGTAGCCGTACTTCTTCGCGAGCCCCCTCACCTTGGCCGAGAGGTAGGCCTCCGCCTTCTCGGGGGTCTCGATGCTCCTCAGGTCGACGTCGAGCTCGTCTACGAGGAGCTTCTTGAGGTCAACGAGGCGCGCCTTCTCGGCCTCGGAGAGCGACGGCTCGATGACCGCGTAGGTGTAGCCTTCGCGGCCCTCCTCCTTGGTGACCGCGGCGTAGATGTTGAGCGGATAACCTTCCAGCTGGACCACGTCGACGAAGGGCTTGGTCTCGGCGCTCTCCGAGAGCTGGAGGTCGCCCACCCTCATGGCGCCGTCGTTGGGCGCCTTCTGGGGGGCGCCCTTGGCGGCCTTCCTGCCCATCCCAATGTATCTCGTGATGAACTCGGGGGTGTGCTTCCAGAGCCAGTAGACGAAGACGCCCCCGAAGGAAAAGACGGCCGCCGCGAGGATCAACCCCGCCGCTAGGGGCGCCAGCCCGAGGGAGTTGACAAGGAAGCTCGAGACGGGGAGGCCGTAGTGCGCCCCGGTGAGCGAGTCCAAACTCTCCACGGTGAGGTAGCCGATGAGGACGTCGGCGAGCACCACTACGGTGAGCTGAGGCAGCCACGCCTTCGGGAGCTTCAAAGATTTTACAGAAAGATTCCCTCTTTACTATTTAAAAGGGTGTGTAACTTTCGGGTGGACAGACCGCTCGCGGGCCGCATCCCGACGGCGCACCATGCACAACGCACCGTGCGGGGTGGGAGACCCGCTCTCGTGGGCTCGCCCGACCCTCGCTCGAGAACAACTTGTTCAGCCGTGTTATATGCTTACAAAGCAAACTCGACCCCAATGGCCGAGCATCTTGAGACATTCACAATCGATGCGAGGCGGTCTGACGTCCGTGACCTGTGCGTCAAGTACCTGACGGGTTTCAAGTACAAGTTCCTGCGCGAGGAGGACCAGTCTCTCCACTTCGAGAAGGGCTCGAAGAGGAAGAACTTCTACACCTTCTCGTTCGAGGAGGCCTACAAGAAGGTCAAGCTATCGGTGGTGGGGAGCGACAAGGTGCCGGTAACCACCGTCAGCGTCCTCTTCACGTTGCCGTTCCTCAGGATGCGCAGGGACGAGATCGATGGGATAAGGTCGCTGACCAAGGCCCTGCACGAGTTCATCCTCATCACGGTGGGCTACCAGTCCACCTAGCCCCGCTACTTTGCGGAGATCTCTTTCCGAAGCTTCGAGGCCGCGGCCACCGGGTCGGCGCCGTCTATCAGGATCACTCCGACGAGGTTGGCGAGCCGCGGGAGCTCGTCCCCGCTATAAGGGGAGCCGATCACCACGAGCCGGGGGGACTTTATCTCGATCCCCTTCATGATCGCCACTATCATCTGCTCCCGGACGGACTCCTCGTCGTTGCCCATAACGACCTCGACGGCGAACTGCCGCCCGCTGAGCCCGAGGACCGCGGCGACGTCGTATTCTGCCCCCGAGACGCCCTTCAGGCGGCCTGGAGCCTCGACGCTCCAGCCCTCGAGCGGGAGCGACGCCTTCACGATGTCTATCATGGCCTTGGCCCTCTCCTCTGCCCTCCTCCCGGTCTTCAGCTCGTGGAGCCGCTCGCGAGCGTCGGCGCTCCCCGAGAACGCCTTGTCGAACATCGGGAGCATCGTCCCCGCGTAGTCCCCGCTGTTGGTCCATATCGCGACGTCCCTCTCGTTCTTCCTCCCGACGACGTCGTCGAGCACCAGCGAGACGAGGACCTGACCGCTGTCGGCGAGGACTATCCTGCTCTTCGCGAAGTCGTCAGAGTGCCTCAGCTCCGCAGCCCGAAGGGTCGCCTCCGACGCCTCGGTGGTCTGGTGGTCGCAGACGCTTATCACCCGCGCCCTCACGCCTCGCTTGCGCGCCTCCTTGAGGCTCTCGGCCAGCCCCAGGAGGTGCAGCTGTGTGAGGTCGTTGCGCGTGAGGACCATCTCCAGGCTCGCCCCCGCCCCGGCGACCATCCTGAGGACCTGGGCGTAGATCTGCTCCCGCCCCTGCACCATCTTGAAGCTGTATTCCTCTCGCTTCCCCGCCTGGGGGGCGAACGTCCGCCCGATGGAGACGACCTCCGCCCTCCCCTTCTCCATCTCGTCGAGCTTCTTCATCTGGCGGTCCATCATCATAGCGACGACCTGCTCTATCGGCTCCCCCGTGTACCTCACCGGGTTCCCGGGGGCCGCGACGACCACGCCCGAGTCCGCGAGCCTCTTGATTATCCGGTAGGCCTCCATCCTCCGGATCTCGACCGCCTTGGCTATCTCGCCCGCGCTCTGCTTCCCGTTGGCTAGCAGGCTGAGATACACGAGAGACTCCCTGTCAGAAAGGCCGTACTGCATGAGGAGCCTCTGAGCCCGTTCGTCCAACTGCTGACGAAGTGGTAAGTCCGGTTGATAAGTTTGGTGCCATCGCCTCGGCAATGCATGGGCGTTGAAAAGCAATCTCATCCTGATATGGCGTGCAAGCGGCAAAGTCGGTCAAGCAGAAGTATCGTCCATCTCTAGAGATTCTCGAACTTCTCGAAGGCTTTCGCCTCATGGTCAACGACTGTATCAGAAGAAGGCCTGAGAAGGAAGACCGCGGTGAAATCACGACATCGATGCGAAGGCTCTCGCTGGCCTGCTACCACCAGTTGGCCACGTACGATCTTCCGACCTGCTACCGGTTGACCGCAATCTCGAAGGCGGCCGGAATCCTGAGGAGCTACCGCAGGGAGAAGGTAAAGAACACGAATGCCAAAAGGCCATATGCAAAGAAACTCGTACTCACCGATTGCTACGGCTTTCGAATCCTCGGGAGACTCCTCAGGCTACCATACAGAAGGGACAGGTATCTCTTCCTGGTACTCAACGACCACACCGTCCAAACCCTTTGTGACAACGATGTCAGGTCGATCACTCTCAATGAGAGCGCCATCGGCATTTGCTACTCGACTGTCGCTGCAGAGACAGAGATTGCGGGCCTGTTAGGAATCGATCGTAACCTCGACAACATCACTCTGGCCGACTCTACCGGCTCGGTTTTGAGGTTCGACCTGTCTGAAGCGACCCGAATCAAGAGTGCTTACCGCGAGGTCAAGTCGCACCTGAGGCGCAACGACGCCAAGATAAACGGAGTGGTCGGTGGAAAATACGGGAGACTCCAGAGGCACAAAGTGGGGCACATTCTTCATCTGACGAGCAGGGCTGTTGTCGACAGAGCCAAGAATGAGAAATTTGGCATCGTGATGGAAGACCTGAAGGGAATCAGGAGGCTCTACCGAAAGGGAAACGGGCAAGGCAGGAGCTATCGCCACCGGTTGAACTCTTGGAGCTACTACGAACTCCAGAGATAGATCGAATACAAGGCGCGTTGGGAAGGAATTCCGGTCTACTATGTTGCAGCGAGAGGGACGTCGTCTAGACGCTCGATATGTGGAGGGCGCACCTGCCAATCTCCGAATGGGCATAGACTCCTCTTTTGCCAAAGCTGTCAAACAACCTTTGACAGAGACGAGAATGCGGCGAAGAACATTCTCGCCAAGGGAGCGCTGAGGTTCGGCGCCAACGGCCCGCCAGGTGAAGCGATGGTAGCGGAACGGGAACGGACGGAAGCGACCCTAATCCGCGCGGTCGATGGAGGGAAGAGCGTCCATGAATAGTGGGCGCGAAAGAACCATAAATCTACTCGAAGAGGCGGACTAGGTACTGTCCGCTTCCTCGTCGGGGAGGCTGCTCCTGCTCTTGAGGATCCTTCTCGCGCCGAGGGCGATGATGACGACGATCACGACCACGAGCACGATTGGAAGGATCGTGCCGACGACGCCCAGGCCCTTGGCGTGCGTCACCGTCCCTCCCGCGCCAGCGAGGGTGACGAGGATGTTGACGGCGGCGGTCTGGTTGCCGATGACGGGGTCCTGGACTAACGCGGTCACCACCGCGACGCCGTTCTGAGTGGGGATGAACGTGTCCGTGAGCCGTCCCGAGGGGTCGGTGACCCCGGTGGGAGCGATCATCGAGCCGGAGGTGGCCGTGAAGGTGACGTTCGCGCCTTGCAGGGGCGAACCCATGACCTGCACCTGGAGCTGCACGCTGGCCGGGGTCCCTATCGCGACGACGGGGGCAGAGCTCGTGAGGGTCACCGAGACCGGGAGCGAGAGCTCCGACAGGCTCGCGCTACCCGAGGAGAGCCCTCCCGTTGACGCGGTCAGGACGCTCGATCCCGGCTCCACGGTGGAGACGAGCGCCCAGGCGTAGTCGGCCCCGGCTGGGATGTCGAGGCTCAGGGGCTTTGCGATCATGCTGCTGTTGGAGCTCGTGACCACGACCTGCGTGTCCTGTCTCGCGCGGGCGGGAGAGGAGGTGGAGTCCTGAAGCTGGACCGCGAGTATGGCGTCGCCGCCCCGCCCGAGCGACTGGATGCCGTTCGCCGGGGCGACGTACACACCCAGCTGCGACGGGGCGGGGCTGACAGTGGTGAAGGTGGTAGACGACGATTGGAAGCCCGATGAAGTCGCGGTGACGCTCGCCGTCCCCGGGGATATGGTGGTCTCTACGTCCGCGAGGACGTAGCTCTGGCCGGCGGCGATCACCACGGTGGAGTTGACGCTCGCGATGTCGGTGCTCGAGCTCGCGAGCTGGACGGAGACGCCCACGGGGGCGACGGCGGGCAGCCCGTTCGCGTCCTCGAGCATCACCTCCAGCGCCTGGTACCCTCCGCCGTCGGCTGGGAGCCTGGACGGGAGTGCCTGGACGACGACCTTGGTGGGGATCGGGCCGTAGCTGCTGACCGCTGTGGAGGCCGACTGGAGGTTCTGGGCTGACGCCGTGATGGTAGTGCTCCCCACGAAGTAGGTGGAGGAGAAGGTGGCGACGGCGTAGCTCGAACCGGAGAGGATGCTCAGGCTCCCTACGATGTTCCCCACGGCCGAGTTCGACGACGTGAGAGTGACCGAGACGCCCGACTGGGCGTCGGCGGGGTTCCCGCTCGCGTCCGTGAGCATGACCACGACCGAGTCGTAGGAGCCGCGGTCCGCCAGGACGGGGTCGGGCGCCGCGGCGAGCTCGAGCCTCAGCGGCTGGACTGGCGCCTCGACCGTCACGAGGGCGAAGTCGGAAGTCAGCCCCGGCGACGAGGCTGTGAGGTTCGCCGTCCCGGGGCTCGCGCCCGATGTGAACGAGGCGACCGCGTAGATCTGCCCCGCCGCTATCGTGGCCTTCTGGTCCGATGTTACGACGGTCGTGTTAGAGGAGGATATCGTCACCGAGACGGGGCTCGGGGCTGGGGCCGGATTGCCTTGCGGGTCGGTCAGGGTGACGACAAGGCGCCCCCCGGTCGAGGTCGCTATCGGGTCCGGCTGCGCGATTATGCTCAGCGCGGACGGCGAGGCGCCCTGGACGGTCACGCTTCCGGCCCCCGATTTGAACCCGGAGGAGGAGCCGGTGATGGTCGCGGTGCCTGGCGATGCCCCGACGTCGTAGGGCACCGACGAGAGGACCGACCCGCTCGCGAGGGTGAGAGAGCTCGAGGGGAGGCTCACGACGTTGTTGTTCGATGAGGAGAGCGTGACGGAGATGTCGGAGCTGGCCTTGGCCGGGTTGCCCGCCGAGTCCAGGGTCTCCACCAGGACGGTCCCCTGGCCCGACGGGTTTGCGAGCTGAGAGCCCGGCACCGGGATTATGCTGAGTGCCGTGGCGAAGCCGCTCGGGGTCAGGCTGGTGACCTGCGTGGAGGCGGCGCTGAGGCCGCTGGAGGAGGCCGAGATAGAGGTGACCCCGGGCGTGGTGCTGGTCGTGAAGTTCGCGACCGCGAAGCTCGTCCCCCGGAGGATTGTGACCTGGCTGGTCACGGTGCCGACGCCCTCCTGTGAGGACGTCAGGTAGACGACGGTGTCGTTGAGGGCCAGAGAGGCCTTCCCCGCGGAGCTCTGGAGGGAGACCGCTATGGCCGGGTAGGAGCCGCCGTCGGCGGGCAGCTCCGGGGGGATGACGGAGAGGAGCAGCGCCGCGGGCGTGGCTCCTGGCGTCGTTGACGGCGCGGACGAGGCGGAGGTGCTGGTCGTCGTGGAGGACGCGGCCGAGGCGGGGGAGGCGAGCGTCGAGAGAAGCATCATCGAGCAGGCAACCAAGGCGAAGGCCAGGCCTCCGCTCGCTCGTCCCTTCATTCTATCTCGCCCTGCGGCTTGCAGCATATTTAGGGGGATGGGTTGTCACTTTTGTCAGGACACCTTTCCGCCGGCCCCCTTCGCCCGCTTCCTTCGCAGGTAGAGCACCCCGGCCGAGCCCGCCGCTGCGGCGGCCGCGACCAAGACGAAGAGCGAGACCAGGCTGAGGGCGACCTTCCCCACCACTACCTGCTGGCTTGAGGCGGCGTTGCCCGCGATCCTCACGCTCGTCCCCAGGCTGGTGACCGTGGCGGTGTAGGCGCCCGTGGGTATCATCCCGACGGAGAAGGTGCCGTCCCCCTTGGTCGTCCCCGTGACTGTCGTCCCGTTCACGAGGGTCATCGAGACCTGCGCACCCGAGACCGGGAGGCCGAGGAGGTCGACCACCTTCAGGGAGGCGGGGTAGACCGCCGTCTCGAGCGTGACGTTCAGCGGCGCCTTCACCTGGTACGAGGGAGGCGGCTCCGGCCCTACGCTGGCGCCTTCCCACGTGACGTTCACCACCGTGAAGGATGTCCCGTTCTCGAGCCAAGCGGAAGGCCCCTGGACGTCGACCGTGGCGTTCCCGACGCCGAGCTGGACGGCGCTGGGCTCGATCGCGTTCCTTCCGAGGCCGTCGAAGAACTGGAACGACACCTGATACTGCGTCACTGCGCCGAAGCCGAGGGCGTGGGCCTTCGTGAAGGTCAGGGCGGCGGTCGTGAACGTCTCGGAGCTGGCCGACGGGGCCACGCCGATGGGTGCCGCCCCATCGGCGGAGTACGAGGCGAGCGTCTCCCTCGTCCCAGGCCCGGACGTCCCGTTCCAGGCCCTCGGGACGGTGAAGGTCACCTTCGAGCCCGAATCGAAGTAGGAGTCTCCTGTCGGGGAGGGCGGGCTCGCGGTCACCTTCGGGACGCCTACCGCGGTGAGGAGGTACTGGGTCACCGAGGTGAGGGCGATGCTGTGGGCCTGCGTCATCGAGAGGGCTATCGTGAAAGTGCCGTTCCCCGAGCGCGCCACGCTGGTCTTGCCGTTTCCGTCCACCGAGTAGCCCGTCACGCTCGCCCTTGAGCCCGTCGAGGTCTGGTTCCAGACAGAGTCGAAGACCACGCTCACCTTGGTCCCCGCGTCGAACCACCCGGGCGCGTCGCCCGGGAGGGTCGAGTCAGTCGCCGAGGCCCAAGCCGCCGGCGACGAGGTCAGGTGGTACTGGGCGGACGTCTTCGTGGAGATGGACTCTGGCCCCGCGATGGAAGAGACCGAGAGCGCTTGCACCGGGGATGATGACGCCACGGGCGTGGGAGCCCCCAGGTTCACCGAGTATGATAGCAGCCTGCTGCCCGTCGCGGAGGTCCTCCCCCACACCGCGTCAAGCGACACCGCGACTGGCGACCCGCTGTCGTACCAGTACTTGTCCAGGGGGATCGACGTCGGGGTTATCGAGGAGAGCGCGGAGACTGCGCCGCTGTCCAGGGAGACCTGGTACTGGGTCACGACGTTCGTGGCGATGGTCTCCGGGGACGATATCCCGGTCAGGTTCAGCACGTCCACAAGGCCCGTCGTCGCGACGGCCTTCTCCGACCCGCCGTTCAGCGAGTAGCCCGCGAGCCTCTGCCCCGTCCCCGACGCTCGGCCCCACGCTCCGTTCATGACCGCCCCGACCGGGCTCGAGGCGTCGTACCAGCCCGAGTCCAAGGGGATGGTCGGGCTGGTGATGGAGGCGAGGGCAGACGCGCCCCCACCGTCGAGCGTCACCAGATACTGGGTGACGCTGGTGGCGTTGACGAACTGGGCGGCGGTCATCGCCTTCGTGAGTATCGTTACCGGGGTCGTCTGGGCAACCTTCGTGACCGACCCTGAGTCGAGCTCCCATGAGTAGGTCCTCAGGCCGGTCCCTCCGGAGCGCGAATAGTCGCCGTTGAGCAACACCGTGACGGCCGGAGAGCCGGAGTCGTACCAGAACGTGTCGCCCGGGAACGTCGAGGGCGGCGAGATGGACGAGAAGGCGGCGAGGGCATCGCTGTTGAGGACGACCTCGTACTGGGTCGTGCTCGTGGTCGTGATCGAGACCGGCGACACGAGCGAGGACGTCGAGTACGCCTGCGTCGTCCCCACGGTGTCGACGTGGACGGTGGGCTGCCCTGAGGCTGAGATCGAGGTTATGCGCTGGCCGACCCCGTTCGCGCGCCCCCACGTGCCGTTCAGGGCCACCTGGACTGGCGACCCGTTGTCATACCAGAAGCTGTCGCCCGGGACGGTCGGTGGCGTGATAGAGTAGACGGCCCCTGCCGCCCCCGCGTCCAGCGAGACCTGGAACTGGGTCACCGACTGGAACCCTATCGTGTGGGGGCCGTTCATCGAGAGCTGGATGGTGAGCACGGCGACGGGTTGGGATATCGGGACTGTGGCCCCGGAGTCGACCTGGTAAGAGACGACTCTGTATCCGGTCCCCTGCGAGCGGCCGTAGACGCCGGGCATGCTCACCGCGGCGTTGTCTCCGGCGTTCACCCATTCGGTCGGCAGCCCTCCACCGACCAGGGTGAGGAGGTACTGCTGGTCGTAGGCGACGTCGACCGAGTTGTTGGGCGCTGGGACTACTATGCTTCCCGTGCCCGACGGGGCGAACCACCTCTCGCTCGCGGTCGAGGCCGGGAGGGTGCTCGCGGCCGTGAAGGGGGAGTCGGCGTCTGCCCAGACCGCCTGCGGCGTCAAGAGGAGGGCCAGGTGCTGGGCGTTGCCTCCGGCGAGGTATGTCAGGCCGGGCTGCCCCGAGGGAGAGGGAGGCTGCTGCCCCACTATCGAGTACGAGAACGACTCGAAGTACTGGTGGAAGTAGGTGGTGAGGATCGTTGTCGGGGAGGCTATGGTGCCCGACGTGCTGTTGTAGACCACCCACCTCTCCTCGCTGGGCGAGTTGGGGCAGCAGACGGCGCCGGGCACCGCGTACTGCGTGCCGCCATCGACCCACACCGTGGCGTTGGCGCTCGCCGAGGTCTTGTTGCCGAAGTACTGGTAGGTGAAAGCGGGCGGAGTGAGGCCGGTCGGGCTCCCGCCGACGAACCTGAACTTCACGCTCACGAAGAACTGGTGGTAGAAGACGGGGGTGATCGAGAGGGGCCCTAGGACTGTCCCGTTGTTGTCCATGGAAAGCACGTTTCCAGACTGCGTTTGCACCACGACCGTCCCTATCCACGTCTCGTTCACCGACGGCGTCCCGGACGCGGTCAGCGGGTTGGTGAACGTGTAGTTGGCTCCCGCGTCGAACCAGGTCCCCTGCACGGAGGACGTCATGGGCGCCGAGCTGGGCGCTCCCAGGGTCGTGCTCGAGAGGGAGGGAGGAGTGGGAGCTCCGCCTCCGACTACGGAGAAGCTCGAGGAGACGAGGAACTCGTGGTAGTAGGTCTCCATGAACGTCGCCGGCTGGCTGATGGTCCCGCTGGCTGCCGCCTTCAGGACCCACCTTTCGTTCGAGCTGGAGCCCGGGAGCTGCGAGGCGTAGGAATAGGGGGACGAGGCGTCCACCCACGCCCGCTCGGGCGCGGGTGTCGAGACCGGGGAGCCCATCTGGTTGAAGCTGACGGCCGGGCCTGAGTAGCCTCCGCCCCCGTTCGTAACGTTGTAGTTGAAATCGACAAGATACTGGTGGTAGTACGAGAAGGAGACGGTAAGCGCCGCCCCGATGGTCCCGGACACGTCCTGGGTGGTGATCCATCTCTCCGCGAAGGTCGAGCCGTTGAGGGTCGTGAGCGCGCTCCACGCTGTCCCCGTGTCCGCCATGTAGACGGTCGGCGAGCCCGTGAGAGGGACCACCAGCTGGGCCCCGCCGCTGACGTACGTCAGGAGGTCCTGGACGCCCGTCCCGCTCCCGCCTATCACCGAGTAGCTCGCGGTGAGCGCGACCTGGGAGACCGCGTGGGCGTCGTTCGACGCCGATGGTGCGCACACAAGGACGAGAGTCCACACGGCGAGCACCGCGAAGGCCATCGTGAGAAGGGCCGCGCGTCCCGTCAAGTCAGGATCACGCCCTTCAGGGCCGACCGTTCTTGCCTCCGACCCCGTCCGGGAGGTCGGGAGAGGTACGCATAGACCCACAGCGTTCCGACGAAGTCCATGGCCACCGCTATCCCATGACCTCGGAGAAAGGTCTCAAATATTTAGAAAGTGTATGCCGGATTCATCATACTTTTATCGTTCGGAGGGCCGTTTCCTCTGGAATGTCCCTTTGAGACCCAGGATGCTCAACCTGACGAGCCCGTCCAGCAAGGACGCCTACGAGCTCCACCTCATCGTAAAGTCGAAGATCGGGGTCCTGCACGAGATCACCGGGTTTCTTGCGAAGCAGAAGATAGACATACTTTCGATGCACATCCAGGCTACCAGGGGCAGGACGGCGGACATCGTGGCCTTCCTAGAGATGGGAGAGTCCAGACTGACCATCGATGAGCTGGTACGTTCGGTCAAGGAGCTCGACTTCGTCCAAGAGGCGAACGCCGCTGTGAAGGACAGGGTGGTCTTCGAAGAGTTTCTCTTCCCGATAATGGTCGACGACGAGGTCCGGGGCTTCCTCATGACCGAGAACGCCTGGATGTCGATAGCGACCAGGCTCGTGCTCACGTACGGGACCGGAGGGCTCGCGATTCTCCACGAGGCCGGGGTCGCATGCGGGGAGGAGTACGCGAGGCAGCTGCAGGCGACGCTCGGCGAAAGGGTGAGCGCGGAGACGGCGATCGAGAACCTGAAGGTGATGCTCAGGGCTACCGGGATGGGCGTGACAGAGATGGAGACGACCGTGGACGGGTTCGTGGTAAGGGTGAGGGAGCCGATAATCAAGGCGACGGAGACGAAGATCTACGACCACTTCCTAACAGGGGTCATCGCGGGGGCGGCGGGGCGCCTCTTCGCCACGAGCTATTCGGTCGAGAAGGTCCGCTTCGAGGGAGCCGAGCTTGGATTCACGCTCGGCCGCAAGCACGCCGAAAAGAAGTCACCCGACGCGTTTCTTGCGAGTGCCGAGACCGCCCGGTGACGGGCGGGGCGGTCAGCCCTGCTTGATGACGTGCAGCCCTGTCGAGTCGTAGTTGAGGTGTCCGGAATAGAGGTTCTTGAGCAGGTTCACCGTCTTCTCGTCGTGTGCCTTCGAAAGCACTAGGAAGATGGAGATGACGTCTCCGCGGCTGAGGATCTCGTTCACCTGCCTGAGGAACTTGTAGCACTCCTGGAACCCTGCGTCCAGGATGAGCGACGAGACGTTGTCGAATATCACCGCCTTGGCTTGCTTGGGGTTGTCCGTCACGGCCTCGTCCATCACGTTCAGGAGGACGGAGTAGTCGCTTCGGGGGACCATCACCTCCGACGAGCCTCCGCTGGACTTCGGGTAGGAGCTCTCGGAGAGGATGAAGAACCTCAGTCCGGGGACGTCCTTCAGGAGGAGGTAGACCGGGCTCCCTCTGGAGGTGAAGGCGAAGACCAGGCGCCCGCTCGATGCCATCTCCAGCGCGAACTCCTTGACCGCGCGCTCGTAGTTCACCGACGGGTCAGCCTCCAGGAGCATTGTGCCCTTGTAGTTTGACACGAGGCTTCCTCCTTTCCAATCCCCATTTATAACCGGCGCAGTCGAGGACAGAGGCACCCGTGAGCTGACGCGAGCGCCCCCTCGGGGCCCCGCCGATGCGGGGGGAAGCCGCGGACAAGACCTTCGGCGGTCATAGATCCTTTTTCGCTTCCTTCCCAGATGAGAGGGCGCTGAGTCTCTCCGCGGACAGGACCGACGTCACCAGGAGGATGCCGCCCAGGTACATGGTCGCCCATCCAGCCCGCATCGCCAGGGCGCTCATGTCTCCGTTCGAGACGACGACTCCGACGAGCCCTACCGCCGTGGCAGCCAAGGCCAGGGAGTACCAGTAGAGGACGACCGACCTCGTCGACGAGAAGACGGCGAAGATCACGGCGGCCGAGCTCCCGAAACCGACCGCGGCCGCCCCGAGCGCGACCCTGTCGAGCATGGTAGTCCCGCTCCCCGCCGCATAGAACGCCGGAAGCACGCCGCCGACAGCGGCGACCACGATCAAGACGACTGCCATGGATGAGAAAGGCACCCACAGAGTGTCTGCTCGACCTCGGCCGGGCTTGGGCGCGCCCCCCAGATAGGTCAGGGAGGCGCACAGACAGTGAAACGCGCCGGAGACCACCGCTCCCATCGCGAGAACTGTCGCCGAGAAGTTCTGCCCCTCGCTCCCGAGGAACAGCGCCGCGAGAAGCGTGGTGCAGCCGAACACCAGGGCCCCACAGCCCAAGAAGAGCACGCTCAGCATACGCTCGCGCGAGTAGGCCTTGACCGCCACGTATGTGACGACCACGGAGGAAGAAGTGATGAAGACGATGGTCAGGATGGGGAAGATGAGTTCTGCGGCCAAAATAGGCTCGGGCTTCAGCGCGTAAAGCACTGCGACGAAAAGAAGCAGCACGATGATGCTAAGAGTACCGACGAACCGGTGCACTCGCTAAGTTCCCTTTTTGAAAGCGTACGCGAACGTTGTTGCCGTCAGGTCCATCGGGGGGGCTTCGGCCTTCGCTTTCGCAGGGTGGCCCTCGGAGAGCGACTCCAGCGCAAGGAACTGCCTGAGGACTTCCTTCTCCTTCTTTGAGACCCGCCCGGAGGCCTTCCCATTCGACGCGGCGGCGAGCCAAGAATGATGTGAGCGCCCTCTCGCCCTTCTCTCGTCCCCGACGCCCTCCAACAACCTCCTCGCCACCTCGCGCTCGATGATTGCTGCCCCGCTTTCCATGAAGATGTCCTTCATGATCTTGTGAAACATGGCAGGGTCGGTTGAGATGCGATTTAGCGGATACTGGCTTATCACCATCTGGAACCCGCTTTCGCCCAGGATGTTGCGCAGCCCGTTCTCGATGCTTTGCTCAAGAATCGCCTCGAATTCGGGGCGTTTTGGGCGTTCTCCTCTTCCCGGTTCCAATTGCAATTCTGTATCCATATTCATGATTCATGGTATATAGGAGTTATGAATTCGGCAACACAGGACGCGGGGTTCGGCCAAAACGCATGAAGAAGTTGATGCTTCTACCGTGCGGATTCGCTTCAGGTGCGTATCCTTTCTGGATTAGTAACGTGGTCCTGCATAGTGCGGTAATACTTCTCGATGCCTATCGTGCCTGATGAATTACCTACTCCCGCAGAAATTCGTCCAATACGCGCCGTTCGTTGTCGCGGCCACCACCGCTCTCTTCCTCCTCGCGCACGGGCTTCACCTTAGCGTGCTCGACGGAATAGGTCCCGGACCACCCGGCTAGGACGCGTCTCTCTGTGAATGCGAGGGCCTGCAAAGGCCCTCGTTACTTTATTTTCAGCTTTTGGGGCAGCACGGCCTTGAGAGCTGCATCCTTGTTGAAGAACCATCCATTCTTGTCGTCGAAATTTTGGTATTGAATGGTGTAGGCATAGGAGGTCGACAGATCGACGGTCCAAGTCTTCCAGCTGTCCACGATGTCACCAAGTCCTGCATTAAGGTAACGAAGCGAGTCCATGAAGTAGTCTGCCGGGAATGCGGAATTGACCTGATAATAGCCGTCCTTTCGTCCCGCCTCATACCATGCAAAAGGGAAGTTGTTGAAGATGAGCCTCAGCTTGGCAAGCCTTTCCTTCGATATACTGCCGAATTCATGGATTAGGCCAATGGATTTTCTAAAGTCGTTCGGAGTGACAGGAATCCAGTTTACGAAGCTTGATTGCGCGATATCTGCGACATGCTTTCTATAGTGCCAGCGAACCGTCCTTTCGTTCAGCTTGAGCTTGCGCGCGATCTCGGCGATGTTGCGCCAGGAATCGGTCTCCAATTCCTTGATGATGAGCGTATCGATGGAGTCGATCTCGGGCGATATCGACGGCTCTTTGTTTTCGTTCGGAGCGGGCGGCGCCTCCCTGTGTCTCTTTACCTTTTCCCAGTCTATGGACCATTCTCCTTTCCCAAAGTCATAGTACTCGCTCCTCAGTTCGGGGTGCCTCGACCACTCGAGCCTCTCGCAGGTGTAATCGGCCAGAACATCGTCCCTTACCAACGTGTCGAGGAAGGCTCGAAACTCATCAGCGAGCAGGGCAGGAACGGAGAAGTAAGTCAGCAGTCGTCGTTCGACGGGCGCCTGGCATCGATAGTTCATGAAAGCGTTGGAGGCCAGCGCTTCGAGAATGGTCGCACCCGATTTTGCTGCGCTCTTCGACAATTGCAGGGTTATGAAATAGCGCTCAAGCCCGAGAGCGCTGTGATTAAGAGGTGTCCTCACTGTCAAGCCCAAGTTGGGGAACCTCTTCTTCATCGTGTAGCGTATGGTCTCGGTGGGCATCCCGGTCATTCGCGAGAGGAGCGAGACGTTCTGGATCCCCACCCGGTTTATCGCTTCAATCAGTCTGGTAAGGTCGGTTGGCATCCAAGTCACCCACGGGTCGAATTACCTATATAATATGTGCGTGTTTGTGAAAAAGTGAGGGCGTGCAGCGCCGCGGGGGAAGGCGCGGGCGTCTTGGAGGTCGTTGGTCATTTTCTTCGTTGGTATGAACACTTTCGGACGAGATATGAATTTTCCTTCCCATGCGCATGAGAAGCACGAGCGGAAATTGATGCTTGAGCCATTTTCTCCCGCTTTCTTGCGACGAACGCGTTACTGTCCTGCGCATCGAGCGAGCGTTTCAGTGCCCTGAATCTAGATTCAGTTTCTACATGAAAAATGCACGAATTATGTTGTGCATTTGCTGGCACGCCTTAAATTCCTATAGTAATACTCAGGAGGGAGGCAAGGTGGATCTGGTGGCAGACAGGATCATCTCGGTTTCAAGGGAGAACGTCAACCTGAAGCTCGTCATCTCGTTCGCCGAGAACAAGGCCCCAGACGTAAGCGGCAACTAGTCTCTCACGGATCCTATCTTAGACACTCGCGCACCATCGTCAGCCCTAGGCACCCATGGTCTTTCAGTGCCGCCAGGCGCCGTGCAATCCTCGATTCGAAGCACACATAGCCTACGCGTCGGGCAGCGTGGGTGTAGGCGCGGCAAACGTTTATCTAAGCGATTTCCGTAAACGTGGAAGTAAGTATCACAATTGGTGAATTCGGCATCAGAGGTTGAGATAGAACGCTACGTCCGAAAGTATCGCAGGGGGATGGTCAACTCCCTCCTCGAGTATCTCATCTTGAACTACCTCGAGAAAGAGAGGCTGTGCGGCTACGACATCATCACGCTCCTGCACGAAAGGTTCCACACCCTCTTGAGCCCTGGTCAGGTGTACCCCGTCATCGATTACATGGCCGAGCAGGGCCTCATCGTCAAGGAGAAGAGCGGCCGCGCTGTCATATTGGCGCCCTCGCACCTTGGCGAGTCCCTCCTGAGGGCGTGGCGAGAGGAGTTCCACAACATCAAGATCCAAGTGGAGAACCTGACCGTGGAGGAGCTGCCTGCTGTCTCTTGATCTCGGGCTGGCGAGGTCGTCCGGAGGCATCCCTTCGCACGATAGCATATTCACAAGTTTACATACGTTTATTAGTGTATAATCCATCAAGCGCAATAGCGAGATGCAGTGAAGGTTGCCAACCACTTGGGTGCTTCACAGGTTCCGGTCCGCATTTTTCCATGAGAACCTTATGCTGATCGTCCTCCGACTCCTCGAGGACTCCGAACCGAGCGAGTGGGAGGTGCTCGACTCGCTGTATTCGAGATACAGGCTTACCCCCAACGCGAAGGAGTTCCGGCGGATGCTGGAGTCGTTGGTGAGCGGCGGATATGTCGGCTTCGAATCGGCCGAGGGGGCGCGCAGGCTCCGCATAACCAAGACCGGGACGAAGCTCCTTCACAGCCTGGAGGACGAATACCGGACGATCGTCTCGAAGGTAGGCGGGCCGCCCGCGCATGGCCAGGTCGCCCGTTAGGTCGGCAGCCTCCAGATGCGGAGCTGCCTCCTTGTCCGGCCTTCCTAGGTTATCTTGTACCGGTCTGCCGCCTTCACTATCAGGAAGATGACGAGGGCGACGATGAGGAACGTGAGTACGCTGTTCGCAAAGTCACCTACTCCGAACGGCCCAACCATGTAGGTGTTGATGTTCGTCCCGGGAGGCAGGGCGTAGGAGACTATCGGGAGGATGACGTCGGTGACGAGGGCCTTCACCACGTTTCCAAGGTAAAGACCGAGGATGAACGCGACAGCGAGCCCTAGGACCTTGTACTCGGAAAGGAAGGCCTTGAACTCTTGCCTCGTCCCCTTTGGCGAGGGCGGCGGCGGGGGCTTCTGGAGGAGCTCGGTTATCTTGCGCAGCTCGGCAAGGATCTCTTCGTTCGAATCCAAGAGCGTGCGCTCGACCCGTCCCCTTCGGTTATAACGTCTTCGTAGACGGCCGGCCTTGAGCTAGCGCCGTGTGCGCAGGCCCATGTCCGGCTCATAGAGGCGGTCGCGGGGAGAGGCTGAGCTGACTAGCGCAGGATTTCCATTCTGTGCGTCGGGTAGATCAACCCTTCCGCGTTGGCGGTCGGCTCCATGAAGACAGACTCCACTTCGCGGAATCTCTGCAACAGGTTCAGACCGTCGGGGGTTGGGGTCACTACGACGCCTGAAGGAGTGTCCTTGCTGGCAAGTATGCCCTTCTTCTCCATCGAGTCGAGCGCATCGTTGAGGACTGTCCAGGCGAGGTTCGCCTTGTACATTATCCTCGTCCGCTTCATCTCTCGCTCTTCAGCGACTACCTTCATGATGTCCATGAAGACTTCAAGCTTAGACCTTCTTATCATCGCGAAGAGTAGTTGGTATGACGGTTAGTTATCCTTCTTAGGGTCGTTGCCCGAAGTTGGGCTCCAAAGGTTGTGGAAAACGGCAGGAATCGACGGTCGGGCGATTCTGAGCTTAGCGGGGGAGTGTCAAGAGCCCCCGAAAATACCCGCAAAACCACCAGGGAGCGCAGGAAACGTTGTGAATACGGTCGCTCACGAGGCCAGTCACAGTAGGCCGACAGTCAGACCCCCCGGGGTGAGTATCATCTTCCTGTCGTCCGCGACCAGGCAGCCTGCGCTCCCTGTTGATGAGCTGCAAGCCCCTGGCGGCGTCAAGTCCTGCGCTACGAAGACCGGCTTGTGGAGCATGGGACCCAGTGAGCTCATGAACGACGCCAGGACTTCGCGGGCGCATAAGGCCGAGACCCAACGAATAGACGCAGGCATCCGAGAGCTTATACCGTCGGTTAGAACATCCTTCATACGCTGACATAGGTTGGCGAGTGCGAATTGGTAGGAGTGACAACGAAGAATGAATACGGAAATAACTTCGTCGTCTTGATGGCACTTCTTGTTTTCGGCCTTTTGCTCTTTGCCAAGCCAGCTCTCGCATCGGGTCCGTTGGGAACTCCAGGAACTCCAATTGGCACGACTGGAATCAGCGCCGGCTCGACTGAGACCGTCACTTCGAACATTAGTACCGTGGTGGGAACTGGATCCGGTGCCATCACCTACACGCTTTGGTCGAGCAACAACGGCGGCGCATACTCGAACACAGGCGCAGCCTGCAACCCCAGCGGAAATTCGCTGACGTGCACATACACGGCGGCAGCGGGGACCTACACTTACGAGGTCAACGCGACGGACATGAGCCCGACCACGACGACGAGCCCGCCGTCGTTGTCTGTGATAATATCCAAGTTTCAAAGCAGCCTTAGCCTCGTCTGCAGCCAGTCGACCTTGCCCAACCCGCCCAACCCACCCGCCGCCTGCACGGCGACTGTGACTGGATACTTCGCTACGGGGCAGATATCATTCCAGAACGCTGGAGGAACTGCCACGATCACGGTGCCTCCTTCGTGTGCCCTGGTCGCCCCGACTCAAACCACGAGCTCCTGCTCTATCACTATAACCGCCACGGGGGCAGGATCAGCCACAATCCAGGCCACCTACCCTCTGGGCGACTCCAACAACAATCCCCCCTCGAGTCCGAAAGACGCGACTCTAGTGGTCGCGCCCGCGACCACGACAGTCAATGTCAACTGCGTGGGTCCGTACTTCTCAGGCCAACAGACAACGTGCAGCGCCTCCGTGATGGGCGGAGACTCTCCGACGGGCACCATCCTGTGGCAGACGGACGACCCCAAGGGGACCTTCTCCGCCAACCCCTGCACTCTCAGCTCTGGGTCGTGCGGGGTCATGTATACCCCGAGCATCTCCGCGAGCATCACGGCGAGCTATTCCGGCGACAACAACAACAAGCAGAGCAGCACGACCATCACGATTTCGGTGAACATCGTGGAGACAATCCAGATCACCGTGGCCAACTCGGGGCCTGTCACCCAGGTCTCGCTTTCCGGGTGCTCCGTTTCCCCCACTTCCATACAGGCTGACGGCATTCCTCACACCTTCCAAGCCGCGTCTGGGTGTAGCGGGATAGTCGTCAGCCTCCCTGCGGCCACGGCCGCCACGCGCTACCTGTCGGCCGCGGGACAGAATTCGCTGACCGTCGGCAGCTGCTCCTCGAACTCGTGCGCGGCATTCTCGGCGACCATCTACTACCAGCTCCTGAACACGTACCAGGTCGCGCCGGCCAGCCCGTCTTCGTGGTCCACCGCGGGCACGATAAACGTTAGCGGCACGGGCCTCGGATTGGCAGGGCAGCCGGTCTGCTCAATCGTCGTCACCACTGGGACGGGGGAGTTCTCGTGCCAGGGGTGGAGCGACTTCAACGCACAGGTGACTATGGGCGCCCTGCAGGTCCCCCAGAACCAGAATGAGCGCTGGGCGACCGGGCAGAGCACATTCACCGACACGCAGGGAGGGAACCTTCACACCTCGAGCTACTACTCGCAGGTCTTGGAGGACTTCCAGTATTCCCTGGTCGGCTCGACCACCGCCCCCACCACCCCCCAGCTGAGATACGTGGCGTTCGGCGCGAACAGCACCCTGCCCCTGACCGGCTCCGAATCCCTGGTCTGGCTGGACTCAGGCTCCAGCTGGTCGGTGCCCGCGGCCCTTTCAGGGTCGACCCCGAGCGAGAGGTGGGAGGGCTCGGTGACGGCGGGGGCCGCGACCGCCGGGCAGACGGTGGCTCTGACATACTATCATCAGTTCGACATCACCTTCAGCTTCTCGGTGGTCGGCGGAGGGGCTGCTTACGTAGCGCCCGTTGTCCAGTTCACGTCGTTCGGCGCGCCCGTGAGGGGCTCCCAGGGGTGGGTGGATGCAGGCACGTCGTACAGCTTCACGAACCCGCTCAGCGGCTCGACGGCGTCCGAGCGGTGGTTCACCTCGACGCAGTCGTCCGTGGCTTCCGCGCCTGGCACGGCCAGCGCGGTCTACTACCACCAGTACGCGTTCACGATGAACTTCACGGTCTCAGGGGGAGGGGGCTACGTCAACCCGAGGCTGAACTTCACGTCGCTGGGAGGCCTTAGCATCGCATCGCTCAACACCACGAGCGGGACCGTCTGGATGGATTCGGGCGCGAAGTGGAGCGCGAGCCTCCTGCTCCCCAACTCGTCGCCGACCGAGCGGTGGGTCACGAAGCAGGTCACCTCGGGCACGGCGATAGCGCCCGTGGTGGGGGGGCTGTTGTATTACCACCAGTATCTTGGCACCCTCCGCTACTCGGTCCTCGGCGGCGGAGGCTCGCCCCCTGTCCCGAGCCTCAACTATACGTCCCTAGCGGACGCCTCGTTCGCGCACCTCAGCGAGAGCGCCGCGACCTACTGGATGGACTCTGGGTCATCCTGGGCGACCCCTCTCACCACGCCTGGGGTCCAGGGCGAGCGCTGGCTCTCCAACGTCACCGCGCCCCTCGTGGCGAGCGCGCCCTTCGTGACGGACGTCCAGTACGCCCACCAGTTCTACGTGGAGGTCGGCGTGAGCACGCCGGCGGGCGGGCAGGTCGCGAACTCCAACCAGTGGGTGAACCAGCAGGGCTCGGTCAACCTGAACGCGACCGCGGCCCAATCGTGGAGCTTCGGGTATTGGAAGGGCGCGACCGCGTTCTCATACAACGGCACCACGCGCCTGGCCATGCTGACCGTCCTCGGCCCGGCCAACGAGACGGCAATATTCTTCCCGGGCCTCACGATAACCGCCGACGACCAGGGCTCCGTGGCCTACTCGTACGGCACGATAAGCGGGACGATCCCCGCTGGCTCCAACGCAACCATCTACCCGCCTCTTGGGAGGAACGTCACACTCATCGCCATGCCCAAGACGGTCTCTATCAAGTTCCAGGGCTGGACGGGCGGGGTGGTGGGGAGGCAGCTCCCATCGTCGTTGCAATACGACCTGCAGGCCTGGGTCTCGATCGAGTCGCCGAACGTCGTGCACGCGAGCTTCGCCACCGACTACGTGGACATCAGGACGTTCGCGGTCGCCTCGATAGGCGTCTTCATCGCGGCCAGCTTCGTCTTCATCATCAGGCGCGGGTTCGCCCCCAAGCGCAAGCAGTAGGCCGCCCGTGCCTGACGGGTGCCGAGGAAGGTTTTTTGGTGGTCACGGAGGCAGGCTTCGCTGTGCGAAAGGCCCGCGGCGGCCGCCTGATCATCCTTTGTGGGATCCCCGGGAGCGGCAAGACTACCATCGGGAGGGCGCTCGGGGCGAGGCTCGGGAGGTGCGTCCATGTCGAGACCGACGCGATAAGGGCGATGCTCGGGAAGGTCGAATACACCCCGGCGGAGTCGAAGCTCGTCTACGACGCCGCGACCTCAGTGGCCGAGGAGGCCCTGAGGCACAGGTACGACGCCATCCTAGTCGCCACCTTCCCTCGCGAGGAGTTCAGGCGCATGGCTCTCTCCCGGTTGGAAAAGCTCTTCGAGGGCTGGCTCGTCGTGTGGGTGTGGTGCGACCCGCAGGTGGCATACCAGAGGAACTCCCAGAGGACCGACAGGGTCCCCCGCGAGAGCTTCATGAGACTGTGGCGAAGCTTCGAGCCGCCGCGGGGCGCGCTGGTGATAGACTCCAACGCGATGACCCCAGAAGACGCAGCCGCAAAGATTCTCGCCGCGATGGGAGCGGACGAGGGCTAGCGCGCTTCCGAGAGGTTGCGCAGGCCTTCAGCCATCTTCGGGTTCGAAGTGTTGTCGCAGCAGTAGGCGAGGAGCCTCAGCTGCCTCCTCACCTCCTCGTCTATCTCGCCCTTGAGCTTCGCGAGCTCTGCCTTCCCCTTGTTCGAGATGACGTACCTCCTCACGGTCCCGCCCCTGTGCGGGAGCTCCACGATGTATTCCCCCTTCCTCAGCCCCTCCAGGAGCAGATAGATGGAGCCCGGACCGGGCTTCCAGAGGCCGTCGCTCGTCTTCCGTATCTCCTCCTGCAGCTCCGCCCCTGAGAGGGAGGACTGCGAGAAGAGCTGGAGGGAGACGAGCTTCAAGAGCCCTCTGGGCGCGCTTATCGTCACAGGCTCAAGACTCCCGAGGTTTGCTTATATGCGCTGACCCAAGGACGAGTCGAAGCAATCGAGATGGCGCACCACTGCATCTCCCACGTCAAGGACGTCGACGGGGTCTCCTCGGCCGCGCTGGTCCTCGCCGCCAAGGGCGGGACCTTCAGGCTCACCGACTACGACGAGCTCCTCAGAGAGATGGACGCGGTCCCGGCGTCCGCGACGGGCCTCACGATATGCGACCTGGGGACGAACTCCTCGAACTTCCCTGAGTTCGTGGGGAGGCTCGCCGCCATCGCGAAGAGGATGCCGGTCACCTACATCGACCACCACTACCTCACCGAGGAGGCGAAGAGGGAGATCCTCAAGACCGGCGTCGAGCTCAGGCACGACGTGACGGACTGCGCCTCGATGCTCACCTACCTCACATACAAGGAGAGCCTGCCGGAGGCGGCCAGGCTCCTCGCGCTGTACGGCGCGGTCACCGATTACATGGACACGAGCGCCAACGCGAGCCAGATGATGGAGACCTTCGACAGGCAGTTCGTCCTGCTCGAGTGCAACATCCTCGCGTTCGCCCTCGCGAAGAACGGGCGGGACTACGCTTACCCGGAGATGCTGGTAAAGGAGCTGGCCCAGATGAAGGCCCCGCACACGATCGACGACGTGGGAAAGGAGGCGCTAGAGCAGGCTGAGGTCGTCAGGAGGCTCTCCGACGAGGTGAGGTCGAAGGGGACGCGCCTGGGGAGGCTGGCGTACATGAAGACGGAGCAGAGCTCCACGGGGAACGTCGCGAAGCTCCTCTTGGGGGCGTTCGGCGTGCCGGTGGGCGTCGCGTACAAGGAGAAGGCGGGCGGGATGGCCGAGTTCAGCCTCCGCGGCACCTCCGAGAGCAAGATACACCTCGGGAAGGAGATAGGGCTGATAGCGCAGAGGCACGGGGGGAGCGGGGGAGGGCACGAGAAGGCAGCGGGCTGCTCGGTCCCGAGCTCGGAGGTGCAGGGCCTGCTCAAGGACCTGGAATCGCGTCTGCGAGAGACCACGTGACGCTCGGCTGCGCGTGGGTAGCGCCCGAGACCGCTTCTGGGGTCCCCTATTCGACGCTCGTGGTCTCAGAGGCGTTGACGAACGCGTCAGAGGCGTCGGCGAGCTTCTTGAGAAGCAGCGACACGGCGTCCACCTCGCCGGCCTGCAAGACGGAAAGCACCTTCGCGAGGAACTCCCTGTGAAGGTCCATCCCCTTGACGAAGGAGTCGTTCCCTTCCGGCGTGATCGCGATGAGCACCTCCCGCCTGTCCTCTCTGCTCCTCACCCTCTCGACGAGACGCGCCTCCTCGAGCTTGTCGACCACCCCCGTGATCGTCGGCTGAGAGAGCATCGTCTCGGCGCAGAACCTGTTCATCGGTGAGGAGCCCTCCTCCCGAAGGACCCTCAGGATCTGGAGCTCCGCGACACTGAGCCCAGACCGCGTCAGGTTCTTCTGCGCGCCGCGCTTGAGCCTCTTCCAGCACTCGGCCATCGAGCGCCACAGCTCGACCTCGTCCGGCTTCGCCGCCCTCATGGGGCTCGTCTCCCGGGCCTTCCTCGCCGCCGCGTTCTTCGCGCCCATGCCAACCTCACCCCTTTTGCCCCGCCTCTTCGTTCCCGGCAGGCGACGCGGCGGTCTTCACCAGCGGGACGACCTGGGGCTCGGCCTCCGTTGTGGGGATCGCGGAGACCGGCAGGACCGCCTTCCGTTTGCCCATGCCGTACCAGGAGGCCGCGGCCGCGATGGCGGTCAGGCCCGAGGCTATGTAGAAGGCGTCGTGCAGAGCGGACATGAACGCCGGCGCGATGGCGGTGGGGAAGAAGGTGTTGCCCGTGAGGTATGCCTGGGACGCCGCAGGCAGCGAGCTCATCACGCTGGGCGGGATCAGAGAGCCGACGGGGTTGTATCCCAGGAACGCCGCGAAGAGCGCGGCGGTCGGGGGGAGGCCCTTGAAGGCAGCGGCCAGCTGCGGGGCGCCCGCGGACACCACTGCCGAAGTGAGGGCGGGCGCGAGGCTCGCGCCGAGAGCGACCAGGACGATCGAGAAGAAGACGGCGGTGCTCGCGCTCGTCCCCGTGTTCTGGACGGTCGCCCGCATCCCCGACGCGGCGCCCCTTGTCTCGGGGGGGACCGAGTTCATTATCGCGACGGTGTTGGGGCTGGCGAAGAGCCCTCCTCCGAGGCCCATGACGAATAGTATCACGGCGAACTGCCAGAAGATGAAGTTGTAGGGGATGAACGTGAGAAGCAGTAGGCACGTGGCAGAGATGAGCATCCCGCCCGTTGCCAGCCCCCTCGCGCCCCGCCTGTCCGCGAGGCGCCCGCTGATCGGTCCCATCACGACGAAGCCCAGGAGAAGAGGCGTGATGTAGAGCCCCGACCAGAAGGGGGTCGACTGGTAGGTGTAGCCGTGAAGGGGGAGCCAGATCCCCTGCAAGAGGATGATGAGCATTATCTGTGTCCCGCCCCTCCCTATGGAGGCCAGGAAGGAGGCGATGTTTCCCCCCCTGAACGCGTTTATCTTGAAGAGGTCGAGCCTGAACATCGGGTCCTGCACACGCCCTTCGATGAAGAAGAAGCCGACGAGGAGCGCGGCCCCCCCTAGCATGGAGCCTATCACCCACGGGCTGCCCCAGCCGAAGTAGGAGGCGCCGTAGGGGAGCAGCCCGTAGGTCACTCCCAGCATGAGGAGCGTCAGGCCTCCGCCGAAGGTGACGTTCCCCCATAGGTCGATCTTCTGCTTGCGCTTTATCGTGCCGACCTCCTTGAGCTTCAAAAAGGCCCAAGCCGTGGCGAAGACCCCGATAGGGACGTTGACGAGGAAGATGTATCGCCAGTTGATGGTCGCCAGGACGCCCCCCAGCGTGAGCCCCAGCATCGACCCCGCGATGACGGCGACCATGTTGATGCCGAGGGCCTGGCCCCGCTCCTTCTCTGGGAAGGCGTCGGTGAGTATCGCGACTCCGTTCGCGAAGAGGAACGCGGCGCCCACGCCCTGGACCATCCTGAAGATTATGAGCTCGAGGGCGCCTGCGTCCCCTGTGTTGGGCGTGAGGTAACCAAGTACCGAGCCGATGGTGAAGATGGCGAACCCCAGGTTGTACAGCTTCACCCTGCCGTAGATGTCCGAGATCCGTCCGAAGGTCACGAGCAGCGAGGCGGTCACGAGGCTGTACCCGAAGAGGATCCAGAGCAGGTACTGGAAGGACGAGAGGGGGTTGATCTGGAGGCCGTTGAAGATGGCCGGCAGCGAGATGAGCACTATCGTGCCGTCCAGCGATGCCATCAGGACGGCGATGGTGGTGTTGGAGAGCACGATCCACTTGTACTGCAAGGGAAAACACATCGGTACCGAATGATTAGATTATAAACAATTCGACCTCGAAGGGTCAGGCCGTGCAGCGCACGACGATCGACGCGCCCATCTGCCTCTCGGTCATCCTCACTTCGCCGAAGTGCTTCGAGAGGAGCAGGCAAAGGGACCTGTTGTCGAGGACGAGCTTGTAGGTGTCGTGGAGCGACCCGAACTTCAGGCCCGCACGCCCCCCGGTCAGGAAGCCTATCAGGGGGGGCGCCACGCGGATGTAGCCGCCTACCATGGCCGCCTTCACCCTGGATGGCGGCTTCCCCAGGTCGCAGAAGGCGAACCTCCCCCCGCTTCGCACGGTGTGGCGTATCTCCGTAAGCGCCGTCTCGAGGTCCTTCGCGTCCCTCAGGGAGAACCCCGCGACCGCCGCGCCGAAGGTTCCAGGCCTGAAGGGGAGGGACTCGAAGACGCACTGCACACGGTCGAACTCAGGCGACCTGGAGAGCATCTTCCGCGAAGCGTCGGCGAGGACGGGGCTCCCGCCGGCCAGCGCGACCGCCCGCGACAGCGTCCCTGGGCCTGCCCCCAAGTCGAGGACGGGCGTGCTCTTCTCCCCACCGACGGCGAACGATGCGACCTCTTCCCTCATCGCCTTGTCCGAGAAGAGGGAGATGCGGCTGGAGCCCTTCTCGTAGATGGGTATTATTGCCTCCAGGGAGTCGACGACCCCCTTCCACTTCGCGTGGAGCCCAGGCCCTTCTGGTGACTCGGCCTCACTCGAGCCTGTCAAACCGTTTCATCGCGTTTGGGATGCACCCCACCACGTCGGAGGCCAGGATGTGGAGCCCCAGCTCCTTCGCGGCCTCGCCACCCGCGAGCCCGTTGATGTAGACGGCGCAGCATGCGGCCTCGAACCTTCCCAGGCCCTTCGCGGCCAGCCCCGTCGTGACGCCGGTGAGGACGTCGCCCGTCCCGCCGACGGTCATCGCGGGCGAGTGCGTGGAGTTGAGCCCGACCTTCTCGCCGTCGCTGACCACGTCGACCGGCCCCTTCACCAGGACGACGACGCCGTGCTCCCCTGCTGCCTTCTTGACGACCGCGACCCTCTCGTCGATTGCGTCAGGGACCTTCTCGCCGAAGAGCCTCTCGAACTCCCTCCCGTGCGGGGTGACAACCATCTTCGCCCTCTGGCCTTCCGCCGCCTCGAGGATCTGCGGGCGGAGGGCGTCGGCGTCCACGACCAGCGTCCGGCACTTTGCGGACAGGGTGGCGAGCGCGTTCTTCAGCTCGTTGGGGTTCTGGGGCCCCAGGCCTGGGCCTATCCCTATGCAGTCCAGGTCGGGCAGCCAGCTCGCGAGGCGGGTGGCGTTACCCCGGGTGAGCTTGCTGTCGGGCAGAGGAAAGACTATGAGGTCAGGCGAGAGCGACCTGATAGGGGTGGCCACCATGCTCGGGACCGCGAGATACACCAGGTCGACGCCCGTCCGCGCCGCGCCCATCGCGCACAGGAAGGGGGCGCCGTGGTACGTCCGGCTCCCCCCGACGACGCAGACCACCCCGTTCATCCCCTTGTGCGAGTCCCTCCTTCGGGCCGGCATCTTGCTCTTGACGTAGTCCTCGTCTATCTCGAAGGTCGAAATCGCACCCATCGGCTTTGGCGCTCCTCTAGAAGGTGTACTGCGGCTTCTTGGGCGGCTCGAGCGTCACGAGGGTCTCGATCGGGCAGTTGAGCTTCATGCGCTCCTTCAGCTTCGGGAGGGACTGCTCCAGGGACGCGATGGTGAAGATCCCCACGGGACGGGCCCTCGCCTTCTCCGCTAGCCTGACCAGCGCGTCCAGCGTCACCCCCGACCTGATCAGGTCGTCCACGATGAGGACGTGCTCGCCCTTCTTCAGGGAGCTCTTCGGGATGTAGAGGTACTTCACCGAGTCCGGGGAGTAGACCATCCGCTGCTCGTAGAACTCCTCGGCCGCCAGGTCGCGCTCGGTCTTCGCGATGGCCACGCTCACGTTGAACTCGTCCGCGATCTCCACGGCGAGGGGCACCCCGTCGACCTCCATGGTGAGGACCTTCTGCACGTGGGAGGGCTCGAACTCGCTGTACACCACCTTCGCTATCTGCTTGAGAAGGCCCACGTCGAGGACGACGCGGGTGAGGTCGTAGACCCCCTCGCCCGTGGTCCTGATGCCGTCCGTCACCATCTTCTTCAGGAGCTTCTCGCGGAAGACCGCCACGAACTTGTCAGAGCGTGAAGGGCTGGGAAGGACGTGCCCCCTGACATATCTGCTGAGGATCGGCGCCGAGAGCCCCAGGATGGCGGAGAGCTCCTTGTAGCTGTAGCTCTTCTTCAGGGTGGAGAGTAGCTCGACAGAAGATATCCTGGACTTTACCTCCGCGACGCGGCTCAAGATGTCTGCGCCCGCTTGCGCGGTGATGTAGAAAAACCTTCGCAATTCTCGTCCAGATTAACACGTTCGTGAACAGCAGGGGCTCAGGTTTCTACTGCGTCTCCTGTGCATCGAAACTAGGAACCTTTTCCGGGTATTGAATATGCTCTGCGAGGTTGGAGGCATTCTAGAGCTGCGAGGCGTAGCGATCGGCTGTCCTCGGGATTCTAGCCTATTGGAAAATAGAACACCTAGACATTCGGAAGGCAACCGACGTAGAGCTGGAAGAAGAACTCCGTTACTGGCGGCAGCGAATACGAATACTCCGACCCCACACACCACAGATAATCACCGACCGACTCAATCTGTGTGACGCTGGAGCAGCCGCTGAAGTTGCAAGTGGACCCACTACTCGTGCCGCTCGGAAGCGTTTGGATGGCCGGCGCGAAGAACAGCAGTACGACTCCGATCAACACAAGCGCCGCAAGGACTTTCCCTCCCACGCTAGGTTTCATCCTCTTTGAGATAAAGTCGAAACTCAGCGCGACTCCGCTCAGTGCGAGTAGCAGGGAAAAAGTACCGCCGGCGAACCAATAGAGCGACATAGACGAGGCTATGTCCAAGGCAAGCACGACTAGTGCTGTCACGAATAGGACTAGACCGACCTTCTGAGCTCTGCGCAACAACCCCATCGCAGCTGATGGTTTCGGTTAAACCTATTTCCGAATGGACATCCAAATCTTCACCTGTGCTCCGCCAAGCTGACGACGCTCCGCAACTCTGCAGGACTGTCGGTTGCGTCCAAGTACTTTTCGAATTTTCATGCTCTGTCACAAGTCCTGAGACCCCGTATACGGCATCCACAGGAGACGCAGTAGAACCGGGCTCAGTGCCCCAGCCAGACGCGGAGCTGCACGGGTAGGAAGCTCTTGTCAGGATAGAAGATGAAGAACCAGAGGAAGACCCCCGCCAGGAGGATGTACGCTATCAGCGGCGGGAACCAGCTCCTCGTCAGGAAGTAGGCGGCGCCTATCGCGAGCGAGGGGACGGCCGAGATGAAGTAGTAGGGATACGTGATGCGCCCATAGTAGAAGAGCACGAGGTACCCCAGGAAGACCACGAGGAACCAGATCAAGGCGAGGCGCGCCAGGTTGAACTCCCTCGTCTCGGACTCGGTGGCGAAGGTCTTGCCCCTGGTCTTCCACCAGAGGTAGGCGGTGTATCCGCCCCAGAGGTAGACGAGCCAGACCTCGAACTGGTTCGTGACGCCATAGTATCCGGCGGAGACGTAGGTGTAGCTCCCCGTCGCCCCGCTCACGCTCACGTTGGTGATGAGGTACCCGATCGGCGAGTAGTACGTCACCCAGCTCCAGGGGGTGATTGGCGTCTTGAGGAGGGTGTCGATCCATCCCTGGCTGGAGGGGGTCATCGTGAGGGAGGCCCCGTACCTGAGGATGAACTCGATCTGCCCCAGGAACGTCGTCGCCACGCCCGAGCCGAAGGCGCCGTCGTAGATCTGGAGCCCGACTACGAAGACGAGAAGGACGGGGACTACCAGCTTCGTGGTCGACACTATGATCTGCTTCCTGCTTCCCGGGGCGAAGAAGAGGTGGTAGAGGAAGAGCGCGAGGAAGAGGAAGATCGCGGTCTCCTTCGTGAGGCCGGCGAGCCCGAAGGCGATGCCCGTGAGCGAAAGGGTGCCGAGCTTCCACCAGTGCGCCTTCGCGAAGTAGAAGAGGAACCCGAGGAGCCCGAAGAAGATGGCCCCGACGTCGATGACCGCGATGCTGGAGTGGACGAAGAATAGAGTCTCGAACGCGAGGAGGAAGGCGGCGAAGAGCGAGAGGCGCTGGTTCTTGGTCACGGCCAGGCATATCCCGAAGAGCACTGGGATGCTGAACGTCCCCAGGATCACCTCGAAGATCCTCCAGCCGAAGGCGTCGTTCCCGAACATCGCGATGCCGGCGGCGATGAAGGCCTTCGAGAGGAACGGGTGCTCCAGGTTGCAGTTGTCGGCGTAGGGGGCGCACTTCTCGCCCGAGAGCATCGTCTGCGCGGCGGGCACGTAGTAGACCTCGTCCATGATGCACCCGTCCACCTGCTTGTCGGTCGCGTAGCAGGTGAGGTGTTCGTAGGTCAGCGTGAGCGGTCCTGAGGGGACGGGGTCGAGAGACCAGGTCCCGTTGTCCTGCTTTCCGGGTTGCAGAGCGGCGGTAGCCGTGGGCGAGGAGGCGAAGCCGGAACCGGGGAGTGTGGTGTTCCCGACCGCGAGCGAGAGCGAGCCTATCGCGTCGCCCCCTGTGTCGGTGACCGTCACGGCGAGGTTGGAGCCGGAGAGGCTCGAATAGACGGTGACCTGGTTGTCCCTGAGGTAACCCCCTACCTGACCGGACAGCGTGTTGGTGGCGCCGAGGGCCGGCAGGTTGATTGTGTAGAGGTGGGCCCCGAAGATGCCCGCCACGAGGATCGTCAGGAGCAAGAGGGTCTTGCGCTGCGCGGGGTAGCGAAGGACTGCGTACAGGGTGGCCAGCACCAGGGCTGCTCCTGACGCGCCGGCCAGGATTATGGTCATCGGGGAGAGGACTGCCGTGGCCACGGAGGCGGGCGCATACGCGTGCCAGCCTACGACCACGAGCTCCAAGAGGAGGTCGATGAGCGCGACCGCGGTGAGGAATACCACGATGAAGCGAAGCGCGATGTAGCGCTGCGGCGCACTCACACGACCCTCGCCCGACTAGGCCGTTATACGGGTTGCGAGGCATTCCGCCGATTCGCGCCGCAAATAATTCCTATATACCCTCTCGGCTGTCTCACGCACGAAACTGATTGTCATCGATGATATTTCGCAAGTTCGGGGAGGAGTTGAACGCCTTCCTGGGGAGGCACGTCGTGGTCATCACGGGCGAAGGTAAGGAGTACACCGGCCAGCTCGTGGGGGTCGACGAGAAGCTCAACATAGTGCTCGACAAGGTCGTCGGGGCGGGGCCCAACGTCTTCAAGGTCGCGATGAACGGGGAGAACGTCCGAGAGATCAGGCTGACAGAGAGGCCGTTCGACTACAGGGCGCTCGGCGAGAGGCTCAGCAGGGTCTTCCCCGGCCTGGTCTCCGTGAGGGAGGACATCGGGGCGATCATAGTGATGGAGAAGATCAAGGTCACCGACAAGGGGGTCACCGAGGGGGTCGGCCTCGCCGCCGACAAGGTGAAGGCGATCTTCGACGACTACATGCGCGAGCCGAAGAAGCAGCCCTAGGCGACCATGCTCGGGTACTCGATCTTGGTCGGCGCCCAGTCCTCGAGCTTGCCCTCCAGATATCGCTGGTAGGCGCTCAGGTCGAGCAGTCCGTGGCCTGAGTTGTTGAAGACGATGACCTTCGCCTGCTTCTTCTCGCGGCACCTCAAGGCTTCGTCGATCACGAACTTGATCTCGTGAGCGGACTCCGGCGCGGGGATGATCCCCTCCGTCCTGGCGAAGGTCACTGCGGCCTCGAAGACCTCCGTCTGGCTGAAGGCGACGGAGCGCATGAAGCCCTTGTTGATGAGGTAGGAGATTATCGGCGCCATGGCGTGGTACCTCAGGCCGCCGGCGTGGATGGGCGGGGTCTTGTAGTCCTTGCCGAGGGTGTACATCTTCAGCAGGGGGGTCATCCCGGCCGTGTCCCCAAAGTCGTAGGTGTACTTCCCCTTGGTCGTGTGGGGGATGGCGCTCGACTCGCAGGCCACGAAGTCCATGGGGAGCTTCTTCGCTATCTTGTCTCCCATGAGCGGAAGGCAGAAGCCGCCGAAGTTCGAGCCCCCGCCGATGTTCCCGACCATCACGTCGGGCTTGACGTCGAGCAGCTCCAGCTGCTTCTTCAGCTCCAGGCCTATGACCGTCTGGTGGAGGAGGACGTGGTTCAAGACCGACCCCAGGCTGTACTTGGCCCCTTCGTCGGCGAGGACGTCTTCGATCGCCTCGCTTATCGCGATGCCCAGGGAGCCCGGGTCGTTGGGGTCTTTCGCAAGGAGGGACCTCCCGAACTTGGTCTTGCTGCTCGGGGACGAGATGCACTCCGCCCCCCAGGTCTCCATCATCGTCCTCCTCCCGGGCTTCTGGCTGTAGCTTGCGGCGACCATGAAGACACGGACCTTGAGCCCGAAGTAGGCGCCCGCCATCGAGAGGGCTGACCCCCACTGCCCTGCCCCCGTCTCGGTGGAGAGCCTCTTGGTCCCCTCCTTCATGTTGTAGTATGCCTGGGCGAGAGCGGTGTTCGGCTTGTGGCTACCGGTCGGGTTCCCCCCCTCCCACTTGTAGTAGATCTTCGCAGGGGTCTTCAGGAAGCTCTCGAGCCTGTATGCGCGGAAGAGCGGGGTGGGGCGCGGCAACCAGCGGTACGCCTCCATCACCTCGTCGGGTATCTTGATCCACCTCTCTTGCGAGACCTCCTGCCCCACGAGCTCTTTCGGGAACAGCCTGAAGAGCGGCTCGGGCGACATGGGCTTGTGCGTGCCCGGGTCGAGCGGAGGGGGGAGCGCCTCTGGGAGGTCCGCCTGTATGTTGTACCAAGAAGTGGGTATCTCGTCCTGCTTCAAGAAGGTAGCACGCTCTTTCGGGGCGCTCATGTCGCGTGAAGTCCCCCGAGGACCTAATAACGGTTCCCGGGGATCTCGCGGTGGCCTCGCCCGGTCCACCGAAACTGCAGTTCTACTGCATCTCTCTTGCGTGATGCATCTTCGAGGCATCCATTCCGAGGATTAGCGGCTCCCCGTCGTGTTCCGCGCTCCCCCTTCACCGGTTCGCTTGCCTCGCCTTCCTTCAATGAACGGGCGAACCTCACCCGCCCCCTGCGAGAGATGTTCAGGACGGCTATGAGGTCCCTGTCCATCCACCTCCCGCACTTCTCACACCACGACTGGCGACGGTGCTCCAAGTCGCCGCGGACAGGCGATTGGAGTCTCTCCCGCATCTCGCGGTCCATCGTGGTCCCTCGCGTATCCTTCCTTGACAGCGTCATCACTGGGACGCCTTCCAATGCGGCCTTTACTCGATTTGCCTCTTCACCTCATGGAATGGCCACGAGTTCATCCTGCCCCTGAAAGACCGCCCCTGATGGTTTCCTCTACGATAGAGGTTTCGAATCCCCCCAATCTCCTCGAAGACTATCGCCTGCTTGTTCGCCTTTGCCTCCTACACTATTCGTTTCGTTACTGCATGGATGATTTGCTTCACCCGTTCGTTCCTTCTCCTGCCGTACTTCGAAGCGATTAACCGTCGGATTCTTACGTCATTACGCTTGAATGACCTTACTATGCTTCTGGAGTTTTCGGCGATTTGGACAGCCTTGCTCACGTCGTAGTAGGTGACACGCTCAGAATTTCCCACAGTAATGTTTCGGAGGTTCCTATCGATTCCAATTTATGCTGCGCAGCGAAGCAGCGAACCGAAACTCCTAAAGCAGAACCTGGGCTGGGCACCATCCTTGAGACTTGTCCTGGCCGGCTTCGGGGTGGTCGGGCAGAGCTTCGCCCGGCTCCTCATGGCGCAGGAGAAGGAGCTCGCCCTGACATACGGCCTCGTCCCGCAGGTCGTGGGGATCATGGACAGCTCGGGATGGCTGCTCGACGAGCACGGCGTCGACATGAAGAAGGCCTTGAAGTCGAAGAAGGAGACAGGGAGGGTGACCGCGAAGGCGCGCAGGGAGGAGCCCCAGAGGAAGGCCTCCGACGTGATACGCGACCTTGAGGCGGAGGTCCTCGTCGAGGCCACCCCGACCAACTTCAAGACCGGGGAGCCCGGCTTCTCGCACATGAAGGCGGCGTTCGAGAGCAGGAAGCACGTCGTGACCTGCAACAAGGGACCCCTCGCGATAGCATACTACGCGCTCCACGAGCTGGCCAGGCACAACGGCGTCCAGCTGAGGTTCAGCGGGGCGGTGGGCGGCGGGACGCCGGTGCTTGACTTTGGAAAGACGTGCTCGATGGGGGACGAGCTGATCGGGATCAGAGGAATACTCAATGGCACGTGCAACTACATACTCACCAAGATGGAGTGGGATGGCCTCGCCTTCGACGAGGCGCTGGAGGGGGCGCAGAAGGCCGGCTACGCTGAGGCCGACCCGTCGCTCGACATCGACGGCTACGACAGCGCCGTCAAGCTGGTCATCACAGCGAATCACCTCCTCCTGAGCAAGGCGGTGATCAAGGACGTGAAGGTAAGGGGCATCAGGGGGATCTCTACAAAGGAGGTGCTAAGGGCGAAAAAGGACGGGATGGCCGTGAGGCTCATCGCATCGGTGTCTCAAGAGCGCGGGCTGACCGTGGAGCCCACCCTGATAGAGCGGGACCACCCGCTGTGCATCAACGGGGCGAACAACGCCGTCGAGTTCGAGTGCGAGTATTCGGGCCCCAAGGTCATAATCGGGAAGGGAGCCGGGGGGCCTGAGACGGCGTCCTCCTTGTTGAGGGATCTGTTGGAGATAAGGGGGAGGATCAACGGGTCGGCGCAAGCAATCCCAAACTACGCGATGGGCGCGCTGAGCGGAGGTTGGAGCTGAGATGAAGGTTGTCATGAAGTTCGGGGGCAGCTCGGTAGCCTCGGCGGAGCGCATCAAGAACGTCGCAGAGAGGGTGAAGGGGAGCGGGACCGGCCACCAGGTGGTGGTCGTCTGCTCGGCGATGGGCGACGTCACCGACGAGCTGCTTGCGCTGTGCGCCGACGCCTCCAAGGGGATGGAGAAGCCTGTGGAGGAGCGGCTGGCCTCCATCCGGGAGACGCACCTCGCGGCGCTGACCGCGACGGTCAGCGACAAGTCGGTGAGGCGGCAGGTCATGGGGATGCTCAACGTCACGCTCAGCCAACTCGAGAAGCTGGCGAGGGGGAGCACTGTGCTGGGCGAGCTGACCCCGAGGTCGAGGGACGCGATCCTCGCCTGCGGAGAGAGGCTCTCCAACCCCCTCGTGATGGGCGCGCTCCTCGAGCGGGGCATGGACGCGGTATACATGACAGGGGGGGAGGCAGGGATAATGACAGACGACAGGTTCGGCGACGCCACCCCGCTCATGGAGGTCACGAAGTTCCAGGTAAGGGAGAAGCTCTCTCCGCTCCTGGCGGAGGGGAAGACCCCGGTCGTCACTGGATACATCGGGACGACGCAGCGCGGGGACACCACCACCTTGGGCAGGGGCGGCTCCGACTTCACGGGGACGATAATCGCCGCTGCTATCGACGCCGACGAGGTCTGGATCTGGAGCGACGTCGACGGGTTGATGACCGCCGACCCGAGGATAGTCGCGGACGCCCGCGTCCTGCGCGAGATCTCCTACGAGGAGGCGGGCGAGATGGCGGTCTTCGGCGCGAAGGCCCTGCACCCGCGCACCCTGGAGCCCGTGGCAGAGAAGGGGATCCCCGTGAGGTTCAGGAACACGTTCAAGCCCTCCGACCAGGGCACGGTGGTCAAGCGGAACCCCAAGCTCTACTCCAAGAACGTCGTGAAGGCCGTGGCGCTGGTGAAGGAGGTGGCGGTGATAACCGTGGCCGGGGCGAGCATGGTCGGGAAGCCTGGAAGCGCTGCCCGGATCTTCGACGTCATGGGGCGCAGCGGCATAAACGTGATGATGATCTCGCAGAGCGTCTCCGAGTCGAACATCAGCATGGTGGTCGCCAGGTCGTCCATGGAGAAGGGGGCGAACGCCCTCGAGCTGGCGCTGCTAGGCCAGGGAGGCTACAGGCACATACTCACCGAGGACGACGTGAGCGCGATAGCCATAGTGGGCGGGGCGATGAGGAGCTCGAAGGGCGTGGCGGCCACGGCGTTCGGGGCCATCTCCGCGAAAAAGATAAACATCAAGATGATCGCGTCGGGGTCATCGAACCAGAACCTCTCTCTGATCGTGGCGGAGAAGGACGCGAAGGAGACGGTGAGGGCGATCCACTCCGCGTTCAAGCTCGAGAAGCTGAACTCGCGCCAGACTTAGGCCGACGCTCGCGCGCGCCGCTAGCCGTACCTGTAGCGCACGCCCCGGCTCGGGACATCCGGCTCGAAGGAGACCATCTCCTTGGGGCCTATCTCCCCGCAGGTGCCGCACCCTACGCACGCCCCGCCGTCGAACGCGACTGTCCCCCCGAGGACGTCCTTGACGGTCTCCCGGTACGCCAGCACGTCGAGCCCCCCCTTGTTCTCGGGTGACGAGGCGGCGAGCTTGAAGTTAGCGGTGTACAGGTCCTTGTAGGAGGTGAAGGCCCCCTTCGGCGTCACCAGCGAGAAGCAGCCGACGGGGCAGCTGGGGACCCAGGGCTTGACCGACGACCTCGAGGCCGCCTCCACGTCGACGGTTATCCGGGCGGAGGGCCCGTCGATTTGGGCCGGCGTCGCGAGGCCCGGAGACGACCTGCCGGGGAGTGCCTGGAACCTCACCTTCTTCGAGAAGAGCGAGGAAGAGAAGAGGATCCGTGGGAGCGTGCTGTATGCGAAGCCGCTCTCGCTGAAGAAGCTCTCCCTCCCAGACCTGTTGACGTCCTCGTAGAGGGGAGAGAGCATGTCCTTGTAGCGCGAGAGGTTAGAGGCCCGGAAGGAGCCCGACTCGCTCGCGAGAAGGTAGGCCTCCGCGGCCATGATTCCGCTCGCTATCGCCCTGCGCATGCCGTCGAAGAGGGGGCCGATCTTGATGAAGGCCCCCAGCGCGTCGCCCGTGGGGAGGTAGCCGCTCGCGTAGGGCTTCTTGAGCATCGCCGTGGGCCCCCGGGGGATGTTGTGCGACGAGAACTCGAGGAGCTCGCCTCCTTCCAGCAGCTCTGCGGCGTAGGGGTGGGCCTCGAATGACTCGAGCACGTCCCGGAGCGTGCCCACGGTATCGAAGCGCTCCGTGAAGGCGCGGACCATCGAGTCCAGGGACGCGACGATCCCCACCGAGACCGTCTCGCGGTTCGTGAACATGAACGCGCTCCCGCTCACCCCCAGCATGAAGTCACCGAAGCAGTTGACGGCCCGCCCCTCGCCCTCCCTCAGCTTGAAGCGCTTGTCAACCTCCTCCCTCGGCAGGCGGAAGACGTGCTTGACCGCGTGGTAGAGCTGCCTCGGTCCGAGCGGCCCCCTGAGTCCCGCTGCTTCCACGAGGCCGGAGGTCACCCCGGCGGAGTCGATGACGAGCTTGGAGCGGATGTCTCCCCGAGAGGTCTTGACGCCGAGCACCGCCGGCTCCTGGTCGCCGCCCCACTCCTTTCCGTCGGCCTCGGTCAGGAGCGCGCTGACCGTGGTCTCCGTCATGAGCTCCGCTCCGGCGGCTACGGCCTTCTCAGCGAACCAGCGGTCGAACTCGCTCCTGGTCACGGTGTAGTTGTGCCCCGTCTGGATCTCGACCGTGAAGAGGCCGAGCCTCGCGAGGATGGAGTTCCCGTCGAGGCGATACTGCTGGTAGGTCCCCGCCCTCTGGTCGGGGGCTGACAGGATGTCGACCTCGTGGGAGAGGACCTTCCTCTCGAGCGGGGCCTCGGACTCGAACTCGGGGACGAGGTCCATCAGGCCGTGGCCCTTGGTAAAGTCCCCGTAGAGCACCCCTCCCGAGACGTTGCTCTCTCCAGGAACCCTCGCCTTCTCGAGCAGGAGGACCTTCACGCCCTTGCGCGCCAGCGTCAGCGCGGCTGCAGAGCCTCCCGGCCCTGCCCCAACAACGACTACGTCGTATTCGACGACCGCGGCACTCAAGCCCTATCGGGGAGGGCCTCGAGCGTGTCGATGAGCTTCGGCACGAAGTCGTAGAGGTCTCCGACGACGGAATACTGCGCGGCGAGGAGTATCGGGGCGTTCGCGTCGGGGTTCACGGCGAGGATCTTCTTCGCCCTTATGCCTGCCCTGTGAGGGGCCGAGCCGCTCACTCCGAGCGCGATGTAGAGGTCAGGGCTGATGAGGGTGCCCGTCTGGCCGAGCTCGTGGTCCCTCGTGATTATCCCTTCGAGCGCCTTCACCTGAGCCATCACGAGCCCCCTCGACGCGCCGATCTCCGTCTTGAGCCCCCACTTCCTCTCGATGAGCTCCTTCAGCTCGGTAGCGAGCTTGTAGGCCACGATGGGGTTCCTGGGGGAGCCGTCCGCTCCGCGGAGTATCCCCATCCCCAGGCCTATGACGACGTCGGCGTGGTCCAGGTCGACGTTGGACTTTGGCAGCTCGACGAGCTCCTTGACGGTGAGCGCGTAGGCCTTGCCCGGGCGCGGGAGCTGCACCTTCTCTATCTTTGCACTGGTCCTTCTGCTCGGGTCCCTCGCCAGAGGGGTGAAGCTTCCCGGCTTCAAGGTCGCTACCTGCGGCCGGTGGCGTGGGGTCCAGATCTTGGCGACCCTGCTCCCAAAGTCAGGCCTGACCTGTGTCATCGTCTTCGGGAACATCTCGTTGAACTTGGGGTTGAAGTAGTCCTGGACCTCAAAGTCCACGTTGTCCGTGGCGAGCCCGGAGTTCACCCTGTATGCGAGCCTCGCGGCGAGCTCCCTTCCGAACTCTGTGGCTAGGAAGATTATCGCGTATGGCTTCCTCTTGACTATCATGGCCTCGAGGGTGTCTATCATCCTCAGCGAGTGGTAGGTCCGGAGCGCGGGGTCGTCGACCACGAGCACGATGTCCGCGCCGTAGTCTATGGCCTCCTCCGGAAGGCCCCTCAGGTGGTTCCCGAGGATAAGGCCCACCAGCTTCTGGCCGACTTGGTCGGCGACCTTCCTCCCGGAAGCAAGAAGCTCCAGCGAGTCGTTCGAGAGGTGCCCGTCCTGCCGCTGCAGGAATACCCAGACGTCCTTCCAGTCGGCGAGGACCACTTTCGCTGACGTGGTGGCTGGGGCGGCGGTCGATGAGGCGGCGGTGCTCATGCCAGCAGCTCCTCGCCCAGCATCTTCAGGGTGAACGTGGTCAACGCCCCTTTCGTCCCGAGGTCGTCCTTCAGCGTCTGCGGGAGAGCGTCCGCGACGTCTCCCACCTGGAACGGCCCGTACTCCTTCCCTTCCCACGTGGTCTTGTCCACGCTCTTGGTGAAGGTGAGGCTCTTGTCGAGGGTCTTCTGTCCCGAGGGCGCCCCCATGATGATTGCGGGACCGACGATCACGGCGGAGCCACCGAACCCGAGCCTGGCCGGGTCCGCCCCCAGGATGTCGGCGGTCCACTTCATCGGCTCCGTCACCTTCCCCTTGTAGTAGTTCTCGATCACACGGTTGAAGTCGACGGATTGGATCGTCTTTGCCACGTACTCGGGCGCGAAGGTCATGAGGCACGGGGCTTCTATCTCCAGCCTCTGGATGGACCTCCCGATCCTCCTCCCGGCATGGATCCGCAGCGAGTCCGGGTCGACGTCCAGCTCCTCGACGTATGTGGCGTGGGGGAGCTCGATTCCCATCTTCTGGGAGACCACCTCGGCGACCTGGGGGCCGACGCTCCCCGTCTCGCCGTCGGTCGTCCGGATGCCGGCGACTACGACGAACTTCGTGACGTTCGTCCTCTCGGTCCTAAGCCTCGCCACGGCCTCGTCCCGCGAAAGGTTGCCCTCGACGAGGTGCCCTACTATCGAGGTCCGGGTTCCTGGCTCCTCGTTGTAGACCTTGTTCGGCAGGAGGTTCTGGTCGTAGAGTTCTCGCGCCTTCGCCTCGATCTCCTGCGTCGATGCGCCGCTCGTGATCAGGCTGATCAGCGTGTCGAAGGGCGTGACGTGCTTCTCGTATATCTTGAACACCGCGTGGCCCACGGCGTACGAGGTCGCGACGGTGTCCGAACCCGCCAGCCTCGGGTCGCTGAGGATTATCTCCTCGTCGACGCCCGTCGCCTGCGCGTTGAAGAGCGGCGTCAGGATGGGCTTCAGCCTCGCGTCCGGACCCATGCTAAGGGTGACTATCTTCCCCCCTACGCGCCTCTTCAGGTAGTCTGCGGCCTCCATGGCGGTCGTGTCGTTTGGGTTGACGACCATCTCCATCGCGTCACGCTGGACGATGTTGTCGACCCTGACGACCTTGGCGGTCCTCGCAGGGACGCCCTTCACTAGTGCTATGACAAGCAATGCGTCACCCCGGCCAACATTCCGGCCATAAAAGTATTGAGGGAAAAGAGGAATCGCGGATGGACTTTCGTCAATCGGTTGAATCTCTTGAATATGTCCGCTCACGAAATGCCGTCGCTCGTGGGGGCTACAGGGAGCGTTCGATCGCGGCGATGCCTTCGCGGATCGTCTTGGCGCCCCTCGAAAACTGCGCCTTCTCCTCCTCGTTGAGGTCGATCGGCAGAATCTTCTCCACCCCGTTGCCCCCGAGGACGAGGGGGACCCCGATGCAGAGCCCGCTCACGCCGTACTCCCCCTCGAGGTAGGCGGAGGCAGGGATGACCTCGTTCCGGTCCCACGCGATGGCCTTGACCATCCTCACGACCCCGTTCGCGGGGGCGTCCACCGTGGCCCCCTTCTTGGAGATGACGTCGATGGCGATCCGTCTCGTCGCCTCTATGGCCTGGGCGACCTGGGTCTCGTCCATCAGCTTCGTCAGCGGGACCCCGCCTATCGACGTGTACCTAGCCAGGGGGAGCATGCTCTCGCCGTGCTCTCCGATGACGAGGGAGGTGACGGACGAGTGCGAGATGTCCAGCATCTCAGATATGGTCGACTTGAACCTCGAGAGGTCGAGGATGCCGCCCATCCCTACAACTCTTCCCTTCGGGAACCCCGTCTTCCTGAGGACGACATAGTTCATGACGTCCATCGGATTGGTGACCGTGAGCGCGATGCACTCGGGGGCGTGCTTGGCCACCTCCTTCGCGACCGCAGAGACTATCCCCGCGTTCTTCTCGAGAAGGTCCATCCGCGTCATCCCCGGTTTGCGCGCCAGCCCCGCGGTTATCACGACGACCTTCGACCCGCGTAGAGACGAGAAGTCCGTCGAACCCCTCACGTCCACGTCCACTCCCGTCTCGGCGATCTTCTGAGAGATGTCCATGGCTTCCCCTTCAGCCAGGCCCGGCAGGATGTCGACCAGCGTCACGTCGTCGATCCCGGCGGAGGCCACCTCGAGCGCCGCCTGGGCGCCGACCCGTCCAGCGCCAAGGAAACCGATCATTTCAGTGTCAACCTCCGCTCCGGGCGCGACAGCACCTCGAGGTGAGTAAAAAAGCTAGCAGTGCCTTGCCGAATCCGTCTCTACAGCCTCAAACCGTAGGACTGGGCAAAGTCCTCGAACTGCACGAACTGCTGGAGGAACATAATGCCCTTGTCGCTGATCTTGTACTTTGCGTTCTTCTCCAGCGTCTCCTCGAGGAGGAGGCCGGCGCCGACGAGCTCCACGATGAGCTTCGCCATCCTGCTGTATGAGACGTTCCCGCGCCGGAGAAGCGTCGTTATCCCTACGCCCTGCCCGTCCTGATTCAGGTCCCGGGCGGTCGCCAAGATGTCGGCGATGATCTTGCCCTGGGTTCTATACTGGGGCATTCAGCAACTCTCCTGGCTTCCTGAACGAGAACTTCAACACCGGGACGAATAGCGCAACTAGTCCAACTTCCCTCATCAAAAGCTGCAACAATGTTAACAATGCCATGTCCGGGGCGGCGAGAGAGACCCACCAACCGGCGGCGATCATCCCCAGGCCCGTAGCGATGAAGAGGGTGTTGGGGTTCCTCGTCTTCGAGTAGGACAGGGCGGTCTCCAGGACCCCGTAGAGTATGAAGTAGAACGAGAGGCTGCGAAGGACCGTCTCGACGCTGGTAGGGCTGACCGCGAAGATCGGCAAAAGGATGAGCAGCGGCCCGAGCCGGCGAGAGACTACCACGTCCAGGACGTGGGAGAACGCCAAGAAGAAGTAACCCACGGCCTGCAGGAACATACCCGCGATCAGGATGGTCCCGAGCGAGACCTCGAGCACCGGGATGCTGGCGAACGCTCCGATGCCTTCGAGCCCCTCGAGGACGAACCCGGAGCCGAGGAAGACGAACGCAGCCGCGAGCCTGAGCATGGAGGAGCTGCTCGTCTCGCGCACACCTTTGTACGCGACGAGGGCGATCGAGAAGGCGACGAAGGCCCCTATAAACTGTAGGGCGTTCTCGAACATAATCAGGTCTGACACCACAGGCCTTCCCTGTGGGTTCGAGTCGCCGACAATATAAAAGCTTGATGCAGCAGCAGTCGACTTCTGCGAGCCGACGGGACGGGGCAGATTCGAACCTTAGAGGGGCCTAATGTTCCACAAAAGCTAAATACGAGTATAAGATTTGCAACTTTGGCTCAAGCCCTCCGGTGTATTGCTTGTCATCTGAAAGAGATTTCTCAAGACTGATGAAGTTGCAACGGGCGCTGGACAAGTGCCCTCGTTGCGGCAAAGGCCCGATGGTCGTCGACAACGCGGGCGGAGAGCTCGTCTGCAGCAGTTGCGGTTTTGTGGTCAAGGACAAGATAGAGGAGACCGGGCCCGAATGGAGGGCATTCTCCAAGGACGAGAAGGACGACCGGTCGAGGGGCGGGATCCCAACCTCGATAGCGATGCACGACATGGGGCTGGCGACGGTGATAGGCGCCTTGAACAGGGACGCGTCTGGCAAGTCCCTCTCGGGATCGATGAAGGCCACCGTCGAGAGGCTGAGGACGTGGGACAGCAGGAGCCAGGTGCACGAGCCCCAAGACAGGAACCTGAGGCAGGCGTTCAGCGAGCTGGACAGGCTCTCGGACAAGCTCTCTGTCTCGGACGCTGTCATCGAGAAGGCCGCATACATCTACAGGAAGGCCCTGGAGCGCGGGCTGGTCAGGGGAAGGTCGATCTCAGCGATAATCGCAGCTTCTCTCTACGCCGCCTGCAGGGACAGGGAGACCCCTAGGACCCTCAAGGACCTCGCGGTGGTCTCCAACGTCAAGAAGAAGGACATCGCCAGGTGCTACAGGCTTCTGCTGAAGGAGATGGACATCAAGATGCCCGTGGTCGACCCCACGAAGTGCGTCTCCAGGATAGCATCGAGGGCGCAGCTCTCCGAGAGGACGAAGAGAAGGGCATTAGAGATACTCAAGAAGGCCGAGGAGGCGCGAATCTCCGCGGGGAAGGACCCCATGGGCCTCGCCGCCGCTGCGCTGTACGTGTCGTGCACCCTGGAGGGCGAAGACAAGACCCAGAGGGACGTCGCAGAGGCCGCCGGAGTGACAGAGGTCACCATCCGGAACAGGTACAAGGGGCTACGGTCGGCGCTCGGCATCTAGCAGGGTTCAGCCCTCCTCTCTCACGGACGCGCGCAGAACGGTAAATGGAGCCCCATTCCATAACCCGTAATATATCAGGAATATGAGTCACCATACGTAGCATATTCTTGGGTGACGTAGCGCAGAGCGACGACGGAGTCAATCCCGATGCTAGTGCGAACACCGTCGCTCTCGTCAAGCTCGTCACGGAGATAGGCCCCGGCATTGCCGAGATATCGAGGCGTTTGGGGCAGTTCAAGGAGAGCGTCAGGTATCGCTACAAGGAGAAGATAGTCAAGCGCGGCTTCGCCATCAAGGCAGAGCCAGACTACAGCGCACTGGGGCTGAGGAGGATCGTCATGAAGCTCAGCGTCTCAGACGAGTATGCCACGCGTGCGTCGAAGGTCTTCGAAGCCATGGGCGACCTCTCCTTCCTGGTCGCCTACGCGGGCACCATGCCCAACGGCATCTTCTTGGCTCAAGCCGCGGTCCCGGTTGAGTTCACTGCGAAGTTTCACTATTTCATGGGGAGTCTAAGGGACAAGGGGGTCTTCGCTTCAGTCGAGCTCTTCGACTGCGATGTGCACAGGGTCGCACCCATGCGGGCCGAATGCTTCGACTTCGACGACGGCGTCTGGGACTTTGACTGGAGCAACCCGCCCCCTCTTGACGAGAGGGCTGCGCGAGGCACGGTCTCCGAGAGGAAGAGAGTCGACAAGGTGGACCTTCTGATCCTCAAGGAGCTCTCGAAGGACGGTGATCGCTCTCTTATGCAAGTCCAGACGGCAATCAAGCAGATCAATGGCGTCGACATCAACTACAAGACGCTGGGCTGGCACTACGCGCACCACGTTTTGAATCAACGGCTGGTCACACACTACACGATCGGCTGGCACCACCTCAACTACGATTTCGAGCGCGAGAGAGACGTTGGGTTCGCGAGATACGATTACCTTGGGGTCGCGCTCTTGGTCCGCGACGTCAACGGACAGGAAAGGATGGTGCTGAGGGACCAGATGAGCCGTCTGCCGTTCCTCTGGTCAGAGGCGGTGGGGGGCACCTACTTCTCGCAACTCTTCATCCCTCTCAACATGGCGAACGAAGCCCTCGAGCACCTCAAGAAGGTCCTGAAGCCCTTCGGCACGAGAGCAGAGGTATTTCTGCTCGACAAGCGGGAGATGAAGTATTTCACGATCTGCTATAAGCAGTGGGACGAACCCAAGGACTGCTGGGCCTTTTCAACGGCACAGCTACTGCGGCTCCTCGAAGAGTCTGTCCTGAAGGTTGGGTAACGGACTGTCCGGCGGCTAGCCTACTCTTCCAGCCACCTCTAGCGCGCTCAGGTGCACTCCGAACGCAGTCAGTGCCACAGATGCGACAGAGAAGGCCGCGAGCCCGTACCTGATCTTCTGGTCGAGTTCCATGCCCGAGTCTTGGGAATCTTTATTTATAAATCTGCGCTTTGCATGACGAATCCTCCATTTCGCCCATGCGTATGCTAATCCCGTTTGGACCAGGCATAGCCGAGGCATGGCCAGCCGCAGGCGGGGCCCGTGCGTATTCTAACAGCAGCTCACCGCTTGCCGCGCGTGACGCGTTTGAGCAGCTCGTTGACCACGATGAGCGTCGAGGGCAACCCCAACAGGAAGACGATGTCGAGGGTCGGGATGACATCGAGGAAGCTCCCGGTGTTGGAGGTCCAAGAGACCCCGAAGAGGCCCTGAGCCATGAAGGAGAAGATGCTCCCCACATAGTTGACTGACCAGTGGAGGAGGACGCTCGTCTGGAACCCATACTTGATGTAGAGATACCCCAACGCGAGCCCGGCGAGGGCGGCCTCGCTGACCTTTCCGGGACCCCAGCCCGCTCCGGAGGCGTAGTGCGCATATCCGAAGATGAACGAGGAGAGCAGGAGGAAGGCGTAGACGACAGGGCGTATCGCCCTGACCTCCAGCGAATCCGACTGGTCGTCCTGGAACATCGCGGGGCTGGTCTCCCTGAAGGAGTGTACGGTCTTCACGTCGTCGACTTCGTCGATGTCCCAGATCGACGAGGGGCGCCAGATCGCCCTGGCCATATTCACCGGTGAGAGGCCTCCGAACATGATTATGGCGAGGACGAGCACGGGGACGCCTATCATGATCATCCTGAACGTGGTCTCTTCGAGGAGGGGAGCGAGCGTGAAGTTCACAAGCAGGGAGAACGGGTCTCCGTTGAGAGACCCGGTCGAGACTCCGGCGTCGGTCTGGACGGTGTCGACGAGGACGGTCACGAAGCTGGTGGCGCCGAGGAGGACCATGGTGGCGGTGAGCGGGTTCGTGAATAGAGCCTGGTATCCGTGTGAGACCGAGGCGCGGAGCGCCCGGAACAGTCCGGCGCCCTGCCTCGCCGCGAGCAGGAAGAATCCCAGGTAGATCGCCGAGAAGACGACAAAGAGGCCACCCAGGTTGCCGACGACCGGGATCACCACGGTCGCGAAAACGAAATCAAAGTTGAGACCGCTGACGGGCGTCGAGGAATTGACGCTATTGGAGAGATGGACCCCATACACGGTATAGAGCCCAGCCGGGAACGAGACCAGCGCCATCGCCACGGTGAAGATGATTACCGCGACGAAGAAGTACAACCAATTCGGTTTTGGCGAAGACCGCGAGTCGCCCGTCTCCGAGGGAGGCTGCTGAAGTGCCCTTGTCTTGGAGGAGGACAAGTCGGCTATGGGTCTCGGCTGTCGGCAGGCTGTTCTTCGCTTTTGGCCCTGGCCCGCTCGTCCTCGCTCCGCCTGTCCTCGAGATAGACGTACCCCTTGTATCCGCAATTCTTGCAGTAATAGTCCTGAGGTACGAGCCATCCGCCGAGCTCGCTCCCATTGGAGAGCGGAGAGAGGCAGTTGACGCAGAGCTTGGTCACCGGCTTGCTCGGGTTCCTCCTCACGATCCGGGGCATCCCTTCGTCTGCGTCCTGAGACGGCGGCAACTGGTTGGCGTTGCGCAGGCGCGTCCCTAAAACCCTTTTCGCGCCCCTGGCGGCCGATCAACCAGGGAAATTGGCGACCTCGACGTGCACTAGGAAGCTGAAAGCCTGCCCGTTCACGAAGGTCCCCGAGATGGCCATCGGGTACACCTCGTCGGCGTTGAAGGAGAGGTTCGACAGGATGATCTCGGTGCTGGAGACATATCCCGGCGGCCTCAAGGGGGAGCCCGAGGTCACGCTTCCGAATCGGAACGTCTGCGAGCCGCCGTCGAGCGCGAGGACTGCCTTGACGGTCGCGACGGGGCTCCCCCCGAGGGGGACCGTTAGCGTCACGTTCAACTGCGGGACGGCGGGAATCGTCGACTCGACGTCCGCGACCGAGACCACCTCCAGGGGGACCGAGGGACCGCACGACTCGTGCGGGTATCCCAACTGCGACTGGCTCACTAGCCTCGCTGATAGCACGCGCTGCGACCCGGTGACGTTGACAAGGATCTCTGACGCCGGGAGCTGCAGCGGGGAATCCCCGCAGGGGTATGAAATCGTGCCGTTGTAGTACGCGAAGGTCATGGTCGAGGCCTGGGACTCACCGAGGTAGTTGTAGCAAAGCCCGTTGCTCAGGCTTGCGAACGCAGGGTCTTGCTCGACAGCCTGGGCGGCCTGGGGCATCGAGCTGTCGTCGCACCGGATGCCCGTCGTGGATATCGTCGTCACCTCTCCGATCTGGACCCCAGAATTCAGCCCGTTGCTCTGGAAGTAGAGGTAGACGCCGATTACGGACACCGCGACGAGGGCTGCGAGGATTATCTCGACCCGGATCCTCGGTCCGCCGCCCTGCCCCCACTTATCGCTTCCTTTCGCCAAAGCCCGCTCCCTCTCGGCGCCTAGGTCGGCAGATAAATCAGGGCCCGCAAGGATCTGGAATGCTTTCCTGGCCTGATCATGAAGTGGCGATCGTCTCTGAAGCCTCATTTTGAGGTGATGGGTTACGGCGAACTGCCTCAAGGGTAACATCCCCCTGAACGACTCGAACTGGGGTCGTGGTCAGCGCAAGAATCGCTATCGCGTGTGCGACTCATGTCGCGCGAAGCGGGTCAGCGAGCATTATTGGGTCACAAGGCTGAACGAGCGGAGTATTCCCAGAAATATCGCGAGAGGACAAAGTGCGAGGCGCTGGCGCACCACGGCACAGATCCTCCGTCGTGCAAATGTTGTGGGGCGAGGCATATGGAATTCCTGGCGCTCGACCACATCGACAACGACGGTGCGAAGCACACGCGGGGGAACTCGAAAGGCCGTTTAGGACGAGGCGTCTATAATCGGCTCAAGAGGCATGGATACCCGGCCCTTCTACGCTCGCAAGTCCTCTGTTGGAATTGCCGTGGGGAAAGAAAAGTAAAAAGGGGTGCCCGCACTCAAGAACGGCAAATGCCTCCTGATGGGGAGACTTGCTATTGCGGCACCAAAATGACGCAGATTCAATCGTGTCGGTACCAGTGTCCGAACTGCGGGGCCCTCCTCGACTGCGAGGACGTCTCTGGGCTCCCAAAGTGAGCCTCGCCACCCATGAGGCTCGAGCCCTTCTCCAAGCGCGCGCTTATAGCAGGCGGACGAGTGAGCCTTCGTAGCGAAATATGAAAGCCGCGCTGGTAGGGCAGATGGGAGGGGTCAAGATGGAAGACGTCCCGGAGCCATCCCCCGCGGAAGGAGAGGTCATGGTCAAGCTGAAGTGCTGCGGCGTCTGCGGGACGGACCTCGAGAAGGTTCAGGGAGTCGGGATCACCACGAAGATCCTCGGCCACGAGGCCGTCGGCGAGGTCGAAGAGGTGGGTAGCGGGGTCGCCGGGGTCTCAAGAGGGATGCGCGTCTTCGCGCACCACCACGTGCCCTGCCTCTCCTGCGACATATGCAAGCGGGGGAAGACCACCTACTGCGCCGAGTTCGCCAAGCACAACCTGCAGCCCTGCGGCCTGGCCGAGCGCTTCGTCGTCCCGAAGTTCAACGTCGACCGGGGCGCCGTGCTCGAGCTGCCCGAGGGGCTCGGGTACGAGGAGGCCAGCTTCATCGAGCCGCTCTCCTGCTGCATCCTCGGCCTGGAGAACGCCCGGGCGAGCGGAGTGCGCAGCGCGGCGATCTACGGGGCGGGCCCGGTCGGGCTCATGATATACAAGCTCCTGAGGCACGCCGGCGTCAAGAAGGTCGCGGTGGGAGACGTGAGCGAATACAGGAACTCCTTCTCCCGGAGGGTGGGCTGCGAGCTGGTCTTCAACCCCGCTGACCCGGAAGACAAGGCGAAAGTCCTCCGTGGGGAGATGCCGGACGGGCCTGAGCTGGTCGTGGTCGCGACCGCGAGCGCGGCGGCGTTCGAAGACGCGACGAGGCTGGCGGCCCGAGGGGGGACCGTCCTGCTCTTCGGGGCCCCCAAGAGAGGCGCCACAGGGACGATAGACCTCGCGCACCTCTTCCTGAACGGGACGTCGGTGGTCACCAGCTACGCCTCGAGCGAGAGGGAGACGAAGGCGGCGACGAGGCTCCTGGCGGAGAAGACGCTCACGGTCACCGACCTGATCACCCACCGCTTCCCGCTCTCTGACTCGGAGCAGGCGTTCGCCGCAGCAGGCCAGCAGCAGTGCATGAAGGCCCTGATAACGGACTGATTGAGATGAGCAGGAGAGCGGGCGTGGAGACGGCTAAGGCCACCGGGCCGGCGTCGCGCGCAGAGGCCGACCCCAACACCCAGACGATACTGAGCGTACTGAAGACGTATCCATCGAACGAGGTGGCGATCGTCGGGTGCCATACGGCGCGGATGAGCAGGAAGAGCTGCGAGTACGACCTGCTCGTGGTCAGCAAGGACCCGACGCCGCCCAAGTACGTCCGAATCGGCGAGTTCTACGCGAAGATAATCTTCAGGTCTGAGAGAGAGCTGCGCGACCCCGAGCCGGAGCTCTCAGCCGCGCTAGCCAGGGCGACCGTCTTGAGGGACGGCTCGCTCCTCCTTGCGGGCACTGTCGCGAGCTGCAGGCGGAAGTTCAAGGACAGCTGCGGGAAGGCGGCGGAGTCCCACCTCGCGGCCGCGCTGAAGGCCCTCGGGCGGGTCGACGAAAAGGTCGGCGGGAACTTTCCCGAGGCGGACTTTTGGCTCACCTCGGCGGCGACAGACCTGTGCGTCGCTGAGATCTTCTCCAGCCTTCAGGTGCCGTCGCCCAGCCACCTCTTCGCCCAGATGAAGGGCCTCTCGAAAAGGAAGTCGGCGATCTTCAAAGAGTGGACCGACGCCTCAGGGTTCAAGCTGGCTTCCAGGTCGTTTTGCGAGAACCGGCTGGAAGCCCTTTCCGTCATCTACGACGTCCTGCGCACCACCGCGATGGACATGCCCATGTCCTTGAGGTTCGGCAGGTACAGGTCAGAGGACGCCGTCGCGATAGTCCGCGGAAAGGCCCTCGAGCTCCTCGAGTCGAGGGAGACCGTGGAGTGCTATTCCTTCCTTGGTTACGAGATCGTCAGGACCGTCCTCGACCTTCACGCCATGCACCGCTACGCCCTCAAGAAGGAGCCCGACTACTCTAACGTGACGGGGGAGCTCACCTCGGGACCTGACAGGCTGATCTCGGAGGACCTGTTGAAGGCGATGGGCATCGTCAGGCAGCCCGAGCTCGTGAAGGCGGGGGCCGACTCCCTCCGCTCCGCGGTCTCGGCGCTGGCCGCGAGAATCTGAGGTCGTCGTGGCGTGTGTCGCGTCGGCGTTGTCAAGGGCGAAGAGCTCCTGAGGTACTCCTTCCCACCTCCTCACCCCTTCAACTCGGCGAGGGTCGTCCGCTTCTGGGAGGAGCTGGGGAAGATCGGGATGGGCGAGATGGAGATAGAGCCCGAGCGCGCCGACGAGGAGGCGCTCGAGCTCTTCCACGACAAAGCGCACGTAGAGTTCGTGAGGAAGGCCTCCACCCTTGGCTACGGGTACCTTGACGACGGGGACACCCCCGCCTTCAAAGGGGTCCTCGAAGCCGCGGAGTTGGCCGTCGGGTCGACGCTCTCTTGCGTCGAGAAGGTCATGAGCGGGGAAGCAGACCACGGGTTCAACCCCGTTGGAGGCCTGCACCACGCCCGCCGCGACCGCTCCGCCGGGTTCTGCGTGTTCAACGACATAGGCGTGGCCATAGAGACGCTCCAGAAGGAGGGGTTGAGGAGGATACTCTACGTAGACATCGACGTCCACCACGGCGACGGCGTCTTCTACCCCTTCGAGTCAGACTCGGGGGTCTTCATCTTCGACGTCCACGAGGACGGCCACTTCCTCTACCCGGGAACCGGAGGGGAGTGGGAGACCGGAGAGGGCAGGGCAGAGAAGACGAAGGTCAACGTGCCCTTGCTCCCGGGAGAGGGGGACGAGCGGATGAAGGACATCCTGCCAAGTCTTGAAGAATTTGCAACCCGCATAAGGCCGGAGTTCGTGATCTTGCAAGCAGGGGCCGACGGGCTTGCGGGCGACCCCATAGGAGGGCTCGCTTATTCGGAGAGGTTCCACTCGAGCGTCGCGCGAGTGCTGCACCGGGTGGCCCACGACTCGTGCAAGGGGCGGATGGTCGCCTTGGGCGGGGGAGGCTATGACCCAGGGAACTGCGCGAGGGCATGGACATCGGTCGTCCGAGAGCTGGTCAGCGGCCCGGAGAACTGAATTTACACATCTGCAAACCTGCAAACCTGCAAACCCGAAAAACGCAAAGAAGCGCAAATATACGAATATTGCAATATTGCAGCTGAAACTTTTACATTCTAATATCTATGCTTAAGAATCAGTACGCCTACGAAGATTTGCTGAAATCAGGGTTGGCAAACGAGATGTACCCCGAGTCGAAGCAGAGCAAGACCGCAAGTTGCGTTTTTTGTGGAAAGACTCTGGGAAAGGAGTACTTCTTCATGTGCCACGTATGTGGAGCGAAGTACTGCTACATCCATATGTATCGTCACGGCAGGGCCCACAGGATGCAAACGGTCCAGCCGCCCGTTTTCACAACGTAGCCCGCCGGATCTCTGCTCAGCGCCGACCCTTTCCGTCGCTTCGCATGGCTTTTGCGGCCTCTTTGACCGACTTTACAATATTTTGGTAGCCTGTGCAGCGGCAGAGGTTGCCCGAGATCCCCAGCCTGATCTCCTGCTCGGTCGGGTCGGGGTTTTCGCGGAGGAGCCACGCGGCTTGCATCACCATCCCGGGGGTGCAATACCCGCACTGGAGGCCGTGGTTCTCCCAGAACGCCCTCTGGATGGGATGGAGCTCCCCGGAGGCGTCCTGCATCCCCTCGATCGTCGTGATCTCCCTCCCGTCGGCCTGGACGGCGAACATCGTGCAGGACTTCACGGACCTTCCGTCGAGGAGGATCGTGCAGGCTCCGCAGTTTGTGGTGTCGCACCCCACGTGGGTGCCCGTTAGCCCGAGCTCCTCGCGCAGAAAGTCGACCAAGAGCAGCCTCGGCTCGACGTCCTTGGTTTCGCCCTTCCCGTTCACTCTCACCTTGACGGTCGTCAACCGGCGGGGCCTCCCCTTCGCCCTCTGGCCCTGGCCGCCGCGAGCTCGAGTGCCCTTCGGGTGAAGACCCGGGCCATCTCGCGCTTGTACTTCGCCGAGCCGCGAAGCGGGTCGTCGGTGGGCGCGCACTCCATTTCGGCCGCAGAGGCCGCCTCGGCGATCGACTCCGTAGTAAGCCTCCGGCCCATCAGACACCCCTCGGCCTTGCTTGCGCGAAGGTTCTTCGACCCGAGGGCCGTGAGCCCGATCCCTGCATAGGTGCAGCGGTATCCGTCTGCGCTCTCTTCGAGAGAGAGCTGCGCCGCGACGGCAACAGTCGCGAAGTCCCCGGCCTTCCTCTCTAGTTTCAGGTACGCCCCGCCGCCGCCTCTCTCAGGGGGCATGGGGACGGAGACCCGCGTGATCAGCTCGCTTTCCTCGAGCGCGCTGGTGAAGGTGTCGACGAGGAAGTCGTCGATCCAGATGCGCCTCTCGCCCGACGGCCCCAAGACGGTGAGCTCGCCGCGCAGGGCGAGGATCGCCGCCCCCCAGTCCCCGCTGGGGTCGGAGTGGGCAAGCGCGCCGCCGATGGTGCCGAGGTTACGGACCTGCGGGTCGCCGATGGAGCCCGCGGCCTCAGAAAGTAGCGGAACTCTCTTCCTTGCGAGAGGAGACGACTCTAGCGTGTGGTGCCTGGCGAGCGCGCCGATGAGAAGCGCTCTGCCATCCTCGCTCTCCTTGATGTAGTCCAGGCCCTGCAGCCGGTTGATGTCGACGACATGCCCGGGAGAGGCAAGCCTCAGCTTCATCAGGGGGATGAGGCTCATCCCGCCGGCGAGTATCTTCACGTCTCCTTCGTGCTCCCTTAGCAGACGGGTGGCCTCCCCGATGGTGGCCGGCGCGTAATATTGGAAGCTGCGGGGTAACATGCAGGACCTGCTCGGGACGCGCGCGTCCCGATAAAACTCTTCCCCGCGCTTGGTCAGCCGGCCAGCGAGGCGGGACCGCTTCGGCCCCCAAGGATCTTGCCCAGGTAGACCGCGTGCGGAGGGTGCTTGCCCCTCTTCGTCGCTATCACGTCTGCCATGATGCTGACCACCACCTCCTCTGGGGTGGTCGCCCCGATGTCTACCCCGATGGGAGAGTGAAGCGACTCGAGGAACTCGGGAGCAACGCCCCGGCTCCTGAGCTGCTCGACGTCGTCCTTGACCCTCTGGAGGCTGGCGAACAGCCCCACGAACCTGACCTCCTTCTTCGAGAGCACTTCCAAGGTGGGGACGTCGCGCTCGCCCTTGGTCAGGACGATCACGGTGTCGGGCTTGGCGAACTCGAACCGGTTAAGGTCATAGTCCAGGTCGGTTATCAGTAGGTCAGGGTCCTCCGTCAGCACGGGCAGGTGGTCGATCACGACGGTCTCAAACCCGAGGGTCTTCCCCATCTTCACGAGCCCGTCCTCGACCTCGTCCTTCCCTCCCTGGCCGATCAGGATGAGCCTGTTAGCTGGAAGGTATGGCTCCACGTAGATCTCCATCGACCCCCCGCAGTTCGTCTCCACATAAACCTCGTCTGGGCTCGCGTTCCTGAGGGTGCCGTCCACCGCCGACCTCGCGTCCTCGAGGTGGACCGTCACGACCTTCGCCTGTCCGGTCCTCAGCGCCTCCTGGGCCATCGTGGCGACGGCGGACTCCGGGCAGACGCCCCCGATCGTCCCGAAGACTATCCTGCCCTCGCGGGAGATGACCGCCTTGAAGCCCGGCTTGCCGAGAGAGGAGCCGCGGATGCGCACGACGGTCGCCACCACGAAAGGCTCGCCCCTCACTGCGAGCTGGTCCACGAAGTGAGTGAAGTCGCGCTGCTTCAAGTCGGTCTGCTTTTGTCCTCTTTCCCTATTTATACGATGCTCATCTCCGCGCCGGGACGGTCAAAGGCGCAAAGGTCGCGCTAAGATTCAATTACTTGATTTGAAAGTCTTGCCCCACCGAAGGGAACTACTGTAGGAAGTGATAACGGATGAGTTTCGGACAACGTGAAGGAGGCTTTGGTAGCCGCGGCGGATTCGGTAGCAGCGAGAACAGCTTCAAGCCCAAGCCAGTCGAGGTAGGCAAGGAATACGAAGTGACCATCTCAGACATCAGCAGGCGTGGCGACGGCATCGCGAAGATCGGCGGCTTCGTAACCTTCGTGGCCGGAGGAAAGCAAGGCCAGTCAGCCAAGATCAAGGTCACCCAGGTCTCCAACCGGTATGCGATGGGCACCGTCGTGGAAGGCTCGGGGACGACCGCAGCTTCAGGGATCTCCAATGCAGCTGAGGTCGCTGAGATCACTGAAGAGCTAGAAGACAACGAGGAGTAGGCGCACCGAGTAGGAGATTGGCCCTCGAGGCGAGGCAACCTATCTCCCCCTAACTCCATTTTCGTTTTTTCTCTGAAATCACATATCTACTCGCGCCTCGCCGCCACCCCGATGATCGAGGTGTACACGGACGGGAGGGCAGAGCCCAACCCGGGCCTCGGGACCTATGGCTACGTCGTCTACGAAGACGGGAGGCGCACCCATTCCGATTACGGCCTCGCGGGACGCGGTGTGACCAACAACTATGCGGAGTACTTGTGCCTCATCAAGGCGCTCGAGAACCTGGCGGCTCGGCGCGACGAGGAGATAACGGTCTTCTCGGACTCGACCCTGCTCGTCAACCAGATGGAGGGTAGGTGGAAGTTCAAGGGCGGGAACTACAGCGAAAAGTACCTCAAGGCGAAGGAGCTCGCCGGCGGATTCTCAAGGCTAAGGTTCGAGTGGATCCCGCGCGAGAAGAACTCGGAGGCGGACGAGCTCACGAACATCGCCTTCGCGCAGCTGAGAGACCGGCGCGGGTAGGAGCAAAAAGATAATATCCGTGACCAGGTCACGGAGGCAGACAAATCCATGGACTATGGGCTGAAGAACAGGATCTCTCGCATGATAAGGCCCTCGACCGGCCATTCCGTGATGCTGGCGTGCGACCACGGCTATTTCATGGGGCCGACGCGAAGACTGGAGAACCCCAGGAGAACGATCGCGCCGCTAGTCCCGTACGCGGACGTGGTATCGGTGACACGGGGGATACTCCGGAGCTCGGTCGACCCGGATTGGGACATCCCGATACTCCTGAGGGTATCCGGAGGGACGAGCATCCTCCAGGAAGACCTGAGCAACGAGGGCATCACCACCTCGATGAAAGACGCCGTGAGGCTCAACGCGACGGCCGTCTCCATCTCCATCTTCGTGGGGGCGCCGAACGAGAAGCAGACGCTCCTCAACCTCGGGAAGCTCGTGGACGAGGGCGAGGAGTACGGGATGCCCGTGATGGCGATCACCGCGGTTGGCAAGGAGCTCGAGAAGAGGGACGACCGGTACCTGTCCCTCGCCTGCAGGATAGGGGCAGAGCTCGGCGCCCACATGGTCAAGACATACTACTGCGAGGGGTTCTCGAGGGTGGTGGACGGATGCCCCGTCCCGCTCGTGGTGGCTGGCGGGCCGAAGCTCAACACCGAGGCGGACGTCTTCCACCTCGTCCACAACGCGATCGAGGAGGGAGCCGTCGGGGTCGACATGGGGAGGAACATCTGGCAGAACGACAACCCCGTCGCGGTGATAAAGGCGATAGACGCGATAGTGCACGAGGGGGCGACCGAGAAGGAGGCCCTCGCGCTCTTCAACGAGACCAAGGGGAAGATAGCGGAGCTCACGAGTCAGCCCGCTCCCCGGCGTCCGCACCGCGGGCGCTCTTAGGCGCCCTGGCAGTCTGCTGTGTATCTCTCCCGACTGCAGCAACTGAGCCGTCGGGGAAGATAGGCTACGACCCCAATGGAAAGAGCCAATCGTTTTTACCCTCGGTCAAGGGCAGCACGGCCGTGGCGGCTCCAGGGAGCAAGCAGGTCGGCGTGGGCATCATCGGCGCGGGGAAGATGGGCAGGATCCACGCCAAGAACCTCGCGAGGGGCATCCCGGACGCGAAGCTGGTCGCGGTCTCCGACGTTGTGGAGGACTCCGCGAAGAAGCTCGCCGCCGAGTTCGGGGTCACCAACGTCTTCACCGACTACCTGAGGCTCGTGCAGAACCGAGAGGTGGAGGCGATCGTGATCGCGACCCCGACCCTGATCAAGCCGCAGATAGTGAAGTTCGCCTGCGAGGCGGGGAAGCACATATTCTGCGAGAAGCCGATCGCCACGAACTTCAGCGACGCCGAGCAGGTGATCAAGTCCACGCAAAAGTCCCCGGGGAAGTTCCAGGTGGGATACCAGAGGCGGTTCGACCCCCTCCATGTGAAGGTGAAGGAGACCATCGACTCGGAAGAGATAGGGAGCGTGGTGCTCGTGAGGACGAACACGCGCGACCCTCTCCCGAACCCGGCGCAATGGCCGGACATCAAGAGCAGCGGCGGGATATTCGTCGATACCTGCAGCCACGACTATGACGTGGTCCGGTGGCTCTGCGGGAGCGAGGTGAGCAGGGTGGAGGCTGAAGGCACCCCGCGCTCGCAGCCCGACCAGCACACGGTCATCACCAACCTCTCGATGGCGAACGGGGTCCTCGCTCAGGTCGACGCGAGCAGGATGTCGAGCTACGGCTACGACGTCAGGGTAGAGGTCCTCGGGAGCAAGGGAGCCATCTTCACCAAGCCCGACGCACCCAGCGCGATGAGGGTGGTGAAGGGGTCGCAGGAGACCCTCTCGACCTACGCCTGGTACCCTGACAGGTTCAAGGAGGCGTACAGGCTCGAGATGGAGTCGTTCATCGAGTGCATCGTCAAGGACACGGACACCAAGGCGACGGCGCACGACGGCAAGGCCGCTGTCGAGGTCTCAGCGGCGGCGCGAAAGTCGATGCAGGAAGGCAAGGCCGTCAACCTGCCCCTTTGAGCGGCGTTCAGCCGCTCACGCTGACCAGGGACTCGGACAGGGCGTCGACCAACGTCGATATCACCTTGGGGGTCGCCGACGTCCCCATGTGGCCGATCCTGATTATCTTGCCGCTGAGCGCCTCGAGGCCGTCCGCTATCATGATGTCGTGCTTCTCTAGGAGCCTCCTCCGGAGAGAGGCGGCCCATGCAGACCGCACCTTCGCGACCGTCACGGTGTTCGAGTAGAACCTCTGGTCGGTGAAGAGCTCGAGCCCCAAGCCGGTGAGGCCGTCCCTGAGCTGGGCCGCCGCCTTGGCGTGCCTCGTGTAGCGGTTCTGGAGGCCCTCCTTCAGGGCCAGGTCGACCGCCTTCCGGAGCGCGACTATCACCGAGGTGGGCATCGACGACGGGTACGGGTGACCCCAAGAGCTGTCCTTCTCGATCGCCTCGCGCCACGTATTGAGGTCGAGGAAAAGGCTGTGGATGCGCCGCTCGTTCTGCTTCGCGGCCTCCCACGAGTTCCTCCCTATCGCGACGGGCTGCGCCCCGAATATCCCGCCGAGCGCCTTGCTGGCGTAGCCGATGACGTAGTCGACGCCCCATTCGTCCATCTTGACCTCCATGCCTCCGAAGGTCGATATCGCGTCGAGGACCGTGAGCACCCCCCTCTTTCTGCAGGCCCTGAAAATCTCAGCGGGCGGGCTCGCTGCCCCGGTGGACGTCTCTGTGTGGACGAGGAAGAGCGCCTTGCCTGCGACGTCTCGGCCCGAGCCGTCCAGGATGCTCGCGACTTCGTCCGCGGTAGGTCCGGAGCCGAGCTTCGAGCGTATCACGACCGGCTTCCCGCCTATGGCTTTAATCATCTGTGGGATCATACCCGAGAAGACGCCGTTCACGCAGACGAAACCAGTACCTCCTCGGCCGACGAGGTTGACCACCGACGTCTCTACCGCCACCTGCCCCGGCACCGGCATGAGGACGACGTCGTTCTTCCTTGTCCCGAAGACTTCCTTGAGCTTGGTGGTGGTGTCGTCGTAGATGGTCTTCCAGTGCGTCCCGTAGTGAGGGAGGACTGGCTCCGCGAGCGCGTCAAGGACTTCAGGGTCAGGCTGTGAAGGCCCAGGAATCATTAGCTTGACCAAGACAACACTCCGGCTGTTCTCCGGTCCCGGCCCCTGACGTTATTTAAGGCTCGCAGATCGAATCGTCAGACAGTAGATGCGAATGAGAGGGCATAGATTGGCATTCATCACCCCCTTTTGCACCTGGAGCATCGTCAAGGCCTGAGGAGGGTGATTGCAGACGCCAGGAACGAGGAAGCCGCCAGGAGCAGGCGGACCTTGGCCTCGAG
>DATLRR010000015.1:0-33891 GCA_035534595.1 Nitrososphaerales archaeon
AGAGGCGTGTCGAATAACTTGACGATGCGTCACGGCTTGCCAGGAGTCTCTCCTGACTCCCTACCTCGCTACGGGTTGATCCCAACGAACAGGTTGTAGACCGTCGCCTTGACGAGCAGCTCGTTAACGATGCTGCTCCACTTCACCGAAGTTATGTGCTCCCCGAACGTCCTCTTGAAGGACGATATCGCCGACTCGACCCTCGCCCTCTGACCGTACCTGCGCCTCCTCTTCCACCTCTCGTAGTCCTTCAGCTGCTCCACGACGACGAGCTTCCTGGGCATGCACCCCATGGCCCTCGGAGACGCGTTCTTCCTCACCTTGATGACCGGCTCTATCCCCTTGGCGTCAAGATACCTGAAGGCGGCTCGCGAGTCGTAGGCCCCATCACCGATCGCCCTCGTCACACTCGCTCTTGACGCTGCCCCCTCGACGAGCGGGACGAGCATCCTCTCGTCCGGGACGTCCTCCTTCGTCACCTCCATCGAGAGTATCTTCCCCGTCTTCACGTCGACGGCGAGGTGGACCTTGATGAATCCCCTCTTCACCGCCCACTTCTGCCTGATCCACTCCCCCCTGTTCGAGACCTTGATCCCTGTGGAGTCAACCGCTATGGTGACGTCTTGTTCTGGATTTACGTCTGGGTCCAGCTCGATTTTTACTCTTGATATCCTCCACCACATCGTGGTGTAGTCCGGGACCTTCAGTCCCTCGACGTGGCCCGAGAACATCCTGAGGAACCCCTCCAGCTCCCTGTACGGTAGCAGGTAGACGTGGATGGCTGCGAGCATACTCATTAACGAGTCTGGATAGCGATATCTCGCCCCCTCCTTCCCCTCGTTGAGACCCTTTAGTTCTCTGCCCCATCCAGATAAAAAATCGGTATCGAAGAGGAGCTCTCCCCTCCTCACCAGCGACTCGTTGTACTCCTTCCAGTTGCGCTTCTTCTTCTCGGGCATCAGTATCGTGAGATCGGCCAAATCTCATGAGAGGGCGTATGGAAGAACCTAGACAAACGGGTTAGTTATTCGACACACCTGACTCGAGGAGAGCCAGCGTGGCTAGCCCAGCGGCTCGAGCCTCTCGCGAAGAGCCGCGGGTCGAGCGAGGACTCCGTCCCGGGCCGGCGCAACCGAAAAATAGCGACCCGGTCATGAGACGGTGAGCGGATTGTCTTGAGCAAAGATGAGAATGCGGGCAAAGAGGTCGTAGCAAGGCTGAAGCTGGACGTCAAGGCGCTTACCCTTCTCTACGAGTCCGACGCCGACCTCCGTCCCGTCCTCGAGAGGTCCCTACTGGAATCGCAGGACAGCTACGTGATGAGGTTCGTGAGCCTTCTCCAATCCAGGCGGCCGGCCGGGGATGACGGCAACCTCCCCGTGGCTGTTGGAGAGATAGTCCTAGCCTCGTTCCTCACCATCATCGGGCTGGCCGCGTTCGCGCCCGTGATGGCAGGGCTCAGCACCCCCCAGCAGTGGCTCGACTATTTCTCGAGCGCCCTCGGGCCCTCGTCCGCGAACGGGCCGCTCTACTTCGGCGTCCCCCTCCTCGACTTTGTCTTCTCGGCGATGCTGCTCCTCGGGGCCTTCTACAGCCTGCGGCGGGCCGCCAAGAACCTCAAGAATGCGGGCATGGTTCTTGGGCCGGGTCGAAGATAGTGCTCGAGAGCAGACGTCTGGGCGCCCTAGCGGTCAAGGTAGGGGCGCTCGTCGTGGGCCTGGGCGTCAGCGCCTACGCGACCGGCTACCTCTACGACGAGGTGGCCTACATCTCCCAACAAGGGGCCACGAACCTGGGCGAGGTGATAGTCGCGGTCGCGGCCTTCATGAGTTGGAGGTCGAGGTGCTTGCTCAGGGCCGGCTCCCCGGTGACGTCGACCTTCCCCTTCTCGTCAGAGTATTCGATGGTCGCGAACGAGTCGCTCCCCGACCTCGAGAAGACGAGGTCGACGGTGCTTCCGGTCTCGTGATCCGTGAAGCTAGCCTCGAGGTGGTTCTTGGAGGCCCTCGCCTTGGTGAGCGCGTAGTCGTCGAGCTTCTCGAAGTCTGGCACAGGCTCCTTCCGGAGCCAGGTCTTCCCGAGCCGGACGGGGAGCTTTACCCCCTTCCGGACGCCCGCGAAGGTGAACTCGCTTCGAAAGTGCGGGGAGCTCGGCGTGTTGAGCAGGAACTCGTACCCTATCTCGCCGGGGCACTTGTACTCGGCCTTGGCGGAGTAGGAGCCGTCCGAGAGCTCCAGGGAGATCTCTTCGTCGGTCACGGGGAGCGGCGTGGCCGCGAGATACGATTCGAGGCTCCTCTTCGCCTTCAGCTCCTCCGACCTCGACTCGGACTCCATGTCTTCCAGGGTCGCCTCGAGCTTCGCTTTGACCCGGTCCTTTGTCTGCTGGATCGCGAGCGCCGCGAACTCGTTTATCTTCCTGGAGAGGTTCTCAGAGTCTGAGACGTCCAGGTGAAGGTCATCGAAGGCCTTCGAGATGCGCCCCGCAAGGTCCTCGAGCTCTTCCTGCTGCTCGTCCCCCCTCGTCCTCGCTTCGTTCTGCTCCTCGATGCTCCTCCCCCAGTTCTGCGAATACCTCACCGCGTCTGCGAGTTCCGTGAAAAGGAGGTCTGCCCCCTTGGACGTTTCGGACAACCCTCGAGACCGCCTTCTCCTAGTCTGCGATTAGATAAAGGTGGCAGTCGGCCGACGGGAGGCTCACGGACGCCTTCTTCTGGCCGCCAGGACTCCGGTCGCGGCGATGAACACGGCAGCGACGGCGGCGACAGCCAAGAAGACGGCGGACGAGACGCCCGGCGAGGCGACGTAGCTGGTCACGACCACCGAAGAGAGGACCGTGGCGTTCGTGGTCACGGACGTGGGCGCCAGGGCGATCATCACGCCGTTGTTGACGGGGAGGCCCGGGACGTCATTCCCGTTGCAGACCGGGAACACGAGCTCCTCCTGGCCGCCTGTGTCCTGCCCGATTGCGGGCTGCGTGCAGAGCGCGGAGCCGATGTTTCTTTGCATCACGAGCTCCCCGGTCTTTTCGTCCAGCGCCCTCAGGTACCCGTCAGCCGCCGGCACTATCACCAACCCCCCGCTGACGTCCACGCCTCCGCGGAAGCCGATGTCCGGGATTGGGTACTGCCAGAGCGGCTTCCCCGTGTCGACGTCTATCGCCCATATCGTGGTGTTCCAGGGCAGTCTGGGTCCCGCATACGAAAGGTCCAATCCGAAGCTGCCGTAGGGGACCCCGGCTCCGGTGGTGGGAGCTACACTGACCCACGTCGGGCAGTTGTAGGTCACGACGATGGCGATGTCGCTCATCGGGTCGTAAGCGGGGTCCGATTCGATCCCTCCGCTGTGGCAGGGGTTCTGGATGTAGGGCTTGACGGACGGATAGTTCGCCCAAGGCTTGACCATGTCGCTCTTGTTGGTCGGGTCGAGGATCGCGCTTGCGGGAGCCCTCTCTATCGTGGGCGCGTCGAAGTACCAGAGCATCTTCCCGGTGGCCGCGTCCAGGGCGTAGAAGTAGCCGTTCTTGCATCCCTTCATGACGACATTCTGCGTCTGGCCGCCGACCGTCGCGTTGGCCAGCATCACGCTCCAGGAGCAGTCGTAGTCGCTCAGGTCGTGCGGAGAGGTCTGGAAGCCCCAGACCAGCTTGCCGGTCGCCTCGTCGATTGCGAGCACCGAAGAGCTCCAGAGGTCCAGGCCTGGCCTGGTCGTCGCGTTCCAGTCCGGCGACGGCTGTCCTGTGCCGACGTAGACGATCCCCGTCTGAGGGTCGTACGCGTCAGAGCCGCCCCACCCCCCGTCCGTCCCCGCGAAGCTCTGGACGCCGTTGAAACCGAAGCTTCCCCAGTCCGCGTAGAGCATGCCGTAGAGGGTGGAATTGGTGAGGGCCTTGAGATTGACCTGCGCAGTCCCGTTGAACACCCACGCGTAGCTGGCGTTCTGCACGGACTTTATGGACCAGAGAGGGTCTGACCCGTCCTGCGGTGGCGTGAGGAACGTCGTCCACAGAGGCGTCGGGGGGTCTGCGGTGACGTTCCAGCCCTCGAAGAATCCCCGGCCGGCGTCCGTCCCCTCGGAGACCGAGTTCGTGACCGTCAGTACCCCCCTTCCCTGGTCGATGACTATCTGCTTGCCTCCCGGGTCGTAGTACCCGTAGTTGCCGGGGACGGCGACCGGGAGGTAGTCGAGCTTGAGCGCCTCGGCGCCATTCAAGGCGTTGAACGCGAACACCGTGTAGTTGTCCCCCGCCACCCAGACGAGAGGCAGGTCCCTGACGAGCGTGGTATACCAGATGGCGTGGTAGTGTCCCTGGAGGTTGAGCGACTCGGGCAGGACGCCTATCCCCGGGTAGTCGTAGTTTAGGGAGAGGTTCTTGCTCCAGATGAGCTGGCCGCTGCTCGCATCCTGGGCGATGAGCGTGTCGGAGCTCGTGATGTAGTAGACGACCCCCTGGGCGATTATCGGGGTGACGATGACGCTCGAGCCGAGGGTGTTCGGGATGCGCGGGCTGGGCAGAGGATAAAGCCAATTCAAGCCGAGGCCGTTCACGCTCGTCAGGTTGATTGCGGTCTGAGGGCTGTAGTCCCAGTTGAAGGGGTAGTTCCCGTCGGGTCCGACCCAGTCCGCGGAGCTCTGGGCGCTGGCGCTGGGGGATGTGCGGATGCTCCCCAGCGAGGAGGAAGAGGTTAGCAGGAAGACGATTGCGGCGACGCCTAAGGTAGGGAGGAGCGACTGCCGCGAGGATCCGAGTGGCAAGGGCGAGGGCGGCACTTCAAGCCCGGGAAACGGATAAAAACGCGACTACGGGCCGACGCTGAAGATGATCGACCTGTCAAGGAAGAAGCTCTTCCTCTTCGACCTCGACGGCGTGCTGACCGCGGGGAAGGAGAAGCCGGTCAAGCTCGGGGGGACCAGGGTCATCAACAAGATACGGGCGAGCAAGGGGAGGAAGTTCTTCGTCCTGACCAACGACTCCACGGACACGGTGGAGACCGTCCTCGAGCGCCTGCTCAGGTTCGACATCCCCGTCAGGTATGAGGAGATACTCACGAGCGCGCGGCTCACCGCCGAGTACGTGGCGAAGAGGCACCCCAGGGGGACTTACTTCCTCGTCGGCGAGCGCGGGCTAGAGGAGGAGCTGGACAGGGTGGGGCTGCGGAGGACGAGGGGGACGAAGGCCGACGTCGTCGTGGTCGGCCTCGACAGGTGGCTCACCTACAGCAAGCTCGACCGAGCGGGCGAGGTGGCGAGGAACGGGGCGTCCATAGTCGCGTGCCACTACGCGCGGCTCTACATGTTCAAGAGCCGAGTCGCTATGGCGGTCGGCCCCATAGTCAAGGCCATCGAGTACTCGTCCGGGAAGAAGGCCGTGGCGATAGGGAAGCCGTCGCGCCTCATGTTCGAGCTCGCGCTCGAGAAGGCCGGTTGCAGGCCCGACGAGGCGGTGATGGTAGGTGACCAGGAGGAGACCGACATCCTCGGGGCGAGGAGGATGGGGATCACGAGCGTGATGGTGAAGACCGGGGTCTACTCGCGCGAGGAGACGAAGACCGAGGCCGACGCGGTCGTCGAGACCGTGGACGACGTGGCGGAGAGCTTCTGAGCAGGCGTTCGCGGGCGTAGACTAAAGTGGGTTGGTCCCCCAGCGTGCGCGTGACCGGTATGCGGTTTCTGACCCCGGGGCTCTCGATCTTCCTGTCGGCGTTCCTCGTCTTCACGTTCTCGCTCAACGGGGTCTGGGCCGCCGACCATCCTACAAGCCTCCTTCAGCTCGCGTACGCGCTCTGGTCCAGCCACTCCGTCGTCCTGGGGAAGGCAGCCCAGTTCATCCCTGGGACGGTGGACGACTTCGTGTACAAGGGGAACTACTACAGCGCGCTCGCCCCGGGGGTCGCCGTCCTCGCGCAGCCCTTCGTGGGCCTCGGATTCACGCTCGACGGCGGCTTCAACGTCTTCGGGAACGCAATGCTCCTCTCTGAGCTCTTCGTCGCCGTCTGCAACGCCGTCGCCGCCTATCTCGTGTTCAAGCTGGCATCGATGTACTTCGCCCAGCGGACCTCAGCGTTCGTCGCGCTCGCCTACGCGTTCTCGACAATAGGCTGGCCGTTCGCCACCTACTTCTTCGAGAGCGACGTCTCCGCGATGCTCGACGTCCTCGCGGTCTACCTTGCCATAAGGATGGCGCGCAGCGGATCTTCCCGCCTGGCGGACGCCGTCCCCTGCGGCGCCGCGCTGGGGGCCGCCCTGACGGTGGACTACATCAACGGCATCCTGGTCCCGATCGTCTCCGTCTTCCTGCTGTACACCTTCCGGAAGAGTCTCGCAGGGTTCGCCAAGGGCTTCGCGGGGCTCCTCGGCGCGTCGGCGGTCGGGATCCTCATGCTCGCCGTGTACAACCAAGCGGCCTTCGGCAACCCGCTCCTCACCACCGAGCAGGCGTACCAGCACACCTCCTCGCTCCTCGGGAGCTTCTCGTACCCCATCCTTGACGGGCTCTACCTCGACCTGTTTTCCCCCCTCCGCGGCGTCTTCGTCTACTGCCCGATACTGATGCTGGGGGCGCTCGGCTTCTGGTTCGTCCCGAGGCGTCGCGAGATGGCGAGCGAAGGCCTTCTCCTCGCCGCCTGCTTCGTGGGCATCCTGATTCCGTATGCGATGTGGTACAACGCGATAGGGGGGGAGGCCTTCGGGCAGCGCTTCCTCGTCCCGGCGATTCCGTTCCTCCTGCTCCCGTCGGGCTTCTTGATCGAGGCGAAGAGGCGGGGCGTCGCCATGGTCGCTTACCTGCTCTACGCGGTGGGCGTCGTCTTCAACGGCGTCGCCGGGGTCACCACCGCCATCCCGCAGGCAGAGGCCGTGTCGCACTTCCCGTTCTTGACGCACGTCCTCCCTCTCTTCCTCCAAGGCCAGCTCGACACCTGGTGGTGGAGGGAAGCGGGCTCCGCTTGGTGGGCTCCGGCCCTGCTGATCATCGCCGTGGCGCTCGTGCTCCCGCTGGTCATAACGCGCGCATCTCAGCCCGAGGACGCCGGCGTTGCGCAGGAGAGGGAGAGCGGGCGGCCTGGGTCGAACCGACTCCTGGGCAGGGGGCGGCCAGCGAAATCGTCTTAAGCAATGGCTGTTTCCACCGATTAGGTCATGCAGCACTCCACCGGCAAGACAATGAAATGCGCCATGTGCGGGAGAGAAGAGTCCACCCCAGGGACGTTCCCCATGGTGATCGGGGTGGGCAGGATCTGCCTCTCCTGCGGAATGGAGAAGGTGAAGTGCGACGTCTGCGGACAGGAGGTGAAGCGCCTGACGTCTTCGCGATTCCAGGGCAGGAACCTCTGCCTGAAGGACCACATGAAGGAGGTGGAGAAGTACAAGCAGCACGTCGTCAAGACCTTCGACGAGGACAACGAGAGCGTCGAGGTGATCCTCAGCAAGTCCCTCGGAGAGGCACCGGAAGGCTACTCGCTCGTGACAGTAAGGAGGGCGAGGAACAGCATGCACGTCTGGGAGGCGGAGTACGAGAAGACGGAGCTGCTGCAATCGCGCTGCAGTTGATTGGGAGGGGAGAAGACGTCAGACAACTCCGAGATGAGGCTGATACAGAGGCTCGTCCAAGAGATCGAGCGGCTCAAGCTAGGGCTCGACCCGGAGGTCCTCGCGGCGTGGTATCGCAAGATAGAGATTGACGCGAAGGCGAGGGCGCGACCCGACCTGAGGGACAGCATCCAGGTGATCAGGGACCCGATCCTGACTATGAAGTTCGAGTTCAAGACCTCAAAGCGCGCGGTCGACAAGGTCATCGAGGCGATAGAGGCGAACCTTTCGGCGATGCCCCTCGCGACGAGGCTCTACTTCGAGAAGCTCGAGGAGCTCATCCAGGCGCAAGCGATGGCCTGACGGCCCTAGTGCGGGGCGACTATCGCGAGCTCCCTCCCTATCCTCGCGAACGCCCCGATCGCAAAGTCCAGGTCCTCCTCGGTGAGCGCCGCGTTCATGATGGTCCTTATCCTCGCCTTTCCTTTCGCGACCATCGGGAACACGATGGGGAGCGCGAAGACTCCCTCTTCGAAGAGGCGGGCGCTGAGCTTTTTCGCGACCTCGGCCTCGCCGACCATGATAGGCGTTATCGGGCTCTCGCTCTTGCCGATGTCGAACCCGAGGTCGCTCATCGACTTCTTGAAGTGCTTCGTGTGCCTCCACAAGGTCTGGACGCGGTCGGGCTCGTTCTCGAGGACGTCTATCGCCGCGATGCACGCGGCGGCCACGGCCGGCGGATGCGAGCCGCTGAGCAGCCAGGTCCTGGACTTGTTGTAGGCGAAGTTGGTCAGGTCGCGAGACCCCGAGACGTGCCCGCCGACGACCCCGAACGCCTTGGAGAAGGTCCCCATCTCTATCTGGACCTGCTTCCTGTCGAGGTGGAAGTGAGAGACGATGCCCCGCCCGCCCTCGCCCAGCACGCCCTCCCCGTGCGCGTCGTCAACGTACACCAAGGCCCCGTGCTCGCCGGAGAGCTTCGCTATCTTGTCTAGCGGGGCGATGTCGCCGTCCATCGAGAAGACGCCGTCGGTGATGACCAGGATCCTGCGATATTGGGGGGCGTGCTTCTCCGCCTCGTTGAGCACCCTGTCGAGGTCCCCCATGTCCGCGTGCTTGTATACCGCCCTCTCGGCACGGGAGAGCCTCACGCCGTCGATTATGCTGCCGTGGTTGAGCTCGTCGCTTATTACGAGGTCCTGCTCCCCCACGAGCTGCGGGATGAGCCCGCTGTTGACGGCGAAGCCCGTCTGGTAGACCAGCGACGCCTCCGCCCGCTTGAAGTGGGCGAGCCGCTCCTCGAGCTGGATGTGCAGGTCCATGTTCCCCGCGATCGCCCTGACTGAGCCCGAGCCCGCGCCGTGCGAGTTCACCGCGTCGACCGCGGCCCTCTTCATGGCCGGGTGGTTCGTGAGTCCGAGGTAGTTGTTTGAGCAGAGCATCAGCACCCTCTTCCCGTCGATGTGGCACCAGGGCGTGCTAGGCCCTTGGAGCGTCCTGATCTTCCAGTCGAGGTCGCTCTGGACGAGCGCGCGATATTCGTCACCTAGGAAGGAGGTCGGGTCCCTGCTCATCTCAGGATTCTCTCCAGTCTCGCCTTATTTTCCTTTTTCATCCGCTCGTGAAGTGATGCCGATTCGGGTCGGTTGGAAGAGTTAAATGTTGCAAGGCCTTGATTCTCTTTCACACAGATGCCTTGGAGACTCGCCTTCAGCACCGGCGCGCTCTCGCTGGTCATTCTTTCGGGACTGGTCGTCCCGTTGCCGATTGCAAGCGCCCAATCCCCGATTCCGATAGCCATCCTCAACGGAGCGGGCGGAGGCGCCAACGACGCCCCGGGCTTTTCACCTGACTCGATAACGGTCGTGATAGGAGTGAACAACACGGTCAGTTGGACGAACGACGACCAGGTCGACCACACCGTTACCTCGCTGAGCGTCCCCACCGGGGCGACGCCCTTCGATTCGGGCAAGTTGTCGCCGGGTGAGGGCATGCCGTGGCAAACGCCGAGGGGCGAGAATTTCACGGAGACTTTCATCGTTCCAGGCACCTACCAGTACCACTGCACCCTGCACGCCTGGATGACAGGCACCATAGTGGTGAAGGCGGCGGCCACGCCGGCGCCGGAGTTCCCCGCCGCCTCGCTCGCGGTCGTCCTCTTCGTGGCCATGGTCGCTGCGGCGTCGATGCTCCCTCGCGTTAGGCCCGCATCCCTCGCGAGATCCCTAGGCGGGACGAAGGCAAGCCAGGCGGCCTCAAGCGGATAGCAGCTCGGGGCGCGTCTGGCTATTCATTGAAGGAGCTTGCCCTGCTTCGCGCGGGCGCTGAGCTCCTTGATCATGTCCTTGGTCATGGCGGACAGGTTGTACCTCGGCTTCCATCCCCAGTCCCTCCGCGCTAGGCTGTCGTCGACGGACTCCGGCCAGGAGTCCGCGATCTTCTGCCTAAAGTCAGGGACGAACTCGCAGGTGAAGTCAGGTATGTGCTTCTTGATCTCCTTTGCGAGCTCCCCCGCGGAGAAGCTCAGCCCGGCCAGGTTGTGACCCATGTGGTAGGTGACGCTCTTGGGGGTCGCATCCATCAGCATGAGCGTGGCTCGGATGGCGTCTGGCATATACATCATGGGGAGGACCGTGTCCTCGCGCACGAAGCACGTGTAGCGCTTCTTCAGTATCGCCTGGTAAAACATGTCGACGGCGTAGTCGGTGGTCCCCCCGTGGGGAGGCACCTTGCTGCTGATTATCCCCGGATACCTGATCGAGCGGACGTCCACGCCGTAGCGCCGGTGGTAGTAGTTGCAGAGGAGCTCCCCTGCCGCCTTCGTTATCCCATACATCGTGGTCGGGACGAGCGGCACGTCTTGGGGCGTCTTGACCCGTGGGATGCCTGGCCCGAAGACCGCGATGGAGCTGGGCCAGTAGATTCGCTTCACTCCCAGCTCTCTCGACAGCTCGAGGATGTTCTGAAGGCCCTTCATGTTGACCTCCCAGGCCGTCTGGGGGTTCTTCTCCCCCGCCGCGGAGAGGATGGCGGCGAGGTGGTAGATCGCGGTCACGCCCCATGTCCCGATTGCCTCTCTGAGCTTGTGGATCTCGGTGACGTCGACCTGCTCGTTGGGGCCGGACGGGAGCACCCTCTCGACTGCCTTCAGCAGGATGTCCGTAGCGATGACGTTCTCCTCGCCGTGCTTCTCGCGAAGGGCGACGACGAGCTCTGAGCCGATCTGGCCGGCGGCTCCCGTCACCAAAATCTTGCCCATGAATTCTCGCGCTTTTTCCGCGTTCGATACATAAGGGTTTGCAAGCCCTCGCCTTGCGCTCTCAAGGCGAGCTGGATCCTACTACGAAAGATTCAGGACCTCTTCCAGTTGTCTCGGCAATGCCAGCGTAGGGCGGCTCTGCCAATATATAGGTCCGGCAGCCAAAGATTGGCGCATGTCGGACCTGGAGATAAGGAAGGCGGTCAAGGAAAGATACGCCAAGATGGCGACCACCTCAGAGGTCGGTTCCTGCGGAGGCGACGGCTGCGGCGATTCGACGGTGGTTTCCCTCGGCGAGGCGGTCCCCATCGAAGCCTCTTCGGTCAACGCCGGATGCGGGTCCCCGCTTCTACTGGTGAGCCCCCAGCAAGGGGACGTCATCCTAGACCTCGGAAGTGGCGGTGGGATAGACGTCTTCAGGGCTTCCGTCATGGTGGGAGGGAAAGGGAGGGCGATAGGCGTGGACGCGACTCCCGAGATGATCTGGAGAGCGCGGGAGACCAAGGCGAAGTATGGAGGGAAGTATTCGAACGCGGAGTTCAGGCTTGGGGAGATCGAGCACCTGCCGGTCGAGTCGGGGAGCGTAGACTACGTCATCTCGAACTGCGTGATCAACCTAGCGCCTGACAAGGCGGCCGTCTTCGAGGAGGCCTTTCGCGTCTTGAAGGGGGGCGGGACCTTTGCCGTCGCGGACGTCACGCTTCCGACAGAGATCCCCGAAAGCGCTAGGAAGGACATGGATTCCTGGTCAGCCTGCATCGCCGGGGCTCTGACAGATTCAGCGTACAAGACTCTGCTCACGAGAGCTGGATTCCGCGGCGTTGAAATCGAGCACTTGTCGGACTCGAACGTCGGAGAATACCCGTTCACGTATCACAGCTCGCACATCAAGGCAAAGAAGCCCCGACGAGGCCCGTGAAGACCGCGCGCGGGAGCCTGACGGAGCCAACCGCTACCGAGTCGGCGCAACCACTATGATACTCGACCTCTCGATCTTCGTCTCGCTCGCCTTCCTCTTCGGGATTGCGGCGCAGTTCAGGGCGGCGGACGGGTACTCGTTTCTGCGGGGGATCCTCTCGACCCTGGAGGGAAGGCTAGGCGTGATGTATTCCGTGGTCGTGGTGACCGCCGTATTCTCTCCGTTCGTCCTTAACGACGTCCTTGTCCTCATTCTTACTCCCGTGCTCATCGCCTACTCAAGAGAGTCCGGCGCGGACATCGCGCCGCTGCTGGTCGCGGAGATAACGTTCACGAACATCGCGAGTTCGCTGACGCCCCTAGGCAACCCGCAGAACATCCTGCTGTGGCAGGCCTCGGGCATATCCGCGAGCCGATTTGTGGCGGGCACGTGGCTGCCCTTGATCGCCTCGGGGGGGATCGCAGCGCTCCTCTTGCTCAGGTTCAGGGGAAAGGCGGCGAACCCCAGCGAAACGCCACAGCGAGTAGGCTCCTGGATCCCAGCCGCCTACCTGGCCGGGACAGCGGCAGTCGTATTCTCCCTGAACTTCTTCGGGGTCCCGACCGTCCTCGCGCTCGGGTTGGCGTTCGCCCTCGGCTTCGCCTTCACCTTCAGGTCCATGGGGAGGGTCGTCAGGGGGTTCGACGTGAGAAGCCTGCTGATCCTCTATGGGCTCGTCGGCGTGGTGGCGGTGGCCGCCGCCCTCGTCGAGCCGGTCATCCTTCCATATGTGGCCCCGGCTGCGTCGGGAGAGCAACCCTACACCGCGACATTCTTCGGGCTGGTCTCGGCCGCTATCAGCAACGTCCCCGCCACGCAGCTGGTCCTGAGCACAACAACGGTGGCGCCTCACGCCGCGCCAATCCTGGCTGTGGACGCAGGCCTCGCGGGCAATCTCGACCCGATCTCATCGTTCGCCAACCTCCTCGCTCTCCTGATGGTCAAAAGGAGCGGGATGCCCATCCGAAAGGCGGTCGCCTTGCAGCTGGCGGTAGGACTTCTCGCATTCCTGCCGGCGTTGCTTTGACGCCGCGGCCACATACCCGACTCCCGCGAGCTGGCTGGGGAGAGGTCAGCTTCTCTTGGCGATGGACTTTCCGTCGGCAGCGAAGAGGTCTTTGGGGGTGAGCTTGTCGGCCAGCCTTAGCGCCTTGACGAACCTTTCGGGGAGGAAGAGCTTCTTGGAGGACCCATAGTGGACGAGGTATCCTCGCTTCACCGCGGGCAAGAAGCCCGCAGCGGCGAGGAGGACGGGGAAGAACGGCAGCCACGTGATCAGCGTCCGTGTTATCCCTGACAGCCCCAGCGGCGACAACGCGGCCGAAACCTTAGGCACGAGGGAACCGAGCAACCCCAACCCCAGCACATGCTGTGCGAGCAGGACCGCCGTGGCCAGGGCACCCAGCCCGAGCAAAGCCCACGGTGCTTCGGCGTGCCACTCAATCCGCGCGATGTCATCATAAAGGATGGTCGTCGCGCCTCTTCCACTCTCAGCCGACCTTATGACGAGGCGCTTCGAGGTCGCCGCCACCTTCTTACCATTGTGCACCCAGGCCTCGATTATCCGCTCGTCTCCCGGCATGTCTTGCGGCGCAGGCGTGTCGTCTGTTTGGTCTCGCATCTCCCGCTGGAGACGCGTCGAAAGGGCGTCGACGAGGCGGGTGAGGGAGTATGAGGAGGCGGTGCGGCTCGCAATCTTCCCAAGCTTGCGCCTCAGCCGGGGGCGATCCGCCAGCCTCGTTATCGCGTCCGCCGCCCCTTTGGCATCCTCCGGGCCGTTCAGGACAATCCCGTTCGAACCGTTGCGGACGATCCAGGACTGGCCACCGACCCCGGAGGTGATCACTGGGACGCCCGCTGACATGAACTCCAGCTGGGCGATGCCGAGAGACTCGGACCTGCTCATCGTTATGTTGGCCAGCGAGGCCCTGATGAGGGCGGCCTTCTCTTCGTCGGATATCGAGCCTAGAACCGAGACGTTCGGGAGCTTGCTCGCGGCCTCCTTGAGGTTGTCCGCGTACTCGCCTTCCGCCCTCCCTGCGATGACAAGGCGTATGTCCCTCCTGCTCGCCAATAGCCTTGCGACTTCGAGAAGCTCAGCAGGGTTCTTCCTCTCTTCTACTGTCCCCAGACACGAGACGAGCTTCGCGTCGGTCGGCAGCTTGTACTTCGCCCTAAGCGTGTCCACATTCCCCATCGAGGCTATGTCTTCGTCGTCGACACCGCCCGGAAAGAGGAAGAGTTTCTCATCCTTCGCACCCAAGGCCTTCATGAAGTTCGCCTCGAGCGGCGTTGTCACCAGCACGAGGTCGGCCTCCGCCAACACCTGCGGCAGGATGACGTTGTTCCAGGCTTCCCTGTACGACCTCTCCACGATGGCATACCTCTCGTCGTTCGGCTCCTGGAAGTGGCTCATATGGCAGAAGATCAGCGGGGACCGTGGGGCGCCGCCCTGCGCCATCTTCCGCCTCCACGCCACGAACTTCACCACCTCCTCCGGACCATTCCAAAGCGTCGAATGGGTGACGAGGACGTTGAGCTTCAGGTCGTCGACGATGCTTGTCAGGATGCCGACGAAGTCGGTGAAGGCGATCCGCCTCGGAGGCCATGTGGTGTCGTCGCTGTTGACCCTAATCACCGGGATTCCGAGGTCTCTGTCGAAGACGTGGACGCAGCCGCCCCTCTTCTTCACCTCCTCTGGGCTGACGACCTGCTCCGAGTCCTGGTACACGCTGGTGATCAGGAACGCGTCGTGCCCTTGCCTGCGGAATTCCCTGACCATCCTCTGAGCCACAAGCTCTTGCCCTTTGGTGAGGCTGGTCTGATACATGACCACGCCGATTCTGAGCAGCTCTAGACCACCCCGGATTCAAGCACGGTTCGGATGGGGCGGTCCATTCTTGATCGCAGGGAATCCACTAATTCGCATTGCTTCAAGGCCGGATGGAAGAGAAGTATCGTCTATATATAAAAGGGCGTGTGAAAGAATTCTAAAGAATAGTCCGCTGCTATGTAATTCCGAGAGCGCCAATCGACTCCTGCTCATTTGCGCACGAGGTCACGAAGATTCAAGGACAAGCCGTCTTCGACGAGCGAGCTCAAGAACTGGCCCAGTTCCTGATGCTTGAGGGCAAATCCGCATTCGAGGCCCTCCAAGCTCTGCCCGTGGGCGACGCAAATTGCTACGTCTGCCTCCTCGAAGGCAGGGTTGTCCGTGACGGAGTTCCCGATGAACAAGACCTTCCCGGTCACATCGAGGAGCCTCTTCAGCTCACGGACCGCTCTTCCTTTGTCCGGCCGCGCCCCGAAGACGTCGAGGAAAGGCTTGGTCGGGTCGTAAGCAACCGTCAGACCCATGTTTGTCAGGTCAGCCGCGGTGGTCGCGATGAACTCGGAGGGGGGCGCCGGGATCCTCCTCCAATCCATCGAGAATCCGAGCAAGCCTCCGGCGGAGCTGCGCTTGAGCTCCAGGGTCACGCCAGACTCGTTTCGACGCTTCACATGGCGAAGGCCTTCAAGGAGGCGGCCGCCCGTCTGAGAGCTCGCGAACACCCGGCCGTCGGAGAGGACTACCTCGAGGCCGGAGACGCAAGCCCACGCGCGAGCGAACGGGGTCCTCGGACGGACGAAGTCAAGGGCCTTCGACGTAACGATTGCGAGAGGTATGAAAGAACTCAGGGTTCGCAACGGCCCCTCGATTTCTTTGGGCACCCTCGAGGCCTCGAGCGCGGCGTCCTCAGGCGCGAGGGTGCCGTCGTAGTCCGAGAAGATTGCGCTGATCTTCAAGGCGACACTACGACGGCTTCCCGGTCGAACTCGCGGAGCTGGCAGCCTTCGCCTCTGCCTCTTCGAGCTCCCTGTGCAGCCTGATGATTCGAGTGAGGATGTCCGACTTTATGAGCGCGTGGTCCTTCTCCTGCGCGTTCAACACCGCCTTGATGATGTAGTATTCCTTGTCGCTCTGCTCGTTGACGAAGAGGTTTACCACGGGATACTTGTTCATGAGCTCCCTGACTCGGAGCAAGACCACCTCAGGGTCGAACCGGTTGGGAAACTCGTACCTCACGTTGAAGAAGTAGTTCTCCTGGGTGTAGGAAAGGATAGCCGCGTCGGTCGCGATGATCGTGTTGGGGATCTTCATCATCTGCCCTTCCTCGGTTATGATCTTGGTGAAGAACAGCCCGACCTCCTTCACCTCCCCCATGTACCCGGCGTAGACCGAGTCCGGTGAGAAGTACTTGTAACCAGGGGTGAACGCCCACTGGAAGGGTATGCGCCAGGTGAGTATCCTCACATGGCTCCCGGGCCTCACCGCACCTGAAAGAAGAATCAGCACCCCCGCGAAGAAGCTGCCGAGGGTGGGCTGGAGCGCCAGGCCGAGCACCAGCCCGCTGAACGCGGCGCCCGCGAGGAGGGCCGTGGGAGAGAAGGAGAGGTAGGCGGCAGAGGCGACGGCCGAGGCTATGTAGCCGATTACGGCGATGGCGTTGCTGAGGACGAGCGCTTCTTTGCCGAGCCCTGACCTGAAATCCACTGCGACTATCCGGGAGACGTCCCTCGCAACGAGGACGCCCCCTGCGAGGATTAGGCCGCCATATGCATACCTGAAGTAGTCAGAATATCCTGGGAGCGCCTTGCTGAGATAGAAGAGCACGATGACCGTCGTTGCAAGGACCGCTAAGTCAGTGAGAATCCTGATGGCGGTGGGTCTCATTCCGCGTCTCGACAGGACCCAGGATGGCTCGCCCTCTATTATCAGTTGTGAAGTGAGAGCTCAAAAAGGCATCGCGTGGCGTTCGGCAGCTTGCGAGAAGCGTAGGTCCACCTTATAAGGGCGGGTTCTGGCGCTCTACTCACTGGATGAAATAACGGTAGGAAGAGTGAATATGATGAGTTTCGGAAATCGAGGCGGAGGATTCGGCGGTAGCAGAGGAGGAAGCGGCGGAGGTTTTGGTTCCTTCAAGAAGCCAGTCGAGGTCGGTAAGGAGTACAACGTTACTATCTCCGACACGAGCAGGCGAGGAGAAGGGATTGCCAAGATCGACGGGTTCGTGATCTTTGTGCCAGGGACCAAGATGGGTCAAAGCACCAGAATCAAGGTGACGCAAGTCTCAGAGCGTTTTGCCAACGGGCAAGTCGTCGAGGGATCTTCTTCAGTACCTGCGGCCTCTCAGTCAACGGACAGCACAACGCAGTAGACGCGTAGGCCGCGAGGCCTGCGTGTGGCTACGGTGGTTGACCCGAGTGGGTCAACCATGTCTCTCCTTTTTTGAAATTTCGACTCATTGGTTCTCACGGATGGATTTCGAGGCCTGCAGAAAGGGCGGCTGACTGCCGTCGCAGCTAGGTTTTCTCCCGGGAGGTCAACTCTGAATGGCAGCGACAAGAGACCATATGCCCACGTGCCCCAAGTGCGGGAAGATGACCTTCTATAATTTTGTTCCGTCCCTCGGGCGGACAACGCTCGACTGTCTGCCTGATTTACCATTCGAGCGCGAGTCTGCTCGCCCAAGGGCTGCGGCCGAAAGCCGCCAACAACAACCCATAGCGGCGATACCTAGCAGCGATACATAGCAAGGGGCAGTCATCCACAAGAGTCCGGGAGGCGTTTTATCTTTGAAATGTCGTCTTTGCAACGGATTGGTTCGCGCGAAAATGGTCACGGGTCAGCCCGTCTCCTCGGTCTTCTGGTGATATTCCCGCTCTTGGCCCTGACCGTGATGGCCGTGGCTCCTCTGCAAGCCACCCACGCCCAGGTCTCCGCGTCTAGCGTGACCGTGAAGGCGGTGGACCAGTACGGCAACGTCCTTCCAGGCGACTACTACACCGTCTCCCAGATCGCCTACGGTCCGTTGGATTTTATGCAGCGTGATTACGTCGTGGCGTCCGGGGTGACCGTCTCGACGTTCGCGGTCGCGGCAGGTTCGGAATACTTCTTGGATATCTATACCTATGGCAGCTGCACCTTCAGCCACTGGACGGGCGGCGCCCTCAGCGACCCGATGCAGTTCACCGCGACGGGCGCGGCGCTCTCGTTCACGGCCGTGTACGCCTGCACCGGGGCTGTCGTTGCAAACACTGGGACGATTACGATCTACGACCACAGAATGCCCCAGTCAAACTGGGCAGCCTGCTTTGCATTGGTCTGCAGCGCTGGCACGGGTCCGGGAGCTTCGATGTGGGTCGTGCTTTATGACTCGACGGGGACCATCGTAGGGACCGGGTTTTCGAACGAGAACGGACTCACGTTCTCGGGGCTCAACCCCTCTGCTACGTATCTGGTGTATCCCGCAGACTGCAACCTGTGCCACACTTCCACCCACGACGTGGTCTTCAACCACTGGGGTGACGGGAGCGCCACTCGGCCGTTGGCCGTTACAGCCAACGACACCAGCCTCAACGCCTTTTATGACTGCACAAACACTTGCGGCGGGGTGTAGTGGGAAACTCTGGGCCTTGGCAGACATTCCCTAATTCTCCCTTCCCCAAGACGCGAGATCGCCGGCTAGCGCTTAGTTCACCGTCGGCGCCACTTCGCGCTCGCGAGTCCCTTCGGCGGCTTCTTCTCTCTGTCGTCTCATCTGTCTGCTTATCGAGATTCTTGCCGTGATCGGAGACACTATCGTCGTGATGACGCCGATTCCTACGACGACGGAGAAGAGGGCGAGGTCGATGAGCCCCGACTGGTAGGCTATAGTCGCAATCACGAGCTCGACGAAGCCTCTCGAGTTCAGCAGGAAGGCGATCAAGCTGCTTTCAGGACTCGAGAACCCCGCTAGCCTCGCTCCTAGGAAGCCGCCCGCTAGCTTGCCCGCGATAGCGACGACGAGCAGGGCCCCGGCCAACACCAGCACCCCCGTCAACGCCTCTGCGTTGAATTCTACGCCGATGAACGCGAAGAGGAGCGGGGCGAAGAACCCGAAGGTTATTCCCGAAAGGACGTTGGTGCCCCTACCGAGCATGTCGTCTCCCATCGCCTCGTTCAGGAGCAACCCCGCGAAGAAAGTGCCTATTATGAAGTGCAACCCGGCCCATTCCGCCAGCAGCGAGACGCCGATTGAGAATGTCAGCATCATCCCGAACGAGGACTCCCTCGTCCCTAGCCGAGGGCCGAGGCGGGCAAGCTGCCTCTGCGACCAGTCGGGATGCTTGCGGAGGAGCCTGTCGACGAAGAGCATGCCGCCCACGAAGAGGGCTATCTTTCCCACAGAAGAGGCCACCGCAGCGTAGCTAATCGCGGAGGCGCCGTTGGCCGGAAGCTGCAGGATGACTCCCAGCACGACCAGCGACAGGATGTCGTTGATGACTCCCGTGGTTATCACGGTGGCGCCCAACTTGGTCTTGAGCATCCCAAACTCCATGAGGATGATCGAGTTGACAGGGACGGCGGTTATTGCCAGCGTCAGGCCGACCACGAGCGACTCCACCGAGTCGAGGCCGAAGAGGGAGGCCACATACGCCCCGGCGACGAAGGGGATCGCGAACGCCAACACCGAGACCACAGCCGCCCTCCCCCCCGCCTCGACGATGTCTTTCGTGTGAAGGTTCAGCCCCGTCAGGAACATTATGAAGAAGAGGGCGACGTTGGCTACGAGAGTCAGGTCGGCGGTCGGCTGGACGACGTTAAGTATCGAAGGGCCGATGAGCACCCCGGCGAGCAGTTCCCCGACCAGAGTGGGCTGTTTGACCCTCTGAAGGACCTCCCCGAATACCCTGCCGACCAGGAGCATCAGGAATACGGCTAGGAAGAACTCTACGACTATCAAAGCCGCGACTGGGCTTTTGAGCGCTCAAGAATGATAAGCTTTGAGGATTTCAGATACAGAATTCGCCCCCGCTCAGCTTCTGGGGCAACTCCACCCTTGACTTTGTCTCTTCCCGGAGTCCTTTCATCCCTGCGCTGGCAAGGATTCAGGAGACCGTAGATGGCTTACCGCGCTCGACGTCGGAAGGCCAGAACCCAGGTCGCGGGAATCGGAGGGAGAACTGGTGAATTGGAGTCCTCAAGGAAGGCTCCGAACAAATAAGAGCATGAGGAAGCAATCATTCTTGATGGTCGTCGGAGCGCTGTCATCGTGTCAGACGTGTGGTTGCGGCGAAACAACTTGCGCGACGTGTCTGACGCCGGGCAAGTGCTCCAACTGCGCGTCATGTTGTTGCAACGCCGAGCATCGCTCCTGGAGGCGAATGAGGATAATGACAGGCATCAGAGTTGAGTATTTCAGCAGCGCGTGGATGATCATCGAGGTTCTGGGCTCAATCGGGCTCGGGTTGGTGGCAGGAAGTTTTGCGCTTTTGGCGTTCGGGGGGGACAGCATGATAGAGCTCATCTCAGGCTTTGCGGTGCTGTCGAACTTGCGAAGCGATGTTGCCGGTTCTGAGATGCACAACAAGATGACCGAACAGATTTCAAGCGCCTTGCTCTTTGCTCTGATTCCGACAATTGGACTCGGCGCGGTCTATTCATACGTCATTGGGTTGAGGCCAGAGGAATCGCCTCTGGGAATAGCCGTTGCGGCAGGCGCGGTCATCGTGATGCCGTTTCTTTGGTTGGAGAAGAAGAAGATAGGCGAGCAGACGAGGAGTTCGCCTCTAAGGATGGACGCGGTGGAGTCGGTCACCTGCCTCCTTATGGCCATCGCTTTGCTTGGCGGTCTTCTCCTAGAGCTCTTGCTGGGGCTCTGGTGGGTGGACTATCTCGCAACTTGCGTGATACTAGCGTTCGTCGCTAGAGAAGCTTTAGAATCATACCGCGAACTACGCCAAGAGGAATGAGCCCGGTGCGCCCACGATAACAACCCCAGCCCCTTCGAAGGCGGAGGGCGACGTCGGCATGCTTGCGCCCGAAGAAGGTGCTATAAAATCCGGAAGTGAGAAATGCCGGATACGCCACCCTAGCCAGAGATTCGCCCCTGAGAAGAGGCTTTAGTCTCGCCTCAGCCGACGAGGAGGACGTAGACCCCGACGCCTGCGATTACGAAACCGACTAGCGCGTCGTTGTACCTTGGAGGGAACCGTTCAAGAGCGGTGGAGAGTCCGACGATGCCTAACGTGACCAGAGTCATCAGGGCTAGGATTGAGGCGACTGCGAAGACAAGAGCGGATTCGACTGCGAGACCTAGACCCCCTTTGACAGCCAGAAGGAATACCGGCAGAATCGCCACATCCGGCGACAACGCAGCACCCATGACTGCGAAGTACCTGAAGCGCTTTCCAACGCCTTGCGCCCCGCGAATCTGCTGATTCACCTCTTCTTCGTAGTCCTCTTTGACCTTCGTGCGCAGCTCATTGATGCCGTATGCCAGCCCGACCACCACCATGGAAGCGCCGATTGCGTAGGTGGCATAGGTCGAAACCACCTCGGAGAATGCGAGGCCAAGTCCTACCACCGCGAAACCAAGTAGGATCGAGAAAGCGACGTGGCCTGATGCGGTCATGGCTGCCACTCCCAAGAGACGGAACCTCGTCCATTTCGAAATTTTCGAGAGGATTATCAGCGTCACCCAGTGGTCTGGAGCCGACATGTGGATTATGCCCACCAGCGCGGCGGAAAGTAGAATGACCCCGACAGAAATCAGTCTTCCGTCACCACTTCGTTCAAACCTCGAACACCGACATCTTGGGCACGAATCCGCAGTCAGGATCCTGATCCTGCTCGTTGACCGCCGGGACTCCGGTCGGGTTTGCCCGATTACTCCTCTCCGGGGACCCCAACGCTGAGGCTGTGCCCTTAACTCGAGGGATGTTCGTCGTCACGGCGTCCTTTGCTTGTGCCAGTCTCAGTCGGCCCACCCTCATCTTATCGTGGCGACAACCTGCTGCAGTTGCTCAAGGCTTTCCTTCATCGGTTCCCTTTTCTCGGCCTTTTCGAGGCAGTCTTCCACAAGGTCCTCCACAATGACCTGGGTGACGCTGTCTAGTGCCGACCTCACCGCGACTACCTGATGCACTATTTCGGGGTACGACCTTCCGGCGTCGAGCATTTCGTTGATTGCGTGGACGTGGCCGTGTATCTTCGCAATCCTCCTCGCAACGTCTTCTCTCCTGTGGGATGCCAATTATGCCATCCCGGGGGAGGGGAGTCGATAATCGTATATACCTATCGCCCTTCCGCCACGAAGTCAGACCCTAGTGGAGTTGCTTGGCGTCCCAACCAACAGTAGAAACAAGCGCCAAAGGGCGCGCCGTGCTCGAGGGGCGGGACCTCTCCTACATCTATCCAGGAGGGACGAAGCCCGTCTTCAAAGACATAAACCTGTTCACGAATGTGGACGAGCTGATAGCGATAGTCGGACCCACCGGGACGGGGAAGTCCACCCTGTTGCGGGTCCTGGCGCAGCTCATCCCTCAGGCATCAGGGAAGGTCTTCCTTGACGGCACTGAGGTTGCCCGCCCATCCCCGAAGATCTCCCTCGTCCACCAGTCGATTGCAACCTTCCCATGGATGACCGCGCTCGACAACGTGAACCTCGTATTGGCCGGGACCGGAATGAAAGAGCAGGAGGCGATTCAGCTCTGCAAGAAGATGCTCAACGTGGTAGGGCTGCAGGGGTTCGAGGGCTACTATCCGAAGGAGATGAGCGGGGGGATGCGCCAGAGGGTCGCGATAGCCCGGGCGCTCGTGGCCTCCCCTGAGGTGCTCCTTCTCGACGAACCCTTCGTCCATCTGGACGAGCTCACCGCGAACGAGATCAGGAAGGAGGTCTACGACCTGGTATTCAATCCTGCGACCACCCTGAAATCGGCGGTGCTCGTCTCGCACAACCTGCACGAGGTCGTCCAGCTGGCGGACAGGGTATACGTCATGAACAGCTCGCCCGCAATCATCGTGGAAGTGGTGAAGATCGACCTGCCGAGACCCAGGACTGAGAGGAATCCCGGGTTCCTTGACTACGTCGACTTGCTCTACGATGGCCTCAATGTGAAGACGCCGAAGCCGTGAGCCGCAGATGGACTTTACGATCCCGCTCGCGACGCTGGCGACCGTCGGACGCATATTCGCGCTCATAGCGATCGCTATCTTCACCGGGCATCTGCTCGCATATGCCGCCATCAAGAGCAGGAAGTTCGAGAACGTGTACGTGCCTCTCGTCAACGTCTTCGAGTCGATCCCGGTCATAGGCTTCCTTCCCCTGGTCTTGGTGGCCTTCGTACTGACCTTTCATGGTAGCATAGGCGTCGAGCTCGCGGTCGACTTCCTTGTCTTCGATGCCGTCGCGTGGAACGTCTGGATCGGCATCTACCAGGCCTTCAAGACGGTCCCGCTCCACTTGGTGGAGGTCTCGGACAACTACAACATGAGCTTCTGGAAGAAGATGACCACGCTCTTCGTCCCCCATTCGATCCCGAGGGTCACCTCGAACATCTTCTCCAGCTTCGCCGACGCCTTCTTCTACATCTCGGTCAGCGAGGTGTTCACCGCAGGGGCGGCCACCGCGAGCCTGTGCCCGGGCGGGACCTGCTCCACGTTCGGGATAGGCACGCTGATCTCCCAGTACACGGCATCGGGCGACTACGTCGGGGTCTACTACTGCCTGATTTCGGTCGCCGTGGCAGTGATCGTCGTCACCGCGGGGCTCTCGCGGCTCAGCAAGTGGGCAATCGCGAAGTTTGGAGTCGACACGCCCGGCGTGATAAAGCGGTACGCGGGGAGGTGGCGCGGCAGGCTTGTGACCAGCCCCTGGCGCGCCTTCCGCAACCAGACGAACGTCTTCAGAGGCTACGCGTCGAGGCTGAGAGCGGCCCCTCGCGGAGGAAGACCTGAGGCGGGCGGCGATAAGAGGGTGAAGGTCGCGAAATATGCCGGGTTGTCGATAGTGGTAGCCATTCTTGCATTGCTGCTGTATGGGTCTGCTGAGGTGGTCGCATCGGTCTCGGCTCAGACCTGGTATGGGTTCTTCAGGGAGACCCCACAGCTCCTCGAGTACGTCGGAGCAGACTATGTCCGCGTGAGCCTGATCGCCCTCGCCTCGCTCGCCCTGGCGGTAACGGTCGGGTATGTGCTTGCCACGCATCGCAGGGCGGGCGACGCCGCCCTCCCAGTGATCCAGATCCTGGCCGCGTTCCCGGCGCCGACATACTTCCCGCTACTCTTCATAGCCACGCTCCCCTTTCTCTCGCACGCCCTCCCTACGCTATACACCGAGATCTACATCTTCATCCTGGGATTCCTCAGCTGCTTCTACTATGTCTTCTTCGACTTTTGGATAGGCGTGCTGGCGATACCTTCGGAGTTCGTAGAGGTGACGCGGAACTACAAGCTGCCGTTCCTCACTAGGATGAGGCGCGTGATACTCCCTGCCAGTCTCCCTTACATGATCACCGGCATCTCGAGCACGATAAACAGCGCCTGGGCAGGAATCGCGATAGGGGAGTATTGGCCCAACATCGCGCCCCAGGTCGCGCCGAACGGCCTGCAGGTCAAGTTCGGGATGATGTATTACATTTCGTCGAACATGGCCAACGGTCAGATCGGGGCGGCCGCTTACGTCTCCCTGCTCTTCGCCATCGTGGTGGCCGTCTACGGGATTGCGTTCACGAGGAACCTGATGGACCTTGCGCGCAAGAAATATGTCGTGGAAGAGGGCATCTTCGCTGCATAGCGAACGCGCGGATGAGAGCGCGGTCATCCAAAGCCCCCAAGTTCGGCCGGACTTCCGGGTCACCGGACGACCGACTGACGAACCTTAAGTATCGGCAGGGAAACGTCTGAGGACATGAGCGTATCGCGCGTAGGGGACAAGTCCAAACGGAGGAAGGGCGGCGGGTCAGCAAGAGCGCGCAGCGGCGCCATGAAGGATGCGATGCCAGATGTCCAACCCCCCGGGCAAATCAAGCGGGTGCGCGAGGACGACGAGCCCGCAGCGGAAAACGACGAAGAAGACGACTGACCTGTTGAGTTCGGTGAACCTGAAGAGGCGCTCGTAGGCTATCTGCTCATCCGACTCGGTCACCGAGAGGGGGAGGTCATAGAGCAGAGCCTCAGGTCTCGGCTATCACCACGGCCCCGGGGATCACGGAGCAGAAGAAGACCCCGGCGAGCGTGGCCTACTCGCCCCTCAGCGAGCCCTGTCGCTTCGAGTTCATCTTCCTCTATCCAAGAGAGAAGAAGCGCAGGGGGAGAGGATGACGCGGTTCGTCTGCGAAAGGAGCGCTTGGGGGAAGTATCGCATCGACCAGGACTTGTACTCGACGCTGAGGGTGAGCGAGGTACTCGAGCGGGTCACGGAAGAGATGCGCCAGCCGGTCACCAAAGCCCTTCAGGACGCCTACGAGCAATTCGGCAGCACAAAGGAGCTCCAGAGGTTCATCCCCCTCGAAGAGCGCCAGCATAAGCCCCAACTGTCAACCGAGTCACGAGGCGAAGGAATTCTTCTACGCGACGCTGCCCCGCTCGATCGAGGACTTTAGGGAGTTCCTCGCAGAGAAGGGGTACGCATCGGACCAGCCTTGAAACCAGGCGAGCCCGACCGATTCTTGAATTAATTGGAAGCTTGGAAGGAAGTTCCAACAAAATCTAGATTCCAGGAAGTCGAGGATTAAATTCGGCGTGCACGAAGAGCAGCCATGATTCAGAGGCTATCCGTAGTTTCCGTGCTGGTTCTAATCGCCCTTGCGGGGACGGGGTCTGTCGTGGTGGCGACTCACGCTTTCAGCGGGAGCTCCGCTTCCTCGCTAGGTAACGTCCCAGTCCTGTTGGCGCCCGGCGGGGCAGGTAGTGGCGCCAACGCCGGGAGCGTCTCGGAGACAACGGTCCACATGACCTCGACCGTGACAGTGACCTCGACCACCTCTTCGCTTAACTCGACGTCGGTCTCGACCTCCTCGACCCCCACGTCCACTCAGAGCTCGACAGGTTCAGGGAGCGGGTCTCTCCTGGTGTCAGGTTCGCCGTCTTCTGGGTCGAACTCAACCAGTCACGACGACGGTGGCGATGGCGGCAACGGTGACGACTGAACGCGCCGCACTGACTGACGCGAGATATCGTAGGAAGGTCGGGCAGGGCAGGACTCAGGGGCCGATGGTGTCGACGCTCCCGGCGATCTCGTTTGGAGGCATCTCCATTGGCGACGCTTCGGGGTTCCTGGCCCTCATCCTGATCGGGCTCTCCTCGATGTTCATGCTGCTCCGGTCGAAACTCCTGAAGGTCACGAAGAACATCGCTGCGATCAGGGGCACGCACGTCGCGGTCTCCGCCCTTGCAGGGGTCTTCCTTCTGTTCCACATCGCGTATCTGTTCATCCCTCCGATCTCAGTTTCGATGGACCTGGGATACGTTTCAGTCGCCGTCGCGGTCGCGGTCTGGCTCACCGGGACTGCGTTCCTCGAAAGGCTCCGCGACTCTCTCTTCTTTCATGGAGCTCTGTCCTCGATCCTCATCGGGCTGGTCATGGTTCACGCTGCCACCTCCAGCGTGAACATCCCGCTCTTCCTGGTGGAGGCCATCCTGGGAACGACCTTGGTCGTCATGGTCGCGAACGCGACCTACCACCTCAACCGCGCGGTGCCAAAGTCCTAAAAGGGAGGGATGACCAGAGTTGTCTCTAAACCGAAGGGAGTTCCTGCGCAGGATGGTCGTCGCCTCTGGCATCCTGATAACGGGGCTCGTGAGCTCGTGGGAGCTCATCCAGAGGCTCCCTAAGGGCGGCGCGAACTCGACTGCCAGCTCTTCAAGCGGCGGTCAGCCGCCCACTTCTGAGTCGACGACCCAGACGATCACCGACCTGCAGACCGTCACGGTCACGGAGTACGTCTCCGGGCAGTCGACGCAGCAAAGCTCGACCAGCCAGCAGTCGTCCACTAGCTCGCAGACGTCGAGCTCGACCAGCCAGGCCGTTCCCCCCGGCTACGTCTTGGTGGCCCCTCTGAGCGCCCTCGCGGGGAAGTCCTCGGCCTACTTCAACCACCCTTCGCGCGGGCTTTCGATCCTCCTGAACTCGGCCGGGCAGTGGAGGGCCTTCAGCGCGACCTGCACGCACGCGCCCTGCACCGTCCAATACAATGGCTCTGCCATATCGTGCCCCTGCCACGGGGGCACCTACAATCCAAACACAGGCGCGGTCACGGGAGGGCCGCCTCCCGCGCCCCTGCCGGAGCTCGGTGTCCTTATTCAGAACAGCAGCGTCTATGTCACGGCGTAAGCCGCGCGTCTCTCAAGACGCAACACCGCGAGTGGGGTCGCTTTGGTTTCAGGTCGTGACGGATTGCAGAAAGAGCTGATAGAAGGCCACGTCCTGCCACCGCGAGAACTTGAAGCCCACCTCCTTGAAGTTCCCGGCGTAGACGAACCCGGGTGACCGCTCTCGCCAGGATCTTGTTCATCAGCAGCTTCCCCACGCCCTTTCCCTGGAAGTCCCTATGGACGTAGACCGAGTCCTCGGCCGACCTTGAATAGCCGGGCTGACGAGGTCTAGAGACCATCCGCTTCGCTTGGCGTGCCTCTAGATGGCGAAGTTCAGGTGGAAGCTAACTTCTACGTATCGCCTAAATGTCGAAGTAGAGAACACGGGGGAGGTGACCCCCCACCCGAAGGTGTAGATGAAGAAGGCCGAGGAGATCATGAGGATGACCCGGTGGAAGTTCCTGATGTAGCGCAGCTCGCCGAGTTCTTTGAACAGCTCGCTCGGCGCGATGGTTAGGTCTGGCGCTATAAGGGCGCGCCCCCATGACGCGGACGGAGAAACCCGTATACACCCCCCTTGCATGGTTACGACCATGCCAACATGCCCCAAGTGCGGGAAGATGATCAGCGCGCAGAGGTACGCGCGCCATCTGAAGCGATGCGGCACCGATCACAAGAACAGGGACCACACTCTGGACCACCCAGAGAACTTCTTCATGAAGATCTGAATCCCGATCTTAGCGAACTCCAACGACGCCAGATGGAATAAGCAGGGCGAATGGGACTGGGTTCCAACGATGAATGCCCGTCCGTCGTTGTTGACGGCCCGCGGCGGCATCGCGGGCAAACTGGACGGCCGCGTGAATTCGCCCATAGATGACACCTGCAATGCAGGGTTGAACCTGCGCTCGAAGCCAATCGTCGAGGTGGTCTTCGGGCTCGCAAGAAGTATGTAGTTGAGGAGGGCATCTTCGCCGCGTAGCAATGCTCGCTCGGAAGGATGGTCATCTATCTCTTGGACGGGGTCACGGTATCGGTCGGACTCTGCAGCGGCGTCCAGCCTTAGAGCCCTCGACGGGACCAAAAAGCGGCGACCCATGGCGACCGCCGCTGCTCAGATTCATGAGCTAATCGATATATAAATAGCAATTTAATCGGTTGTCTCGTTCCAATGTTCGAGGATCAATCTGCCCTGGTGCCAATCGAGTCCAAGCCGTTCAACGCTGAAACCCCGATGCGAGCGTTGACTGAACCGATCACGCCCACCCGCCTCTTCTACGTCCGCAGTCACTTCGATGTTCCGCAAATCGATGGAGAGACATGGCAGCTCACGGTGGGTGGTGAGGTGGAGCGACAGGTTCACCTCTCGTTGAAGGAATTGAAACGCCTCCCCAAACGAACAGCAGGAATCACCATGGAGTGCGCAGGAAACGCGCGCACTCGAATGGTCCCGATCCCCAAAGGAACGCCCTTCGCCTATGGCGCAGTGGGAACCGCCAGATTTACGGGTACGCCGCTCAGTCTGCTTCTAGACCAAGCGACTCCGCGCTCTGAATCCGATGAGGTGCTCTTTGTAGGCGCCGATAAGGGCGAAGTGGAGCCAGGACGGGTGGAGCCGTTTGCTCGGAGCCTCCCTTTAGATGTGGCTCGCAAATGCGGCGCGCTGCTTGTCTGGGCCATGAACGGTGAAGCGCTCCTCCCCGAGCATGGCTTTCCGCTTCGGTTGGTCGTGCCTGGGTGGTACGGAGTAGCGTCGGTCAAGTGGCTTACCGAGATTTCTATCTTACGAACTCCCTTCGAGGGTTATTTCCAGCGGGAACAGTATGTCTATGCGGGAGAGCGAGGAGGCGGAGCTCCAGAAGGAGCGCCAGTGACCTTGATGAGAGTCCGTGCGGTCATCGGGCATCCACCGGATGGCATGTCAGTCGCAATAGGGCCGGTCGAGATAGCTGGGACTGCATGGTCAGGATTCGGATTAATCAGTAAGGTTGAGGTGAGCGTGGACAATGGGCGCTCCTGGGCTCGGGCGGGACTTCGAACTACTCTCTCGCCTCACGTGGCAACGCCCTGGCGCTTCACTTGGCACCCACAGAGCCCCGGCAGATATGCGCTGATGGTCAGGGCCGTCGATAGCGCAGGAAATATGCAACCACTTGAACCTGTATGGAACGAGCATGGATACGGCAACAACGCAGTTCACTCTGTCAGAATAACGGTAAGATGATAACTGATGGTAAACCAAGCGACCTGATAAAGAAAGTCGTAGCGATCAAACATCAGTCCAAAGCGTTATTTCAAAAGATGGTTGACGAGGAAAAAATTCCACATGGGTCCAGACCCAGGCTACCAGATACTCGCCCCCTGCGTGATTCGGACAATCATCAGCCTAAGCTGGTCGTCATATCTATTCGACACCAGTAACCCGGGAAGATTATTGAATTGTATGTTAGTCCCAGCATACGGGAGAGCAGCAATTGCAGCGGTCTGCTCGACCGGGTTTTCGAGAGTCTGGCTGCCGCCAAGTTATGGAGATTCTGACGGCGGAATTCCCGACGCGCGATGTTTTGGCCGCCGGTTTCTATGAAAGTAATTCCTGTACTCCGTTCATTACGGTTTACGCGAGGAAACTGAAGCCTTAGAAGAACAGACCGCCGCTGATTGAGAATACTTCGCCTGTTATGTAGTCTGCCCGAGGAGAGCAAACAAAGGCTACTAGCTCCCCCACTTCCCGCGGCGTCGCAAACCTCTTGAGAGGGATGCGGGTGATGAGGTTATCTTTCACAGCTTGAGAGAGTGAGTTTACCATTCTGGTTGACGTAAACCCTGGTGCGATAACGTTGACCGTTATTCCCTTCGACGCCAGTTCCTTTGCGATTGATCTGCTAAATCCCAAGATGCCCGCTTTCGACGCCGCATAATTGCTCTGACCGATGTTCCCCATGATCCCGATTGCCGACGAAATATTGACGACCCTACCCCATCCTCGACTGAGCATGTGAGGCAGCGCCGCCTTTGTAACGTTAAAAACACCAGTCAAATTTGTGGATATGACCTGCTCCCAATCCTCCCCGCTCATGTTCAGGAAAGTCTTGTCCCTGTTTATGCCCGCATTGTTCACCAGTATGTCGATGCGTCCCAGCTCTGTCGCCACCCGGTCGATTTCGCGGGTGACCTCCATGGCATTGGTGACATCGAATTTGCACCTTTGCGCATTTCTCCCTGCATTCCTGATTACGTTCACGACCTCATCCGCGGCATTTTGTTCGCTCCTGTAGTTGATTACTACATCGGACCCCGCGTTTGCGAGAGATATTGCTATGGCAGCGCCTATCCCGCGCGAGGCCCCCGTGACGAGTGAAACCTTGCCCTGCAGGTCAGCCGGGAAAGACGTCGGTCCAGCGGAAGAAGAGGACGACATCACTTCCTGCGACTCTTGGCAACATTATAACCTGTCGGCTGGAATGTGAAACCGCGGCGGATGTCGAACTCCTCGGCTCCCTCATCGAATTCCTCATCGGTTCAGCGAGTTGTTCCTGCAAGGGCTCACGTTGTTTTCTTCCGCTTCACAAACTTGGCCGTCGCCGTCCGATGATTCCCACGTCACACATGACTGGCGTCCCCACTAGCAAGTTCTTCACGATCGAGAACACCAGGATGAGGCGATCTGCTCACTTTGTTTTGGGTTCTCGACCGCGTCTCTTGAAAAGAAGATCGGCGTCGAACTTGAGGACGATCTCTCCATTCTGGTTTGCGACCTCATTCTTGATTGTAACGAGGCCCAACTCCTCCTTCTCCAGCATTCCCCCCACGACGAGCGTCGCTCTTATCGTGTCTCCGATGAACACCGGCTTTGTGAACCGAAGTTTATCGATCCCGTAAAAGGCCACCAGTGACTCCTCAAAGATTCCGAGCCTCATCCACAGACCCTCAGTTATCGCGAGCGTAAGAACTCCATGCGCGACCCTCTTGTGGAAGATGTTCCGTTTGGCGAACTCCTCGTCGGTATGAAGAGAGTGGAAGTCTCCGCTCACGCCAGCAAAGTCTGTAATATCAGCATCGGTAATCGTCCTACCAGGTGTGGTGAAAGTCTCACCGACAGTGAAATCTTCAAAATATTTCATAAATTATAACTGCCTCGCCGAAGACAAATCGATACCGTAGTTATTCCTTTGCTCGTGCCCATGCGCGATGACCGTCGTAGTGGCGCGAGCACTTCCCGTCCTGATTCGCCCATTTTCGTCGCTCCACTCACATGGTTATATGTGACATTTCAAACCATGGAAAGTCAGAGAGTGCAAGTGATGGGAGACGAGAACGAAACCGCGAAGAGCATGCAGGACATTGCGAAGGCCATGATTGATGCTCAGCTAGAGGCGTTAAGAAAAGCAAGTTCGGGTCAAGCAGAGGCAGTGAGCGGCTTCCTAGGTTCTCTCAACACATTCTCGCGATTTAGCGCCGTTTTCAAGACGAGCGTTCAGAAGGCCGGCAGGATATCAATACCAGAAGCAGAGCGGCAGGCTCTTGGAATAAAGGAGGGTGACCTCGTTCAAGTGGTCGTGATTCCAATCAAGAAGGCCTAACCTTGTTGAGCCATCTAATGGCTTATGATACCATCTAATGGCAATCCTTATATAAGGTCTTGGTATTGGAATCATTTGGTAAATACAAATGCGGCAAGAAAACGCATCTAACGAAAAACAGCAGAAGCAAATGAAGACCGCTTACTCTGATCTTGTGAACGACACAATGGACCTACTAGTGAACCAGCCTATGGAAGCCATGAAGAAACTCGTGCAAGCTACGATTGACACTCAGAATGAAGTGTTGACCACGCTCGCGAGCGCTGCAAAGTACGCTCCAACCGCAGATATCTCGCAAGACAGCTCCAAACTGCTCCAGTTCTACCTGAATCAGGTTCAGCAGAACAAGGAAGCATCCAGCAAGGCCTTGAACGTCTTCACAGAAGCAACACTGGCATGGCAGAAGGTAGCCGCAGCGGCAGAGAAGTCCGCCATCGACGCTTACGCTGCCTGGTTCGCAAGAACTACCCAGGCCTCAGCGTAGTAAGGAACTCGCGAGCGAGGTCCGAATACCTCATCCCTATTCCTTTCTCGTTGAATTCTTTGCAATCCAGTCAGCCACCAGAGGCCAGAACTCCTTGTGGGCATTCTTGCTTACGCAGAGTCCGACATGGCCGGTTGGATGGCGCATGATTTTCTTCACGCGGCTCGAGACAAGCTCGTTCAAGAGGACGCTCGAACTTGGAGGGATCAGCGTATCGTGGTCGGCGACCAGTGACAGAACCGGCGCACGTAATTCCTTCAAGGATACCCTCACGTCATTTACGACCAGTTCGCCCTTTACCAGAAGGTTCTTCTTGAAGAGGTCATTCAGGAATTGCCTGTAGGACTCTCCGGGCACATCAGGAGTATCAAAGATCCATTTTTCCATTCTCAGGAAGTTCTGGACATGTTCCTTGTCGTTTATCTTCTCGTAGAACTTGACGTATTTGTCGATCATGAGCCCCACAGGGTTTACGAGCAGGAATCCGAGGTTCATGAATGACGCCGGCACGTTCCCAAACGTGTCTACGATCTCGTCTGCATCGATGTACCTCGCCCACAGGTTGAATATTCCCTCGTTCGTAGAGAAGTCGATGGGTGCAGCCTGCACCACCAAGTTCCTTATCTTCCCGGGGTGCATCGAAGCGTAGATCACAGAGAGGGTCCCGCCCATGCAGTAGCCATGCAAGTTGATCTTCTTGAGTCCCGATAGCTCTCTGATGACGTCGACCATCGCGTCGATATAATCGACCTCGTCTCCTATCGTCTCGTACCTATCCGAGGGGGCTGGGTCACCCCAGTCGATTATGTAGACATCTATCCCCCGCTCTAGGTAACGCCTGATCACGCTAAGATTGCGTTCGAGGTCGACGATGTAGTACCTGTTTACGAGTGCGCAAACGACGAGCAATGGCACGCGTACCGAGCTCTTGGTGATCGGCGTGTAGTGGAGCAACTTCACCCTGTCTTTGACGTAGACGACCTCCGAAGGCGTAAGGTCTATGTCACCATTCAGACCGCTGACCGACGGGCTTCCCGACTTTGCGATCTCTTCCGCGAGCCGCTTGTTCCAATCGGTCATGGCTCGCTCGATATTTTTGAACCAGTCGGCGCTGCTCACGGTGACTACGCTCCTAGCTCTTGCCGGTCCGAGAAAGCTTGTCGACCTTCTTCTCCAGATCGTGCAGTTTTTTGTACATCCCGTTGATCTCGGATTTCGTGGGGATGTTCATCCGGGAGCAATTCCTCTCCATGATGCCATCGCTCCTGCGCTTCACCTCAAGATAGCTTGAAACGAAGCTTCCGAGTTTTGTGGTGAACTCCTCGTCTCTGAGCAAGATGTCAAACCTCCTCTCAAGCTCTTCCACCCACGCGTTGTAGGCGCGCTTGCCGGGGTCCACGTCTGATTTCGCTGTCTCACTCGCCACCCTACTCACCGCTGCTTGGGTCCCTTCAGCCCAGACGGTGGAAAACTTCGTCCAGATATCTGCCGAGTGCCGGTACAGCTCAACCTGCGAGCTCATCAGGTCCAGATAATCCTTGTAGGCCTCGACGGACGGCACAACGCCGATCTCCATAAGCGATGACGGAGGAAGCCCGAGGATGTTTTTCGATATCTTTTCGAACTCGCTCTGCCAATCGAGAAGTTGACTCTCTGCTGGGAACCCCTTTGGGGGAGACAAGAAGGGGAAGAGGGTCTTGCTCAGATTAAACCATGAACGATAGAGGCTCTCAAACGATTGGTCTTTCATCCAAGATTCTCCTCACTGGTACTGTCCCGCCGAGGGATTTAACGCTTCGCGCAATTGGCAGTTGATGGGATATGCCCCACCTCCTCCGATAGTCGTCTGGGAGCCTCCTCACGTTCCACATCACGAACCTCCTCGGGATGTTCGTGGCGAACGCGATGTACCTCTTCAACGGGTCGGACTCGTCCTCGCACCCCTTCCTCGGGAGTATGACG
>DATLRR010000016.1:0-6336 GCA_035534595.1 Nitrososphaerales archaeon
GCATTAACTGACCCTATGACCGAGACTAAATGAAGAAGCGCGCCAACTTCAAAGGCATGAACGATAGAATACTCTACGTCGGAATCGACCTGCACGAGAGGGAATCGCAACTGGCCGTCTTTGACCAGGGAGGCGCCCTCCTCGACGAGAAGAGGCTGCCCACCAAGGAGCTCCGCAATCACCTATCGTCCCTGCCTGGTGAGAAGCGCGTGGCGATGGAGTCGGTGGGGTTCGTCTATCCGATCTACGACGAGCTCTCCTCGCTCAAGGACTGCCATATCACCGTGGCGAATCCGAACAGGCTGCACCTGATCTCCAGGTCGAGCACCAAGCACGACAAGGCAGATGCAAGAGTATTAGGTGACCTGCTCAGGACCAACTACCTGCCTGTGGCGCACATGCGCGATGAGGAGACCAGGGAGAAGCTCGTCGTGATAGGGGAGCGGGTGAGATACGGGGCGAAGGGCGGCGAGCTGAAGGGCTCGATAAAGTGGCTCCTCAAGAGGAGAGGCATCGAGGTCGAGAAACCGTTCAGCGACGAGGGAAGGAAGAGGCTGAGGGCGCTCCGCCTGCAGGAGGTCGACAACAGGCTCGACGAGCTCGCCCTGGCCGAGTCGTTCATCAAGGGGCTCGACGGCCAGATCCTCGACATCGCCTCGAGGGACGAGAAGGCGAAGCTCCTCGACACGCTCCCGGGGCTCGCGCCTTACACCGCGTTGTATCTCGCCTGCGTGCTGGACGACATAGACAGGTTCCCGGACGCTAAGCACGCCTGCGCCTACCTCGGGCTCGTCCCATGGCTGGACGAGACCGCCGACACGACCCACCTGGGCCACATCACGAAGAAGGGCGACAAGTGGCTCCGCAGGAACCTGGTGCAGTGCGCCCGTGTGGCGGTGAGGAAGGACGCTCACCTGAACGGGTTCTACACCAGGCTGTCGCACAAGAGGGGCGAGAAGAAGGCCCTCATCGCCGTGGCGAGGAAGCTGGTGTCGTATGCATACTGGATGATCAAGAGGAAACAAACCTACGAGGAGCTATCTCCTTGGGTACCGACGTGAGGCAATCCTCGTTTAACTGAGTAGGGGACGCGTCTCGTAGGGGCGAATCAAGGACAATGAGGTCAAATCCTCGAATAGTTGGCTGCCAGCCTCTTGATGACCCGGAGAGTGATCAGAGAAGATAGTCTTTTAGTCGGTCATAGTTGTCGGGACATAGACCATGTTTAGGTCGGTTCTGTTTAATCTGCGTTTGGTCTGGCCTCCTTCGCGGGCTGTCCAAACTCGTTTGGTTCGTTTTCCTGAATCTCCAGAAGTTATTCTAACAACAACTCTTTCAATTCAAGAAAATTTCCTACGACAAAATCTGGCGTATACGGATAATCTGACTCACTTCTTTTGAAGTTGTTTTGAAGCCGAATCTTGATGCGGGTTCGAGGTTCTTCAGGGAATTGTCCACCAATATGCATTCGTCTCCGTGAACTTTCAGTTGTCCCAATAATTCTTGATAGATTTGAGGGTCGGGTTTTCGCAATCCTACATCTCCGCTTATGAAGAACTGGAAGAAGAAATTGTCCAGCTCGAATTTCTTTCTAAGATATGATGACCATTCCGAAACGTCGTTGGAAAACATTACCAGCGCATATTTTTCACGCAAGTCATTAGCGACTCTTGCGAAAGCAGGGTCGATCCTCAAACACTCATCCAAATACTCCTTCTCAATATACTGGACATCTAACATCCTGAAGAACTGTCTGGAAGAGATTGCGCCTATGCTGGCTTGATTATAATATAAATCCCTCAATCTTTCAATGTTCAAAGAATTACTTCTCCTCTTAAGAAAAGGAATTAGCAACTCTTCGGTGTCATCCTCATCTATGAAAACAACACCCATTGCATCTAATGCTACGATTTTTCTTTCTTCCAGGTCAAGGATTGACTGAACATCCCCATAAGACATGAGGTTGATTCGTAGCTTTCTTTGACTCAATTTAAACAGTCACACCAGATAATTGATGCATCCCTACCATTCACAGCCAAAACGGTTTTGGACAGACCGCCGAGGAAGTCAGGTCAAACGAAGAGTGGACAGAGCCTTTAGGTCTTATTGCTTATTAGGTGAGCCCGTAGCGCTTGCAACAAAATCGTTAAAGGCTCGGCCCGGGGTCGTCCGCCTTACATGTCAGCGAGCAACCTCTCTGCCCAGAACGGAGACACGATCTCGGTCCACTACTTGGGGAAGTTCCCAGGAGGGAAGGTCTTCGATACCAGCATGAAGGCCGAGGCGGAGAAGGCGGGCATCTTCAGCCCCGCCCGCGACTACAAGCCCCTCCAAGTGATCCTTGGGGCTCACCAGGTCATCCCAGGATTCGAGGAGGCGCTCGTCGGGATGAAGATCAACGAGACGAAGGAGGTAACCATACCCCCGGAGAAGGCCTACGGGAAGACCGGGAGGCACCAGATGGCTGGGAAGACGCTCCAGTTCAGGCTGCTAGTGACCAACATCAAGCGGCCCTAGTCCCGGCGCGGCGCACTAACGTGATGTGATTACATCTAGTGCGCCGAGTATATGCGCGGTCGGGGTCATCGACCTACCGTGAAACGCATGCTGGGAATACCAAGACGAAATGAGAGGGCTCCGCGAAGAGCGCAGAGGACGTCCCAGTCTACGGGTGCCTCTTCACTTGCGCGTCGCTCTATGGCGACCTCTTCGCGAGCGGCGACGCCTCGCCCGTCTCCAAAATCCCGGATTAAGGATAAGAACCGGCCCGAGGGCGTGATTCGAGAATGGCGTCAAAGATCATCGAGGCCGAAAACCTCACCAAGGTCTACAAGGGCAAGGTCAAGGCCGTAGACCACATCTCCTTCTACGTCGAGGAGGGAGAGATCTACGGGTTCCTTGGCCCCAACGGGGCCGGCAAGACAACCACCATCAAGATGCTGAACACCCTCGCCTCGATAACCGAAGGCAACGCCATCGTGGCAGGCCACGACGTTAGCAAGGACCCCGCGGCCGTCCGCGATGCGATCGGGGTCGTCCCCCAGGAGCTCACCGCCGACGACGAGCTGAAGGGGATCGAGAACCTCCTACTCTCCGCCCGGCTCCACCACGTCCCGAGCGGCGAGGCCCGCAAGAGGGCCAAAGACCTTCTGAGGCTAGTGGACCTCGAGAACTCCGCGGAGCGGCGAGTCAAGACCTACTCGGGCGGGATGCGCAGGCGGCTCCAGCTCGCCATCGGGCTCATCCACACCCCGAAGATACTCTTCCTCGACGAGCCCACCCTGGGCCTCGACATCCAGACGAGGACGAAGATGTGGGAGTACATGAGCAGGCTCAACAAGGAGAGCGGGCTCACAATCTTCATGACGACCCACTACCTCGAGGAGGCGGACGGCCTCTGCAACAGGGTCGCGATCATCGACCACGGCGTCATCAAGGTCTCCGGCTCCCCAGCCGAGCTGAAGCAGAAGGTTGGAGGCGACGTCCTCACCATGGAGCTTACCAGTGGGCCAGACATGTCGGCCTTCCTCAGGGGGCTACCCGACGTCTCCGACGTGGCAAGGAACGACCAGGTGTACCGCATCAAGCTCCCGAAGGCGGAGAGGGCGCTCCCAGCGATAGTCGAGGGCGTCACCAAGCAGGGGCTCGAGATCAAGGAGATTTCCTTCACCAAGCCGACCCTGGACGAGGTCTTCCTCGACGTGACTGGCAAGTCCATGCGCGACGAGGCCAGCGACGAGAGCGAGTCGTGGGTCCAGAACGTCATGGCGGAGAGGATGAAGTGAGTTCGAGACGATAGACGAGACTCTGGCGCTGACCAACAGGGCCCTGAAGAAGTGGATCAGGAACCCCACGTCGGTCCTCCCCGGCCTGTTCACCGCCGCATTCTACATCGCGCTCTTCGGGAACTCCGTCAACCCGACGAACTTCATCCCGACGACCTCCAACGGCGTCGCGATACCTCCTGCCACGCTCGCGCAGATAAAGGCGGGAATCTTTGCGACGACCTTCGGAGGGGCCCCGAATTACATCACCTACCTGACCGCTGGAGTGATCTGCCTCATCGTGGTCTTCAACATGTCCTTCGGCGGGATAGACATCGTCCTAGACAGGCAGCTGGGCTACTTCAACACCCTTCTGACGTCCCCGATCTCGAGGGCCTCCATATTCTTCTCTGGCGTCCTCCAGAACCTCGCGAAGGCGATGCTCCTCGCGCTCCTCACCTTCGCCGTCGCCCTCATCGTTCCGGACGGCCTGAAGCTGACCTCGAGCTTCGGACCCCTCGAGTTCCTGGGAGCGTTCGCCGTCTTCGCCATGCTGGGGTTCGGGCTCTCCTGCGTCTTCACCGCGCTCGCCCTCATCCTGAGGAGCATCGACTCTCTCGTGGCAATCGTGAACTTCATCAACCTGCCGCTGATATTCATGAGCAACGCCCTATTCCCCTCGACCTCCTTCCCGAGCTGGCTGAAGGACATCTCCGGGGTCAACCCCATCTCCAAGGCGAACGAGGCCGCGCGGATCCTGATAATCAACGGGAGCCCCTCGGCGAGCGGCCAGCTCGGCACGTTCACGGGAGACGTGCTGTACCTCGTGGGTTTCGTCATCGTCATGACGCTGCTCGGGTACCTGGCCGCGACCAGGGCCATGAGGCCGGAGTAGGGTCAGATGGAATGTCCGAGCCTCGAGTAGGGAGGGGCGGCACCGCCAGGCTCGAGCACGTCGAGGGGGACCTCAGGATCTCGAGTTCCTCGAGACATTGGGGATGAAGGGGTTCCTCGGGGCCTTCGGCGCCTAGGCCGGCCGACGAAAGATTCATCTCAGCCGCCCTCTTCCGGCCTCCCGTGTCCTCCTCCGCCGGGTCGGGAGCGAACGACAGTTCGGTCTACATCTTCCTGGGCATCCTCATCCTCCTGCTAATCCGAAGGTTCTCCAGGGTCATCCGCGGGTCTAAGGTAAGCAAGAGCAGGACGGTAGTCTTCTCGATCTACTACCTCGGGTTCGCCGGCCTTCTCATAGCCGTGTCCGTAGTCTCAGGCGGCGTCACTGCGGTCGACCTGGTCCTCTACGCGCTGGTCGGCGCGGTGGGCGCATACGGCTCGTACGTCTTCTCGGACGCGCGGATAGGTTTCTGGAAGGGGGCGGACGGCTCCATCTACTACAAGGGGGCGATCGTCGTCTACCTGATCTACATGGTGGGGCTCATCGTGAGGATAGCGATTGACCTCGCCTTCATCGGTCCGCAGGCCTTCTCTTTCTCCGTAGGCGGGACCTCGCCCGCGCTCTCCTCGACAGCGGTCTATGCGGGCATCGCGACCGACTTGCTGCTCTCCTTCGGAGCGGGGCTGCTGGTCGGGAGAAACCTGCGGGTGATGAAGAGGTACAACGCCATCGTGGCAGGGAAGGAGGCGGTCACCGACACACCTCCGAATACCCCGATTCTATGAGCTCGCACCACCCTTTATAGCCGGCGCCGAGGATGACCATCTCGATGCCCAACGAGAAGGCCACCATCGTCACCTACCCGGACGAGTTCTCTAAGGAGGAGATCAAGGAACTCGCGCTGCGGGCCGGCTACACGGTGGTGGGCCTGATCACGCAGAAGCGCGTGGTCAAGTCCGAATACGGCGTCGGGGTCGGCAAGGCGGAGGAGCTTCGCGACATGGTGAGCAAGAACGGGTCAAAGATCCTCATCATCGACGAAGAGGTCACCTCCTCGCAGGCCAACAAGCTCGCGACTGTCACTCGCTGTGAGGTCGTCGACCGGGACCGGCTCATCCTTAACATCTTCGCGAGGAGGGCAGTCACGACGGAGGCGAAGCTGCAGGTCCAGCTCGCGGAGCTCAAGTATGAGATGCCTCGCGCGAGGGACGCCGTCCGCTACTCCGCCAACGGAGAGAGGGCTGGATTCATGGGGATGGGAGAGACCATGGTCGATATCAAGTTCAGAGCCCTCAAGAAGAGGATGGTCTTCATCAAGGAGAGGCTCGAGAGGGCGCAGGCGAACCGGAACCTCCACCGGGCGGAGAGGAGGAAGCTGGGGTTGCCATTCGTATCGCTCGCGGGCTACACGAGCAGCGGGAAGACCACGCTCTTCAACAAGATGGCCGACGAGTCGAGGGAGGAGTCTCCCGACCTCTTCACGACGCTCACCACGACGATGAGGGCGGTGAGCTTCGGCGACGCGCGGAGGAAGATAATGCTCTCTGACACCGTCGGCTTCATCTCGCGCATCCCGACTTACATGGTGGAGTCCTTCAAGTCGACGCTGGAGGAGCTGACCTATGCAGACCTTGTGCTCCTGATGGTCGACGCCAGCGAGGAGAGGGAGAGCATGGC
>DATLRR010000017.1:0-88239 GCA_035534595.1 Nitrososphaerales archaeon
GTCGGAGACGTACCGCGCCATCGAGATCAATGCGCGCCTGTCGAGGTCTTCCGCCTTGGCTTCGAAAGCCACCGGGTACCCGATAGCGTACATCGCGGCGAAGATATGCCTGGGATACTCCCTCACGGAGCTGAAGAACAAGGTGACGGGCGTGACCACTGCCATGTTCGAGCCTTCGCTCGACTATGTCGTGTTGAAGATGCCTAGGTGGGACACGAAGAAGTTCGATGGCGCCTCCAGGGGGATAGGCACGGCTATGAAGTCGGTGGGCGAGGTGATGGCCATAGGCCGCGGCTTCGAGGAGGCGATCCAGAAGGCGTCGAGGATGCTCAACATAAGGTATGACGGGGTGATCCGGCGCTTCCTCGAGGAGGACGACCTGGAGGCCCTTCGCTCGAGGCTCAAGAACCCGACGGACCAGATAATCTTCGACGTCGTCGAGGCGCTGATGGTCGGGATCCCGGTGGACGAGGTCGCGAGGCTGAGCGTCATAGACCCGTGGTTCGTAAACAAGCTGAAGAACATCGTGGACGCATACCGCAGGATAGAGCTCAGCGGCAGGGAAGGGGTGGACCGCGACCCCGAGGTCCTGCTCGAGGCGAAGCGCCTCGGTTTCTCCGACAAGCAGGTGGCGAACGCTGTGGAGGTGGACGAGGACGACGTGCGCGCGATGAGGGAGAGGATGGGGATAACCCCGCACGTGAAGGCGATAGACACCTTGGCTGCGGAGTGGCCGGCTCGGACGAACTACCTCTACATGACCTACAACGCGACGACGGACGACGCGAAGCCCACAGAGAAGAGGAAGGTGATGGTCCTTGGCGCGGGGCCATACAGGATAGGGAGCTCGGTCGAGTTCGACTGGGGGACGATGAACATGGCGTGGGCCCTCAAGGACAGCGGGAAGGTCGACGAGATAATCGTCGTGAACTGCAACCCCGAGACAGTCTCCACCGACTTCGACATGAGCGACCGGCTGTACTTCGAGGAACTGACAGCAGAGCGGGTCCTCTCCATCTACGAGAGGGAGAAGCCCATGGGCGCCGTCCTGTGCGTAGGAGGCCAGACCCCGAACGACCTGGCGATCGAGCTCGACAAGAAGGGCGTCAACGTCATGGGGACGAGCGCCGACTCGATCGAGAGGGCGGAGGACCGGGAGAGGTTCGCGTTCCTTCTCGACAAGATAGGGATCCCCCAGCCCGAGTGGGGGAGCTTCAGGTCGATGAAGCAGGCGAGGCAGTTCTGCGACAAGGTGGGCTACCCGGTCATCGTCAGGCCGTCCCACGTCCTGAGCGGGTCCGCGATGAGGGTGATCTGGGGCAGCAGGGAGCTGGAGAGCTTCCTCGTGAAGGCTGCCGAGGTCAACCCCAACTACCCCGTCACGATAAGCAAGTTCCGCGAGGACGCGAAGGAGGTAGAGGTCGACGGCGTCTCCGACGGGGAGACGACCGTCATAGGTGCCATCATGGAGCACGTGCAGAAGGCGGGCGTCCACTCCGGGGACGCAATAATGACCATACCCACAGTCTCTGTGAGCGAGGCCGCAAAGACGAAGATACGCGAGTACACGCGGGCCATCGCGCGGGAGCTCGGCGTCAAGGGGCCTTTCAACATCCAGTACCTGTGCGTGAAGGACGACGTCGAGGTGATAGAGTGCAACCTCCGCGCCTCGAGGTCGCTCCCGTTCGTCTCGAAGGCCACGGGGACGAACCTGATCAAGCTGGCCGCCACGGTGATCCTGGGCGGGAAGCTGGAGGGGATGGGCGACGTACCCGAGCCCAAGCAGTTCGCGGTGAAGGCCCCGCAGTTCTCGTTCATGCAGATGGAGGGCGCGGAGCCCACGGTCGGGGTGGAGATGCGCTCGACGGGAGAGGTGGCGTGCTTCGGCGACACCCTCGCCGAGGCGATGAGCAGGGCGTTGATAGCATCTGGGCTGAAGATCCCCTCCAAGGGGGAGACCGCAATAGTCCTGGCGGACGAAATGTCCGAGCTGGGCGAGGCGAAGGCCCTTGTCGGGGGGTTCAAGGAGGCGGGGATAGACTTCGTGACGACCGAGTCCCTTCTCCCCCTTCTAGGCGACGTGACGACGGCCGTGACCCTCGAAGCGATGCTCGAGATGATAAGCAAGGGCAAGGTGGCCATGGTCCTCTCGCTGAACACGAACCTCAACAAGATGAGGAAAGACCTCTACAAGGTCCGGCGCAAGGCGGTCGAACTCCAGGTCCCGTTCCTGACGACCGTCGAGGAGGGGAAGGCGGTGCTCCTCTGCGTCCGTTCGCCGCTCAAGACCCTGAGCTGAGGTCAGGTCGGACTCATTCTGGCGAGGAGGCCGTCAAGGGGGACCTTCTCCTCGGCGCGCGTGCTCATGTTCCTCAGCGTGAGCTGCCCTGACTCTAGCTCCCTCTTCCCGATTATCACGACCCAGGCGAACCCTCTCCCGCTGGCGTCCTCGAGCTGCTTCCCGAGGCTCTTGCCCCGGGTGCCGAGCTCGCTCCGCGTACCTCGTCCCCTCAGCGACGAGACTATGGCCAGCGCCTTCTCTGCCAATGCTGGCTCCGTGTATGCGACGTAGACCGAGTTCTCGACGTCCTCGCCCTTAGAGCGTCCCATCGAGAGTGCTATCCGCTCGACCCCGCCAGCCGCTCCGGTCGCGGGGAGGTCAGGCCTGCCGAAGAGCTTCGGGAGCACGTCGTATCGCCCTCCGCCGCAGAGCGAGCCTAGGTCTGGGTGCATTCGGTCGATCACCTCGAAGACTATCCCCGTGTAGTAGTCGAGCCCCCTCACTATGCTCATGTTGTACTCGACGCTCTGGATTCCTCTGGACCTGAGGGAGTCGCGCAGGGCGACGAGCCCGCCCCCGCCGGCGGACGCGAGTCGAAGCTCTTCGAGCCGCTTGCAGACCATGTCGGGGGAGCCCCTCGTCCTCCCGAACTTCAGGAGCTCGGAGAGCGCCTCGCCGCTGACCCCCTTGCGCGAGTACTCCTCGACGAGCTCCTCCTCCGTCTTCTTCTGGACCTTGTCGAGCGCCCTCATCATCTCCATGAGCCCCTCCTCGGAGGAGACGCCCATCGACTCCCGGATGTACTCCTCGACGACACGGCGGTCGCCCACCTCGAGAGAAAAGTCCTGGAGGCCGACCCTCTTGAAGAGGTTGTAGCAGAGATCCATGACCTCGGCGTCGGCCTCGACGCTCTGGTCTCCGAAGACCTCGACGTCCCACTGGTAGAACCACCTGTACCTCGCGTGCTGCGGCTCGTCGTAGCGCCACACTCCCCCGTAGGAGGCGAGTTTTATCGGCGGCTTCAGGCCCTTCTTCGAGGAGACGTTGCGCGTCATCCCAACGGTGAGGTCGAAGCGAAGCCCGATGTCGCGGTCGGCCTTGTCCTTGAAAGCGTAGATCTGGTCGTCGACCTGGCTCCCGCTCTTCGCCCTCAGGATGGAGAGGCTCTCGAGGGGCCCGGGCTCCATCAGCCTGAAGTTGTAGGCCCGCGCGACCTCCTCGAACGCCCGCCGGATCTTGAGGTGAAGGTCGAACTCGTCCGGCTCGATGTCGCGGATTCCGCGCGGCTGGGAGAGGTCCATTCGGGGAGTCTCACCACGCCGCTAGCGCTTGCCGCCCGTGCCTGATCGAAGCGCCGCCAACTCCGCGAGGAGGGCGGTCAATTGGACCTCGGGGTTCGCCCCCATCGCTAACCTGAAATCGTACTCGGCCAAGATCCTGATCGCCTCGGCGGTGCTTTCGCCCGCCCCCTTCGCTATCTCCTCGTTCGCGAAGCGCAGAAAGTCTGACTCGGGGATCCCGTAGACCCGCGTGAGCTCGACCAGCTTCAACCGCGCGGCGGGAAAGTCGCCTCCGAGCGCGAGGCGGATTATCTCGGCCGCCTTCTCCCTCACGCTCGACCCGGTGGCGGCGTTGACCCTGTCCAGGGTCACCTCGGAACCCCCTGCCGATGCGGCCTGGAGGAGGTTGATTCCCTGCCTGAGGTCGCCGTCCACCGCGGCGCTGATGGCCTGGAGGACCTTCTCAGCCACCTTGACGTCCTCGGCCTTTGCGATCTTCTTCAGGCGCGCGGTCACCTCCTCCTGCCCTATCTTCTTGAAGCGAAAGATCGCGCAGCGGCTCTGGATGGGCTCGATCAGGTTCGAGGAGTAGTTGCAGATGAGGACGAAGCGCGTGTATCTCGACGTCTCCTCCATAATCCGCCGAAGGGCGGTTTGCGCGTCGTGTGTCATTTCGTCAGCTTCGTCTAGGATTACGAGCCTGAACGGCACTCCCTCCCTCCTGTCAGAGTAGCTTGCGAATGTCTTGACCCGCTCTCGGACGGTGTCTATCCCCCTCTCGTCGCTGGCGTTGAGGGAGAGCACGTAGTCGTTCGCCAGGTCGCCCAAGAGCTCCCTCGCGAGCAGGAGCGCCGTCGTGGTCTTCCCGGAGCCTGGGGGCCCCGCGAAGAGAAGGTGGGGGAGCTCGCTCTTCTTCTCCAGCAACGGCCTCAGCCGTTCCTTCACCTCTTCTTGGTTGACCAGGTCGTCGATCTTGTGGGGCCTGTACTTCTCTACCCACATCAGAGCCTCGAGCGACATGGGTCAGGGGGCCGCTCCTGAGGCCGCGACGGCGGAAATCATGACGAATAATCTGGCGACGGCCTTTTGAGTATATATCTGTCTTGGGAAATGGGGTGGCGAGAGGAAGACCCAGACCCGTGAAGATTCTCGTGCTGAACTCAGACGAGGTGACGACCGCCTGCCCCATGGCCGACTGCATCGACGAGATGGCGGACGTCTTCGCGCTCTACGGACAAGGCAAAGTGGACGCCCCTCTGAGGTCCAGGCTCGCCGTCCCCGCCGGGGACGTCCTCATCATGCCGTCGATGGCCAGGCGTGCCTCCGCAGAGGCGAGCGTAAAGGTCGTGAGCGTCTTCCCGAACAACAAGAGAGGGGTCCCCTCGATCAACGCGGTGACCATCCTGGTCGACGGAGAGACGGGCGAGCCGAAGGGGATGCTCTCGGGGGGCATCCTGACGGCGATAAGGACTGGTGCGGTCTCGGGGCTCTCCTGCAGATATCTAGCAAGGAAGGACTCCGAGACGCTCGGGATCATCGGGGCCGGCGGGATGGCGTATCAGCAGGTAAACGGCGTCGTGTCCGAGCTCCGCTCGATAAGGAAGGTAAGGATATTTTCCATGGACCCGGCCGGCAGCAAGGCCCTGGCGAAGAGGTGCTCTGACTCGCTAAAAGTGGAGGCCCAGGTCGTCGAGAAGGTGGAAACGTGCGTCCGTGGGAGCGATGTGCTCGTCACCGCCACGACCTCGAAGACCCCGGTCTTCAAGGGGGCGTCCGTCCAGGAAGGGACCCACGTCGTCTCGATGGGCGCCTACAGGCCGGAGGCCCGCGAGGTCGACTCCGATTTTGTGTCGCGGGCGTCCATCTTCGTCGACTCGAAGGAGGCTGTCCTCGAGGAGGCGGGCGACCTTCTGATACCGATCAAGGAGGGAAGGCTGTCCAAGAGGGCGATCAGGGCCGAGCTCTCCGAGCTCGTGAGCGGGAAGAAGCGCGGGCGGACGTCAAGGTCCGAGGTCACGTTCTTCAAGTGCGTGGGCCTGGCTTTCGAAGACAATGCGGCTGGCTGGCTGGCGTACCGGGGAGCGCTCAGGAGAGGCATCGGAAAGTGGACGGACCTGTAGCAGAGGCGCATAGACTTAATTATGCGGAGATAATTGTTTGGCAGTCCCCATAACACAGAAAGGAGTTGTTGAACCTATCTTGGAGGACCCTGGCGCCGACGTGGCAAAGATATTCGAGCAGAGGGAGAGGGAGTTCCTCTTGGCGCCGGTGAGGGTCACGATGAAGACCTCTACCGACGAGATCGAGGTCGGAGACTTGGTGCTAAAGAAGACCAACGAAGGCGAGAAGCTGGAGATGCCCCGCTGGGTGGCGGAGGAACTGGTCGCCCTCGAGCTGGCCGAGATGTCGGAGGAAGCGTTCGAGGTGGAGATATTCAAGGCGCTGACCCGCGAGAAGATCCTCGCCTCGCCCCAGCTCTCGCCCCTGGAGCCAAACTTCTACATCCGCATGCGCAGGCGGCTCGCCGCTGTCAGGGTGGGGGTCGAGAGGGGGAAATACAGGCGGGAGGACTATGAGAAGCTCAAGTTGACGAGCTACGACCTCATCGGAAGGCGGCTGAGCAAGCTCCTTTCGATGAGCTCGTCGGCGAACGTCAAGACCATCGCGGACAGGATCACGCCCGAGGAGAAGGCTTTCTTCTCGATGAGCAGCTCCATCTCCGCGGCATGGAAGAACGCTCTCTTGGGAGAGCAGTAGCCAAGGAGATAGTGGTCCACGATGGCCGTCTTGACAAAGGGGTTGTCGGAGCTCTTCGAGGAGTTCCTCAGGGGGTTCGAGGACAAGGACGGAGAGCGAAAGTACCAGGTGATACTCGCGCAGATGGCCGCCTCGGGGAGGAAGTCGGTCATCGTCGACTATGAGGACCTGATCCACTTCAACACCGACCTGGCGGAGAGCCTGATGAAGGACCCGGACAAGGCTCTGAAAGAATGCAGGTCGGCGGCCTTTGAGGTGCTGAGCACCGAGAATCCGGGGTACGCGGGCGAGATAAGGAAGAGCCTCACCATCAGGCTCCGGGGCGTCACCGATAGGGTGAACCTCCGGAAGGTCGACACGTCACACCTCGACAAGATGATCGCCTTCGCGGGAATGCTGGTTCGGACCTCCGAGCTGCGACCTCTTCTCGTCGACGCGGCTTTCGTCTGCCCCGACGGGCACACCACCAGGGTGATCCAGGAGGGCCCTAGCATAAAGAAGCCCGCGAAATGCGAGGGATGCGACGAGACGAGGAACTTCGAGCTCGACCAGAAGGACAGCGCGTTCATCGACAGCCAGATACTCAGGGTCCAGGAGCTTCCAGAGGAGCTGCCCCCGGGTCAGCTCCCCCGGTTCTTCGACATCGACGTGGAGGGGGACATCGTGAACACGGCCAGGCCCGGAGACCGGGCCATCATGACGGGCATCGTGCGCGCCGAGCAGGACTTTGCCTTCGGGATACCCCGAAGCAGGTCTTTCCGCTCCAAGATCGACGCCAACTACATCGAGGTCGTGGGGAAGGAGCCCAGCCAGGTCCACATAACGAAGGAGGACGAGGCGATAATCAAGAGCATCGCCGCAGGGCCGGACGCCTACCAGAAGCTGATCAAGTCCATGGCGCCCGGGATACTCGGGCACGAGGCGGTGAAGGAGGCCATACTGCTCCTGCTGGTCGGAGGGCCTCAGACCATCCTCCCCGACGGGACGAAGCTTAGGGGCGACATCAACGTCTTCCTCGTGGGCGACCCAGGGGTCGCCAAGTCAGAGATGCTGAAGTTCGCCGCCCAGGTGGCGCCCAGGGGCATGTTCGCCTCGGGCAGGGGTTCGACCGCGGCTGGGCTGTCCGCGGCCGTGATACGAGAGAAGAACACCCTCATGCTCGAGGCGGGCGTGGTCGTCCTCGCCGATCAAGGGATCGCGTGCATCGACGAGTTCGACAAGATGAAACCCGAGGACAGGAGCGCGCTCCACGAGCAGATGGAACAGCAATCCTACCATCCCTCAACCGAGGTGCTGCTTTCCAGCGGCAAGGTCAGAATCGGCGACTACGTCGAGGAAGCGATTCGCGGACATCCAGAACTGGTCGAGCCCGGAAAGGATTGCGAGATTCTCAGGGTCAGCCCTTCGGACAGAATATTCTCTGTCAATCTCGGCAGCGGGATAGTGGAGAAGACAGCAATCTCAAACTTGAGCAGACACCGGGCGCCGAATCGCTTCGTCAAGGCCACGTTCTCCAATGGTAGGTCAATCCTGGTGACACCGGAGCATCCAATCTTCGCCTTCTGCGGCGCAGGAATATCGACAATCCCCGCCGAGAAGTTGCAAATAGGGTCATTCATCCCTGGCCCGACGCGCATCCCGAATTCTTCGATGGCTATCGCCTTGGCGCCAGTTACTTCTTCCAAGCTCTCCAAGAAAATCACGCAGCCCGCCTCACTTACCCTCAAGACTGCGAGGATACTTGGCTATCTTGTCACTGAAGGCAACTTCTATGTCGGCGCCACCGTCGAGGTGGACTTCACAAACCTAGACGAAAGGTTGCTCGCGGAGATGAGGACGCTGACGCGCGATGAATTTGGCTTCGAGCCGACGATTCGGGTCTCTGGAGGAAGGAAGGCGGGACTCAGATACCTCTCGACCACCCTCCACGCCTGGTTTAGCGAGAACTTCCCGGAGATGGTATGCAAGGCAAGGAGCAAGAGGGCCCCGGCCAAGATCCTTAGCGCGTCGGTTGCGCACATTAACGAGTTTCTTACCGCTGCGTTCCTTGGTGACGGCGGTGTTGAGACGGACGCAGTGTGCTATCGCACAGCATCGCGTGGTCTAGCGGAGGATTATCAAGACCTTTTGCTTAAACTGGAGATTGCGTCAAGGATTGTAGCCGACAGGTCCAACGACTCATTCAAGGTCTACATAACTGGGGATTCCCTTCACGAGTTCCTTGACAGAGTGGTAGACCCGCTAGACCACAGACGAGACAGGATCCAAAAACTGGTCGACAGGAGCAGTAAGAACAACAGGGGCCATGACGTTCTTCCGACGGGGGTGGCGCAGACGCTGATTCAGCTCTTGGAAGACGCAGGGATGAGCTACGATGGGTACTTCTGGCGGCATCTCAAGTCAGGGAATGGAATCACCAAGTCCACGGTGGAACGACTTCTGAGCCGACTGGAAGATAGACGCCGGACGGTCCTGTCGCTCTCAGCGGGGAGAAGGACCGTGAAAGAGTTGCGCGCGGCAACAGGTTGGTCACAGGAGCGGCTTGCGAAGGAGTGCGGAGTAAAAAGAGGGGCGATAGAGTACTTGGAGCGCGGAGGATACGGAAGCGAGCAAGCGGGCAAGCTCGCCGAGACAATCAGTGGCGTAATCAACGAAAGGTTCGCATCGCTCGGCGAAAGCATAGAATTCATCAGGGGCATCATGGGGTTACGGTTCCTCAGGGTGACCAAGGTGGAATCGGTCCTCAACGAGGGGCGGGCAAGGACGGAGTGGGTCTACGACGTCACGGTCGAGCCCCGACACAACTTCGTGTCAGCGGGGATCGTGCTGCACAACACAGTCACAATAGCCAAGGGAGGCATCTACGCTACTCTCAACGCTAGGACTGCCATCCTCGCCGCGACTAATCCGATTCTCGGCAAATATAACCCGTACCAGAATCTCATAGACAACATTACGCTGCCGATCCCCCTGCTGACGAGGTTCGATCTGATCTTCGTCCTGAGGGACACGCCCATCCCGGGGCAGGACGAGAAGCTGGCCACGCACATACTCGACGTCCACCGGAAGAGGGCGTACGTAGAGGCGCCTCCGATTCAGTTCGAGCTCCTCAAGAAGTACATCGCGTTCGCCAAGAACTACTCCCCGGTGCTCACCATGGAGGCGGAGAACAGGATCAAGGAATACTACCTCCAGCTCAGGAGGAGCGCCAGCGAGGGGCAGATAGGCGCCACACCTAGGACCCTCGAGTCTCTGATACGTCTCGCGAGCGCCAAGGCCAGGCTCATGCTCCGAGAGGAGGTCACCGAGGACGACGCCCTCACAGCCATTTCGCTGATGAACAAGATGGTCGAGGACGTCCTCACCGACACAGAGACCAAGACGAAGGGAGACTTTGGGATCTTGCTCGGACAGCCCGCCGGCGAGAGAGGCAAGCTGGCGACGGTCATGGACACCCTGAGGGGACTGGAGGGCCCGGACAGGAAGCCCATAGAGGCGAAGCTCTTCAGGCAGGAGCTGATGAAGACCAACAAGTTCGCGAACGAGGACGAGGTCGACAACCTGATCAAGAAGATAACAAAGGAAGGCATAATCTTCGAGTCGAAGCCCGGGTTCTTCAGAAGAGTCCAGGGCTAGGAAGGGTGGGGCTGAGAACATGGCGCCCCGCGACGCTGAAGCGTGGGAGGCGTCTTCGCGACGAAGGTGAGTGAGCTTCCCCTGCCTAAGGAGTTCACCGCTTTCCTGAACTCGCAGGGGTTCGTCGACCTCTACCCCCCTCAGGCCGCGGCGGTGGAGGCCGGGCTCCTCGAGGGAAGGAACCTCCTTGTCGCGAGCCCGACAGCCAGCGGAAAGACTCTCATCGCCGCGCTCGCCGCCTACAAGAGGATAGTCGAGGAGAAGCGCAAGGCGGTCTACCTCAGCCCGCTGCGGGCGCTCGCCTCCGAGAAGTACGCGGAGTTCAGGAACCTGCTAGAACGGTTCGGTGTGAGGTGCGTCATCTCGACGGGCGACTTCGACTCGGCTGGTGAGGCGCTCAAGAACTACGACTTCCTCATCCTGACCAACGAGAAGTTCGACTCCCTCCTGAGGCACGGGATCTCATGGCTGCCAGACGTGGGGCTCTTCGTCTCGGACGAGGTCCACCTTGCCGGGAGCGGCGACAGAGGGCCGACCCTGGAGATGATACTGACGAAGGTGATCCACAGCGGCGTGAAGACGCAGCTCCTCTCGCTCTCGGCGACGGTAAGCAATGCAGAGGAGATCGCGAGGTGGCTGCGGTCGGACCTCGTGGAGCTGACTTGGAGGCCGGTCCCCCTGCGCCAGGGGGTGTACGACCACGGCCGCGTCTGGTTCGGCGACCTGGGAGGAGAGATAGAGACGGTGAGGTCGACCTACGGCCCCGCGATAGACGTCGCGATAGAGTCGATATCGACCGGCGGGCAGTCCCTCATCTTCGCCTCCACGAGGAAGAGGGCGGTGAGCCTCGCGACGAAGGCTTCTGAGCTCACGTCGAGGTACCTAGGGGACTCGGAGAGGACGGCCTGCAACGATGCGGCTAGGCGGATCCGCGAGTCGGGAGAGGAGACGGGCCTCAGCAGGCTCCTGGCCGACCTTGTGAGCAAGGGGGCGGCCTTCCATCACGCGGGGTTGCCCCACGAGCACAGGAAGATAGTGGAGGACACGTACAGGCAGAGGGCCGTGAAGCTCCTTGCTAGCACGCCCACCCTCGCAGCGGGGGTGAACCTCCCGGCGAGGCGGGTGGTGATAGCCGACCTCTCGAGGTATGACGGCGAGCTAGGCATGAGCTCCGCGATATCCGTGCTGGACTACAGGCAGATGGCGGGGAGGGCGGGGAGGCCCCAGTACGACGAGTACGGCGAGACCGTGATGATCCCTCCTCCGAGCATCAGCTCGGAGGATTTGATGCGCCGCTATGTTGAGTCGAGCCCAGAGCCGATAGAGTCGAGGCTCGGCGGCGAGAGGGGGATGAGGGTCCACCTCCTGGCCGTGATTGCCAGCCGCCTGGGGATCTCACGAGAGGAGGTCGACTCGATCTTCTCCAAGACGCTCCTCGCCGCACAGACCGGGAAGGAGAGCGTCGCGAGGCACGTCGACGACGCGCTTGGGTACCTGTTCGCTGAGCAGCTCATAGTGGAGAAGAACAGGGCGTTCCAGGCGACAGGCTTCGGGAAGAGGATCTCCACGCTATACATCGACCCCTTGACAGGGGTCCTATTCAGGAAGAACCTCGGCGGGTTCGAGCCAGGCCCCGACCACACTGTGCGCCTGCTCCACCTTGTCGCGAAGAGCACCGACTTTGAGCCGAAGTTCCCGATGAGGGAGAAGCACTACCAGCAGGCGTACGAGTTCCTCGAGTCGAACAGGTCCTCGTTCTCTCTCGCGGACGAGCGGAGGAGCTCGTCATTCATGGAGTACGAGGAAGTCCTCCAGGAGATGAGGACGGTGATGGTGCTCGACTCGTGGATCGACGAGCAGAAGGAGGACGCCATCCTGGAGAGGCTCGGGGCTGAGCCGGGCGACCTCCACAGGGCCGTGGACAGCGCGGACTGGCTCCTCTACTGCCTGTGCGAGCTCGCGAAGCTCTACGGCAAGTACGACGTGATCAAGGAGGCGGGTTTCCTCAGGAAGAGGGTCGAGGCCGGCGTAAAGGGGGAGCTCGTCGAGCTCACGAAGCTGCGAGGCGTCGGGAGGGTGAGGGCGAGGTCCCTCTACAACTTCGGGTTCCGGACGATCAAGTCGATAAGGGAAGCCCCTGCCGAGAGGCTCGGCCTGGTGGACAAGATAGGCCCTGTCCTCGCGCAGAGAATCAAAGAGGAGGCAAACTGATGCTGACCAACGGGTTCGCCTACTTCAAGGGCGATGGCGCCCCTTCGCTCGCCCGGGACGCAGCTCGGCGGGGGAGGAGATACGCGAGGGAGGTCCTCGTCAGCACGGACGGGGAGTTCAGGAAGATAGAGGGCGCCCCCCTCTCGGGGAAGAGAGAGGTAGCCTTGGCGTTCTCCTTGGAGAAGGGCGGCTTCCCCCTGGTCCACGGCTATGCGGGCGGGGAGTTCTGCCTCCTCGGGAAGGGGACGGAGGGGGTATACGGCGCGCGGGACGCGCTCGGGACCAGGGGCCTCTGGGCGGTGAAGAGCGGCCCGGGGGCAGGCTCGATCGCGAGCGACTACAGGATGCTCGAAGGGGCGGCGCTGGTGCCCCCGGGGACGGCCTACGTGAAAGGGGAGGCAGTGAAGGCCGCCGAAAGGCGGGAGGAAGACGCGGGCACCCCCTCCTTCGAGGAGGCAGCCAAGGCGCTCGCGTCCCTCATCGACGGGTCGGTCAGAGGGCGCGTCCAGGGGCAGAGGCGGGTCGCCGTCTCCTTCTCCGGTGGGCTCGACAGCTCGCTGCTCGCCTTGGTGGCGTCTAGGTACTCGGACGTCGTGCTCTGCTCGGCGTACGCCTCCGGGTCGAGGGACGAGGGCCAGTCGAGGAGGGCGGCGGCGCTCCTCGGGCTGGAGCTGGAGACCGGGGTGCTCGACGCAGAGGCCCTCGCGAAGGGGTCTCGAGGCGCGGAGCTCCCGCCCGGGGAGGCCACGCTGATGGACAAGGCCCTCTGGTGCATCTACTCCACGACGAGCGCGCTGGCTAAGAGAAGGAATGCCAGGATGATCCTCCTGGGGCAGCTCGCGGACGAGCTGTTCGGGGGATACATGAAATATGCGATCAAGGCCCGAGAGGAAGGCGCCGGGGCGGCGGAGGCTATGATGAGGCAGGACGCGAGGGCGTGCGCGGACAGGGGGTTCCTGAGGGACGAGGCGGCCTGCTCGGCGTCGTGCGAGGTGAGGTTCCCTTACGCCGACGGGAGGATCGCGTCGTTCGCCGCCAGACTCCCGCTGGACTACAAGATTAGGGATGGAGAGCGCAAGGCGGTCCTCCGCGCAGCCGCCCTCGAGCTCGGCCTCCCGGAGGAGCTGGCCTCCACCCCCAAGAAGGCGGCGCAGTTCAGCTCCGGCGCCGCGAAGCTCCTCGGGAGACGGTGAGGCGCCCATTCCTTTTATCGCGGCCGATCCTGCCCCGGGCCCATGACACCAGAAGGACAGCCCAAGGGGAAGCTCGTAGGATTCAAGCCATTGCAAGAGAGATATTGCTACTACTCGCTGGACGACGGCACGGTCCTTGGAGTCAAGCCGGTCATGGTCAAGGTGTTCAGGATGCTCGGTCCCGACGGACGGCCAGGGAACGGGCCGGACGGCGCACCGGCGTACTTCTATCAGACGCAGAACGTCACGCAGGTGCTGACGCCCGACGAGTACAAGATAATGTCCAACCGCGAGCTCCAGGAGTAGTCCCGAAAGGGCGCGCATCGGTGTCCCCGACTTGTCACCCCTCGCGGGACGACCCAGATACCTCCCGGCAGAGGACACCTACCTGCTTAGAGACGCCCTCGAGCCCTTCCGCGGCCACTCCTGCCTCGAGATCGGATTCGGAAGCGGCGCCGTGGTCGCGAGCGTCTCCGAGAGGTTCGGCATCGCCGTCGGGACTGACGTCGTCCCGCTCGAGGAGGCGAGGCTCGCGGCCGGGCCGCGGGTCGAGCTGCTCCTTGCTGACAGGGCGACGTGCTTCCGGGACGGCGTCTTCGACCTCGTCTTCTTCAATCCGCCCTATCTTCCGGCGTGGCCCATCGAAGACAGGGCGGTCGACGGCGGGCCGAGCGGCGTGGAGGTGCCTAACTCCTTCCTCGATGAGGGGCTCAGAGTCTTGAGGGAACGAGGGACGATAGTCGCGCTCCTCTCGACGGAGGGAGACCTCGAATCTTTCCGCTCCCATTGCAGCGACCTCGACCTTGAAGTCGAGTCAGTCGCCGAGAAGAAGCTCTTCTATGAGACCCTTTCCGTGCTCACGATCCGGAGGGCAAGCCACCAAAGATAATACCTTCCCGTCACTGGAGTGGTCAGCTTGGCGTCAATCAGGGTCAAGGAGCTCTCTGTCGCCGTGCTCATCCTCGTGCTCCTCGTCGCGCCGTTGAACCTCGCGCACGCAGAGTCGGTCGGCCAGTGGACGTCGACGACGAAGTACCCTCTCGCGCTCGCAGGCGAGTCTTGCGTCACTTTTTCCACGACCATCTACTGTGTCGGAGGGTTCGGAGGCGGCGGCAACAGCCACAACCAGGTCTACCAGGCGGCGCTCAGCACCTCTGGGATAGGCAGCTGGTCCACGAGCACCCCGTACCCGACGGCCGTCGACAGCGCATCGTGCGTCAACTCCACCGCGGGAATCTACTGCGTCGGCGGGCAGGATTACCCTAACAACGTGAACCAGGTCTACTTCGCCCCGGTGTCTTCGTCAGGCCTCGGGTCATGGTCGGGCGCAGCCCCCTATCCTGAGGCCCTCGCCGGGATTTCCTGCGTCGCGTATTCGGGATACGTCTACTGCGTCGGGGGGTTCGACACCAACGGCGACGAGGTCAGCTCGACCTACTACGCCTCCCTTTCGTCGGGCCTGAGTTCCTGGTCCGGCTCGACCCAATACCCGCTGGCGGTCGACAGGGAGGCGTGCACGGTCTTTTCTGGCGACATCTACTGCGTGGCAGGCGAGACCGGGGTCGGCTCGAACCAGAACAGCCCCATCACCAATGCGTACTACGCCCCTCTCAGCCCCTCCGGGATAGGCCAGTGGACCGCCGCGCTGTCGTACCCCACCGCTCTCGCCGGGCTGTCGTGCGCCCCGTACTCCGGGTACCTCTACTGCGTCGGCGGCTTCGACAGCAACCTTCTGAGCGGCGCCAGCGCATATTTCGGGCAGGCCTCCTCCTCAGGGGTGGTCTCGTGGACGGGCATGACGCAGTATCCCGTGCCGATCGACTCGAGCTCGTGCGTCGCCGCCGATGGCTACGTATATTGCGTCGCCGGGAATTCGGTCACCCAGAGCCCCCAGTCGACGCTGAATCCCGTAGCCCCCGCGTATTATGCCCCCATCTCCGCCGCGTCGACCACGTCGACGACTCCCGAGTTCCCCGTCTCGGTCGCGATCCCTATCACCCTCGCGCTCGGCCTGCTCTTGGTCGCGGGCCTAGGCCGCGTCAACACGAAGAAGAGCGGGCCGCGGGCCTAGAGCCCGACGCTGTTGATCGCGGCGCCCGAGTTCCCGTCCAAGACGAAGACTATCTTCTTCCCCTTGTGGTCGTATCGCGTGAACCACACCGGGACGTGAAGCAGCTCTCCGTCGGAGACGTCCATCTCGGTGTTGATCTGCTGGATCATGTGGTGCTGCGCGTGGGCCTTTTGCGACTGTAGCTGGTCGACGAGGGTCTTGGCCTGGGCCTTTGCGACGTCCTCACCGATGTCCCCGTTCAGGACCTTCATGCTCTTGTCGATCTTGGAGACGTCGAAGATCACCCTCTGGTTGAGCGCGAACGTATAGTCGTGCGGCTGGTACTCGGTTAGGTCGTTCATCGCGACGACCGGGAAGTTGTAGTTCTCGTCGAGCTGGTAGGTCTTCCTGGCTCCCCCGCCGCCCATCCCCATGCCCATTCCGTACATCATCGTCCCTGGCAGACGGCCGAGGAGCGCCCCTCTTCCCAGACCGCCCATCAAGGACGGCTTCGAGGAGCCGAGCAGGCTCGTCATGTCGAACGACCTCCGCCTTCCTCCGCCGCCGAAGCCTCCGCCGAAGCCGCCGCCGCCCATGCCTCCAAACATGATTCCCATCAGGGCGGCCGTTGTCGCCGCTTGGCCGACCTGCTGCAGCTCGTCGATCGCCACTATCGTTGTGCGCGCGGAGACCGGAACTATCCAATAGGGGATGTAGGTGGCGTTCATCTCCTCGAGCGTCGATTCCTCCTGCGTGTGGTGCTTGAAGATCCCCTTGTCCATCATGTCGTGGATGATGGAAGCGACCTTGTCCTTGGTGAGGTTCAGAGGCAGCATGGTGTGCTTCTGGATGTCCTTCCATCCCTGGTTGCCGAGGGTGATGCCAGTCCCGCAGTACTCGCAGGTGATGACCATCTCGCCGAACTTTGGCGATATCGGCGCGCCGCAGCTCGGGCACTTGAGCGCGGTAGCGCCTGCCGGCGCGATGATCTGAGCGCCGCCCTGCGGCGGAGACTGCGCCTGAGGCTGCGGTCCCGCCTGGGCTCCCCCGCGGGGAGCGAGGCTCGCACCGCACTTGAAACAGAACGCGGCGCCGTCGGGGAGCTCGGTGCCGCAGCTGGGGCAGAAGATCATCGCTACACCTTGGTCCCGCAGTTGGGGCAGAACTTGGGCGACCCCGTGATCGCAGTGCCGCAGTTGGGGCAGAACTTCGGCTTCGCCCCCGAAGCCTGTTGGGCTTGCTGCTGTTGAGGCTGCTGCTGTTGAGGGGCAGCCTGCGCGGCTCCGCAGTTCGGGCAGAATGCGGTGTTGAGGGGGATTATCGAGCCGCAGTTGGAGCACGACCTCGTGGGGCCCTGTCCGATGCCTCCCATCCCGCCCATCATGGCGGAGCCGAACGCTCCCCCGACGCCTACGCCAGCGCCCAGGCCCACGCCGAGCCCGGCACCGACGCCGGCGACGCCCGACGTGTTCGATGCCGCCTCGGTCATCGCCTGCCCGGCTTGGTACTGGAGGTAGTTGACTCCGAGGACTTGCATCTGCGACCTGGTGTCGATGGCCTTCTGGACCTCGTCGGGGAGGCTTATTGTCAGCCCGGAGATCTTGTTTATCTCGATGCCGTACTGTCCGACGTTGTCCGGCGCGGTCGCGAGCACCATCTGCTCGATGTTGGTCAGGTTCCCGGCGAGGTCTGTGACCTTTAGCCCCTGGGCCTTCATCTTCCCGAGGGCGTTGTAGAGGATTATCACGATCTGCTCCTTCAACCTATCGTCGACGTCCGCTGACGTCTCGACGTTGAAGGTTCCCACGAACTGGTTGATGAAATTCTCAGGCGAGGAGACGCGCCACCGATACTCGCCGAAGACCCTGAGGTTAACGATCCCGAAGGTCGGGTCGGTGAACTGGTAGGGCTGCGTGCTCCCGAACTTGCCGTCCATGTACCTCTTCTGGAGGTAATAGACCTCCGCCCATTGCACGACTCCGGTGAAGAACTTCAGCAGGTTGCCCACGATGGGGGCGTTGAAGTCTGTCAGCGCGTACCGGTTGGGCTGGTCGAAGTAGGTCAGGACCTTTCCGTCCCTGTAGAAGACCGCGATCTCGTCCTCCCGGACGACGATGTTGTCGTTCAACCGGATGTTCCTTGGGACCTTCCACATCACGTTGTTCTGCTTGTCCGCGTCGTCCCAGGCTATCGTGGTCGAGCCGAGGACGCTGCCCCCGGTCGCAGGGACGGAGCCATTACCGCTCGCCGCGGGCTTCCTTCCGAATAGGCTAACCATGGTCCATCTCTCCTATCGGCTCACTGCTTCACCAATATGCCCTTTACCGCTTCCATCCTGACGCCCCACTTCTGCTTGTAGTCGGACATCGCGGCGCCAACGCGCGCAAGAGGTGCCATGACCGATGCGGGGCTCGCGGGGTCGTAGGTCAGGTTCGGGGCGGAGGTCGCGGTCACGAGCGCGAACGCGGAGGCGACGAAGTCGTAGTCGTAGTCGTAGAGCTGGTTGAGCCTGTTCTCGTCGATCGTGACGCTGGCGACCCACCCCGAGTATCCCTGCTCGGCGTGCCTCACCTCGCCCGCCATCTGCTGCAGCTGCGAGATCAGGGAGCCGACGTTGGTGAGGTTGGAGAAGTCTCCGGCCGTCGCCATCTGCTTCCTTATCCCCTCGAGGTTGGCCTTGGCCGCGTTCAGCCTGTCGGCGACCTGGTTGCGCAGCATGTCGTCCGCCGCGCGGAGGTCGTCGAGCTTCCGGTAGTTCCTGAGGCCGGGGATGAGGAGCTCAAGGTCCTTCTGCGGGCCCCTGCTCGCATTCACCTGTTTTCTGATATCAGGGGTGTCTTGTGACAATGAGATGCGCCGGTTGGAATCCAAGGAGGCTCCGCCATGTTATAAAGCATATAGGTGATTCCGCCCGCTGAGAAAGGTTCAGACCGTAAGCTCTTTGGCGTGCTCGCGGATGAACTTCTCCGCGTCGAGGACCGCCTTGCAGCCGTCGGCGGCTGCCGTGACAGCCTGTCTGTACTTGAAGTCCCTGACGTCGCCCGCGGCGAAGACGCCAGGCACGCTGGTCTCGGTCTCGTTCTTGACCTTGATGTAGCCGTTGGGCTCGAGGGCCAGCTTTCCCTCGAAGAGCTTGGTGTTGGGCTCGTAGCCGATCGCCACGAAGACCCCGTCGACCGCCATCTTGGACTCCCGGCCGGTCTTCACGTCCTTCATCGTTAGTCCATCGACCTTGCCGTTGCCGATGATGTCGGTGACCACGCTGTTCCAGTTGAACTTTATCTTGGGATTCTTGAACGCCTCTTCTCTGAGCGCCGCGCTCGCCCTGAGCTCGTCCTTCCTGTGTATCACCTGGACCGAGGAGACCAGGTTGGTCAGGAACGTGGCCTCCTCCATTGCCGTGTCGCCTCCGCCCACGACGGCGACGTTCTTGCCCTTGAAGAAGAACCCGTCGCAGACCGCGCAGTTCGAGACGCCCTTCCCCTGGAGCCTCGCCTCGGACGCGATGTTAAGGCGGCGCGGAGTCGCCCCCGTCGCGACGACGACTGAGAGGGCGCGGACCTTCGCGCCTCCCGAGGTCTCCAGCTCGAACGGGTAGGCGTCAAAGTTGACGTTGACCACGTCCTCTTGGATCAGCCTAGCGCCCAGCCGCTCCGCCTGTCCCTTCATCCTCTCCATCAGGTCAGGCCCCAGCACAGGGTCAGGGAACCCTGGGTAGTTCTCCACGTCGCTGGTCAGCATGAGCTGCCCGAGGGGGATGCTCCCCATGTAGGCGACGGGGCTCATGTTTGCCCTCGATCCGTAGATCGCTGCCGTCAGCCCGGCCGGGCCCGAGCCTATGATGACTAGCTTCTCCAGCGATTCCATATCACGAAATCCTCGCGAGGGACTGATAAACATATGCGAAAGGAGGGATGACTAGGTAACGAATCGGCTACATCGCGGCCTTTATCCGAGCCAGGCTGAGCATCGTCGGGTCGAATCTCATCTTCGCGTGTCAATGAGATGGCTGATCTCGAAGCCCCGGACGCCAGGCATCTGCTTGAGGGGCGTTCTTCGACCTATCGACGTGCTCGAGGCCTGGCTGGCCTACCTCTCAAATGGGCTCGAACGAGCGCGGCTGCTGCGAAAAGTCGAACGCCTCCGCCAGGTTGTTCGCGGCCGCATCTCTGGTGCTAAGGGGAGAGAGCCCGAAACGGCTCTCCACGAACTTCAGTATCGATGTATGGTCGTTGATCGCGTCGTCGAGATATCCCTGCTTCGCGAAGGGCGATATCACCAGGCAGGGGACTCGGAAACCGTAGCCGTACTTGTCGACCTCCGGCGGGGCGACATGGTCGAAGAAACCCCCGAAGCAATCCCAGGTGATGAAGATCGCGGCCGAGCCCCAGTAGGGGCTCGTCCCGAGGTTGTTCACGACATCGTCCGCCACGGAGTCCTCCCCGACGTGGATGTTCGAAGAGGGGTGCTCGTCTCCTCCCGGCGCCCCGATCACCCAGGAGACCTGGCTGAGCGCCTTGTCCTTGACGTCGGTCACGAACTCGGCCGCCGGGACGAAGTTCGCCTTCGCGGTCGGCGTGTTCTGGACGTACTCGAAGTTCTTCAGCCAAGAGGTCGTGGTGCTGTACACCTTCCATGAGACGCCCTTCTCGTCAAGCTGCTGGAATATCGGCGGGAAGGCGATGGTCTTGGGGACGTTGTCGTCGATGATCCCTCCACACGTGCCGGCGACCAGTGACAGGTGGTTGGGGAGGCTCTCGCTCATGATGGACGAGAAGTAGCCTTCGCAGAGGACGTATTGCTGGGCCGCCTTCCAGTACCGCGGGATGTCTCCCTGGTCGAAGTAGCACATGGTGTCCTTGTTCCCTTCCGAGTAGACGAACCCGTCCATCTTCCCACCGTCGTAGTCCTCGTGCGCCGAGTTCCAGTTGTGGTTCATGTCGACGGGGGTCAAGGAAGGGGAATGGAACTGCGAGACGCAGGGCGTCGGGGAGCCCTTCTTCTGAGGCATGCAGATGCCGCTCCTCCCGACGATCCCGTTTGCGCCGGGGAACGTCCCGAAGTAGTTGTCGAACGTATGGTTCTCCTGGAAGACCACCACGATGTTCTCTATCGAGGCCAGGCCCGACGAGGGAGGGGCGCTAGCGGAGCCCCCCCGGGCGGCGGCGCCCGTCCTTCCGCTTCTCGGTCGTTTCGACCCGGGTTTCATGCCAGTCAAGAACACAGCTCTCCCTAAAAGGGTAACCGAGGAATCGTCGTATCTCACCGAGGCTCGCGGCGGACCAGGAGCGTCCGCTTAGGTCACTATGAGGTAACCCGTCACCACAGGACTAGCCTTGAAGCCGTTGGTGGCGGGTGCCGGCGGAAGCACCATCGGGAACACGCCTGGCTGCCCGACGGTGATGGTTATCCTCGCAGCGGCGCCAGAGCCGATGGTTTGGGTCACGTTGAAGGCGCTTATCACGAACGTGCGCGGCACGTCATCGCCGTTTTGGATGGCGAGAGTGATTGTGGTGTCGTGAGTCACCGTGAGATTCATTGGATTGAAGCTGTTGATCTGATTCACAGGGTCGGTCTCCACGATGGACAGGTCTATCGGGCCGGAGCCGGATTGAGAATTCCCGCCGCTTAGGAAATATGCCCCTGCCACCCCAACCACCAAGACCACAACGATCGCGATTGTCGCCGCCGTCCGGGTGATTGCCGCTCTCTCCTGGAACAAAGCGCGGTAATCCTTAGTTAGCTGATTTTAAGGCTATAGGCCAGGCGGATGTGAAGGCGGCTGGGGAATCCGGGAGGCCGCACGCTAATTTGTCTTGCGCTTTGAGGGCACAGCTTCGTCCAAGTAAATGGCCTCGTACTTCTCCGTCTTCGGGACGATGCACAGGAATTCCGCATCCTTTTTCCCTCCGTTCTCGTACCAGTGGACCGTGCCCGCCGGGATGTACAAAGAATCCCCAGCCTTCAATCGGTAGACGCGCTCGCCCAGCCCGACCTCGTAGTCCCCGGCCAGGACGTACTGCTCGTGCTCTATGTCTGGGTGGTAGTGCTTTGGTATGCTGCCACCGGGCTTGATTCTGAACTTCCTGAGCTCAAAGTTCGGCGCGCCGTCCCTTCGGTCGATGAGCCACTCGATCTCGGTCTTCACTGCGGCTTTCACCGGCTCCGGGACCACATCGCCCTTCGTCTTCACTACCATGGGAGCCCGACGGAATGTCCGTCCATTAAACGCTTGTCCCACCCATCCGCCCTTCTCGGCGCTTCTCGCCCTCTGCGCCAGGTTGCGACAAGGACGGAGGCTTTCAAGGCCTTCCAAGGTCCAGCTCCATGTAGATGACTCCCTTGTTGGGGTTGACCCTGTAAGGCCCGATCTCCTTGAACCCCAAGGAATCTTAGAGGGTGACCGCTTCCCTCAACCTGGAGAGCGTGTCAAGGCGCATTCGGAGGTATCCTATGTCCCGAGCCTCTTCTATCGCCCTCTTCGCCAGCTTCCTGCCGATCCCCTCGCCTCTGAACTTGGGTCGGACGTACATCCTCTTCAGCTCACAGATCTTGCCGGAGAGCCTTCTGAGACCGACCGCGCCGACCGCCTCGCCTCTTTCGACGGCGACGAGGACTCGACCGTCCGGCCTCGCATAGTGCGCGGGGAACTCTGCGATCTCCTGCTCGAAGTTCTGGAAGCTCAGGTCTATCCCGAGGGAGGCGGAATATTCCCTGACGAGCTCGCGCGCGGAGGAGATCAGGTTTGTCGTCCTCGCCTCCCTTATCTGGACCACGACGCGCCATTTGAGGCTCGGCTATTTTAGACGATTCGTGATGCGCGGCCGAAGGGAGGGGAGTGTGGATTGGCGGGCCCTGCAGGACTCGTCGCGTATAGGTTGCGGGTCAGAGGCGGATATGGGAGCCCATATGGCTAGGTGCTGGCGATCTTGAGCGTCGCTCGGCAATCGAGAGGGGGCCTCCCGCGGAGCGGTTAGCCCATCCCTGGGCGCCGTCCATTCAAGGTTCACGCAGGAAGCCCGAGACGCCCCGCAGTCTTTTGTCCTGCCGGCCGTATGGACCTGGCCCTGGGGAACAGGTGGATCATACCGGGCCTCGGTCCTCGGCTCACCCGCTTTCTTCGGATTGGATGTGTAGCAGCTTTGTATCTTCTTGCAAGATCATTTCGCGCCGCCTGCCATGCCAAGAACTGATCGCTCGCGCATTTTCAACTTGTTCAGCCCCACGGCTTCGAGAACGAGCGCATCAAACGAAGCCTCATCTAGGGTGTCACCCTTGTGGAAGTCGATGGCACGGAGCGCGTTGCCCTGTAGACTCGCGTTGAAGAGTTTCTTTGGGTCCTTCATCTGAGCGCCTTTGAGGAATGTCAGTCTCACGGCGTCTTTGAGTATCCCTCCCGTGCAGATTATTCCGTCATGGGACCAGACCGGGACTCCCTTTGGGTTTGTGGGTTTTCTCCACTTCACTTCTTCGACTGCAGCAGGGTCGGCTTTTTTGATCAAAGCGCGCAGCTGCGATAATGTCTTGACTCGCCAGTCACCTTGCCCCTTGATTCTGGAGCCCATCAGACGAGGGGGAGCCCTGCCTTTCCGGGAAGGACTGGTCCTTGCATTCATCTTCAGCTTACCGCTTTCTTCACGAGTGAGGCGATCCTTGCCTCTTCGGCGGCAGTCAATCCCTTGAGCGCGAAGGCGCTCGGCCACATGGAGCCCTCGTCGAGTTTGGCCTCGTCGCTGAAGCCCAACGTCGAGTACCTCGTCTTGAACTTGGATGCTGGTTGGAAGAAGCAGACTACACCGTCCTCCTTGGAGTACGCGGGCATGCCGTACCACAGCCTTGGCGTGAGCATTGGAGCGCTGGCCTTGATGATGGTGTGGAGCCTCTTGGCCATGGCGCGATCCGGTTCCGGCATCTGGGCGATCTTCGCGAGCACTGCGCTTTCGCCGTCCGCCTTGGCCGACGCCGCCTTCTGTTCTTGGATGCGCTCCCTCATCGCGGCTCGTTCCTCGTCCGTGAATCCCTTGGCCTTTGCAGTCTTCTTCTCAGTCATAGTCCCACGAGTCCCTTTGCGGCAGGCCGCGGATGGTGAAAAGGTTTCCGTCGGAATCAGAGAAGGTGGCAGAGACGCTTTGCGGGTACTCTTCCAATTTTCTCCTGAATTCCACCCCCTTGGCCTGCAGCTCCGCGAACATCTTGTAACAATCGTCCACTAGGAGGACCATGTGGGGCGCGTCTGCAGGCTTCCAGTTCTTCGACCATCCTGTAGGGTCGGGCGAACCGACCTGCCACCGCCGAGCTGCAGGTCCTGCCCCTTCGGGCCGACCGTCACCTAGCTGTAGCCATAGTTCGTCACGTCGGTCCTCTTCCAGAACCCCAAACCAGGCACAGTTAACGAACCCTGGTCGCGGAATTCGGATCCGTTTCTGGCGAAGTATTAGTGGCGGGCCCGGCAGGATTTGAACCCGCGGCGCCGAGGTTCGAAGCCTCGTGTCCTATCCGTGCTAGACGACGGGCCCGAGGGGAGGCCGGGCGCCGTGGCTATTAACGAATTACGGCGGCGATGTTGTCTTGGACTGGGCTCCTGATGATGCCACGGTCAGAGACTATCGCGGTGACGAGCTCGGGGGGCGTCATGTCGAAGGCGGGGTTCGCGACCGGGACTCCCTTGGGGGCTATCCGCCTCCCGCGTATCTTCGCGACCTCGTCGGCGGGGCGCTCCTCTATCGTGACCTGCTCGTGAATCCGCGCCAGGTCGAAGCTTGAGGCGGGTGCGGCTGGGTAGAACGGGACTTCGTGGCGCCTCGCAAGGACGGCCACCTGGTATGTCCCGATCTTGTTGAAGACGTAGCCGTCTTTCGTGATACGGTCGGCACCCACGATCGCAAGGTCGACCTTCCCCGACTGCATCATCGACCCGACGGCGGTGTCTGAGATTATCGTGCAGCTGAACCCGTCCCTGGAGAGCTCGAACGCGGTGAGCCTCGAGCCCTGGAGGGCCGGCCTCGTCTCCGGCACTATGACCTTGACGCACTTCCCCTGCTCGCTCGCGGCCCTCACCACCCCCAGTGCGGTCCCGTAGCCGACCGTCGCCAGGGCTCCGGCGTTGCACTGTGTGATGACCGTGTCCCCGTCCTCGATGAGGTCAGCCCCGAACCTTCCCAGCCTCTTGCACGCGGCGACGTCCTCCTCGGCCATCCGGACGACCTCCTTGACCAGTGCCTCTTTGGCACCCTCGACGTCCTTCGAGCGGGCGGCCACCTCCATCACCCTGTCTATGCCCCAGAAGAGGTTCACCGCCGTCGGCCTCGTCGCTCTGAGCCCTGAAGCCGCCCTCTCGAGCTCGAGCAGGAGCGAGCCCATGCTCCTGGCCTGCGAGTTGACCGCGGTGGCTGCTATCCCCATGGCGGCGGCGACCCCGATCGCGGGGGCCCCCCGGACGACAAGCCGCCTTATCGCGTCGGCTACGTCCTCCCACCCCGAGTAGGACCGATAGAGGAGACGCCCCGGGAGGAGCGTCTGGTCGATCATCTTGACCCGTCCCTCGGCCCACATGACCGTGCGTAGCGAGAAGAAGTTCTCCTTCAAGAGTAGCCGTGAGGGGCCGGCGAGTTCTAAAGCCTTTGTCTATTAAGCGTCTGCGAGCCTCTTCCACGGGCTTTGGCAATCGGGAGGGGAGCTGGGCGCAGTTGACGACGGACAAGGCGCTGAGCGTCAACATGAGGACCGCAATACTCTTGCTCGAGTTCTTCGTCGTCGCAATAGTCCTCGTCTTCCTTGTGACTGCGTCGAAAGGCGCTTTCCGGACGCAGGCCCTTTCTGTAGCGCTTATCCTCCAAACAGTCGCCCTCAGCTTGCTTCATCGACTATTGCAAGGAGAGGAAGGCGTGAGCTGCGAGGGGGGGGGCCTCGGTCTTGGGCGTCTTCGGGGTCGCCCTTCGGGTGGTGGTTAGCCCCCAGCCCAAACTCTAGGTGGGCGGAGGGCTGCCGCTGGAGGTAACCGTCGTCTGCAAAGTGCTGGGCACCCTCGTCGCGCTGAAGAACTTCGAACCCGCTCTGGAATTGAGAGCCATTCGCGCTTAGTCCTTGAAACCCTTATTATGACTCGGCGGACTCGCGGATTGTAGTTGGAGATCCAGGAGCGAGAAGGAAAGTCGCAAGAGCCTCAGCAGGCGCACGATCCCATCCTCGGCAAGGTCGACAAGAGCGGGGCCGTGGTGGTGGAACAGGGCGAGAGGTTCGGGGAGCTCGAGGAGGCGGGCTATGGCGAGCGGCAGGGCAAGGGCATCAGGCTAAAGGGCTTCGAGGCCATCTACCTCCTCTATTCGGCGAAGATGAGGCTGAAGGATTGGAAGGGGAAGGATGTCACGTTCGAGGAGTTCGCGAAGGCCGACCAGGCCAGGGTCAAGGATTCGTGGACCAAGTTCATCATCTACAGGGACCTCAGGAGCAGGGGCTACGTGGTCAAGGACGGCTTCGGCTTCGGGACCGACCTCAGGGTGTATGAAAGAGGGGACTTTCCCGCCAAGGCGGCCAAGTTCGTGATCTTCGCACTCGACGAGGGGACCGAGAAGAGCCTGGGCGACCTCAGGGACTCTGTGAAGCAGATCGTCAGGATGGGGAAGGAGGCGATCGTCGCGGTCATAGAGCGCAGGGGGGAGGTCATCTACTACAGGGTGACCAAGGCGACCTTCCGCAAGTAGGGGCACTCTGGCGCAGCGACCTTGAACCTCCGGGCTTCGATCGCGATACTCAGGCCCGTCAACTGCGCGATGATCGGCTTCGCCGTCATCATCGGGTACTTCGTATCAAGGCCCGCGGCGGCCTCCCCGCCGGCGATAGCCCTGGGGTTCGTCACGGGCTTTGCGATCTGCGCTTTCTCGATGGTGGTCAACGACTACTACGACATCGAGGTGGACAGGGTGAACCAGCCCACGAGGCCGCTCCCCAGCGGACAGGTCTCGAGGAACGGCGCGGTCGGGATCGCCGTCTTCATGCTGGTGGTGGGATTCGCGGCGGCGGCCCTGCTTCTCGACCTCGAGGCGGTCCTGATAGTGGCCCTCTACTCTTTCCTCGCCTGGCTCTACGACTTCCGGGCCAAGAAGTACGGCGTCGCCGGCAACCTGATAGTCGCGTCGTCCCTGGCGATACCCTTCATCTACGGCGGGGCCATCTCCGGAGGGCGCGTCCTCGACTCGCTCCTCCTGTTCATGGCCTCGACGTCGTTCCTTGCGGGGGTGGGCAGGGAGGTGGTCAAGGCGATGGCGGACGTCCCTGGGGACCAGAAGAGGGGGGTGCGGTCGTACGCTAGCGTCCACGGCATGCGGGCCGCCTCGCTGCTGGGGGCAGCGTTCTTCCTCGCGGCGGTGGTGACGAGCGTCCTGCCGCTCTTGCTCATCTCGGTCAACGTCTTCTACAAGTTCGGCGTAGTGCTTCCTGACATCGCGTTCGTCTATCTCGCATACAGGATAGTGACCCACGCCGACATCAAGGGGGCGCTCTCAGTGAAGAAGACCGCCTTGTTGGGGATGTTGGTGGGGCTCATCGTCTTCATCGGGGGGGCGTTCTAGGAAGATGTGGTCCGAAAAGTACCGGCCCAAGGCAATCGATAGGCTCATCGGGAACGAGGAGTCGCGGCTCGTCCTCAGCGCGTGGCTCTCCAAATGGAAGCCCGGGGCGAAGGCCGCGCTCTTGATGGGGCCTCCGGGCACCGGTAAGACCACGTTCGTGAACCTTCTGGCAAAGGAGAACGGGATGAACCTGGTGGACCTCAACGCGAGCGACGTGAGGACGAAGGACATGCTGAGGAAGCGCATGGGCGAGGTGATGGGCACCGTCAGCCTCTTCGGCGAGCGGTCGTTGATATTCCTCGACGAGGTCGACGGACTGGCCGGGAGGGCGGACTACGGCGCGGTCGAGTTCATCAAGGAATCAGTGAAGGAGAGCCAGAACCCCATCGTGATGGCGGCGAACGACCCGGACTCCGACGAGATCAAGAAGCTGTCCAGCTCCTGCCTTGCGGTGCGGTTCAGGCCGCCGCCGCCGAGGGAGGTAGAGATGTATCTCAGGGAGGTCGCTCGAGGCGAGGGCCTGGCCGTCGGCGAGGAGGAGCTCCGGCGATACGTGCGCGAGTCGGCGGGCGACGTCAGGCAGGCGATCAATCTGCTCCAGGGCAGCCAGCAGCGATCGCAGGGAGGGGACGGCGACAGCCGAGGACGATACAAGGACACCGACCGCACTGTCAGCGAGGCTTTCAACGGGTTCTTCGGGGCGGCGGACAAGGAGGAGGCGCTGGCCTCCCTCCGGGCCGTCTCGATGTCCCCGTTCGAGAAGGTCAGGGAGATGCACAGGAGCGTCGTGAAGTCAGGGCTGCCGGCGCCGGAGCTGGCGAGGGCGCTTCAGACCGTCTCGAGCGCGGACCTTCTCATAGGGAGGATGATGAAGTCGGGCGAGTGGCGGATGCTGCGCTACCTCGACAGGCTCTTCGTCGAGGGGCTCTTCCCCTTGGTCAAGGGCAGGGGAGTGAAGTACACGGGGCAGGACGACCTTCCGTTCCCAGTCCTGGTGCGCGTCTGGAACGACTCGAAGAAAATCCGCGAGATCTCAGTGAAGTACGCGGCGAAGGCCCACACCAGCGGGATGAGCGCGCGCTCCCAGGACCTCCCCTACGTCTTTGCGCTCTGCTCGAAGAAGCAGTTCAGGGAGGGGATGGAGCGCGCCCTGGGCCTAGACGCCGACCCGGACGTCCTGGAGTCCTACGACAAGTTCCTCCAGAAGGAGGCGGCGAGGTAGTGGCGAAGAAGAGGATACTGGTGGGAGGGTGGTTCGACCTTCCCAGGGTGGGAAGGGACGTCTTCTCCGCGCTGATGAAGCAGGGGGTCGTCTATGACAAGGCGATGGGCTTCAAGCTCGACTCGGGGACAGACCTGCAGGCTGCGGTCAGGACGGTGCGCGCCGCCGCCGGAGAGGAGGTGGAGCTCACCCTCAGGTGCTTCGTATGCGGAAAGGAATCGTGCCCAGGGTGCCCCTATCTGTCGTCGTGCGACAGGACGAGAGTCTCGACGCTCTGCCTCTGCGCTGACCACGCCCCGGAGAAGTCGGTCTTCGATGCGTACTCGGAGACCTTCGACGTCCATCTGAAGGCCTGAGCGGCGGGGCTTCCTTCCCTCTAACTGAACGCCCTGGCCACCGCCTGGCCGGACGACCCGGACGAGATGGACCTCCACTCCGAGAGGAAGCGGCCCACCGCGTTAGTGTAGGGGTTCGAGTGGTTGACCTTGAAGATCCTTATCCTGTTGAACCTCTTCTCGGTCAGGAGGCCGAGCTCGACCAGGAGCTCCAGGTGGACCTCCACCGAAGAGTGGGATATCCCCGACCGGCGCGTGATCTCGGAGATGTTGAGCTCGTTGCTCTCCATCATTATGCCCATTATCTTCACCCGCCCGTACGAGGAGAAGAGCTCCTCGACCTGCGGCGCCTTTCTTGCTGCCATCGTGCTGGTCACTGCGCTTCTTTGTGTAGTTCTTCGATCAGATGCTCGGCCGAGACCCTCGAGAGCCCTATCATCGTGGTCCTCCCCCTGAATCCCTTGCCCGAGAGCTGCGCCTCGATGATCCCCTTCCTCGCGAGCTCGTTGATGTCATTCCAGACTTGGGTGTGATGGTTCGGGGCTATGCCCATCGACTCGCACAGGGCGTTGTAGCTCTTCTCCACCTCCCCGATGGTCGCGGACGCGGAGTCGCTCTTCTTGAGCATGCCCGAGATGGCCATCAGCATGACGCGCTGGTGCCTGTCGAGATAGACCAGCTCCTCCTTCCTGAACTCCGGGGGCACGCCTTCCTTCGCGAGCCTCACGTGCTCCGGCATCACCTTGCCCGAGTCGGTCGCCTCCGCCTTCTTGCCTGCCCTGTAGATCAGCTCGATGGCGTACCGCGCGTCGCCGTAGACGCTGGCTATCTCGGCGGCCATCTGGAGCGACTCGTCGTCGATGCACCCCTCGCGGAATGCCAGCTGGCTCCTATAGAGCAGTATGTCATAGAGCTGTTCGGCGGAGTACGGGTCGAGCGATATCGCGTTCCGCTGCAGCGAGCTGAGCGTGCTCAGGTCGACCATCTTCACGTAGTCCAGCGTCTTCGAGATCAGGAGAGAGGAGAAGGCCTGGGTGTCCGGCGATATCTCCCGGATCCTGGTTATCGTGTAGAGCGAGGAAGGGTCGGACTCGACGAGGGAGTCGGCCTCGTCGAACGCGACCACCATGTGCACCCTGTCCCTCCTCAGCTCCTCGAAGAGCGCCTGCAGCAGCTCCTCGAAGCTGAGCCCCCTCGACGGGTAGACGTGCCCGAGGCTCCGGAGCGCCTTGTTGAATATCGCCACCAGCGACCTGTCGATCCTGCAGTTCACGTGGAGGAACTTGACGCGGTTGCCGTAGCCCGCAGCCTTCTTCTCCAGCGCCACGCCGAGCTTCTTCGCGAGCATGGTCTTCCCGGAGTTGTGCGTTATCGTGAAATCATCCAGGAGATACCGCTGGTCGGCATCGACCCTGAAACCGAAGTATTCTTCCCCCTCCCTGAGGGGTTCTAGCGTGAAGGCCGTCCTTAGAACGCTCTTTTTCTGTCTCCTTGGCGCCGCCTGTTTTCTCCTAACCCTAGTAGGAATTTTAGACACTTCACCCGAGATTCCTACTCGCCAATACAACCCCTCATGACCAAATTGGTCGTGAGAATATTTCTTCCGCAGGTAAGCGTAGAACCCAAGGCTTCTTGCTACAAACGCTACATCCTCCGCGAGCTGTTTTGATTCCGACACGTAGTCGTAGCATCCGTTTTCCAGATGGCCGTCAGTGTCCAGTATTCCAGCTAGAACTTCGAGGCGCGTACTTCTAGATCCGAATTTGTACTGGGGTGGAATGAATTTTGATTCACCCGTTTTCTTGTAGAGCCCTAGCGCTATCAAATCCCTAGCTAGCCCGTTTCGTAGGGTTTGTCCACCCGTCCTCCCCGGTGTCAGGTAATGTTCTTGGGCTTGTCCTGCCGGATATTGGTGTATTTTCAGTAAGTATTTTTCAGCTTGGCCATTTACGACGGTAACGATTTCTGGGTCGGCCGAAGTGTAGGTGTTCAGGCCATTGGCACTACTTCCGTCTCCCAGATACACGCTGAGAAAGTAGGGGTCAATTGGTCCCATCGGTATCTGAGGGAAGTCCACCCCAGTCCTCAGCAACTTGTAAAGCCCTTTAGGCCCGATACGCCATTTTGCCGCCTTTAGCAACTCGCTTACTCTGATGTCTTTGATTATCCCTTCGGTGTCTTCGCATGGTTTCCGTGGATGTTTCTTCAAGCGCGTTTGTATGATTGTCAGAATGTGGTCTTCTGAGACCACAAACGGCTTTCCTTTGGTCGGTCGGATTTTGACCATCTTTCCAAAGCCGTGTACCGTCTCGAGCACTCTTCTCGGGGCGCTATCCGGGCCCATCAGCGTGTCTCCTTCCTTAACATCTTCAACACGTTTGAACGACCCGTCGAACATCAAAACTAGCTGTCCTTTACGATGGCACCCCACGGGCCCGTGCAGCAGCACGTTCTGGCTGACACTCTGGGGGCGCTCGGCCACGCCCTGGAAGTAGGCTTCCAGCTCCCTCATCTGGACCCCCCTGTGCGGGGTCGTCGCAGGGACGTATTCCGGGACGAGCACGCTCTCGTTCTTGAAGAGAGAGTGATGGGAGCTCATCGCAGAAGAAAATTTCTTCGCTCTTTGTATATAACCATACTTGGGGGAGAGTAGAGTGAAAGTATTCGCCGATGCTTCTTTAAGGAAACGAAGGTCAGCCAGCTGAAAGCGCGTTGATGTTCCCTTCCCCGATGCAGTACGGGCAGAAGAGCTCGATGCTCGTCACATATTCCCTGATGGCCGCGAACGTCGCAGTCTACGTCGTGCTCCAGGTCGGGGGCGCCCCGCTCTACTCGACGCTGGCGCAGACGGGCAGCTCCTTCTTCGGGGGAGAGTACTGGCAGGTCTTCACGGCGATGTTCGTGCACTTCGACGTCTTCCACATCGGCTTCAACATGATCGCGCTCTACTACTTCGGGAGGCTGAACGAGATATCCTACTCGAGGGGGGAGTACCTCGCGATCTACTTCGGGGCAGGGCTCCTGGGGGACGCGGTCTCCCTCTTCCTGATCCCGCTCGACGTCCAGACAGGCGGGGCCTCCGGGGCGATCTTCGGGCTGATAGGGTCTTACGCCGCGAGGAACCGCAGCGCCGTCAACATAGCGCTCGCGCTCGTCTACGCGGCCTTCATCTTCATCGAGAGCTCGGGGCCCGGCGTCAACATCTACGCCCACCTCTTCGGGATAGTCGGGGGGTTCGCGCTCGGCCTCATCTTCACCCGCCTGCGCCCTCCGGAGTGAGGGCGGCGGACGGTATCTCGTATAAGGGGGCGGTCCGGCGGGACGGACGCATGAAGGCGGTCAGATTCCATCAGCACGGCGGGCCCGAGGTGCTCCAGTACGAGGACGCGCCCGACCCCGTCATCAAGAGCCCCGACGAGACGCTGATCAGGGTCAAGGCCTGCGCCCTGAACCACCTCGACATATGGGGGCGGATAGGGCCGCCCTACTCCAAGCCCCCGCTTCCCCACATCTCGGGTTGCGACATCGCCGGGGTGGTCGAGGAGGCCCCCCCGCACGAGAAGGGGCTGCGGAAGGGGATGGAGGTGATAGTGAGCCCGGGGGTCGGGTGCGGGAGGTGCGAGAGGTGCCTAAGCGGTTCGGACAACCAGTGCCGCCACTACTCGGTCATCGGGAACGAGTCCGACGGCGGGTACGCGGAGCTGGTCGCCGTCCCCTCGAGGAACGTCCTGCCCAAGCCCGAGAGGATGGACTTTGTGCAGGCGGCCTCCGTCCCGCTGGTCTTCCTGACTGCCTACCACATGCTCGTGACGAAGGCCAAGGTCAAGCCCGGGGAGACGGTGATGGTCCTCGGGGCGGGCTCCGGGGTCGGGGTCGCGGCTATCCAGATAGCGAAGGCGTACAACGCCAGCGTGATCGCGACGGCGGGCACCGACTCTAAGCTCGCGAAGGCGGTGGAGCTCGGCGCCGACCACACCGTGAACCACAAGACCACGAAGGTCTCTGACGAGGCGAGAAAGTACACCGACGGGAAGGGAGTGGACGTGGTAATCGAGCATCCGGGCAAGGCAACCTGGGAGGAGAGCCTAAGGTCGGTCGCGAAGGGGGGGAGGATAGTCACGTGCGGGGCGACGACCGGGTACGATGCGGTCACGGACCTCAGGTACGTCTTCGCCAGGGAGATCACGATATTCGGGAGCTACATGGGAGGGAGCGGGGAGCTGCTCAGGGTCCTGGAGCTCTTCAAGCAGAGGAAGCTGAGGCCCGTCGTGGACTTTACGCTGCCTCTCAGCATGGCGGGAGACGCGCAGGTCAGGATGGAGAAGAGCGAGCACTTCGGGAAGATCGTCTTGACGATCTAGGCCCGGGCTATCTCGTAGGAGAAGGAGACAGAGGCCTTGGCGTTGATGGTGGCGGCCACGCTGCAGAATTTCTTGATGCTGTCGGTCACCGCCTCCTTCACGTACTTCTCCTCGAGGGCCGCTCCTCCCACGAGATACCTCAGGTGGATCTCCGTGAAAGGCTTCGGGTAGCCGTACTTCGGGCGCTTGCCCGAGACCTCGACCGTCAGCGAGACTAGCCTCTGTTTCCTCTTGAGAAGGATCGCGGCGACATCCATGCCGGAGCACGCTCCCAGCGATGTGAGGAGGGCGTTCATGGGGCCTATCCCCTTTGGACGCGGCTTCGTCCTGGTCGGCGTCGGGAGCGCAGAGTCGAAGACCACCGAGTGGCCGGCCTCGTCGCTGCCGAGGAAGAGGTCGTCCTCCACCCACTTGACCTCGACTCTGGAGACGGTGGAGGCGTCCTCCGAGCTCACTCTATCTTGACCTCGACGGGCTTTGACTTGCCAGAGGTCTTGCCCTTCTCGATGTACACCCTGCGCCCCCATGCGACGTTGACGCTCGCAACGAGCCTGCGTGTGCCCCTGCCGAGGGACTTGGCGGGGATGTCGAACCGCTTGGTGACGTCGAGGAACTTCGACCTCGCGTCCTCCGCGCTGACGGGGATGATTGGGGCTCCGCCGTCCTCATGGACCACGGCCGCCCAGATCCTGTAGGGAAGGTCTGGGTCCCTGCTCCAGTAGAACCGCGCTCTCCTTACCTCCCTCCCCGAGGTGGCGAGCCTCTTCCCGGCGGAGACCGTGGTGTCCATCATCAGCCTCACCAGCTTGTCGTTGTCTTCCCAGGCAATCGTCCAGACGTTCGGAGCGAAGGACTCCCTGAGCCCGCCCACCACCCGGAAGCCCACCGTGAGCCCGATGTCTTCGTCGAGCGACACGACTCCTTTGTCCAGGATCATGCTTACGTCTGCGAGGGCCGTCTTCGGCCACGAATAATCGCCCCGTCTATCCATGAGCGACATATGTGATTACGTCCCCTAGCCCCGCGTTATAAAACTGAAGGTCACCAAACGCCTATAAGGTCTGAGGGGCTTGCGGGTGACGTTTCCTCGGATGGAAGAAGAGCGAGACCCCGGCGCGGGAGTCCGTCCCTCCACTGTGCCCACCGACGGGGTCGCGGCGCACGGATCAAAGACGACTGCGCACGACGCATACGTGGAGAGGCACCCGCACATCTCAGGAAGAGGCCTGATCTCAGCATCCGCGTTGGGCCTGGCCGACGGGCTCGTGACGAACCTGGCCTTCCTCACGGGATTCGGCGGGGCCGTCTCCGGCGACGCGCTGATACGGTTCGCAGGCCTCGCGGCCATGCTCGCTGGCACGGTCTCCATGTTCTTCGGAGGGATCCTGAGCGCGCGGTCCGAGCACGACCTCTTCAGGGCCGATTCCAACAGGGAGGCCTACGAGATGGAGTACGAGACGGAGGAGGAAAAGTCAGAGATGAAGTGGATATACATGGACAAGGGCCTGACCGAGCAAGAGTCTGACATGGTGGTTGCCAGGCTTCTGACCGACAAGAAGAAGTTCCTGGAGGACATGCTGACGAACGAGCTGCACGTCCACGAGCACAACCTCCAGAACCCCTACAAGCTGGGGGCGGTCATCGGCCTCTCCTTCCTGGTCGGCTCATTCGTCCCCCTCGCACCCTACTATGTGTTCACGGTCAAGTCATCCGCGGTGGCGGCCTCGGTCGCGGTGTCCCTGATATTCCTCTTCGCTGCCGGAGAGTGGAAGGGGCGCATAGTGAAGCGGAAGCCCCTGAGGAGCGGGCTCGAGACGTTGCTGATCGGGGCGGTCGCTGCGGGGATCCTGTTCGTCATCGGCAGCGCCTTCGCCTTCGTCTGACCGCGCTAGGCCACGCAGACGGACTCGATAATCCTGGCGTAGATGGAGAGGGCCTTCTTCGCCTCGCCGAGCTCCACGAACTCGTCGATCACGTGGGCCTGCTTCAGGCTTCCTGGGCCGAGGACTATTGAGGGGATGCCGTGCTCCGCGTAGAGCGCGGCCTCTGTGCCGTAGGGCGCGACCTCCGACTTGAATCCGCTGAGCGATTCCGCGAGCCTCACGGCTGGGTGGGCTCGGGGGAGCTTCAACGAGGGACTGTCGTAGAGCAGCTCGACCCGCGCGTCCAGCGTCGGGTCCTTTCTCCTGAGGGAGGCGACCATCGAGTTCAGGCCCTTCTCGACGAAGGCGGTCCCGTGCTTCGGCACCCACCGCGAGTCCACGATCAGCTCGCACGAGTCCGGAATCACGTTGCTCTTGGTCCCTCCCCTGACCACGGTGGGCGTCGCGATCGTGCTCCCCAGTTCTCTGTCGGGAGCCCTGCCGAGGCTGCGGCTCCAGGCGGAGAGCGCCTCCACGATGCTCGCGCACTTCTCTATCGCGTTGACCCCGAGCTCCGGCTTGCTCGCGTGGCCGCTCCTGCCCCTGACGGTGATCCGGAAGTCGGCCAGACCCTTGTGCGCCCGGATCGGTCTCAGCCTCGTCGGCTCCCCCATGACGCCGAGCCTCGCCGCGCCCTCCTGGATGAGCTTGCGCGCGTAGATCGCCTTGAGGCCGTCGAACCCCACCTCTTCCCCCGCGGTGGCCACGAAGAGCAGGCCGCGGCGCATCTTCCTCTTCGACGTCGCCTCGATCGCCTTGAGGATCGCAGCGAGCCCCGTCTTCATGTCAGCGGCTCCCCTGCCATACAGCCTCCCGCCCTTGACGACCCCTTCGAACGGAGGGGAGGACCAGGCTGACTCGTCTCCCGCAGGCACGACGTCGATGTGACCGCCGAGCAGGAGGCCGGGCTCCTTCGGGCCGAACCTGGCCACGATGTTCGCCCTTCCGGCTTCGAACCTGTCGAGACGAAGCTCTGCCCCCTCGACGCGGAGGTCAGCGAGGAAGTCGTGTATGTATCGGGCGCACCCTTCTTCGTTTCCCGGCGGGATCTCGGTCCTGAACCCGATGAGGGACGCGGCCAGCTCGACTAGCTCCAACTTGCCCGTGCCCGCTTGCCATGCGCCGTTGTTATTGCTTTCCCGGGCCGGCCCTGGACCAAGGTTAAAGCGACGGCAGGGGGCGCCGACCCCGGTCGGATGGACAGCCCCGCCCCCGTCGTCTCCCTCTCAAACGTCAGCCTCGTCCTCGACGGGAAGAGGGTGCTCAGTCACGTCGACTGGGACGTGTTGCCGGGAGAGAACTGGGTCGTGATAGGCCCCAACGGGGCGGGGAAGACGAGCCTCCTGAGCATCATCAACGGATACAGGTGGCCTTCGAGCGGGTCGGTCTCTGTCCTGGGGAGGAGGTTCGGCGACTCCGACCTCCGCGAGCTGAGGACCGAGACCGGCCTTGCGAGCTCCTATCTAGACTCGATGATCGACGGGGACGAGAAGGTCCTCGACCTGGTGGTGAGCGGAAAGTTCGGCTCGGTCCGGGTGTGGGGGAAGGTGAAGGCGGCCGACGTCGCCAGGGCGACGTCCCTCCTCAAGGCGATAGGGTGCGGCATGCAGCTCGGGAAGACGCTCTCAAAGCTCTCTCAGGGGGAGAGGCAGAAGGTCGCCATCGCCAGGGCCATGATGGCGAGGCCGAGGCTGCTCGTCCTCGACGAGCCTTGCGAGGGGCTAGACATCGCCGCGCGGGAGAGCTTCCTCGACGGCCTCGCGCCCCTGCTCTCGAGGAGGGGCGGGCCGTCCTTCATCGAGGTGACGCACAGGACGGAGGACATCCCGCCGGGGTTCACCCACGCCCTCTTGCTGAGAGGGGGGCGGGTGGTCGGCTCGGGGGAGATAGGGGCGACCCTCACGAGCGAGAAGCTGTCCCGCTGCCTCGGCACGGAGGTCGAGCTGAGGAGCTGGGGAGGCAGGTTCTACATGATGGCCGCGAAGAAGCGCTGAGAGCCCGGCCCGAATCGATGCTCTTTTATTGGGCGCGGCGGTCGGACCCCCGAGGTCCCGATGTGGGAGAGGCTAGAGGTAGACGGGCGGCCTGCCGTGGAGGACTCGGTCCTCATCGTCGCGCTGTCCACGATGGTCCCCCAGTACGAGGGGCTCTACTCTCACGCGAGGGAGCTCGCCAGGTTCCTGCTCCGGAAGATGGATTTCACGCGGTTCGCGACCCTCTACTCCTCCTCGCTCCCGGCCGACGTCGCCATAGGGGACGACGGCCTCGCGCGGCTCCGCTCGAACAGCTTCTATTCCTTCGCCGGGAAGAGGCGGATCATCATGCTGGCCGGGGACGGCTCCCCCTTCGACGACCAGCAAGAGTACGCCAACAGCGTACTCTCCTACGCGAGCCAGCTTGGGGCCAAGGTGGCGATATCCGTGGGCGCGAGGTGGTCCGAGTCTCCTCTCCCTCCCGGGTTCCCGTTGAAGCCTGTCGGGTTCGCTTCAGATGCGGCCGGCGTCAAGGAGCTCGAGGGTCTGGGCGTCACGATAACGAGGGGCGAGCCGGGCCCCTTCTTCGCCAACCTAGTGGTCGGGATGTCCGGAGACTACGGGATGAGGGGCTACAAGGTCGGGGTGGACCACGGGGAGCCCCTCCCGCACCCGCGGTCCCTGATCAAGATCATCGGCGTGCTCTCGAAGATGCTGGACTTCGAGGTCAACGTGAAGGAGCTGGTGGTGCGCGCCAAGGAATTGGAGACGGAGGGCGTGGACGAGCCGCTTCCGGACGTCCGCCGCGAGCGCGGCGGGATATACGGCTAGGCGCGAGCCCGCAAACCCCTAAATAACTCCTAAAACCCTTGGTTTCTGTTATGTCCGCAGTCGAAGAGGTAGACCTGAAGGAGGTCCAGCGCCAGCTTGCGAAGGTCGTGGACCCAGAGATAGGCATGCCCATCGTCGAGATGAACCTCATCGACAAGCTCGAGGTCCAGGACGGGAACGTCGTGATAGAGTACCACGCGACGACGCCCTACTGTCCCCCAATCTTCGCCCTGAAGATATCGCAGGACATGAAGAACTACGCCCAGCAGGTGAAGGGCGTGAAGGACGTCAAGGTCACGGTCAAGGGACACTACCTTGCTGACGCGGTCAACAAGCAGGTCAACAAGCCGCCGGCCCAGCAGCCTCCCCAGGCCAAGTGACCCGAGGCGCGCGGCGGCTCGGCCACCATTCACGCACCACCCAGTCTTGTCCGGTGTAGCAGATGACGGGAAGGGTCGACGGCATCGAGGCCGCCTTCTACCGGGTAAAGTCGTCCGCCGAGAGGGTGATGGGAGGCGACGAATCCTCCAAGGACCGGTCGTTCCAGGACATCTTCGCTCTCAACAACGAGATAGGGAGGCTCGCCCGCGAGAGGCCCGGCACGATGGCCAGGATGAAGGAGCTGCAGGCCTACGTGAACATGATCACGGTCGGCATCAAGTACGAAAAGGCGGCCGAGGTGCGCGAGGGGCTCTCCGTCACAGAGGAGTCGATCAAGGCCATGAAGAAAGAGTTCGCCATGGCGCCGTAAGGATTTATTAGAAGGCCGAACTTAATTTGGCCGCATGGCAGAGGCTAAGGTCAGCGATTTCGTCACCGTCAAGGTCGCCGAGGTCGGGTTTGCCGACGAGGACGGCCTCGAGGGGCTCGTCCTCCTGAAGGCGCAGGCGGACGGGACCTTCACGATGCGAGCGTTCTCTGGGGAGACCGCGATGCACATGTCGAGGTTCGACAAAGGGGACCGCTCGTCGATCCCGTCGGTCTACAACATGATAGAGGAGTTCGCGGAGAAGCAGGGCCTCCATCTCGCGGGTATCGAGGTGTACCCCTCGGGGAGCGTGCTGAGGTCTGACCTCCAGTTCGTCGGGAGGGGGAAGGAGATGCTGCTGCGAGGGTACAGGGCCTCTGACGCCATCGCGATCGCGCTCTTCTACGACGCCCCGATACTCCTCCACCGCTCTCTTCTGGAGCGCTAAGAAAGTTAAAAGCGCCGCGCGCGCCGAGCCGCCCGACCGTCTTGGTTAAGATCTCGTTCAAGCCCTACGAGGAGCTGATAGTCCACGAGCACCAGCGCTTCGCCCTCGAGGACCTGATCAGGATGAGGTGCACGGGGATGCCGGTGGGGAGCGTAGCCCCGAACTTCCAGTGGGCGGAGGGACTGGTGATGTGGAGGGAGACCTTCCCTCAGAACGAGATGATAACGAAGGAGAACCTTGACGGGCGCGTGCACTGGCTCTGGGTAGGATACTCCGAGATGCCGGAGTACAAGCCCGGCCTGGTGTACAAGGAGACGAGCGTGACCATCCCCGTGATAGACCTGGGCAATAACCCCGTCTACAGCGCGGCCGCCAAGTGGCTCAACGAGCAGCAGAAAGGGCAGCGCTGACCCGCGTTTGTCGGTCGACTTGAAGGACAAAAAGGGGCGCTCGAGGCTCTCTCTGGGGAAGCTCCCGCCGGACGTCATGGGGAGGTACCTCTTCGGGATGACCGGGGCGAGGTCGAGGAGGGTCGTCGTCGAGCCCTCGCTCGGGCTGGACTTTGGGGTGGTGAGGCTCGGGGGAGAGAAGGCCAAGGGCAGGTACCTCATCGTCTCGTCCGACCCGATAACGGGGGTGAGCGAGAGGGCGGGCTGGTACGCGGTCAACGTCAGCGCGAACGACGTCGCGACGAGCGGGAACAGGCCCGAGTTCATGCAATCGATAATACTCCTCCCGGAACACGCCTCCGAAGGCGATGTGAGAACTATTTCGTCCGAAATGCACGAGACGGCCAGGCGTCTTGGAATCGCCATCGTCGGCGGCCATACCGAACTCAGCCCCGGGTTGGACAGACCTATCATCATTACCACAGCATTCGCTTTCGCAAGTTCGTTCGTGACCGCAGCCGGAGCACGTGACGGTGACTCACTCCTGATGACGAAAACCGCCGGAGTGGAAGGAACCGCAATCATCGGGAGTGATAAGCGGTATCGTAAGCGGCTCGGCGGAAAAGGAGTCGCGGATGCGGAGAAGTATTTCGAGAAGATGAGCGTGGTAAAGGAGGCTGTGTCAGCCTACAAGACAGGAGTAGTGCATGCGATGCATGACTGCACCGAAGGAGGGGTTATCGGGGCACTCTATGAGATTGCAACCGCTTCAGGCCTAGGCCTTGAAGTGGCGCAAGAAAGCATTCCTATATCCATGGAAACCCTGAAGGTTTGCGCCGTTGTGGGAGTAGACCCGCTGAAGTTGATTAGTTCCGGCACGCTACTTCTCTCGGTTGAGCCGGGCAAAGAGGACCGTGTACTGGATGCTATCTCTTCTGTCAACTCTAGCGCAAGCGTAGTTGGAAGATTCACGAGGGGGAAGGTCGTCTTGACAAGAGGCAAGTCAAGGACTGTCGTAAGCACTGCTCCCAGGGATGAAATCTGGAGACTGCATCAGCAAAGCCAGTCTCGTTCAGCGTAGTCGTTCCGACCTATTTCAGCGGAGCGCCACAGGATTCGCATTTGGTTCGAAGTTGGTCATTCAACACACCGCAGTGCTTGCAAGGGACCCTGACGACGACATGAATTTCTTTCTCCTTTACCAAGGCAGGACTCGGGCTGGCGGAAGCTTCGAGCGCGGCTTGTGAGCCTTTTGCCTGCCGCCGATAATACCGGAACATGACGTACCCCACGACGATCAGGATTATGCCGATGAGCCCGCTCACAAAGAGGAGGGTGAAGAGACCGAGCAGCATCATGCCTATGCTCGAATAGCGGGTGAGCCTGTCGTGGTGCACCGTGACTTTGGCCATTCTTCGCCCTCGCCATTCCCCAGTCGCGCGCTGCGTTAAACCTCTCGGACGCCCGCGAAGCGGCTCTTAGGCGCTGGCCGCGTTGACAGAGAAGATCGGGGGGAGGCCGTCGGCGATCAGGCTCCACCTCCTGCCCCCGTTCCTGCTGAAGAGAAGCTGGCCCGTGCCAGTCCCGACGTAGACGCCGGAGGGGTCCTCCTCGTCGGTGTCCATCCCCTCCCTGTATACGTTGTAGAACGAGCGCTTGGGGAGGCCGGTCCCCATCGCGGACCAACTCTTCCCCTCGTCCTCGGAGGCCCACACGAGGAACCTCCCGTCGGGGGGGAGGCGCGCCGCACCAGACTCCTCAGGCGCCACGTAGACCCTCTTGGGGTCGTTGAAGTCGACCGCGATTGGGAAGCCGAACCGCGACGGGAGGTTGCCGACGATCTCCTTCCACGTCTCCCCGTTGTCGTCGCTCCTGTATTCGCCGCAGTGGTTCTGCTGGTAGATGACGTCGGGGCGCGAGGGGTGGCGGACTAGATGGTGCGGGCACTGCCCGTATTCCGGGTACTTGTTGGGCATGAACTCGGCGAGGAGGTTGTCGTTCTTGAAGGACCATGACTCGCCGGCGTCTGTTGTCTTGAGTATCCCGACGGCAGAGATCGCGACGTGCATAGTGTCGGGGTCTCTGGGGTCCACGAGTATCGAGTGAAGGCAGAGCCCCCCGGCGCCAGGGTTCCACTTCTTCCTTGTCTCGTGGTTGTAAAGGCCCTCGTTCAACGCCCAGGTCTGGCCGCCGTCCTCGCTCCTGAAGAGCGCTGCCGGGTCGACCCCGCAGTAGACGACCCCGGGCTCCTCCTCGACCCCTGGCTCTATGTGCCAGACCTGCTTCGCGCTCCAGTCGGAGCCCTTTGGGAACCGGGGCGGCTTCTTCCCCTCCTTCCACGTCCTTCCGAGGTCTCGGCTGACTGCGATGGTGGGGCCTTTGATGAAATTGTCGACGGTCGCGAGCATCGTCTTGTTCCTCGGGTCAAGCGTCACGTGGTATATCGAAGTGCCCTTGAAGTGAGGGCCGGAGGACTTCCAAGTCCTTCTCCCGTCAAGCGACTCGAAGACGAAGACCCCCTTCTTCGTGCCCAGCATCACGAGGCTCCGCGCCTTCACCTTGCCAAACCCCCTTCGGCTGACAACTCGCCTTTCCCTCCAGCTACCGAGGGGAGGATGTAGATAACGTCTCCATCCTTCGTCTTCGTCGACTCCCCTTCGAGGTCTCTGATGCTCTGTTCGTTGACGTAGATGTTGATGTAAGGCCTCGTCCGGTCGTGCTCGTCGAAGATCCTGTCTTTGATGTCCGGGAACCGAGCGTCGAGCTGAGCGATGACGTCAAGGATGTCCTTCGCGCCTTGTATCTCCAGCTCCACCGACCTGCCTGTGTAATCCTTCAGGTGACCAGCCACGTGTATCCTTATGGACAACTCGCGCGCCCCCACCCCAGTATCAAACCCCGGCTAGTAGCGCTTTCTGCCGCCCTGCGCCTCGGGAGCACTTCAGGGGCGGGGCTCGGCGGAATGTAACCCTTATTTCACCATCTGCCGCGGCCTGAGCGATTCTCTTGCCGAAGGAAGCAGCCTCAGCCCCGTCGCCCTCCGACGAAGCCGCATGTTGGCTCTGCGGAAGGACCTCGAGCGAGATCAACTCGGCGCTCAGCGGGGACACCGAGGACGAGGTGAAGATCGCAAAGGATATCGCCGCGACCAAGGCCGCGAGGGAGGCGTTGGTCTCGAACTCCGCCAAGTGGAGGGAGGGCGTCCCCGACGCCCTCAAGGAGTTCGACCTCGCGTTCGTGCTCCAGAACGCCGACCAGTTCAAGTCGATACACTTCCTCGGCGCCCTCATCGAGGAGGCCCGGAGCACCGTGAAGGAGCTCGACGAGGTCTCCTACTCGGTGAGGAAGGGCGCGGTCATCCGCGTGAGCGGGACGCCGATGGACGAGTCCCAGAGGGCGTCGATAGCGGAGAGGCTCAACGAGTTCGAGAAGAGGACGAACCGCAAGCTGAAGAGGGAGAAGGACCTCCACGACGTGGAGTACCAGAGGCTGGGGTACATCGCCAGGCTAAGCGGGATGATGCTCATCGACGGCATCGACTACCTCAAGGAGGCGGGCGGGTTCTACTACGACCTCCAGCTCGACGCGATGGAGAGGGCGAGGGCTATCGCGGCCAAGAGGAGGCCGACCTGGAAGCTCCGGTCCGTGAAGTTCAAGGACTTTCCTAGGGACGTCTCGATCTGCACCGTCTGCGAGAGGCTCCTGAAGGAGTTCCGCCCGAGCGCCGAAGCCGTGCCGGCGCCGAAGCCCACCGTCCAAGCCTGACTCCTTGGAATCAGGAGGGCGCGGCCGCGGGTTCCTGGTAGAGCTCCCTAGACCTCTTCAAGACCGAGGCCGGGTTGTACCAGTTCCACCGCCCCAGGAAGGACATCACCGCGGGGACGAGGTAGGTGCGGACGAAGAGGGCGTCCACCAGGATGGAGAACGAGAAGGCGAAGCCTATCTGCTTGAGGAGCAGGTCGCCCGAAAGCATGAGCGCACCTAGGGAGCCTGCGAGGATGACCGCCGCCGCGGAGATCACCCCTCCCGTGTTCTCGATGGCCCTGATGACCGCCTCGTCCCTGTCGTTGTCCTTGCGGCTCTCCTCGCGGACCCTCGTGAGGATGAAGATGTTGTAGTCCATCCCCAGCCCGAGGAGCGTGACGAATAGGAAGAGTGGCGTGATGAAGAGGAGGTCGTAGTTGTAGAAGTGCTTGAAGACGACCTCCGTCAGGGCGAGCGTCCAGATGATGCTCATCAGCACGGAGATGAGCGCGAAGATCGGCAGGACGAGCGAGTCGAGGACTATGAAGAGGACAAGAGCGACGCCCACCGCGACGAGCGGGACGACGAGGTTGAACTGGGCAGTGGCGACCTGCCTCGTGTCGACGATTCCGCCCGATGCCCCTCCCAGGAGGACCTGGGCGACGTCGGGCTTGGCGTCGTAGTTGGCGTGGAGGTAGTTCCGGATCCCCTGGGCGTCGTCCAGGGCCTTCGTCGAAGAGGGGTCGATCCTGAAGGTCAGCGTGATAAGGGCGGTCTTGTTGTCCCTCCCGATGGTCTGGAGCATCGCCGTCCTGGTCTGCGCGTCCAGCGCGTTGCTCGGATGCGCTATCGCCGCGGAGGAATACGCGACCGCATGGCCGAAGGGCATCGTCGGGCCGGTGACGTTGGCGATGTCCGGATTGGAAGCCAGGTAGCTGGACATGTTCTCAATCACCCCCATCTCGTAGGCGTCGAACGCGCTCCCGTTCCAGAGGGTCTGGGCGAACGAGACTACCACGTAGGATGGGTTGAGCCTCCCTCCGCCGAACCCCGACGTCAGGTGGTTCGAGGCGCTCACGGACTCCAGGTTGCTGGGGGCCCCCGCGAGGAAGTCGTACGTCGGGGTGGTACCAAGGTAGACGTAGAGCGCCGGGAGCGAGACGAGGAGGGCCACCACCATGAGGGGCTTCGCATGCTTCACCGAGAAGGTGCCGCTCTTCGAGAAGTAGCCTGACCTCCTCTCGAGCCTCGAGAGGACTCCCTTCGAGTGCGCCGCGAACCTCTTCCCGGCCGTGGGCCAGAAGATGGACTCCGAGAGCATTGCGACGACCGACGGCACGAGGGTCAGGGCGACGAGGAGCGCGACCAGGACCCCGAGCCCCACGACGACTCCCATAGTCTTGAGAAAGGTCACCGATGTGAAGGTCAGAGATAGGAACGAGATTATCACCGTCGCGCCGCTGGTGGCGATGCTCTCGCCCGCCCAGGTGACCGACGTGACTATCGCTTCCTTTGCGGGGAGACCCTTTACCCGCTCCTCCCTGTACCGGGAGATGATGAAGACGCTATAGTCGGTCCCCACCCCTATGACGATGGTGAGGAGGATGGTCGGGATGGTGAAGTCGACCTTGGCGATGAACGTGCCAGCCAGGACGACGAAGACCTGCGATATCCCGAGCGCGACGCCGATGCTCGTGAGCGCCACGAAGGGCGTCACGACTGACCTGAAGAAGAGCCCCGTGGCGACGATGAGCAGGGCTATTGTCACGGGAAGGATGACCCCCAGGTCGCTCGTCGTCGAGCCGCCAAAGTCGTGCGAGATGGCGTCTCCGCCCGTGACCTGGACCGCCGAGATGCCCGATGCGGATGACGGACTTCCCGTCAGACCGTTCGAGAGGCCCATCCCGGATATGATGGAGCGGATCGCTAGGACGTTGTCCGTCGACGACACGTTCTCGTTCACCGCGACGAGGGTGGTGTTGGCGTTGGGCGAGACGAAGGAGGAGATCACGGAGTCGAGCCGCGGGCCTAGAGAGAAGCGCGAGGGCTTCCAAGCGACGCCCCCGGCCAGGGACTCGAGCTGGGTCTGGTTCAGGAGCCGGTGCGCGAGCCCGCTCGTGCTGTTCAAGACCGGATACAGCACCGAGTAGACGCTCGTCACGCTCTGGACGCCGGTGAGGTTCTTGTCCGACTTTATCTGAGAGACGAGGGTGTTGATGGTGTCTTGGACCGCGGGCGTCGTGATGTTCTTCCCCGTCACCACTATGATCAGGCTGTTGCTGGGGACCGTGCTCCCGAACTGCGCCTGGATGATGTTGGAGGCCCGTACTGACTCGAGGTTGTTGCCCGATGTCCCCCCTTGAGATAGCGAGAGGGCGTTCCCTTCGTTGAGCACCGCGGGGATCACGGCCACCAGCGCGATGACCCACAGGACGACCACGATCCTGTGCTTCCTGACGACGAGCTCTCCGAGTCTCGAGAAGACGGTGCCCTTTGATTTCTTGCTCTTAGCCCCGTTTGGAGCCTTGACCGTGGACACTTTTAGACCCGTCACCTCGCGTGACGACGCCGCGCCTTCAAGGGGTTCTTAAGTCTAGATGGAGATTGGATCCGAATTCCGCTGGTCTCGGGACCAGTACTGGCAAGGTTCAGGGGGATAATGAAGCTGGACGCCGTCGTCGGCCTGGTGTACGTCGTGTCAGCGCTGCCTATCTTCTGGGTCGACACGCCGATTGGGGACCCGAGATTCTATCTCTGGTCCACGTCGTTCCTGTTCCTTACGAGGCGCGTGTACCAGAAGAAATCTACGAGCACGGCCAGCTGAGCGATTGGCTGGGCGCTAACTTCCGCGGCGCGCGGCGTAATTGGCCTTTAGCTCGAGGCCTAGCACATCGACATAGAAGCTGATGGTCTTCTTCATGTCGGTCACCATTATGGTGACATTCGCTTCTTAGATCTTCATCTTTCGAAGGGGACGCCTTCGAGTGGGTAAGAGCGACGCTACCTTCGACACGGGCCTCAGGTTAACGATTGACCCGCGTGGGCGCACGCGCCTGTGTAACTGACTTTCGTAGGTGTCGATACCAGAACAGTCAGAGGAAAGGCTTAAATGGCAAAAGTTCGTCTGTTTACGAAAACTGAGGAATATGAATTCAGAGGATGAGGAGCAGAATCTAAGGCACGATGTGAACTATCTCCGGTTCCTGCTCGAGTCCGGCCTAAGCGAGGAGGAGATCAAGGAGATTGCCAAGGACAAGAACCCCAAGCTGGAGGTATGCTTCAACGAGGAAGCCTGCATCACCCAGTCCAAGACGCTCGAGCGCGGCAAGTACATAGTGCTGATCAGCTAGCAATCTCGGGAGAGGCGCGGCTGCGCATCGGCTTGATAGTCCAACTATCGCTTTCGTTGGTTGTACGTCGACCTATCGAGAATTCGGGATGTAGAAGGACTCAATTCCCCTATAGCGGAACCTCGTCGCCCTCTTTCCCTCGATTGGGATCTTGTGGCCGCACGTCTTGCACTTGTAGTTTGCATCCAGGTTCCAACCGGTTATCATGAACCCATGCCTCTCGATGACCGCTTCGTGGCAACCCGGGCAGTACGTGTGCTCCTGGGGGCTGCCGGGCACGTTGCCGATGTAGGCGTAGTTCAGCCCTGCCTTTGTGGCGATCTCGTGGTGCTTAACGAGCAGCTCGTAAGGGGTTGACGGGACATCGAGCATCTTGTAGTCGGGGTGGAATCTGGTGAACTGGATGGGCACGTCGGGGCCCAGGTTGTCGTAGAGCCAGTTGCAGAGCCTCTTCGCCGCGTCGAGGTCTTCCCCTACCTGTGGGATTATCAGGTCGGTCAGCTCGGTGTGTATCTTCTGGGCCTTGAGCTCTAGAAGGGTCTCCTTGATTGGCTCGGCGCTGACGGTCATAGTCTGCCGCCTCTGGAAGAGCTCCTCCCCGCTCCCCTTGTAGTCGACCACGACCGCGTCCACGTATCCCTTGATGGCCCGGACGGCCTCGGGTGTCCCGTAGCCGTTTGTGACGAAGACGGTGTACTTGCCCATCTTGTGGGCCTCCCTCGCTGCGTCGATGACGAACTCGACGAATATGGTCGGCTCGTTGTAGCTGAATCCCACGCCCTCGCAATCGTTTTCATCTGCGAGCTTCGGGACCCGCTCTGGCGAGACGTCCTCACCGTATACGTCGCTCTCCTTGCTGATAGCGTGGTTCTGGCAAAATTGGCAGTTCCAATTACAGGAAATTGTCCCCACAGTGAAGACGTGGGTGCCTGGATGGAAGTGGTTGAATGGCTTCTTCTCGATTGGGTCGACCTGCATGGCCGCGAGCTTGCCGTAGGACGAGAGGTAGAGCTTCCCGCCGACGTTCTTCCTGACGTAGCAGAAGCCGTGGGAGCCCTCCGGTATCGAGCACCTCCGGTTGCAGGCGTAGCACACTATCCTGCCGTCCGCGGCAGGACGCCATAGGATCCCTTCCTTGTCTACCATGTCAGATTGTCCGTGTCCGTCGAGTTCGAAACGGCCGCCCGCCCCTATAAGGGATGTCCCTGAAGAGGCTTCAGCCCTCGAGGAAGGAGACCGACGGGTATCCCACCACAGCGTCATTCTCGCCAGTGACGTCTCCGCTCGTGGCGTACGCGTTCACCCTCCCCTTCTCGTACCCGAGGAGCTTGCAGGCCTCCATCGCGGTCGCGATGGCGCCGTAGCCGCAGGCGGTGATATTCCTCCTCTCCAGAGCAGTGTAGAACGCGTCGACGTCCAGCGACTGGACGTGCTTCAGGAGCATGGTGTCCTTCTCCTTCGCCTGCGAGGCGGGCTCGTAGTGCGTGAGGTCCGAGGAGGCGATGAGGACGGCGCTCGCGTCCACCTCGGCCGCCTCCTTGAGCAGCTCGGCGAGCCCCTTCCCGAGGTCTCGCGCGACTGCCTTCTCCTGGAAGGCGAGCGAGATCGGCAGGAAACTGAAGGACTCTCCGTAGAGATATTGGAGGAAAGGAAGCTGAACCTCGATCGAGTGCTCCCTTCTGTGAGCCTCCGGGTCGACGTCCACGAATCCGGTCAGCTCGACAATCCTCTTCGATGCGTCCGCGTCCACCTTGACCTTCCCCAGGGGGGTCTCCCACTCTCCTTCTCCGTAGGTGGCGACCCCGCTCCCCAGTCCGTAGTGGTTGGGCCCTACGATGACGACGAGCTCGGGGCTGCGGAGCTGGGCGACGTCCAGATAGCTGTGCGCGGCCACAGGACCAGAGTAGGCGTAGCCGGCGTGCGGACAGACGCACGCCTTCAGTCCCTCCTCCGCGATGCCCAAGGACGGGAGCTTCCCCGGGCCCAGCCTGTGGAGGTATGAGCCCTCGATCGCCGCCCTCAGGTCGGCCTCGCAGCTCGGGTAGAAGCTCCCAGCGACAGCAGCCCTTCTCACCGTCATCCTCTTGGGATGAGAGGCTCACGGGATTTAAGGAGTGACGCGGGAGCAAATCGACGGACCTGGGCAAAAGGATTTATCGGCTGGTCGGTTGCGCTGCCCGACAGGTCGAACAGTGTGGGGCTTTCGCTAGAGCAAGGGACGCATCTAGTCACCATCGCGAGGACGACCGTAGAGACTGTCGCAGCCGAGGGGAGGGCACCCAGGGAGGACGAGATCCCCTCGTGGCCAGAGGGCGACGACGATTTCTTGCGGAGCCACAGGGGCGTGTTCGTGACCCTGACGGACTCGGCGGGCGCGCTGAGGGGCTGCATCGGGCTCCCCTATCCGGTCAAGCCGCTCAGGGAGGCCGTCGTCCACGCGGCCGTGGGCGCGGCGTCGCACGACCCCAGGTTCCCGAGGGTGAGGTCCTCCGAGTTGGCCTCGCTCAGGGTCGAGGTGAGCGCCCTGACGGAACCGGAGGCGATAGAGTGCAACGCCATCGACCTGCCCGACAACGTGAGGGTGGGGACGGACGGGCTCATCGTCTCCGGGTTGGGACGGAGCGGGCTGCTGCTGCCCCAGGTCGCAACCGAGATGGGGCTCACCCCAGACGACTTTCTCTCGCTTACGTGCGAAAAGGCGGGTCTGCTCCCCGACGCCTGGCTGACGCCCGACGTCCAGGTGCGGCGGTTCCAGGCCGAGGTCTTCGCGGAGGCGACGCCCCGCGGGGTCGTCGGGGAGCTCAAGGCGCACCTCTAGCGCCCTGGCGGAGGGGCGAGCGATTCGAGCACCCGGTCGTCGGTCTACAGGAGGAGGCATACCCCCGTCGACTTCCTGCTCGCGTTCCTCTTCCTCATCATCGTCGCGTTCATCTTCTTCTTCGTGACCGAGGTCGCCTTCGAGAAGGCCGGGTTCACGCGCCTGCAGTTCCTCTGGATACTCGGGGTGGCGCTCCTCGGGAGCTACGTCGACATCCCCGTATGGCGGCTCAAGAACGTGAGGCCGACCGTCGTGGTGCGGGAGGTGAGGGTGTTCTGGATAACCTACAGGATCCCCCAGTATGCGCTGACCGAGGTCACTACGACGATCGCCCTCAACGTCGGGGGCGGGATGGTCCCGCTGGTCGTCGCCGCCATCCTCCTCGACGCGCACCCGGGCATCTGGCTCGGCGCCCTGGTCGCGACCTCCCTGACTGCTGTGGCCGTACACGCTGTCGCCAAGTACGTCGCGGGGGTCGGGATAGTCGCGCCGACCCTCCTGCCACCCGCGGCGGCGGTCGTCTTCTCCCTCCCGTTCGGCATGAGCTACCTCGCGATCACCGCGTACATCGCCGGCACCCTCGGCACCCTGATAGGGGCCGACCTCTCGAACCTGGGAAAGATAGGCGAGGGAGGGACCCACGTGGCGAGCATAGGAGGCGCTGGGAAGTTCGACGGCATATTCCTCACCGGCATCGTGGCGGTCCTGGTTGCATCCCTGATCTGAGGCGGGCTTTCGCTAGGGCGCCTCCGAATGTGACTCCCTTCTGATCTTCGTCCCCAGGATGACCTCGAGGATGTCGGTCACGGTGACCATCCCCGTGAGTCTTCCCCCTTCGGATACGAACGCCATCGTCACGCCAGCCTTTTGCATCTTGTCCATCACCGACGCCGCCGACTCGTCCGCGTCCACCTTCGCGGGCTGGACCATGTAGCGGACTACGCCCTCGGATATTCCATCGGAGTTGAACGCCCTGAACAACGAGCGGAACGTGACCGCGCCTAAGTATGTCCCGGCCTTGGCGTCATAGACCGGAAGGTGGGGGTGGTTCGACTTGCCCATCAGCCGGAGCGCGTCCTTCACGTCGGAGCCGACGTTCACGGCGACTATCTCGCCGATCGGCGTGAGAAGGTCCCCCGCCGTCGTCTTCGAAGACGCCAGGGCCGACCGGAGTATCCTGCCGGAGTCGGGCTCTATCTCCCCCGCCCTCTCGAGCATTATGAGGAGGCTCTCGAACTCGTCGACGAGCGCCCCCTTGTCGTAGGCGGGCTTCCCGACGACCGCCTGTGACAGGGTCTTTGCCAGCTTGGTGAGGGGGACCGCGGCGGGAGAGAGGACCGTCAGCAGCAGCCCGGTGCTGGGAGAGAGGAACAGCGCCATCCGCACCGAGTTCTCGATGCCTATCGCCTTCGGGAGGAGGTTGAGGAAGACCATTATGGCGAGCGCGGCGATGACCACAGTGAAGATCCAGCCCTCGGGCCCGAAGGCGCTCGAGAGGATCAGCCCCGTCGCGCTGGTGAGGATGACGTCCGTGAAGGTGGAGATGAGCGTCGTGGTGCTGACGAGCTTGGTCCTCTCGCCGACTATCTTGATCGCCTTGGTCGCCTTCGAGTTCCCGCCGGTGCTCTCCGTCGTCAGGGAGAGCGGCCTGACGGTGAGGAAGGTCGCCTCGACCAATGACATCCAGAAGGAGACGGCGACCGCCACGCCCAGGGCGAGGTAGACAAACCAGTAGACCATCTACGACCCGAATTCGCAATGCCGAGCTAATAAACACGCGTTCCTATTTGGTGCAATACAGAGTGACGAAGTAGCAGGCGAAGGCGAACTCGAAGGTCCCGCCCATCTGCATGGAGCTGCCGCCGCTTGTGAAGCCTGAGAGCACGAAGAGATATCCTCCGAGCCCCGCGATCCTGCGCCTCCCCTTTGGCCAGATGTCGGGGCCGCCTTCGGCAGCTGACCATCGAGAGTGCCCTCCTAAAGGATATAATGCTCTTGGGCGGGCGAGGTTGCGATGAAAGTCGTCGAATCGATACGCGGAGCCATGGACGCCTTCGACGCGTTCTACGACTCCACCGCCAAGCAGGAGACCGACGACGCCAAGCGGAAAGCGATAGCCCAGATCGTCCGGTCGAAGGGAGACTGGGGGACCCCGAAGGGGCTGGAGGTCTTGGCCGCGAGGCTCACCGACCTGGTGGTCTCGAGCATGGAGGAGACCAGGGCCATGACCGGCCCCGAAGTGGGCCAGCTGATCCTCGCCGTCCTCGGGACTGACCCCAACTCGGTCGACGCGACGATGAGGAGGAGGGTGCTGCTTGACAGGCTCGAGGGACTCGTCAGCGAAGCCGCCGACGGAGCCAAGCTCTTCCCCGCGAAGCAGACGGAGGAGTGGGGCAGCCACGACTCGGTCTTCTCCAGGGAGATCGATGGATGGGAGGTCACGCTGGGTTACTTCCCCGAGTACCTGCGCCCTAGGGTGATCTACGGCAAGGTGGGGGTGTCCCCGCAGGTCACCAAGAACCTCGCCATGTCCGCCAGGTACCACCTCGCCAAGCACCACCTGGTCGCGAAGAACGGCGACGACGACCCGTCGCTCCTGAAGTTCATGAAGAGCAGGGAGCTCGACAAGCTCGCGAGCCTCTACGGCATCTCGTACGAGCTTCCCCCGCTAGGCAGCAACCCCCGAGGGCAGACCCACAGCGCGATGGGCGGCTACAGCGTGATGGTGGCGTCCCTCGAGAATGACCTGCGCAACTCGCCCTACTCCGCGGAGAAGCTCCTCGGCACGGTAAGCGGTGTGAACGTCTTCCACGAGGACGAGGGCATCAGCGTCCACGTGATAGCGGACTTCCCGAGGGGGAAGCCCGACATCGGGCAGAACCTGACGTTCGTCTTCGCGGCGGACTTCTTCAAGCTCTCGAGGCAGGAGTGGCAGGACTTCAAGAAGATACCACCGCTCGCGATCGCCGCGCTAGAGCCCCTGATGGACTAGGGCCGACCTCGCTACGGCGGTCCGCCCTTCGCCTTCTCGACCAGCTTCTCGAGCCAGACCCGCTGCATCCTCCCCATGAACTTCGGCCTGAGCGCTTCGTTCAGGCGCGCCACCCACCCGTTCTGATTCTCCTCGGTCAGGACGCGGCACCCGGACGGTCGCCTCTCGATGAGCCAGGCGTGGTAGGCGTCGATGCCCGTGGAGCGCGCGCTCCAGGCGATCCGCTCGAACTCCACGAACTCCTCGACCTTCGAGTCGAGCCTGACTCCGAAGGTCTTCCAGCGGAACCTCGACCCGGGCTTCAGGTCGTGTCCCCCGCCATCGATCACGACGTCGGTGAAGCCCGGATACCAGGTAGGCCAGAGCTCGGCGCGCACCAGCCAGGGCCAGACGGCCTCCGGCGGGACGGGCATCTCCAGTTCGGTGCGCGCGTGGACCGCGGTCCGTTCGGGCTTGTACTTGTCAGGCCACCGTATCAATCCCGCTCGCGAGGACGAGGGTCTGCGCCGATATTTAGCTGCCTAATCGCGCTCGAGCGCGTGAGGCAGGTCCTCGTAGATGGACAGGTCGTGCGCTATCGTCTCGCCGTAGCCGTTCTTGTTTCCGTCCGAGTAGGTGATCACCGCGGTGAACTTGGTCGGCTGCTTCGTCGAGAAGTAGGCCGCGGCGGAGCCCACCAGGATGCGGAACTCCCTCCCAGGGGGGATGAACTCGAGGCTGCGGAAGACGTTGAGGTCGTTGATGGTCTTCTTCCCGTCGGGGCCGATTATTCTCCCTCCTATCTTCGTGATGACCTTGACGGCGGGCTCGTCCCCGATGTTCTTTAGGACGAAGTGGAAGAACCCCCTCTCTAGCTCCACGTCCAGGATGACCCTGGGCCTTCCCCGGCTGGAGATTCCGGCGGCAGAGGGTCCTCGGTCCGTGCTCTTTCCCTTCGACTAGGTTTCCTGCGAGAGGGCGGTCGTCATCTTCATCCCCTCGACCGCCAGCTCCAGGGTCTCTATCGCGAGGACGTTCGCCCTTCCTCCGAGGGGCGGCGACTCGTACTTCACGGGCCAGGCGTTCGAGAACTCCCAGGTGATGACCGGGACCCTGCCGCTGTCGAGGAGGGTCACCTTGACCGGCTGCGCCGTCCCCTCTCCAGTGACGAAGGTGGAGAACCAGTCCCAGAGCGCCATCGAGCTGGCGAGTCCCCGCTTGAGGACGAGGTTCCCGTACCTCACGAGGCCGGGAAGCTTGTGGATGTTGTTCACGACGTCGGCTCCCTGCCGGTACTCGATCACCTCGATCGATGCGACGGGCAGGATGCACTCCGTGAAGGCCGCCTGCTGGATTCCCAAGAACTCGACCTTGAAGTTGTATGAGGCATATGGGTTCGGGCTGCTCACGGACAATATGACTACGCCTAGGAAGAGGCCCGATTTGGCGACTTAAACCCTCTCATGACTCTCCGACCCTCTTGAGGACGCGAAGCGCGCACAGCGTGATCCACTTGCTCGGCTTCCCCTCCTCCTCGAGAGCCAGAGGCCTGACCTTGCTCTTGTCCATGCGATACCCCGCGCCCACGCCCAAGTCCTTCCGGACCGTCTCCCTCACACCTACGTCACGGCTTCGACGGGAGCGAGGAGCTTCGCGGCGCCGGTGGCATGCCCTTGAGTCCTGTCATCCGTCTCGCGAGCAGGTAGATCGAGGCCCCAGCGAGGAACACGATAGGCAGCGTCCAAGCGATGGGGAACTCCGGTACGGACACGGGGGCGTCGGATATCACCGAGACTGTGTTGGAACCGAAATTCGCCACGAAGACCTCCCCCTGGCCCGAGTCGTAGGCTGCGCCGTCAGGACTGCTTCCGACGTTAACGGTCGCCACGACCGAGTTCGTCGCGTCGGAAATCACGGAGACCGTGTTGGAATTACTCGACCACGAACACCTCACCCTTGCCCGAGTCGTAGGCTACGGCGTAAGGATTGGCGACGACGCTGACAGTCGCGACGACTGCGTTTGTCGTGTCGGATATCACCGAGAGGGTGTTGGAAAGATCATTCGCCACGAAGACCTCCCCCTTGCCCGAGTCGTAGGCTAGGGCGCAAGGAACGCTTCCGACGCTGACAGTCGCGACGACTGCGTTTGTCGTGTCGGATATCACCGAGAGGGTGCCGGCACCATCAATGCCCACGAAGATCTCACCCTTGCCGGAGTCGTAGGCTACGGCGCAAGGTTCGCTTCCGACGCTGACAGTCGCCACGACCCCCACGGCGTACACAAAAGGCGCAGAGAACGTAAGCATGGCGATGAGGAGGCCAAGTGACGCGATGACAACCCTTCGAGAAGAAACCCTCAACCAACTTCGTTGGTTCGGGCATTTTTAAAACGTTGTTGCTAGAGTCTCCCCCATCTTTCTTGTCAGACTCCCCAACCGTAGGAAGGTGAAACAATCCTGCCGAGACGTGAGACGGCCACCGCAGGAGGCGAGTCACGGCCTTCCAATCTCGCATTTCTCGTCCCGCACTCGCCGACCTTCAATCCAACCGTGGAGAAACCGCCTTGCGTATGTCACCCGGCGAGACCTGCAGGTCTGCCGAAGAGAGGACACCGTCCTAATCAGCCACACGCGCCATTGATGGCAGCATATCCACTTTCGCCGACCTTATTCCAGCTGGTCTCCTCCTCTCTCGGTTTACGCCGCCTCCCGTTGTCTCGGCCTTGTGATCGCAGGATTTCCGCATCCGTAGTCTGGACCTTCTCGTAGATCTCTTTGCCATGGCAGGCGTTGCCGCATGTGGTAGGTGGAGAACCAGATTCGCGTAGGATTCGCTTGAAGTATTAATTGCATCCCTTCCGGCCCACTCATACTTTGTTTCGAATCCCAGCGTCCGCCCACTCTTCTCGCTAAAGGAGCAATGCGTTTCCTGCAGTTCAGGCCGCCGGTTTCGTCGCAAACCCCGAGAATGCTAAAGAGGAAGACGGCCCACGGCGTCCGATGAGTTGACACCGGTCGCTAGGCCGCAGGACGAGGCCAGGAGGCTGCTCAAGGCCTCCTCGGAGGAGGGGGTCGTCCTGAAGCTCATCGGAGGCGTCGCGGTGGCGATCAGGTGCCCCTCCGCGAGCAGGGAAGGCCTCCGGCGCAGTTACGCCGACCTGGACTTCGTCGGCCACGAGAAGCAGTCGAGAGCGATCGCCGATTTCTTCGTCGAGATGGGATACCGGCCGCGGGCGAGGTTCAACGCCATGATGGGGGGCAAGAGGCTGATCTTCAACGACCTGACCAACGAGCGGCGGGCCGACGTCTTCCTCGACGTCTTCGAGATGTGCCACAAGTTCAACTTCGGCGAAAGGCTCGACCTTGAGCCGCTCACCCTCCCCCTGGCGGACCTGCTCGCGACCAAGCTCCAGATCGTCCAGATCAACGAGAAGGACTTCCGTGACTCGACGACCCTCTTGCTGGACCACGACGTCGGGCCGGGAGACGGAGAGACGATAAACGGGCATTACCTGGCGCGGCTCTGCTCCAATGACTGGGGAGCGTACAAGACCTTCACGATGAACCTAGAGCGGCTCGAGGCTTCGATCGACATCTACGGTCTGACCTCGCCGGAGATGGAGACGGCGAAGGCGAGGATAGGAAGGCTCGCCGAGATGATAGAGAAGGAGCCGAAGAGTCTCGCCTGGAAGATGAGGGCGCGGGTTGGAGAGAGGAAGACCTGGTACGAGCTTCCGGAGGCTGACGAGCAGCTCGTCGTCGGCTCCCTCGACTGAGTCAGCCTGATGTCAGCAGGTATGACTTTATCCTGTCTCCATCCAGGTCAGCCAGGAAGCCACGGAGTATCCCCTCGGCGTACTCGCTCCCAGGGTTGGCGCAGAGCGTCCTTCCCAGCTTGGCGACCCCTCGAGACTCGTGGATGTGCCCGTGCAGCCCCAACATCGGCTGATACTTTGTGATGGCCGCCCTGCAGGCCGTGCTTCCCGCCGACGTCATCTCCACGTTCCCAGCCTTCACGACTATCTTGAGGTTCTCGTCGATGCGCGGTGCCTTGTCGATGGGGGTGTCTATCGGGGGGACGTGTATGTTGAAGATCGCGGAGCCCATCCTCCGCACCTTGTCGGCCATGTCCAAGATCTTCTTTGCGAGGACGTCCTCGTCAACCTCTCTTGGGCTGTTCCAGGGCGTGTGGTTCGTGGTCCCGAGGGTTATCATCTCGTGCCCGGGGTCAACCTCTACGACCCGCTCCTCGGGATTGACGATGTAGTCAGAAGAGCTGAGCACCGGGTCGATGTCGAAGAGGTCGTCGTTGCCCGGAGAAATGTAGCACCTCACATCGGTCCTGCCAAGCCGCTCCTTCGCCAGCGAGACCCACTCCTGCACCCTCTCCACCATGAGCTTGGTGAAGAGCTGCTTGACCTGTTCGGGGTCGGCTTTCAGCTCCTCAAACTCCGGAGGGCTGACGATGTGAGTATACGTCCCAGCGTCCGCCGCCTTCTTCCTGAACTCGTGCACCTCCTCCATGCCGGTCATCACGACCTCGGCGCCCTGATACGAGCAACTGAAGCTCCCGTTGTCCTCGACTATGGGCGTCATCACCTTGCCCGTGATGTCCCCTCCCAGGACCAGGATGTCCGCCTTGTAGAACGCCGCCGCGTTCAGGAACTTCCTGAAGCACTTGCTGGAGCCGTGCACGTCTGTGACGAAGTAGATCCTCGAACGCGCCACGGTCGTCGCTCAGTCTAGGAAACTAATTAACGTGGAGCGGACAGCCTTTCTGCAGCCATCCTTCCATCTTGCTGACCAAAGCAGCCCTGGGAGATCGGGCAGGCTTTTTAGAAGCCCGCTGTCGGTGATGACGGACGACAGATGCCTTCGCGCTCTAGGATCGGGCGGGACACATTTCATTACAAGTGGGCGAAGTCCCACAAGCCTGCCATATCGATACGCGATGGAGACACTGTGACCTTCGAGGTAAACGACGTCGCCTCTTGGCAGCTGACCCGGGATTCGAGGTCAGAGGACCTCAACCAACTCGACGACTCAAAGCTCTATCCTCTCGCCGGCCCTGTCTTCGTGGAAGGGGCAAAGCCGGGGGACGCGCTCGTGGTCGAGACGGTGAGGGTCAAGATAGATGATTTCGGCTGGTCGGCGATAATCCCTGGCTTTGGGCTGTTGGAGGAGTTCAAGAAACCGTATCTATACAAGTGGGACCTGAGAAACAAGAAGTTCGCCAGCTTCGAGAAGGGGATCAAGATTCCGATCCGGCCATTCTGCGGTGTGCTGGGGGTCGCCCCCCCGGAGAAGGGCTCCTTCGACGCGATGCCACCGGGGAAGCACGGCGGGAACCTGGACATCCGACACCTGACGGCCGGAAGCAGGATCAAGATACCGGTCTGGGTGGACGGCGCCCTCTTCTCGGCTGGGGACGTCCACGCCGCGATGGGCGACGGAGAGGTGTGCGTCTGCGCCATCGAGTGCGCGGGCGAGGCCACCCTGAGATTCACGCTCGAGCACAAGTCGAGCCTGCGCTGGCCGCAGTATCTCGCCGAAGGCGACCCGAAGCCAAAGAAGGGGTACTACGCCGCAACCGGTATCGCGCCGGACTTGATGCTGGCCGCCAAGGAATCGGTGCGCAACATGCTAGACTATCTCACGCTGACCTACGGCCTGACGAGAGAGGCTGCCTACGTCCTGTGCAGCGTCGCAGCCGACGTGAGGGTGCACGAGGTCGTCGACCAGCCGAACTGGGTGGTCGGCACTATGATCTCGCGCGACATATTCCCGGACTGATATCGGTCAACGGGCCCGAAGCGCCGCAGCCTTCACAGGCTCACTTCTACCACCTTGTCCCTGGACTTCGCCCCCTTTGCGATGCGTATCCTTGACTTTGGGACCTCGAAGTGCGCAGACAGGATCTCGACGAGCCTCTTGTTTGCCCGACCGCCTGTCGCCTTCTCGTCCACCCTCACCTCGAAGCTCGCTTCGCCGACCTCCGTGACGAGCGCCTCCCTCGCATTCGGTGTGACGTACACGCGGATGAGCACGCCTTGACGCTGGTCGCGCCTCGCGTAAACATTGCTGAACCAGGCAGAGACTGTTCGCGAGAGTTGTTCGGCTGCTCTTCGATCTGGGATTCGTCTCGCGCTCCCCCCTCAAAAAACCGTCGCCTTCCGTCATGCGTCGAGGCGGCGGTCCACAAGCCGTAGCGGCGTATCCTGAAACGGAGATGCAGGCACGCCCGCTGCGACCCAGTCAGCCGTGAAGTGGCTGCCTCCCGAGATGGGAGATGGGACGGCCCTTCCAAGGGAGGAGCCCTAGGCAAAGTCAAAATACCCTCGACCTGCTCGGGAAAGCAATGAGCTCCGACGGCGACGAGCGAGACGCGGAGGCGGTCGTCCAAGAACGCGAGGTAGCGGCCGAGCCGGGCGTCGAAGCGGTAGAAGAGGTCGAGGAAGAAGCAGAGGGGCACGAAGAAGAGGTGGAGGAAGAGACCGAAGAGAAGGAATCAGAAAAGATTGAGGACAGGCTCGACCAGAAGGTCAGCGCCGAGAGCCGCCCCGTAAGCGCCAGGAGGAGGAGCGGCAAGAAGAAGGCGAAAGCGAAGAAGCCTTCCCCAAAGAGGGCCAAGCGCAGGTCCAAGCCCAAACGACGATAACGGACGCATCCTGAGCCTTGGGGGCTAGACGCCATCGTCAAGAGCGCCAGCACGAAGAAGGTCGGCAACGGGAAGATATTCGTCCATACGATAGAGGGCGATAGACATCAGCACGGGCGAGGCCGACGACCATACCCTCAATCCCGCGCGCGCGACCAAGAAATCCTAGCTAGCTGGTCACGTCGAAAGCCCGACGATCTTAGACGTCTCATCCCACAGTTCGAGCGCCTTCTTCTCGTCATAGGATTCTTCCGAGGACTTCTTCTCCTTCTCGTTCTCGAAGTATTTTCCGGAGGCGCTCTCGACATCGGGCGAGGATGCGAGGTAGATGGAGGTCTGCGCACCCTCCTTCGCGCTCTTCAAGAACGGCCTTGTCAGCGCAGCAGGGATCCGCCAGATGTTGGTGGCCACGCCGCCCGGGTGCAGGCAGTTGGCCGTCACGCCCGTCCCCTGGAGCCTCCGGGCGAGCTCGTAGGTGAACATCACCAGCGCCAGCTTTGAGTTCGAGTACGCGCCCCACCCCGTGACGCCGCCGCCCCTTCTGATCGCGTCGAAGTCGATGTGCCCGCTGAAGTGCGCCACAGAGGAGACGTTGACGATGCGGGAGGGTGCGCTGGCCTTCAGGAGCTCAAGCAGGAGGTTCGTCAGGAGGAAGGGGGCGAGATAGTCCACCGCGAAGGTAGTCTCGAACCCGTCCGGCGTCTTGCCAGAGAAGCTGAAGAGCCCCGCGTTGTTCACCAACACGTGGAGCTTGCCATACCGGTTCCTTACCTCGGCGGCGAGCGTCCTGACCTCTGCGAGGGAGGACAGGTCGCAGAGAAGCAGGTCTACGGACTCGTTTCCCGACTCCTTCGAGATCTCTCGCCTGGCAGCGTCACCCTTCCCCTTGTCGCGACAGACCATCACCACGTTCGCCTTCATCCGCGCCAGCGCAAGGGCGGTCTCCCTGCCCAGCCCGGAGTTCGCCCCGGTGACGAGGCAGGTCTTCCCCTCTAGCATAGAGACCGCGCTTAGGCCTTCCTCCCTTTAAGGGAAATGCTGGGGCTAGACGATTCGGCGATTTTGACTGTCAGGCGCCCGGCTTCCACACGATCGCCAAGACGCCTCCTACGACACCCAGGATCGATCCAAAGAAGAACCCTCCCATGCCGAAGAGGCTCGCTATCGAGAAGGCGAAAACGATCGCTCCCCAGGTCGATGCCTTAGTCGGCTGGTTGTAAATCATAACTGCGCCGACGAGGATGACGATCCCCGAGACTACGCCCAAGGCGGCCAGCCCGTAGAACCAACCTCCTCCGAAGCCGAATCCTCGCATCATCCCGTAGTACCCGCCCGTCAAGCCGCCGTAGTAGTATCCTCCCATCATTCCGCCGTACTGCGGCAGGCCCGAGGAGAAGCTCGTCACCAGGGCGCCACCGGCAAGAACCAGCAATCCGGCTATGAGTGAAAGAACGAAGGAGGCAACGGGCCCCTCACCGCTCGGGGTGGCCATCGGTTATCTAGACTCCTGACGGCGTTGTCTGGTTCCCCTCTCATAAGTGAGGGATACGATTTCCAAGGATGAGAACAGCACCGCCAGCAGGCCAGGCGCAAGGTCTACTTGGAGTGGCCGTATCTGTGCGGGTCCTTGTCGAAGCTGGCCTTGCACGCTGCAGAGCAGAAGTAGAAGGTCTTGCCGTCGTGCTCAGACACGAGCTTTGTTTTCTTCTCGTCCACCGTCATTCCGCACACCGGGTCTTTCATCATTGCCATCTCAGCGGTAAGTTACCACAGTCCCCTATATCAAAACTATCCTTTACAAACGTAAAGTCTTTAAGCCTGCGGCGCCGTCGGCCAATCCTTGAACCCTGACGAAATCGATGCAAGGATCCTCGAGGCTCTCATGGACGACGGGAGAGCGTCCCTTAGGCAGATTGCGAGGATGACCTCCCTGACCACTCCGACGGTCTCCGCGCGGATGGCCAGAATGCTAAAGGCCGGGATGATTAAGAAGTTCGTGCCGATACTCTCACCCGACTCCCTCAGCCGCAGAATCTCTGCCATGATATCGTTGAAGGTAACCTCGTCGTCGGCAGACAAGCTCGCGAGCGACCTCTCAAAGCTCCCTGAGGTGGAGAACCTCTACATCACGACAGGGCAAGGGATCACCCTGAAGGTCGCTCTCGAAGACGTCGGCGGTCTTCATGCCTTCCTCCGTCGGAGCGCGCTTGCGAGGCCTGGCGTGAGCGTGGCGTCGAGTCAGATCATAACCAGCGTCGTCAAGGAGGAGCCCGCGCCCTTTTCGCCCGCCGCGCTCAAAATGAACCTGAAGTGCGACTACTGTCACGAGGACGTGGCTCGAGCAAGGCCTTACATCGTAGCCGCGGGGTCTTCGCGCTACTACTTCTGCTGCAAGACGTGCAAGGCGGCCTACCTTGACAAGTACGGCTCGAGGCTCACGAAGGCAACAAAACAAGGCTTACAATCGTAAAGGTGACAGTTTAAGGCAGGCTAGAGAGCCTATTCACCAGCGGCATAGAGCCAATCGACCAGGAGCGTGAGAACAATCGCAAAGGATCCTGTCTGTGGGATGTTCGTCGACGAGTCCACAGCGGAGCTGAAGGCCCAGGTCAGGGGAGTCACCTACTACTTCTGCAGCGAGTCGTGCAAGCGGGAGTTTCTGGCTCCGGAGAAGGAGCTGAAGAAGCTGAAGTGGGAGGTGCTGGCTTCGGCTCTCCTTTCGCTTCCGATACTGCTCGTCACGTACGTCTCGATATTGCCCGCCCAGGCTTCCCACTACGCCCTCTTCGCGCTGGACACGCCCATCCAGTTCGTCGTGGGGTGGCGCTTCTACAAGGGGACGTACGACAGCATCAAGAACATGATGGGAAACATGGACGTGCTCATCGCGCTGGGGACCTCCGCGGCGTGGGCCTACTCGGTGGCGGTCACCTTCGCTCCAGGCATCTTCCCCTTCTCAGGCGTCTATTTCGACACCTCCGCCATCATTATCACGCTGATCCTTGGGGGACGGTTCCTCGAGCACGTGACGAAGAGCAGGGCATCAGCCGCGGTTAGGAGGCTCGCCGACCTTCAGCCGACCATCGCTCACAGGATTGAGAGAAACGGCGCGGAGGTCGACGTCCCCATAGAGCAGGTCCAGGTGGGAGACATCCTGGTGGTCAGGCCGGGCGAGAAGATACCCGTGGACGCGGTAATAGTGGAGGGCCGGTCGGCCATCGACGAGTCCATGATTACGGGCGAGAGCATCCCCGCCGAGAAGTCGCCGGGGGACGAGGCGATCGGAGCGACGATCAACAAGTCTGGCCTCCTCAAGCTGATAGCGGACAAGGTCGGCCAGGACACGGCCCTCTCCCAGATCGTCAGGCTCGTCGAGGAGGCGCAGGTCGGCAGGGCGCCCATCCAGCGCCTGGCGGACCGGATCGCGTCGTACTTCGTCCCCGTGGTCGTCGCGGCCGCCACGGTGGCCGGGCTGTCGTGGTACCTCTTCGGCCACATCGGCCTCGCATTCTCCGTGCTCGCCTTCGTCTCCGTGGTTGTGATATCGTGCCCGTGCGCACTTGGGGTCGCGACCCCAGCAGCGCTTCTCGTGGGCACCAGCAAGGGCGCGCAGAGCGGCGTGCTGATCAAGGGTGGGGAGTACCTGGAAAGGGCGGCGAAGGTCGACACCGTGGTCTTCGACAAGACGGGCACCCTCACCGTGGGAAGTCCTTCGGTCACGGACGTCGTCCCGGTCAACGGCGTCAGTCCGGAGGAGCTGTTGCGGCTGGCCGCCTCGGTGGAGAAGGGCTCAGAGCACCCGCTTGGGGAGGCGATCGTCAACGAAGCGAATAGCCGCTCGATCGCTCTCTCTGACCCTCAAGACTTTCAGGCCATCGCCGGCCAGGGCGTCAAGGCGAGACTTGATGGCAGGTCGGTGCTGCTCGGGAACAGGCGGCTAATCACGGGGAGCGGGGTGGACCTCTCGCCCGCGGACCAGGGCCTTAGGAGGCTGGAGGAAGAAGGGAAGACCGTCATGACCCTCGCTCTGGACGGCAAGGTCGTAGGAATGGTCGCGGTCGCTGACACAGTGAAGCCCTCGGCGAAGGCGACGGTGGACGCCCTCAAGAGGATGGGGGTCCACGTGGTCATGCTGACAGGGGACAACTCCCGGACGGCAGCTGCGATAGCGAAGGAGATAGGCATCGAGAGGTTCGTCGCTGAGGTCCTTCCACAGCAGAAGGAGGAGACCATAGAGTCCCTGCAGAGGGAAGGGAGGGTGGTGGCGATGGTAGGAGACGGCATAAACGATGCGCCGGCCCTGGCAAGGGCTGACGTCGGGATAGCGATAGGCAGCGGGACGGACATCGCGAAGGAGGCGGGCGGGATCGTGCTGATCAAGGACGACCTCCTCAACGTGGCGACCGCGATCAGGCTCAGCAGGAAGACCCTCTCGAAGATCAAGCAGAACCTGTTCTGGGCGTTCGCCTACAACGTGGTCCTGATCCCAGTAGCCGCGGGGGCGCTTGTGCCTGTCTTCGGGGCGCAGGTCTACAACACCCTTCCGTTCCTCGCAGCCGGCGCGATGGCCATCAGCTCTGTCACCGTGATAAGCAACTCTCTGCTCCTGTTCAGATTCAAGCCATCTTGAGTCCAGGAAAGAGCACGGCGCCTTCACAGTTCTTGGGGCAAGGACCCTGACGCGAGGCCTTAAGTAACGAGAGCGCCCGCGGAGAGCCCATGGCCAAGGGAAAGGACTCAGGAGCAGCCGACGCCGGATCCGCCTCGTCGTCTGCGAGGGCAGAGATAGTCAGAGCGCTCAACGAAGACCTGGCGAGGGAATACAAGGCGATCATCCAATACGTGGTGTTTAGCGTCTCCCTGAAAGGCGCCGAGTACAGCGACATTGCCGACCAGCTGAAGAAGCACGCAGCGCAGGAGCTCGCGCACGCCCTAGAGGTGGCCAGGCAGATCGACTATCTTGGAGGGGACCCCACCGTGAAGGGCAAACCCGCCGAGTATTCGACCGACTCCAAGAAGATGTTGGAGATCGACCTAAGAGGCGAGCAGGAGACCATCAAGAACTACAGGCAGAGAATCCGGCAGGCGGAGGCGGCGGGAGAATATGCGCTTTCCGAAGCCCTCAGGGACATCATCGCGGAGGAACAAGACCACGAGATCGACCTGAAGGATGCCCTCGGCCTAAGATGAAGGTCTGTAAACCATCCTGACCCTGGAGCTCAGGGAGATTCGCGACGGGATCTTCTCCGTCTTGATGCGTTGACACCCGGCCCGCTCGATGGGCTGGAGCCGTCGAGCACCTCCTGAGACTCGATCTGCGCGAGCGATCTCTTGGACACAGCGGAGAAGTCATAGTCCTTCGCGTCGTATCCCGGCTGCGAGTGCTCGTCGCGGTGCTTGATGAGCAGCCACGACTCCTTCCCGCCGAACCCCCTGGTGCGGACGAGCGCGAAGGAGCCTCGTAGCTTCTTCCCGTACAGCCTGAACTTCAGGTTCCCCTCCTCGAGGCCCCTCTTGGCGACCTCCTCGACCTCGTCCTTGTCGACGACCTCCCTCCTCACACCCTTGCTCACCTCGACCTCGGGGTTGTAGGTCCCTTCGTCCCAGACCATGACCGGTCCAGCCCCATACTCGCCCTTCAGAACGCCCTCGAAGTGCCGGTACTCCATCAGGTGGTCCGAGGTTGGCATCGCGAGGCGCTTGACTCCGCTGTCGAGCGACGGTCCCTTGGGGACCGACCAGGACGGCATCACCCCTCCGATCTCGAGGCGGAGGTCGTAGTGGAGCGACGTCGCCTTGTGCTTCTGGACGACGAACGCCAGCTGCCCCCCACTCGTCTTCTTCATCCCGACGCAGTACGGCGCAACCACTCGCACTGTTTTTATCTTTCCGATTAGCCCTCGACCCTCATGGAGAAGGACACTCGCCTACGGGTGGCCGAGACCAGCTCGACGCTCGTCGGACGCGGCCTAGCGGCCATAGACCCGAAGGTGATGGAGAGCCTCGGATTGTCCCCCGGGGACGTCATCGAGGTCACAGGCAAGGGCAAGAAGAGCCACGCGGTGGTGTGGACCGGTTACCCCGAGGACTACGGCAGGGGGCTGGTCCGCATCGACGGCTACACCAGGAACAACCTCGGGGTCGGAATCGACGACACGGTGTCAATCGCGCCCGCGGACGCCAAGGAGGCGCAGGAGGTCGTCCTCGCCCCTACCGAGCAGCTGAGCGTCGAAGGGCTGGAAGAGGCGTTCCCCGAGCTCCTGGAGAACCGAGTGATGACCAAGGGAGACTCCCTCCCGTTCAGTATAATGGGGGTGGGGAAGAAGATCGACTTTGTCGTCGATTCGACCTCGCCTTCAGGCCCGGTCGTGGTCACCCTCGAGACCACGTTCAGGCTCGGGACGATGCACAAGCCCCTGAACACGGGCGTCCCGCGCATCACCTACGAGGACCTCGGCGGACTGACTAAGGAGATCCAGAAGATCCGCGAGATGATCGAGCTCCCGCTGAGGCATCCGGAGATCTTCGAGCGCGTGGGGATAGAGGCGCCCAAGGGCGTTCTGCTCTACGGCCCGCCCGGGACGGGCAAGACCCTCTTGGCAAAGGCTGTCGCGAACGAGACCAACTCCAACTTCTATTCCATCGCAGGTCCCGAGATCATGGGCAAACATTACGGGGAGAGCGAGGAGAGGCTCAGGGGGATCTTCAAGGAGGCGCAGGAGCACGCCCCCAGCATTATATTCATCGACGAGATAGACTCGATCGCCCCGAAGAGGGAGGAGGTCTCAGGAGAGCTCGAGAAGAGGATCGTCTCTCAGCTCCTCACCCTGATGGACGGGCTCGAGTCGCGCGGCAAGGTCGTCGTGATTGCCGCGACCAACCGGCCCGACGCCCTCGACCCCGCGCTTAGGCGCCCAGGAAGGTTCGACAGGGAGATAGAGATAGGGATACCCGACGTGAAGAGCCGCCTCGAGATCCTGCAGATCCACACGAGGGGGATGCCCATGGAGTCAGACGTAAAACTCGAGGAGATGGCGAGGGTCACCCATGGCTTCGTGGGGGCCGACCTCCAGGCGCTCGCCAGGGAGGCTGCGATCCTCGCGGTGAGGAGGGTCATCCCGGAGATAAGCATGGACGAGACCAAGGTCCCCGCGAAGACGCTCAACAAGATCAAGGTGAAGATGCAGGACTTCCAGGACGCGCTTCGGGACGTCCAACCCTCGGCGATGAGGGAGGTGCTCGTGCAGGCCCCGAACGTGAAGTGGGAAGACATCGGCGGCCTGGCCTCCGTGAAGGAGGAGCTGACGGAGGCGGTCGAGTGGCCCCTCAAGTACGGCAAGCTCTTCTCGAAGGGAGACGTCAAGCCCCCGAAGGGTATTCTGCTCTACGGTCCCCCGGGGACCGGGAAGACCTTGATCGCAAAGGCCGTGGCGAACGAGAGCGAGGCGAACTTCATCAGCATCAAGGGGCCCGAGCTGATCTCAAAGTGGGTGGGCGAGTCCGAGAAGGGGGTGAGGGAGGTCTTCAGGAAGGCCCGCGCCGCTGCCCCATGCGTGATCTTCTTCGACGAGGTCGACGCGATAGCCCCGAGGAGAAAGTCCGGCGAGAGCGACAGCCAGGTCACCGAGCGCGTGGTCAGCCAACTCCTGACCGAGATGGACGGGCTGGAGGAGCTGAAGGGGGTGGTGGTTCTCGGTGCGACCAACAGGCCGGACATCATCGACGAAGCGCTGCTTAGGCCTGGCCGGTTCGACAAGCTCTTGCGCATCCCTCCTCCAGACAATGAGGGCAGGATAGAGATACTCAAGATACACACCAAGAAGAAGCCCCTGGCCAAGGACGTCGACATCGCGAAGCTCGCCGAGATGACCGAGGGCTACACCGGGGCGGAGCTCGCCGCAGCGGCGAACGCTGCCTCGCTCGCGGCCATCAAGAACTTCATCAAGGCCCACGGCAAGAGCGCGGAGGACGACCCGGCCGACCTCACGGTCACGATGCACGACTTTGAAGAGGCGATCACGGAGACGAAACGCAAGCCGTCCCCGGAGCCAGGCCGCGTACGACCTGAGTTGGGCTAGTCAGCCAGAGGCTGGCCTTTGCTCCCCTTCGTTGAGGAAGCGCCTGATCCCCGTCCCGAACATCAGCATCATAAGCCAGAAACCTAGCATCAGGGCGCCCAGGGCGTAGCTGCTGTAGAGGTCTAGGGCGATAAGGCCTGCTACGATTATCGTCGCCGCGACGAAGTTCGAAAGGCCCCAGAGCACGTTGGTCCGCGGGGACGACCTCTGCCCGAACGGGCTTCTGAAGACCTTCCCGGCGGCGCCGAAGGTGAAGTGCGGCACGCCGTTGCCCAGCAGGAACCCGAGGATGAAATACCATATGAGGAACAGCTCGACCGTGGCTAGCTTCCCTCCTTCTCCCGTGCCGAGCCGGGCGCGGCCGTCGATTCCTGCCCCGCGGTCAAACCGAGGAGAAGGGGCACGTCTCCCTTATCTGGATTGCGCCCCGCCCGAGCCTCGCGGCGTGCCTCACAGGTCCTCCCTCACGCGCAGCGACCTGCCCGCCGCTGACAGAAGATAGTCGATGATGAGGGCTGTGTAGGCAAGGGCGACGCCGAGGAGGACGAAGGTGAGGGGCAGGAGCGACGAAGAGCCGAGGGCACCCGCGACAAGTCCAGCGGCCAGCACGAGCGCCATGATCGGAGAGACGAGAAGCAGGTTGATGAAAGTCTGGTAGATGAACCTCTTCACGTCGGTCAGGTCCTGCCCTTGCGCGAGGAGCAGGTCGTCCGCGGTGCTCTGCCCGTACCTCGCAGCGAAATACATCCCTCCGGCCATCATGACGGCCGCGACCTCCAACGCCCCCGGGAGAGAGAGGCTGACTGGGAGGAGCGAGGCAGGGTCCTTCAGGTCGCCCAGGACGAGCGGTACGCCGACGGCCGCCGCGACGGGGGAGAGCAGGAGCAGGAGCGGCGTAACCCTCGCGCGATATGCCTCCTTGACGTATCGCGAAAGGTCCAGGGGCGACGTCTTGATTATCCAGAGCCTCTCCTTCTCGAGCCACTTCGCGGCCGTCCCCGACCCGAACGAGCCGATGAGGAAGAGGATGAACAAGAAGGATGTCGGGGACGACTGGAAGACGCCGGAGAGGGAGTAGATGACCATGAAGCCGGCGAGGAATAGCGTGTTGATCAGCATGCTCCGCGTCTCCTTGGTCCTGCTCATCATCACCCTCTCCTTCGCCCTCACCACCGCCCACACAGATCTTCCGCTCGTCTCGAGCCTCGACGAGCCCTTGCTACCCGCCTCATCCGCGGTCGGAGAGTCCGCGTCATCCAACCTGAGCACCTCGTAGAACTGGGCGCGCGACATCCTCACCCCTAGGGCGAGGAGGCCCACGAACCACGCGCCCAAGGCGACCAGGCTGAGCCCGGTCGCGGCCGTCCATCGCGCTCCAGTCAAGATGTCGAAGCTCATCTTGGCGGCCAGCCCATTCGGGAGGACCTCGACGACCTCTCCCAGGATTGGAGGAGCGCCGGGGATCAGGAGCGCGACCGGGACGAGGCTGACCACGATCACCGCCGCCATCAGGCCGTTCCTGAAGAGCCTGAGCCTGGGAGCTAGCCTCGAGTTGAGGGAGAGGGTGATGTCGGCGCTGAGGAAGAGGCCCATGACGAAGAACGCGAGAGTCACCATCCCTGCCAGGATGGCCGAGGCGTCTGATGTCCCGAACGACTCGGCGAACCGGAGATACAGGACCAGGATCGGCGGGAAAGACAGGAGCACGGTCGTCACTGAGTTCATCAGCACCTTCGCGGCGAAGACCTCGCGCGGTCTCACGGGAGACGTGAAGACGTAGTCGACGTCGGCAGAGGAGACCGGGAGGCCGCTCCCGTTGAACCCGCTCTGGATGAGCCCGACCAGGAAGAGAGCGAAGAGCAGGCTCAAGCTTGCGTCGGAGATGCCCCCGCCCAGGTTGAACCTCGATGAGAAGGAGAGGAAGGTTCCCCCCACGAAGAGGACGAAGACGACCCCGAAGGACTCCCCGACGAGTATCCATGCGGCCATGGCCCGGGTGAAGCGGCCTTTCATCCAGTATCTGACGAGGGTCGCTACGGCGCTCCAGCTGTTCAAGGGAGGTCAGCTCTCCATGCGTCTTGCTGCTACGCAGGCTCGGCGGTGAGCTTGAGGAAGACCTCGTCGAGCCTCGCGTCCTTTCCTGCGTCGGCCATCCGGCGGAGGCTGTCGAGCGCTCCGAGCGCTATTATGCTGCCTTTGTCGATTATCGCTATCCTTGTGGCGTGGTCCTGGGCGATCTCCAGGTTGTGCGTCGAAAGGAGCACCGTCGTCCCCTTCTTGCCCTGGGCAGCGATCCAGCTGTTGACGAAGACCTGGGTCTTCGGGTCGAGCGCGGTGAGCGGCTCGTCCAACACCAGCACCTTCGGGTCGTGCAGCGTCGCTGCGATGAGGGCGACCTTCTGCTTCATCCCCTTGGAGAGCGCGCTCAGCATGGCGTCCGCCTTCTCCTCTAGCGAGAAGGTCATCAGCGCCTCCGAGATCTTGTCCCTCAGCGCGCCGTCTGGCACGTCCCTGATCTTCCCCATGAACCTTAGGAACTCGCTGACCGTCAGCCCCGTGTAGAGCGACGGGTTCTCCGGCAGGTATCCGACGTTCCTCTTGGCGGCCTCGGGTTCCTTAGCGACGTCGCTCCCCCCCACCTTCACGTAGCCCGCCGTAGGGCGCAGGATTCCGACGACTATCTTCATGAGGGTGCTCTTCCCCGCGCCGTTCGGCCCGAGGAGGCCTAGGATCTCCCCCGCGCCGACCTCGAGCGAGACGTCGTTCAGCGCGACGACCTTGCCGTAGGTCTTGGTGAGGTTGGCGATCTCTATCTCGTTGTCTGGCAACATCCCGGTCTCCCTAGTGAAGAGGGCGAGCCGCGCGGGCATCGCGTGTCAACGGCGGGTCACTTTCTTGCTGAGCGCCGGGTCTTCGGAGAGGGCGGCTGGACCTGCCTCAGCTCGTTGAAGATGTCCCCGTAGGCCCTCTCGAAGTACTCCATCGACCTTTCCAGGGCAGCCCTCCCCTCGTTCGTGAGCTCATAGACGGAGTTTCGCCCCTGCTGGTTCGCCACGATCAGTCGACGGGCGGCCAGGTCCTTGAGCGCCGGGTATATCGTCCCGGGGTTGGGCTTGTCCCCCCTGCGGTTCCCTATCTCTGTGGCGAGCTCCTGCCCGTACATCGACCGCCTCGAAAGCAGCCACAGAATGGTGAATGAGAGCATGCCGCGCATGTCGCACATCTCCTCTCCTCCGTCTTCCTTTCCCTTCATCTCTTTTGCCTTTGGCGACAACTCCGCTCCGCAATAATAAGCCTATGGGGTGACCAATACCACCATCTTTATATTGGACGTCCCATAGTATCTCTTCAGGGGAATTCGGATGGCTGTCTTCTCTTCCGACTTGGGTTCGAGGGCTGGGCCACAGCGTATAGAGGCGGGAGGTCTTGGGCTTGTCTAGTCCGTTGGGGGGCGTCAGCCTGGGCACGGTCATCAGCTCCGCCTACTACGTCGTCATCTTCGTCTTCATATTCTACGGCGGGAGGATCCAGTCTCGCCTCTCGGTCAACAGCATTGGTAAGGCGCTCGGCCGCCTCGAGTCGATGAGGGACAAGGCGAGGAGCGACGTCGTGGACTACTTCAAACAGAAGGGCTCACAGACGGGAGACCTCGGCGAGAAGGTAGACCGCTTCCTCGACTACGTCACGATCATGCCGGTGGACATGGACCCGGCCGGTATCATCGGGAAGATTGAGCACATCGCCGAGACCAGCGACGACAGGGCGAGGGCAGAGATCAAGGGCATCATCGGAGGCGCCGACGCGGTCTCCCTTTCCGTGGCGCAGAACATGCTGGAACTGGCGAGCGGCCTGAACACCATCACCAAGGTGGTGAGGCACTACTACCTGCTCGGCAAGAAGACCAGCTCGATGGCGCTCCTGCAGCTGCAGATGAGCCTCCCGCAGATAATGGAGCAGGCCACCGCCATGTCGAAGGCGATGGACTCCGTCAAGACGGGAATGCCCATCGGCGACGGGGTGGGGCCTCTCGTCGCATCCAAGTTCCTCGGCGACGCGCCCAAGCAGGTCGTGGCCAGGGACACGGTGGTGGGCGCGACCGCTTTCGAGGGCCGGACGCTGTATGTGCTCAAGGCGGAGGGGCCGATGGGATACGTCGGCCAGCCTGGCCTCGGGATCAGGCGCCTCGTAGAGGAGATGAAGGTGCCCCTAAAGGCGATAATCATGGTCGACGCGGCGGCCAAGCTGGAAGGCGAAGAGACGGGTGAGGTGGCGGAAGGGGTCGGCGCCGCCATCGGGGGCCTGGGCGTGGAGAAGTTCCAGATAGAGGAGGTCGCGACGAAGCACAACATCCCGGTCTACGCCGTCCTGGTGAAGGAGGGCGACCTCGATGTGATGGCCACCATGAAGAAGGAGATAGCCGAAGGCGCGGAGAAGGCCGTGAGCCTTGTGAAGAGGATAATCCAGGAGAGGACGAAGGACGGCGAGGCTGTCCTCCTGGCTGGGATCGGGAACACCCTGGGTGTCGGGCAGTAGCCGAGGCGAGATGGGAAACATGGACTCGAAGCTCTCAGCCCGCGCGGCGGCGCGGTTCGTGATGCACGAAGGCATGACGCTGGGTGCGCCCACACTACGAGTGAGGCACCTAGGGCCGATGCTCGACTTCTACGTGGGCAGCTTGGGTCTGCACGCGAGGAAAGTGGAGGAGGGCGCGTCAGGCCTCAAGGCGGTCGAGCTGCGACCCACCGGCGCCCCCGGCCAGACGCTCCTGACGCTCACAGAGGACCCGAAAGCAAGGCAGGCCCCGAGCGACTCCGCGGGTCTCTATCACTACGCGGCCCTCGTCCCGGACAGAAGGAGCCTCGCCTCGACCCTCGTGGCGATCGGGAGCTCCGGCGTGGCCTACGAAGGGTTCGCCGACCACCAGGTGAGCGAGTCCCTCTACCTCCATGATGTCGAGAGGAACGGGATCGAGATCTACGCCGACAGGCCGAGAAGCGCCTGGTCGGACTGGAGGAAGATATCGGAGCGCATTGCGGCCACGGGAGACCTGTCGCTCATGGCCCCCATGAGCCAACCCCTGGACGTCGAGTCCCTCGTCAGGGAGCTCGGGGAAAACGGCGCTCGGGAGAAGCCGACGGCCTTCCCCACGGGAGCGCGGATCGGGCACGTCCACCTCAGAGTGACCGACCTCGAGAGGTCTGTGAAGTTCTACCACGAGACGCTCGGGTTGGAGGTGATGATGCACGTCCCACAGATGGGCGCCGCCTTCCTCTCCGCGGGCGGCTACCACCATCACATCGGGCTCAACACATGGCACAGCCTCGGCGGGACGCCGCACGAGGACGGCGACGCGGGACTGGACGAGTTCAGGATCATAGTCCCTGAGAGAGCCGTCCTCGACGAAGTGGCTCGCCGGGTCCCGGGCACCGGCGGCGATGACGGGTCTTTGGCGATAAGTGACCCGGACGGCATCCGCGTCACCATCGTCCCCCAGACGGCCGGGCCCCGATACCGAGGGCACCGCTGATCCGCCTCGTGGCCCTTATAGGGTGCGGGCTGGGCCTTTGACGAAATGCCGAGCATAGACGTCGACGGCGTCTCGCTGTACTACGAGCTCGCCGGAAAGGGAGAGCCGGTCTTGTTCTCCCACGGGATCCCCACCGACTACCGCGCCTGGAGCGCGCAGGTCGGGGAGTTCTCCAAGAGCTATTCGACCGTAACCTACAGCAGGCGATACGCTGCCCCGAACCAAAGGGACGGAGACGTCAGCGACAGCACCGTGGAGGCGAACGCGGCCGACCTGAAGGGCCTTATCGAGAAGCTCGGGATCGCCCCCGTCCACCTGGTGGGGCACTCCTACGGAGGATTCGTCGCCGCGTACCTCGCGGCCGACCGCCCAGGCCTCGTGCGCTCCCTCGTCCTCGTGGAGCCCGCCATCGCAACGCTGCTCGTGGAGGACCCGAACAGCTCGGGGCAGATGTTCGCGCTGCTGATAGGCAACCCGGGGGTGGCGCTGTCCGCGCGGCGCTTCCAGTCTGGCTCCCTCGTGCCCTCCCTAAAGGCGCTCGACTCGGGCCAGGCCAAGAAGGCCGTCCAGCTCAACGTCGACGGGGTCCAGAACAAGGTGGGGGCCTTCGCCGAGCTTCCCGACTCCGCGAAGGAGATGATGCTTGACAACGCGAGGACGATCGCGGAGCTCAGGACCAGGCTACCTCCGTTCAAGGCGCAGGCGCGAAAGATCTCCTGCCGGACGCTCGTCATCAACGGCCAACAGAGCGCGGTGTGGCTCCAGCGCATCGGCGAGCTCGTCGCCAAGTCCGTCCCGCGTTGCGAGGCCTTGACGGTAGCAGGTTCGAGGCACTTCCCCCACATGGAGAACCCGTCCGAGTTCAACTCGAACGCCCTCAAGTTCATCTCCAAGCGCGACTAGACGGGCCCCAGCCGCGGTCGAACGACTGACGCACCGCCACAGCTTATATCGGCTCGGCCTCGAAGCCTTCTCCTTGGCCCTTGACACGCGGAGGGCGATCCTCACCCTCCCGATCGCGTACGTCGTCTGGTTCTTCGCCTTCCAGGTCCCTGTCCTCAACTTCTGGCTGAGGATAACCATCGCGGCCTTCATCCTGCTGGCCACCGCGCTCGCCGTGGGGAGGAAGGAGCTCTCGCTGAAGCCGACGCCCCTTGGGATAGTGATCGGGGTCGTCTCCGCCGTGCTCCTCTACCTCTTCTTCTGGTCAGGGTATCAGGTGCTCAGCGGCTTTCCCCAGTTCACGGGGACGATCTCCTCGGTCTACTCGCTGAAGGGGGCCGAGCCGACCTCCTTCATCGCGACAGTCCTCCTCTTCCCCATAGGCCCCACCGAGGAGATCTACTGGAGGGGCTTCATCCAGAACGCCCTGGCCAAGAGGCTCTCCACCCGGAACTCGATAGTCCTCACCTCGGCGATCTACGGCAGCATCCACATCCCCACGCTAAACCCTTCTCTCATCTTCGTGGCCTTCATCGGAGGGCTGGTATGGGGTTACGTCTACCACAGGTGGGGGCTTGCGGCCTCTATTGTCTCGCACGTCTTGTGGGACGAGATGATCTTCGTCTTCTTCGTGATCGGATAGCCGAGGACTCGCTAACCCAGCAAGAGCCCGATCGCGAGAAGAAGCGTGAAGGCTAGGGTGTGCGAGAACGTCCTCATCGTCCTCGTCGCAAAGACTTGGGGCGGAGGCTGTCCATCCGGGACGCGCCCCCTCGACCAAAGAAGGAGCGGGACCGCCGCGACGCAAAGGAGGCCTGTGAGGGGGACCAATCCTGCCGCCACCGCTGCGATGATCATCAGATATGCCAAAGCTGCGAACCAGAGGACGAGCGTCTGGGTCTTCTCTGCTCCCAGAACCACCGCGAGGGAGCGCTTCCCCGCCTGCCTGTAGGGCTCGAAGAAGATCAGATCGTGCATCATGAGGACGTTCACGGTGAGCAGCCCAGTCGAGACCGATGCCGCCACCGGGATGATCGAGACCCCTCCCGTGAGGACGTAGTAGGCGCCCAGGCAGGGGATAGGTCCGAAGCTCAGAAGGATCGACAGCTCTCCGAGGCCGAGCCCGCGATAGTCGAGCTTCAAGGGGGGCGCCGTGTAGAAGAAGCTCAGCAGGATGCCGGGGAGCGCGATCCCGATCGCGAGCCATCCGACGACCGCCGAGAGGTAGAGCCCGATGCCGACGCTGAGCGCGTAGAAGAACCCAGAGATGACGAATCCGTCCCTGACGCTGATGACCCCCCTCGTTATGGGCTTCCAGCCGGGGAACTCCTTGGGGAAGAGGCGGTCCGCCGTCGCGTCGACCCCGTTCAGCTGGTCGTAGACGTCGTCGATGCCGTTCGCCGCCAGGAGCAGGGAGACGCTCCCCAGGAGCGTCAGGGCGAAGAGGGCGGGCTCGAAGGCATGGGTCGCGTGCCATGCGAACGCGGCGCCCAGGACAACTGGGCCTATCATCACGGGCGCGAACTGGAGCCTGACGAACCTGGAAAGGACTGGCAGGAATGGTTGTCTCGAGCCCGTCATGCAGCCAACCGCTCACCCGGGGCCAGCGAGTCCATTGCGTAGCCGGTGTTGCCGATGGGCATTATTATCGGGAGGTCCACGCCGACCTTGACGTACTCGGAGACGCGCTGGAGCGCCTTGTCGGGGGTGCCCACGATGGTCAGGGCGTCCACGGCCTCGTCTGGGACGAGCCTGCTCGCCTCTCCCACGTCCCCCCTCTTCCACGCCTCCTTCATCGGTTTGAGGCGCTCCTCGGTCACCCCGTACTTCTCCAGGGTGTTGGGAGGAAGGACCTCGCTGAGCTGGTAGAGGAAGAAGTAGAACTTCTTCACAGTCTCTCTTGCGGTCTTCAAGTCGGGGTCCATGCTCGTCATCATGTATGAGGCCCTCTCGACCCTCCTCTTCCCCGCCGTCTCACCCTCCTTGACGAAGTTCGCCATCCGCGCCGTTGCCTCGACGGTGGCCAGGGTCGGCGAGAGGATCGCGCCGTCCGCCGACCTGCCTGCGAACCTGAGCGTCATGGGGAAGAGCGAGGCGAGGTAGAGGGGGACCTGGTGGGTCATCTTGAAACCCAGCTCGAGGTCGTTGACCGTGAAGACGCTCCCCTTGAAGCTGACCTTCTGCCCCGACCAGATCGCCTGGAGGATCCCGACGTACTCCTTCATCCTCACGAGGGGCTTCGTCTCGGTCGCGGGGAATATCTTGTACCCGATGAGGGGAATGGTGGGGAAGCTGCCCAGCCCTAGCCCCAGGATGGCGCGCCCCTCGGAGAGCTCCGAGAGGTTCGCGAAGGTGGTCGCGGTCGTGACGGGGTGCCTCGTGAACGTGTTGATTGCGCCCGAGGCGGCCTTGATCCGCTTGGTGGACCCGAGGATGGAGGCGAGGTAGGTGACGACGTCTCTCTGGTAGAGGCTCTCGTGTATCCAGACCGACTCGTAGCCGCTTGCCTCGCCCTTCAAGGCGAGCCTGGTCATCTCCCTAACAGGGATGACCGGGTTGAATCCCACCGCAAGTCTCATGAACGTATTACCACGGCGCAGTGGTATTATTAATAATGCGCGACGTGCCCGGTCGCGAGCATCCTGCCGCTCCCCTATATCGCGTCTAGCGCTTTCGCGTCCTCGTCGGCGACCTTCACGAAGGAGTCCTTGGCGCGACCCTTGATGAAGAAGCCCAGCGCCCCGAACTCCATCTCCGCCCAGTAGTGGATCTCCGTCCCCGAGGGGATTTGCTTCAGCTCGATCGTTATCTTGCTGCCCTTCCCGTCGCCCTCCAGCGTGTTGACCTCGAACTTGTTGTTCGCGCTGTCCCACACCATTGTGTTGACCGCCTTCAGCTTCCTTCCCATCATCTCCATCTGCTGCTCGAGCTTGACGGTGTTGCCGTCCCTGCTGATTATCTTGACGTCCTTCACAAAGTCCGGGTGTATCTTCGGAAGGTTCTCTGGGTGCGAGTAGTAGTCGATCGCCTTGCTGATCGGGGCCTTCGTCTGTTTGACCACGTCGTATTTGGTGGGCATAGGTCTCGCCGTCCGTTCGCGATATATAACGAGTTGGCCGAGCGCTTTCTAGCGGGCGGACGCCGACGCAGTCCTCCGTCTAACATTAATAATCTCTCACGGAGACCGTCGCCCGCTTAGTAGAACTTGGTCGACGAGAAAAAATTCATCCCCAAGACGATGACGACGCAGCACCCCGACAACGCGAACACTCCCCCCTGGGCGTCGTCCACCAACGGCGTGATCGAGGGAGAGACCGAGCTTGACGAGGCCTACATCGCCTACAGCAAGCTCGCCTGCAGCGAGGTAATGTGGGACTCCGAGGGGAAGGACGTCGACACGAACGTCGTCAGGAAGCTCCTCAGCAAGTACTCTGACTATTTCATGGACAACGTCTTCGGGCGCGACATCTTCCTGACATACCGCATCCCCAACCCGCTCGTGGAGAAGGCCGAGCGGAAGATCGTGACCCAGACGCTCCAGTCCATCCCTCTCCAGGCCGACGTGGCGAGCGCCTTCTACGAGAGGGAGACAGTCCCGGTCTCCGCAGTCATCCTGCCGTTCACGACCAAGGGGGCCGAGCTCCTCTGGCTCGACAGGTGCTACGGCAAGGCGATCGCCGGGATCGAAGACATCAGCCTCGGCGGCGCGATGAAGGTCAAGGACTGGGTGGGCTCGTTCATGCCGAAGAAGATCGACGCCATCCCCCTGGTCGAGGACGCCGTGAGCCTGATGTCCATGGACAAGATTGTGCTCGAGTACGTCAAGGCCGTGAAGCCGGAGGTCATGCGGGTCTTCATAGCGAGGTCTGACCCCGCGCTCAACTACGGCCTGATCACCGCCGTGCTGCTCTCCAAGGTCGCCCTCGGCAAGCTATCGCAGGTGCAGAAGAAGACGGGGGTGAGGGTGAACCCGATCCTCGGCGTGGGGACGATGCCCTTCAGGGGGCACCTCAACCCCGAGAACGTGGAGAACTTCCTCACAGAGTACAAGGGCCTCTCCACCGTCACAATCCAGTCCGCGTTCCGCTACGACTACCCGTCCGACGCCGTCGAGAGGGGGATCGCGACCCTGAACCAGCGGCTCCCGAACGGGGAGCTTACGGAGATAGACGAGGAGGAGGTCTTGCTGCTCGAGAGCGCGATGAAGAAGCTGATACCGGTCTTCCAGTCGAGGGTCGAGATACTGGCGCCTCTCATCAACTACGTGGCCTCCTTCATCCCGACCAGGAGGGCCCGAAAGCTGCACATCGGGCTCTTCGGCTACAGCAGGAGGGTGAAGGGCGTCACCATGCCGAGGGCCATCCCGTTCGCCGCCGCCTTCTACTCTCTCGGCATCCCGCCCGAGTTCATCGGCGCCCAGGCGCTGCGCTCGCTCACCGACAAGGAGTTCGAGGCGGTGAAGCACTCCTACAGGGGCATCCAGTTCGACTACCGCGTCGCCGGCTCCCTGGTGTCGTGGGAGACCGTCCACCTCCTCGTCGACAAGTACGACCTGATGGCGAAGTTCACGCAGATGAACAAGGAGAAGCTGAAGACCGCCCTCAGATACGTGATGGCTGACCTCTCCACCATCGAGGAGACCCTCTCGCTCCCTCTCGGGCCCTCCGACAACCGGTCCAAGAAGCACGAGAACTTCGTGAACACCTTCATGATGTGCGCCATGGACGGCGAAAGGCCAAGCGCCTCAAACGCTTTCATAGAAGCGGCCAAGCTCAGAAGATGTCTGGGTTAGTCGGGTTGGCGGAATGAGAAAGGAGAGCAAGCGCGGGCACAGCGGCGGCGATGGCGCGCGCCGCGAGGTGACGCTAGGCCTCGTCCAGATGAAGATGGGGGGAGACCACGAGGCCAACCTCTCCAAGGCCGTGGCCATGGTCGGCGAGGCGTCGAAGTTGGGAGCCTCCATCGTCTGCCTCCCGGAGCTCTTCGCGTACCGCTACTTCCCCCAGGAGAAAGGCGCCAGGGTCAGCCCCGAGCCCGTCCCGGGGCCCACGACTAGGCGCCTCTCCGAGACCGCGCGCGAGTCCGAGGTAACGCTGGTCGGCGGCTCGCTCTACGAGAAGGCGCCCGGCGGCCGCCTCTACAACACCTCGGTGGTCTTCGACGAGCGCGGCCGGATGCTCGGCAAGTACAGGAAGGTCCAGGTCCCCCAGGACGAGTCCTTCTACGAGAAGGACTACTTCTCCAGCGGGGGCGCTTACAGCGTCTTCGAGGCGTCCTCGACAAAGATAGGGGTCCTGATCTGCTTCGACCAGTGGTACCCGGAGCCCGCGAGGGTGAACAAGCTGATGGGGGCGGAGGTCCTCTTCTATCCGACGGCGATAGGACGGGTCGACGGGATAGAGGAGACGGAGGGAGACTGGCACGAGGCCTGGGAGGCGGTCCAGCGCGGGCACGCCATAGCGAACAGCATGGTCGTCGCGGCCGTAAACCGCGTCGGCAGAGAAGGTCGGATGAGCTTCTGGGGGGGCTCCTTCGTATGCGACCAGTTCGGGAAGGTCCTGGCGCGGGCCGACGACAGGGAGCAGGTCGTAGTGGCCTCGTGCGACCTAGAGCTTGGGCGGCAGGTCGAGGAGGGGTGGGGCTTCCTGAGAAACAGGAAGCCGGCGACCTACCGCAGGCTGGCAAGCTAGGGACCTCGCATGTCGAAGGCGAGGACCCCGTCAGAGCTCGGATTCTCTATGCCCGCGGAGTGGGCGAGGCACGACTCCACCTGGCTCTCCTGGCCGAAGAACCCTCTCACGTTCCCGCCGGAGGCCCTCCGGAAGGTGGAGGCGGCGTACGTGGAGATAATCGAAGCCCTCGCCCACGGGGAGCGGGTCGACCTCCTCGTGGACGACGAGCGGGCGGAGGACCGCGTGCGGTCGATGCTCTCCACGAGTGAGGTGGCCTTCCACAAGATCGAGAGTGCCGACGTCTGGATCCGAGACTACGGCCCGGTCTTCGTGAGGAAGAGCGGAAGAGGCGAATCCGTCGCGGCTACGAAGTGGAAGTTCAACGCCTGGGGCTGCAAGTACGACGACCTGCTGATGGACGACGCGACCGGGCTCGAGGTCGCGAGGTCGACGGGGCTCAGGGTCTTCGAGACCGGGGTCGTCCTGGAGGGCGGCTCGATAGACGTGAACGGGAGGGGCGCCCTGCTGACCTCCGAGCAGTGCCTCCTCAACAAGAACCGCAACCCCCAGCTGGGAAAGGCCCAGCTCGAGCGGCTACTTTGCGACTACCTCGGGGCAGAGAGCGTGGTGTGGCTGGGTGAAGGGGTCGCGGGCGACGACACCGACGGCCACGTCGACGACATCGCCCGGTTCGTGAACGAGGACACGGTCGTCTGCATGACCGAGCCAGACGCCGGAGACGTAAACCACTCGGCGCTGAAGCGGGATTTCGCCCTGCTCTCGAGGCACAAGGACGGCAACGGCCGTCGCTTCGAGGTGGTCCCGATAGAGATGCCCCGCAAGGTCGAAGCCGACGGAGGGAGGCTCCCGGCGAGCTACGCGAACTTCTACGTCGGAAACTCGGCCGTGCTCGTGCCGGTGTTCGGCGACGCGAGGAGAGACACCGCGGCCCTGGAGACGCTCTCGGAGTTCTTCCAGGGCAGGAGGATGGTCCCCGTCGACTGCAGGGAGCTCGTATACGGGTTCGGCGGCATCCACTGCGTCAGCCAGCAGCAGCCCGCGCCCGGCTAGAGGAAGCCCCAGCTTCGCTTGACCCGGGGGCACACCTTGACGTAGCCCCGGCCGCCCTCGCTCCCCAGCTCCGCCACGCCCCTCACCTCCAGCCCGCGAGGCCTCCACGGGCTGACGGTCACGAGGTCGTCTACCACGAGAGCGACCTTCTTGTTATCGACGAGGTTCTTGAACTTCAGGCTCTTCTCCAGATTCCACCCGGTGAAGTAGAACGCGGTCCCGTCGAACTCGTATACGACCGGGACCACGTGAGGCTCCCCCTCGCTGGAGGCGGTCGCGACCCTCGCTAGCCTGCTCTGGGTGAGGAACGCGACCTCCTCGTCGGTGAATTTGACTACGCCGACATTCTTGCTGACGAGGCCCTTGCTCTTCATGAGCCGAAGACGGGCGGCGCCCGCTAATATGTCTGGCAGTTCTGCGCTTGTGAGTAGGTCTTGCCGGCGCTACTGGCCCTTGGCTTCCTGCGGCTTGCCCCACTTCACGGCCCAGTCTGCGAACTCGGCCAAGATGGCGTGCAGCTCCCAGCCCTTCTTGGTGAGCGAGTACTCCACCCTGGGGGGCGAGTCGGGGAAGACCTTGCGCTGAACGATGCCCTGGCGCTCGAGCTCGCTCAGCCTCTCGGTCAGGCTCGTCGCGCTGATGCCCTCCGTCCGCCTCTTCAGCTCGTTGAACCTGGCGGGCTCCTTCAGCCCGAGGCTGTGGATCACGGGCAGCGTCCAGACCTTCGTCAGCTGGTTCCACGTGCCGTGGACTGTCTTGCATCCGTCCAGGACTTCCTGGGTTATCTGCTTCGCTTCACTCAACTTTGCTTCGCCTATCTAGTAAATAGAAGCAACTAAGTATATAAACCTGATTGCACCATTGCGCGTCTCCTTGCGTCTGCCATACGCAAGGCCGGTCATGCTCAGGTCATTCCGCGGGCCTGAGGAATCAATGATTCTTCCAAGTTTATGCCGACTTTACGGTCATCCTTGTCGCAGGTGCATTCGCCGCCGGCGTATTCACCCGACCCGAATCTCAGACCACGACGGCCAGCAGCGCGTCCCTGACTTCGACCTTCCTCCACCCTCCCTCTTCGACGACCAGTCCTTCCACGAGCAGCGCGGCTTCGTCCTCCACGCGCGGTTCGACTTCTAACGTGACGTCGACGAAGAGCTCATCATCGTCCACGACGAACGCGACCTCATCCGCCTCGACCCAGCCCGGGACAGGCCAGATCGTCCTGCCTGAGGACGTGGGGGACAACGAATCGCTCAACTTCACGCCCTCGAAGGTCAAGGTCGTGATAGGTGTGAACAACACCATCGTGTGGAACGACCTGGACTATGTCCAGCACACCGTCAAGTCGGTCAGCGTCCCCAGCGGGGCGAAGACCTGGAACTCTGGGATCCTGAACGAGGGGCAGACCTTCACCGTCGTGCTCACCGTCCCTGGGAGCTACAAGTACGTCTGCTCGATCCACCCGGACTGGATGGTGGGGACCATCCAAGTGCTCCCTTGACGCCGTGGCACATGGGCCCAAGGAATTGATTTTAAGGGGCCGGGCCCGCACGCGACCATGCCGGCCACCCGCAGCCAGAGAGGAATCCAGGGCCACCCAGGTCGGGAAGCGAAGCGGGCACTCATCGTCGTCGACGTACAAAGGGACTTCTGCCCTGGCGGAGCTCTGCAGGTCGCCGACGGGGACAAGATAATCCCTGCGGTCAACGAGCTGGTCCGCGCCTTCGAAAGGGCAGGCCTGCCGATCTTCTTCACGCGAGACTGGCACCCGATGAACCACGTCTCGTTCAGGGCCAACGGAGGTCCGTGGCCGCAGCATTGCGTCCGGAACACGCCGGGAGCCGGCTTCCATCCGTCGCTCGCCGTTCCCGCCCTCGCCGAAGTGATAGACAAGGGAACCCTGCAAGGCGAAGACGCGTACTCGGGCTTCCAGGGAACCGACCTGGCGCAGAGGCTGCTGGGTCTTCACGTGAAGCAAATCTATGTAGCTGGGCTTGCGACCGACTACTGCGTCAAGAACACTGTGCTGGACGGGGCAGCGCAGGGCTTCGAGACATACGTCATAACCGACTGCGTGAAGGGGGTGAACCTCAAGCGGACCGACTCCGCCACCGCCCTGAGAACCATGCTCTCGCGAGGGGGTAGGCCTACGACCAGCGGCCGCCTTGTGAAGAGCCTGTGGCTGCGGGCCACAGTCCCGCATCCGTCCTGAGGAGCCGGCCGCCGAGCCTCACGACCGGCGGACTATCGCGCGCATCGCCAGGTCCCCCGCCCTGAGCGCGAGCCCGTCCTCGCCGAGCCGGCAGGCGAGCTGGATGGCGGTGGGCAACTCGGAGGCTCCGGGGTTCGAGGGGATGCTCAGGGCGGGGAAGCCGCAGAGGTTGAAGACCTCCGTGTTCTGAAGGAGCTGGCGCCTGAGGCTCCCGGCCTCCTTCCCCAGCACGTCGTCGAGCCTCGGCGCCACGATCCTGGTGGTGGGCGTCGCGAGGGCGTCCAGCCCCTTCAAGAGGCGCCCGAAGACGCGGATCGACTCCAGCCTGACCAGGTTGGCCCCCAGGTAGCGGAGATGGCCCACCCGCATGCCACGGCCCAGCAGCGTCACCACGTCCGGGTTCATCCTGGCAGAGACCCTCTCAGAGCTCGCCAGCTCCTCGTAGAACCAGGCGGCCTCCTTGAGCTGGATGGCGCCCCTCGCCCTTGTGAACCTCTCGAAGCCCGAGTCCGTCGGGACCTCTACCGCCACGAAGTCCCCGGACGCCTCCATCCGGTCGATGGCCTTCCAGAAGTTCTTCGAGACCTTCCCCTCCGTCTCCTCCTGAAAGTGCCCCGTCAGGACACCTACCTTGATCCTCGCGCGGCCGCGCCTGGCCGGTCCGCGGGGGCTTCGCCCCCCCGTGAGCTGCTCGAAGGCCTTCGCCATGTCGGGCATGGTCCTCGTGAGCAGCCCCGCGTGGTCGAGCGTCGCGCTGAGAGGAAAGATCCCCTCGAGACTCAGCGACCCGAGCGTGGGCTTGAACCCCATGATCCCGCAGAGGGCGGCGGGGATCCTGATGGAGCCGCCGGTGTCCGTGCCGAGGCCCAAGACTGCTCCCTTCGAGAGCGCTACGGCGACCGCGGACCCCCCGCTGGAGCCGCCTGCCACCCTCTCGACGTCGTGGGGGTTCCTCACAGGCCCGAAGTACGAAGCCGCGGACGTCCCCCCCAGCGCTAGCTCGTGCATGTTCGTCTTGCCCAGAGGTATGCAACCGAGCCCCATCGCGTCGTCGACTAACTCGGCGTTGAGTGTCGGGACGAAGTCCTTGAAGTAGTATGTCGCCGCGGTCGTCGGAAACCCGCCGAGAAACATGTTGTCCTTGATCGCGAGGGGCACCCCGAACAGCCCGGTGGCCTTCTGGCGCTTGCGCGCCCGGAGCCCCGCGTCGAGCTCGCGCGCCCTAGAGATTGCGAGCCCCCGTCGGCCTCCCAGGACCGTGATGAAGGCGTTGAGCCTCTGGTTGTAGCGCCCTATGTTGTCGAGCTCATCTCCGACCCTGCTCTCGCAGGTCGTCCTGCCTTGGCCGAGGGCGTCGTGATACGCCGAGAATTCGGACTCTAGGAAGACTGCTTTCGTGGCCGGAGAACCTCCGCCGGCCTATTAATTAGATTCGATTAAGAAAAAGAGGAGGAAGGCGCGGCCAGGTGACCGGCCGCCCTTCAGAGCACATCTACTTGTGGTCCCGGGATTGGCCTTGTCCGCCCTGGACGGGTTGCTGGCTGCTGTTCGCGACCGGGAATGGGGGAGAGACTATGGTGCCCTGCCCGGTCTGGAGCACTAGCGTGCTATGGCCAGGGTTTGACGAGGTGTCGAAGATCTGGATGGATACGACGTACGTGCCCGTCTTCAGGAGGACTTGGTTCTGCGTCTGCCCCGAGCCTTCAGGCCCGGTCACCATGTTCCCCAGCGTGTAGCTCGTGCCGTTGGCTACGAGGACCACGTTGTACTGGGTCACCGGCGTCGCATATCGCAGAAGGACTTGGACGCTGAATACGCCCCCGACGGTCGTGATCGACGCGTAGCATCCCTTCCCGTTGGTGAAGGAGACGCTGCCCGTCGAAGGTCCGGCGGCGGTTATCGGCAGGACGAGCCTGCCGGCTTTGCCCGTTGACGGAGCCTGGCACAGCGTGTGGTTCGCACTGACCGTCGTGTACGTCGCGGAGATCGTACTAGTGGTGGAAGTCGAAGTGGAGAACGTCGTCACGGTATCCGTAGACGTGAACAACGACGACGTCTGGTTGTTGCCCTGGGCGTCCGAAGCGCCGGGAGCGGCCGCGGCCGGCGTTCCCGAGCCTGGCGAGAACTGGTTTTGTGCGTACGCACCGATCCCGCCCGAGATTAGGACGAGCATCGCTGCGACAGTGAGGATCTGCAGCTTGCCTGCGTTGACTTGCATGTTGCTTCATTATGCAGTCCCCATGACGTGATATAATCCACCGCATCCAGGAACTGGAATTCCAGAAAGATTTCAGCTTTCGGCGGGGAAACTGACGATTCTCTCCAAGGCCGTGCTAAAAGCCGGCGGAGGGGCTCCCGCCCTGGGCCTGGAACCGGAACTCCACGTAGGAGCCGGGAGGGAGGCCGAAGATGGAAGGACTCACCTGGCCCCGGAGCTCGTAGCCCGGCGCGGACGGTCCCCACGACGCGATGTAGTTGCTGTTGTACACGCCCGCCCAGACGGTGTCGTTGTCCTCCCAAGGGAGGAGGACCAAGTTTCCGGCCACAGTCATGGAGATGTGGCTCACGGAGATCGTGTAGTTGCTCATGACCAGCAGGTGGTTCTTGATGAGGTCGGTCCCAGAAAGGAACGTCAAGAGGACCGAACCGTTGCCGCTGCTCGCCGTCAGGGTCGCGTTGTAGGATGCCGTGGCGCTCGCGGTGGCGTTGGAGTACCCGCCCTCGTTGACGAAGAGGGTGCCGAACATGGTCCCTGCCTGCTTTGGGGAGAGCGCCACGTAGGCGACCCCGATGAACGCGACGGAAATTATTATCGCTCCGACCGACAGGACGAGGAGCCAACTGCCGCTAACCGTCTTCGCTGGAACCAAACCCGAGCCCCCGTCGGCGCCAAATTGGCCCGCCACATTAATATTCCTGAGAGGGGGCTCGCGACCGGATGCCGAGGAGGACCGGCAAGCTGATGAGGCACAGCAAGGTCTGCAAGCTGGAGGACGCGGGAGGCGGCGACACCAGTGGATGCGGGGGGGAGGCGGCGGCCTCCGCGCGAAGGTCATGAGCGAATCGACCAGAACTTCGCAGTCTTGTTGAGGAAAGCTGACACAGATGCCTATCGGCAGGGCCGCCGCCTCTACCCGCGTATGCCAGAGGCACAAGCAGTTTCGAAGCAACAGGCCCAGGCCGCGCACGCCTCCAAGCTCAAGAAGATCGAGATGTACGCGGCCCACCTCGTAAGCGAGGCGGTCGCGAAGGAGAAGGCAGGTAGGTTCGGCGACGCGATCGTCGACTACCTCCAGGCCGCTGACCTACTGCTCCTCCTGGCCAAGGGGACTCAAGACTACACTCCGTGGAAGGCCTTCAGCGACAGGGCCATCGCGTGCCAGCAGAGGGTCAGGATCCTGATAGCCAAGAGGAAGCTCGCAGAGGAAGCTGCCGAGGCCGCACCGGCAAGTCCCCAAGCCGCGCCTCAAGGGCTCCCTGCCAACCAGAACAAAGTATAGATGAAGCCCAGCGCATCGCCTGCCGATGCGAAGGGCGGTCACGGTGGTCTCGAAGAAGGGATGCCATCTGTGCGAGAAGGTGGTCGCCACCCTGAACTCGCTCTCGCCAAGGTTCAACCTCGAGGTGAGGGTGGTCGACATCGGCGACGACCCGGAGCTCCACGACAAGTACTGGCTAACCATCCCCGCGGTCCTGATCGACGGCAAGGACGTCTTCGACGTGAGACACATGGGCGGAGAGGTGAACTACGCCATAATGGTGGAGCAGCTCTTGATGGCGTACGACTCGACGGCCGTCTCAGCCTGAGGACAGAAGCTCTATCCAGATCCCGTCGGGGTCCTTGACGTAGACCTCGGTCCCCTTCGATTCCTTGGGAGAAACCGCCGACGTCGCGCCCTTGGAGATGAGCTCCCTGTGCGCCTTGGCGGCGTCCTTGACGACGAACGCGAGGTGGTCCATCTCCTCACCCGGGACGTACTCGGAGTAGAACCTGCTACCGGTCGGATACCAGTTGAGCTCGAGCGTCTGCTTCGAGCCTTTCCCCCTGAGCTGGACGAACTTCCCCCCCGTGCGGCATCGTCCCCTTGTGCACGACCTTCATGCCCACGGCCTTGGTGTAGAACTCGACCGACCTCCTCAGTTCCCTCACCCTGATACCAGCGTAGTAGAAGCGGAACTTCATCGTGTCAGGCGCGGCGGGTCACCGCGATAATTGAGTTTGCCGCCGCGGCCCTTCCGGGCGCAGCTGGAGCGATTCTACGGCGAGCCGGGCTGCTTCCCGTAGCTGCCTGCCACCCTCCTTCTCCACAGCACGAGGCCTACGCCGGCCAGTATGACCACGACCGCCGCGATGATGACGTAGGTGAGGGAGCCCAAGCCTCCACCCGAAGAGCCTGACGTGGAGGTCGTGCTCGTCGTGCTGCTGGTGGACGGCGCGGTCTGGGTGGACGAAGTGGTGCTTGACGTAGTGCTGCTCGAGGTCGTGGTGGACGAAGTGGTGCTCGACGTAGTGCTGCTCGAGGTCGAGCTGGAACTTGTCGTGCTAGACGTGCTGCTCGACGAAGAGGACGTCGTACTGCTCACCGCCGCCGTGTACGTGAACGTCGTGATCCCGACGGCGCTCGTTCCGTCACCGCCCCAGGTGGCGTTTACGGAGTATGTCCCTGAAATCCAGTTGACGGTGCCCCCTGCCACGATGACCCCCGTAAATGCTCCAGAGGTGGGATCGACTGGGTCTTCCTGATAATCGACACCCGCGCCGTTGGAGTTCTTCGTTGTAAGGATGACTGCTGTGTTCGGCCCAGGAGCAGGCGAGACCGTCCCGCTGATGGTGATCGTCTGCGACCCCGAGTAAGCCGTCTTGTCTGTCTGGACGCTCACCGTATAGGTCTGACCCACAGCGAAGACAGGAATCGCAAGCGTGCCCACCGCAAACAATACCAGTACCAGTACCGGAGCTTTCCGAAGCACTTTACTCAAGAACATATTCTCCTCCCGAGTGCGATATATCGGGATGGGTATAAGTGTATTAGACGCAAGGATTCTGCTTGATTAAGGGACATGGGTCTCTCAAGTGCTATAATTCCGATATACAATAGACATATATATCGTTGATATACATACGATATACGTCGGCAAATGAACGCATGCAAGTTCTGCGGGTCGGAAAAGACGGTGAAGCACGGAGTAAAGGCCGGAGTTCAACGCCTGCTCTGCAAGAGTTGCGGCCACAAGTTCTACGATAACCATGTCTCCTTCGCTCGGATGAGGGTGAACGAGCATGTCATCGTGACCGCGCTCAACCTTTACTATGACGGCCTCTCTACACGCAAGGTTCAGAGGCAACTTAGCGACATATTCGGCGAGCAGGTCGCGGCCTCTACCGTTTGGTATTGGGTCTCCAAGTATGGGGAGATGGTCGGCGAGTTCGTGAAGACGCTCGCGCCGAAGCTGGGAGGGAAGTATCACCATGACGAAACCGCGATATTCGTCGGCGGAGAAGAGAAGTGGTTCTGGGAGACGATTGACGAGGACACCCGCTTCATAGTCGCAAGCATGGTCTCCCACTCCCGCACAAGCGCCGACGCAATCAAGGTCTTCACACAAGCCCTTGAGAAGCAGAGGCCGTCGGCCTTCTACACCGACGGCTCCTTCGCATACGACGAGGCGATGAAGAAGGTCTTCTACACGCGATACAAGGCGAACAAGGTTGAGTGGGTTAGAAGGGTCGGGATTCAAGCGAGGGAGACTAACAATGTAGTGGAGCGGTTGCACGGCACACTCAAGGACAGAGTGAAACCAATGCGGGGCCTGAAGAATCCCAAGAACCTTCTCGAAGGATATGTCGTGAATTACAACTTCTGCCGGACACACTCAAGCATCGGCAAGACTCCGGCGCAAGCGGCAGGAATCGAGATGAAGGGCTGGAAGCAACTGATTCAGAACGCGCAAGCCGAGAAGACGATTCAAGAGGTCGCAAAGCAAGCCGAAGC
>DATLRR010000018.1:0-7313 GCA_035534595.1 Nitrososphaerales archaeon
AGCAGAGGTCGCTCATCGCCATGAAGACCGCGGTAGCGTACGGGACGAACTGCGGGGCGAGCTTTACTAAAAGGACTAGCCGCGTGAAGCCAAGCCTGGAGTAGTTCAGGTTCGCCTGGATCGCGAACTCCTTTTCGATAATGTACTTCTGATATCGGTACCTCACAGTCTCGTTGAACTGGCCCACCTGCCGCGCCATCTCGTTGATATTGGGTCCAAATTCCATCAGGTGATTTGTCATCCTAACCAAATCCTTGTGCAGGTTATTCCGTTCGGAAGGGAAGTCCTCCCCTTCGGTGGGCAAGGCTCAAGTCTGAGTAGGGGTTCGACCCTATTTAAATAAATTCCCAAGATTTGGCCATCGAATCTTGTGATAAACGTGAATCTGGAAAATGGAATGTGCTCCGTGTCTGCTTCGTTCCTAGCGTGGTCTGCGTTCCTGCTTCATCTGGGGTGGTGCGCTCATTCCCCGATACTTTTGTCTCTGTTCGAGGGACGGATATGGACAGGCTTGAGCGTCCCAAGGTCGGCGAGCTTTCCGTCCGACTCCCATCCCTTGCAGTAATACCAGTGCATCACGGGAAACTCGAACCTTCCGCACTCCGGCTTGCTCTCCCAGAATCGCAGGAATTTGCAGTTCAGGCATCGCTCCCCATTGGGACCGGCGTCCCGCCTGAATCCCGGCGGTTCCATTCAGAACGAGTCGAACCCAGTATATCTGCGCCCATCTGGGAGGGTTCGGATTCTGTAGATGTAGAGTTGCAAGGATAATGTCACACTTCGTTAGCAGGGACGTTGTCACCTCTAGCCTGGCAGGTCGTGCCTGCCAGGCATGGCGAGAGCGGGGATCCAAGACAGGCTCAGGGCAGTCCTTCTCTACATCGAGGGTGTCAGGGAGTCAAGAGAGATTGTGGCGGTATCTGGAATATCAGTGAGGACGCTCAGACGCTGGGTCCGAGCGTATCTTAATCGAGCCGGCCTACTTCGACCCCATGGACGCGTACACGAAGACGCTGGCGATTGAGGGGATTCGAAACATCATCTTCGGGCTCCAGATAACATCGGCCGTTGGGGACCTTCCGTCGAAGGAAGATCTGATACTCTTGGGGAAGCATCCCTTCTCCTACGGCGAAGCACTATGAGACCAAGCAAGAGCAGGACCAGCGCAACGCAGGCAAGGGCTGCCTCCTCAAGCCTTTCCAGGTGATTCTCGGGGCTGTCTTTTCCCAGTCATGTTACATGCGGAGCTCGACAGAACTGTTGAGTGCAGATATCATTCAAGTTAGTTTCCCTTTCGTCTCATCAATCTTTTGCGCAAGCTCACCGTGACCGCTCCCCCTCAAACTGATTATCGAGCCTCCGGCCGTGATGACGTTTGTGAGAATGATCACATACGTCACAAGATTGAGGAAAGAACTAGCGAGCGGAATCTGCAGGTCCAGAGCGACTATGGCGAGCGTTGCGGGGACGAGACCCTGGGCACACATCAGTATAATCTCGCGCTTCTCTTTGTTCAGCTCAGAATGGAGGGTGGAAGCGGAGGTCGCAACGTACCTAACCGACAGCAAGATCGCGACGATTGCAGCCCCGATGAGGAAGTTGTCGACTATCTGGCCAGCGGTTATCGCGAAGGTGAGACCGAGGAAGACAAAGAAGAGGGTCTCCATCATGAAGGAGACCTCATCCTGGAACGTCCCGAGCTGTTTCCGGAGCGGGTCCATGTCCAAGGGCTTCTTCACTAGGGAGTTGAGAACGTAGTAGTTCCCCAGAATCAGTCCGAAGATCAGGACGGCGAGCTCCCCACTCCCGCCGAGTTCCTCCGTGATTGAATAGGTGAGGAATATGACGCCCACCGTCAGGACGTACGTGTACTTGCGCGCTTGGAACCTGTTCAGCGCGAGGACGCCGCCGACGCCGAAAAGCAGCCCCAGGACGATTCCCACCGAGAAGTTTGCGGCAATGTTGGAAAGGGACGAGACCAGGTCGCCCGTGCCGGTATTGTATATCCCGACAAACGCGAAGAACAGGACTATCGAGAAGATCGAGTTCATCGCTGACTCCAGGGTGAGGAATGCCACGGTCACGTCGGGGAGCTTCAGCGCTCTCGAGAGGGGGACCACCACCGCGGCAGTTGTCTCGCCGCCCACCATTGAGGCGAAGATGAACGACTGGATGATGTCCCACTTCAGGAAGAGGAACGCAAAGAGCCCTATCAGGAACGTGCTCGCGCCCACATAGATTATCACCTGGATGAACGCTCTGCCGCCTCCGCGCAGGGCTGACGAAAGCTTGGTGTCCATCCCGGCGTAGAAGAGGACCATGAGCAGGGTCAGTTCTGCGAAGATGGCAAGAGCAGGGATCAGAGAACCGACGGGGAAGACGTGCAGAACCGGACCAAGTACAATCCCTGTCAATATGAGGAAGATGAAGGCTGGGACTCCCGTCTTTCTGAAGAGAGACTCTCCTGCGTAGCCTATGACGATAATGGCGGCCACAACCGCGAATGCCAGTGTGGTGTCTGTCAATTGTGGCTCACGTCCGGACTATCTCGCCCTCGAATCGCTCGAGCGAGTCAAGTCAGCCCCTCGCGCTGTTGGATCGGCAAGCGCGATATATCAAATCAGTTAGATATATCAATCATTAGCTTTTTTGGCGCTGTCCCGCCTCGTTGTCGCCTGAATCGTGACCCGCTATAGCCGGAAAGAGCTTGCGGAACGCTCGCGAATAGATCTCGTTGACCCTCGGTTCGCCCGATCCGGGCTCGACGTTCTCATCGAGATATTCGCGCGCGATGCTCACCAGTATCATCGCGAGCTGCTCGCCCATCTCGTCCACGCGCGATGCCGTTACGTTGTCCATCTTCAAGGCCGCCGACTCGAAGGAGCTGAGGGCCCCGCGGACGCGCTCTATGTTTATCGGAAAGTAGTAGCGCGCGACGCCCCTAGGGAGGTGCTCGACGTCGGCAAGGTACAGGTACGAGGACGGGAGGTAGAACTTCTGGACTATCCCGTGCCCCTCGACGTCCTTCTTGGCGATGATTAGCAGCCTCGCCTTCCTCAGGATGGCGAGGTGGTAGTTGATGGTGGCGTCCGTCAGTCCGAGCCTCTTGGCGAGCTGAGTCTCGTTCATGGGCATTTCGCGAAGTATGTTCAGAATCGCCCTCCGCATCGGGTCCGAGAGGAGCTTCGCAACGTTTTCGTTGCTGACTATCGTTACCAACTTCAACTTGGGGGGGACTCGGGAGGCGTGCGCCCGTCTTGTGATATACTTTTCCTGGGGGCTGCGTCCAATTTCATATCTCACAACGATTAGATATATCATAAGAATTATATATATCAAATATCCCGAGGGCGGCTCATGCGCCTCAACCTCGGGAGGATCCTCCTCGTAGCGGCGCTCGCCCTTGCGGCTGCGTCGGCCCTCTTCTACCTCGGGCTCGTCTTTCCTTCGTACGGCTACGCCTTCAAATACGCATACGCTTCGTTGATCCTCATAGGAGGAGTCTTGCTGACGAGGGAAATCGCCTCGCTAGTCTCCCACGAGCTCTACGGCGGGGCAGACAAGAGGGCGCTCGTCGTCGGTAACGCAATCTATGTCGGGGGATACATCGCGTCTGCCGCAGCCGCCCTCTCCTACGCCTCATTCTCGCCGACCGCTCTGCTCGCGTCGGCAGCGTTCAGCGGGCTCGTTCTGGGCCTTGCGCTCCAGCCCACCCTCGGAAGCTTCTTCGCCGGGATACTGATCCTGATCTCAGGAGTGATACGACCCGGAAGCCAGGTGAGGATAATGACCTGGCACATCCCGTTTCAGTGGGCGTCCAACCCCGGATACAAGTACTTCTCACCCGACCAAATCTACGCGGGTTATATGGCCGAGGTCGCCGAGATTGGATTGTTCTTCACGACCATCGTGACCGAGGAGGGGCAGACGATGAAGATGCCCAACACTGTCATCGCAACCGACGCGGCGGTCGTGACCTACACGAACAGGGATTACTTCTTCAACGTCAGGTATGAGTTTCCCAACCGCTTCGACCCACGTCTGGTCCTCGCTCGAGTCAGGGACACGGTGGCCGGCTACCCGGTGGTGAACTGTTTCATCAACGAGCAGAGCGACAAGCAATACTTCATCGTCAAGGTAGTGCTGAACGCGAAGGAGAGGGACCACGCCCTCCTCAAATCGGAGATCCTCACCCAGCTCATACTCCTGAATCAGGAGCTGGAGTCGAAGAGCGTGGAGGCGGTCCATTGAAGGTTGGCGCCCTCTTCACGGACTATGACGGGACCATAGCGCCGATGAACGTCTCGCGGGAAGAATCGAGTGTCCCGAAGACGTTGCTCTCGAAGCTGGTCCTGCTCTCATCGAGGATACCAGTTGCAGTGATCACGGCCAAGGACATAACCTTCGTCAGGGCGCGTACAGCCTTCGCGAAGGGCTGGGCCTGCGCGATGGGGGCGGAGGTAATGCTCGCTGACGGAACTGGGTACACTGCGGAGCCCGCTCAAGTGCTTGAATCCCCATTCCAGATGGTGGAGAAACTTGTTCCGCACGGCGCGACAGTGGAAAAGAAGCGGGCGTCCGACGGCAGGGTCCTGGGCTTCTCGATTGACTGGTCCGACGGCCCTCCGGTGTCGCGGAGCAAGGTCGCCTTGCTGGTCTCCGCGCTGAGAGGTCGCGGTCTTCACGTGAAGTATGATGGCGAGGAGAGGTTCGTCGACGCTTTCTGCGTCGAGACTGACAAAGGCGCGGCGCTGATTTCTTTGAAGAGGATGCTCGGCGTCGAAGGTGCGGTCATGTACCTGGGGGACTCTCTGGCCGACAACGACGCGTTCGACGTCGCCGAGATTGCCGTGGGCGTCAGCCACGGACAGCGGACCGAGTCGCTCCGGTGTCGCTATCTAGTCGACTATGTGAGAGTTTCAGAGTTGCTGGGTCGCTTGCTCGACCGCGACCTCGAGTTCGCGCGCTCTACGGTGGAAGAGATGATGGGAGGAAGGGTTTTATGAAAATCGGCGTGATAATGATAATGCACCAAACCAGCCAGAGCAGGGGGCGGGGGCTGGTCGCAGATGATGTCGAAGGGGCGGGGCAAGCCGTACTCCAGCTTTCGGAGAACGAAGGGAGGAGAAACCAACTGGGAAGGAACGCATGGGAGTTCGCCTCTGGCTTCTCCATGGAGCACTTGATAGGACGGTTGACTTCGAGGTTGCAGGCCATCCAGGAGCAGTCACAAGTCGAGGACAGAACTGCTCGGGGTCGGTCTCATGACTGATAGCCTCTGGAGAAATGTGCTATGAGTCTCGTTTCGAAGGGGTTGACTCGCGCACAAGTCGAATATCCAAGTCGGCCGATCCCAGCATGAACTGGGCTAGGCACCCCCTCGACCCGCTCAAGCGGCTGATGGTCCAGAACTACTTGGGCAAGTGGACCATTGTGGGCGGGCTAATCGGGATCGTGGCTGGCCTCGGCGCGACCGCGTTCTACTACGGCATACACTTGGTCACCACCCTGCTGCTCGGCGGGATAACGGGTTTCGTCCCCCCGAGCCCGACCGGAGAAATCCAGTCGGCGGTGGGTGCCCATCCGGACTTCCTCCTCGTGCCCGTCTCTACGACCATCGGCGGCTTGATCGCGGGTCTCATTATCTATTCTCTCGCGCCAGAAGCCGAAGGCCACGGCACGGACGAGGCGATCGCCGCGTTTCACAGGAGGGACGGCAAGGTCAGGCACCGGATTCCCCTGGTGAAGGCGCTCGCCTCGATCTTCACCCTCGGTTCCGGCGGTAGCGGAGGCAGGGAGGGTCCGACGGCACAGATCGGGGCGGGCTTCGGCTCCTTCATCGCGGACAGTTTGCGGCTCTCGGTAAGGGAAAGGCGGGTGGCGGTCGCGGTCGGGCTGGGCGCCGGGATAGGCGCGATCTTCAAGGCACCCTTCGCAGGGGCGATACTGAGCGGCGAGATTCTCTACAGTGGAGGAGATTTCGAGGTAGAGGCCCTTGTGCCGGCCTTTATCGCCGCGCCCGCGGGATATCTCATATTCGGGTCGATCACGGGGTTCACCCCGGTCTTCGGGAACTCTTCTTCCTCGTACGCCTTCACCAACTTGGCGTCAATTCCCGTCTACATAGCTCTGGGCTTGGCCTGCGGGCTGGTCGGGAGGCTTTACTCGACCACGTTCTACACAGTGAGGCGCCTCTTCGGCTCTCTCTCCGCTCCGAGGTACTTCCGTCCGATGCTCGGCGCCGCCGCGACGGGCGTGATAGGCATCTTCTTCCCCCAAATCCTCGGCCTCGGATACGGTTTCCTGCAGTATCTCATCGACGGCAACCTGTCAACGATAAGCCCGAATTTCTTTGCGCTACCAGTCTTCCTGACTCTTCTCCTAATCGTCTTCCTCAAGGTCGTCGCGACGTCGTTCACCGTCGGCTCAGGTGGGAGTGCGGGCGTCTTTGCCCCGTCCCTGGTCATCGGGGGCTTCCTCGGCGCCGCCCTCTGGCTCGCGGTGAATTCGGCGTTCCCAGGCTGGATATCCACGCCCGCGCCGCTCGTGATAGTAGGGATGATGGCGCTCTTCGGCGGGGTGGGCAGGGCCCCAATCGCGGTGATGCTAATGGTCAGCGAGATGACCGGGTCGGTCTCCCTGCTGGTGCCCGCGGTCTTCGCCGTCCTCGTTTCGTACTTCGTGGTCGGCCCCAAGTACACCATCTACAAGAGCCAGGTGCTCAGGCGGTCAGACTCGCCCGCTCACCTCGGCGAGTATAGCACCCCTCTGTTGACGAAGATACGCGTGACCGACGCGATGAATCCGAATGTCTTCTCGCTCGTGCCGGGGGAGAGCGTGGAGGTAGCCTACAGGGCGATACTGGATAAGGGATATTCGGGGGTCCCGGTGGCGGGCCTTTCTGGACAGGTTTTCGGAATCGTAACGATGAGCGACCTGCTCAGGGTTCCAGCGGAGAGGAGGGGAGCGACCTCCGTCGAGAGCGTGATGACGAAGAACGTCGTCACTACCAACTCCGACGAGAACCTGCTGGAGGTCATGAAGAAAATCGTCGCAAACGAGGTTAGGCAGCTGCCGGTGCTCGAGAAAGGCTCTTCGCGGCTCATCGGCATAATGACGATGACCGACGCGATTCGGGCGTACGACAGGGTCGTACAGGGGACCTCGGGTGCGGGGATGTTACCGTCAGAGGAGCCATGACCAAGTTCACCTCGCTCCCGCCTCTTTCTCCGGGGCTCCAAGTTGCCCGGTCTCCAACGACTAGAGCGGTTCGCTCTTCTGTGATTAGAGGTTAAATCGCGACGTGGAATTCT
>DATLRR010000019.1:0-14452 GCA_035534595.1 Nitrososphaerales archaeon
TTCTCACCATGCCCGCGGACGACAAGACCCACCCCATCCCGGACCTCACCGGCTACATCACCGAGGGTCAGGTCTACGTCAGCAGGGACCTCGACAGGGCAGGCATCTACCCGCCAATCGACGTCCTCGAGAGCCTCTCCAGGCTGATGAACCAGGGCATCGGCAAAGGAAGGACCAGGGAGGACCACAGAGGCCTCGCAGACCAGCTCTACGCCTGCTACGCCCAAGGCAAGGACAACCGGGCGCTCTCCGCGATCGTCGGCGAGGAGGCGCTGAGCGAGACCGACAGGAAGTTCCTCAAAGTCGCAGAGAGATTCGAAAAGATGTTCGTGAGGCAGGGTATCAACGAGGACAGGAGCATCGAGCAGACGCTCGACCTCGGCTGGGAGGTCATCGCCCCGCTCGCGGACTCCGAGATCAAGAGGATCAAGCCAGAGATGATCGAAAAGTACCGTCGCCGGGCGACGGTCACTCCAACCAGCTAGGTGGCCAAAGGACTTGCCAAGCGCCGTCAACGTTCGCCCGACGCGGATGGAATACCTCCGGACGATACGCAGGATAGCGGTTTCACGGAAGGGGCTGAAGCTCCTGAAGCTGAAGAGGTCCGCGCTGATCTTCGAGTTCTTCGCAGTCAGCAAGACGGTGGCCAGCCTCAGGAGCGGGCTCCAGTCCAAGCTAATCAGCGGCTACGAGGGGATCCACAACACCGAGATGTTCGTGGGCACGCTAAGGCTGGAGTACGAGTCCATGCGCATCCCCAAGATGCACGAGCTCACCCTCAAGAGCAAGAACATCATGGGCGTCAAGATCCCTGAGCTCACCTCCACCGGCTCCGGAGGCGCGGGCCAGGAGTACCTGCTCGAGGTTCCCACCTCCATCAACCAGGCGATAAAGTCCTTCGAGGAGGTCCACAAGCTCGTCATCGACATCGCGGAGAAGGAGACTGCGCTGAGGAAGCTGCTCCTCGAGATCGAGAAGACGAAGCGCAGGTCCAACGCCATCGAGAACGTCCTGATCCCGAGGCTGCAGGCGAACGCGAGGTTCATCAAGTTCAGGTTCGACGAGATGGAGAGGGAGAGCTTCACCAAGCTGAAGACCGTGAAGCGCAAGATCGCGCAGAGAGAGGCTGAGTAGATGTCCGAGAAGGAGGAGAAGCGGCGTCCCGGCGTCCCTAAGTACTTCTACTGGGGCAAGAGGGCCCCGAAGCCCAAGAAGGCGCAGACCGGGTTCGTCAACTTCCAGCAGAAGAAGTTCTACCTGGTCCAGCTTGCGTTCAGGACCGCCAAGGTGACAGCGCTCGTCGTGGTCTTCCTGATGTTCTTCACGAAGATTTGAGCTGACAACCATGTCGACAGACTATACCGAGACGTTGAAGAAGATCAAGGAGACCGAGGAGGCCACAAGCAGGGAGATCCTCGAGCGGAGGAAGCAGCTGGAGGAGGAGCTCCGGAAGCTTGAGGAGGAGTCCGCGGCAGAGATTGCCGAGGCGAAGAATCAGGCAGAGTTCCACGTCGCCAGCGAGGTCGAGAAGGCCCGCAAAAAAGACCAGGAGAAGGCCGACGCGCTCCTCGCGACCACCCACAAGCAGGCGAAGGAGATCTCCGCCAAGAAGCTCGACAAGACCCAGTTAAGGAAGATAATCGACAAGACTATCCTCTCAGAATTCAGGTGAGATTAGCGAATGCTGAAGCCCGCCCGAATGCAGAAGGTGGCCGTAGTGGGCACAAAGAGCGACCGGCCTAAGGTCGTCTCCACACTCTACGACATGGGCGCCATGCAGATCGAGCCCCTCTCGAAAGAGGCGGCCTCGGTCCTAAAGCCTGAGGCGGACGCGGGCGGCTCGAAGGAAATCTCCGAGGAGCTTCTTCGCATCAGGGCGCTCAGGGCGGCCCTCCCGCCGACGCCGGTCCAGGAAGCAAGGAAATTTACCTCGCTCAAGGACGTCATCGACACGTCGAGGTCGGTCAACATAGACCAGGAGGTCTCGAAGCTCAAGGACCGACACGAGAAGCTCGCGACCCAGCTCGACGAGCTCAAGAACAACATCGCGCTCGTCCAGAACCTCCAGTTTGTGAAGGAGGACCTGAACATCTTCGACCTCGAGAGCGCCGTCTCCTTCTTCGGCGTTGTCCCCGCGGCGAACCACGCAGTCCTGCTCCAGAACCTCCCCTCTGCGGAGGCATCAGTCGCCTACTCTGCGGGAACGGATCCTGTCAAGGTCATCGTCATGGTCCCGAAGGCGGGCATGGAGAAGTTCGGCTCGGTGATCCAAAAGGCCGATGTGAGGCTCCAGAGGGTCCCTCCGTTCGAGGGGACCGCGCCGGAGGTCCTCGCAAGGCTGCAGCAGCAGCAAAAATCCAAGGAAGCGGAGCTCGTTGACATCAACGCCCAACTCCTCGCCCTCTCACAGAAGCACTACGGGACCATTTCGCAGGTGGAGGAGCAGCTCTCCATCGAGGCGAGGAAGCTCGAGGTCCTGAATAACTTCGGCTTCTCCGAGAGCGCGTTCGCTGTAGAGGGATGGGTCCCCTCAAAGCGCCTTGAGGGTGTAAAGCAGACGCTCAGTCGCAACTCGCCATCCACGAAGATGTTCGAGATCGCCTCCGACGAAGAGCACGACAAGGCCCCGACCCTCCTCGAGAACCCGGCGAGGTTAAAGTTCTTCGAGTCCTTCATCAGGTTCTACACCGTCCCCCTCTCGATGGAGTTCGACCCGAGCCTGCTGTTCGCGGTCGCCTTCCCTATCTTCTTCGGGTTCATGCTGGGGGACGTGGGATACGCGGTGCTCATCCTTCTCATCTCCATCTGGATCATCCGCAGGGTGAACCACCCGGAGAGGAAGACCCTGATACCCGGTGCGCTCAGGTCGTTCGCCGCCAGGATCCTCAAGCCCGCACAGTTCCGGAAGCTCGCGAAGGCGATGATAATGGGGTCGGTCGTAGGGATACTGATGGGCTTCATCCTGAACGCCTACTTCGGGTTCGGGGTGAACCAGTACCTCTTCGACTACCTCAACACGAACTTCCACTCCGGGCTTCCGGCCGACGGCGTCTTCCTCAACCCGATATCCACGAGGGGGCTCAAGGAGCTCCTGCTCTATTCCGGATACATAGGCCTCTTCATGGTCTCCTTCGGGCTGGTGCTGGGCATGCTTAACGCCTATTGGATGCACGAGAGGAAGCACATCGTCGCCAAGATCGGCTGGCTCTCGGTGGCCTGGGGCCTCTCCCTCTTCGGGCTGACGCTGTTGCACCACGGAAACGTAAACCCTGCAGGAAATCCTGTCGCCGGGGGCTACATAGGGATGGCCGTAGTGGGTGTCGGGCTCATCATCTTCGGGGAAGGGACGCTGGCTGTAATAGAGCTGCCCTCCATCGTCAGCCACATAATCTCCTACACGAGGCTGCTGGGAATACTCCTGGCCTCGTTCGTGCTCGCATTCGTCATAGATAGCCAAGCCGTGGGCACTCCCGCCGCCCCGGGGCTGATGTATGGCGGCATAGGATTCGCAATCGCCGGCATAGCCCTCCTGGTCGTGGGGCACGTCTTCAACCTCGTCCTAGGCATGCTCGAGCCCGGCATCCAGGGAGCGAGGCTTCTCTACGTGGAGACCTTCTCCAAGTTCCTGCACGGGGGAGGGAAGCAGTTCTCGCCCTTCAAGGGCCCGAGGACCTACACGGTGAGCGAGACCGACGTGAAAGAGTAAGGCCCGGTTACTCTTTCATCGCTTTCTCTTGGATGAGGTCTATCTGCTTCTGCCTGATCTCAGTGAAGAGGTTGCACCAGTCACGCCCGGAGACGAGGAGACTGAACGCCTTGAGCTTGGGATGGATGCACAGGCCCCGCTCCATCGTGTCCGCGTTCAGCGGGTCGTTCGGTTTGAACCAGACGCACGAGAGGCAGTTCTCGTATTGCCAGGTCAGCCTCTTAAGGCTCTTCTGCGGTTCGGGCTCGTCCTTTCCGCTGCTCATGCCTCTGGGAGAGGTCGGACTGCTACTTAAGACTGAGCGATCTTCTGGCCGGGCGCGTCCTTGGCGCAGAGCCTCTCGAGGGCGTGGAGCGTCCCGCTCTTGAAGTGCCCTCCCGTCCAGCTCGAGGTCAGCCTGAAGACCCCCGTGAAGTTCACATCCCACCTCGCCTCGATGGCTTTCTCGGCGATCTTCACGATTTGGACTCCCTTGAAGGGGCCGGAGGTGTAGTTGGAGGTGAGGGTCATCGTCGCCTTATCGGCTGTTATCTCGACATCCCCCGAGCCGCCGAACGCGAACTTCGCGCGCGCCTTCACGGTCTCCCTCCCCTGTCCATTGGATTCTCTCCCGATGATTTGGAGCGACCTCGTCCCGTGCCAGAACTCCGGGATCCTCTCGATGTCCGAGAGCCTCTCCCAGATGGCCGCCGGGTCGCCGTCGAACTCCACTCTCTCCTGTATAAGCACGAATGCCCGTCGGAACGCATGCCCCTATAACAGTTATTAGAGCAAAGGAGCTCCCCAAAAGATCGAGATGGTGCTCGTCCCAGTGCGTTACTCGTTCACGCAGAAGTTCTCCGTCCCAGTGGAGGAGGCCTTCAGGTGGGCCGTCGACTACGACCCGGCCGACTTCTCCCTGATTGGGTTCGAGGGCAGAAGGAAGGTGAACAAGCTCTCGGAGGACACCTTCATCCTGGACGACGCCAGGATGACGGACGCTGGATGGGTCGAGAAGAGGCGGCTCGTGAGGATCAACCCCGAGCGGCGCTCCTTCACCAACACCCACATCGGAGGCTCGACCCTTCACTCCCAGTTCTGGTATGAGTTCTTCCACGAAGGGAAGGGAAAGTCAAGGCTCGAGTTCACGGGGCTCCTCCTCTACCCGAGCGAGAAGGAGCTCCCCTCCGGGGAGGTCGCCAAGATGGCCGCCGCGGAGAGGAAGGGAGACTCGCAGATCTGGAAGAACCTCGCCAAGGCCATGGAAGCCGACCTGAAGAAACCCAGCCGAACCCGACGCTAGGCCTTCTTCAACCTGCGCGTACACGCCTCCAGAGCCACGAGCAGTTTCCTGATGCTGTCCCTGATGGCCGGGTCGGTGAACTCTCCCGACGTATCGACGCGGGTCTTCGCGCTGGGCGACGATGACGCCCGGCGGCGCCTCGTTCAGGGAGCCCTTCCTTAGGCTCCCGGCGATGGCCAGGATGCGGATCGGACTAGACTCGGACAGATCTGGGACCTGCTGGCGAGACGGGTCCTCCCGTATTTCTGTGTCAGAGAGGGGGCCGCGAAAAATTTAAGGGCGGCGTGGCACGCCTTTTTCCGCGTTGGTCGTCGTCTCTACAAGATACGAGTTCTCCCAGCACTTCGACGTCCCGGCCGCGCAGGCCTTCACGTGGTGCACCGACTATGACCCCGAGGACCACAACCTCATGGGGAACAAGGGCTACAGGAAGGTGACGAGAGTCTCGGACGACACGGTGATCCTCGAGGACACCTCGTATCCGCATGGCAAGGCAGTGACCAAGAGGAAGCTGATCAAGATCGACAAGACCAGGATGACCTACTTTAACTTCCACCTGACCGGCTCGAACAAGAACTCGCTATACTTCTACCGGATAATCCCCGAGCCGAACGGCAAGTCGAGGCTCGAATACACGGGGTACGAGCTTACCTACCCAAAGAAGGCCCCGACGACGAAGGAGCTCGCGGCCACATCGGAGGCCGATGCAGCAACGAGGACGAAGGAGTGGGGGCGGCTCGCAAAGGCCATGGAGAGGGAGCTGCGGGGCAAGCGCAGCTAGACCCGCCTCTCTAGTCGATTCCTACTCGCACTCGCTCTTTTTCATTTTTGGCGCGCCGTTGGACTGGGCAATTATGAAACAAAGGTCACCTTCACAACAGGAGCCAAACCCTGGACAGGTTGGACAAACGAGAGGGTGATCAGGAGCGATAACGTCCATCCTCTGCTATCAATGTAACGCCACCAAGCGCGACAGGACCCGAAGGGGTGCGTTGACTACGGGCAGTCGCTTCTCGGTTTCACTCACACTTTGAGTACCCGCAGCTGGTACACTTGTAGCAACCCCCCTCAAAGATGAGGGCGTTCTCCTGGCAGTCGGGGCACGTGCCTCCGCGCATCAGCGGGACCGACGACTCCTTGTTCACCTTGCCCGAGGTGAGGACCTCGAGCGCCTTGGCGACGGCGTCAGGTATCGAGAGCAGCTGGACGCCCTCCTCCCAAGAGACGTACTTGCCGCGGATGCCCTTCAGCATCTTCACGACGCTCTGGATGTCCCCGCCGTGCTGGAGGTAGAGGCTGATGAGCCTGCCTATGGCCTCCGCGTCCGCCTTCTCGTCCCCTCCGAGCTTGCCCAGGGTCACGAAGACCTCCTTCAGTTTCCCCGCCTCGTCGGAGTTGGCCGTGACGTAGAGCCCTCCCTGAGGCAGCTTGAGCTTCAGCGTCCTCCCGGTCAGCACCTTCGGCCTCTCGAAGACCGCGGGCGCCTCCTGCTTCGGCTCGGACCTTGCGGCGCCGACCTCCTTCTTCTTGTCGACGTTCGCAGTCTCCAAGATGCCCTCCCTGCTGCCCTCCCTGTAGACCGTGATTCCCTTGCACCCGAGCTTCCAGGCGAGGAAGTAGATCCTCTCGACCTCTTCCGTGGAGGTGTCCTGGGCGAGGTTGACCGTGCTCGAGATGGCCGTGTCGATGTGCTTCTGGATCGCGGCCTGCATCCTCACCCTCATCTCCGGCTTGATCTGGTGGGCCGTCACGAAGTAAGGCGGGAGCGAGTTCTCGTCGGCGACGCGGAAGACCCGCATGTACTCCTTCACGAGGGGGTGCCAGACCTTGAACTCGCCCTCGCTCAGCGACTTGCTCCTCCGCGTGTAGTAGAGGGCGAAGACCGGCTCGACCCCGCTCGACGACCCGACGAAGATGGACCCAGACCCGACCGGAGGCACGGTCGTGATGGCGGAGTTCCGGATTCCCTGCGCCTTGATCTTCTCCCTCACCTTGGAGTCCAGCCTCTTGATGAAGGGCTGCGCGAGGTGCTTCTTCGCGTCGAAGGCGGGCGCCGGGCCCTTCTCCTTCGCGAGGTCTGTGGAGTAGTCGTAGATGATGTTGGTTATCCTCTCGAAGAGCTTGTCGACGAACTCGACGGTCTCCTCTTCGTCGTACTTCATGCCCAGCTTGATCAGCATGTCGCCGAGCCCCGTCGTCCCGACGCCGACCCTCCTCGACCAGAGCGAGGCCTTCTTCTGCTGGGGGAGCGGATGCTTGTCGGCGTTGTAGTCGAGCACGTTGTCCAGGAACCTCGTCGCGTACTGCGCCGCCTTGGCTAGGCCCGCCCAGTCGATGCTGGCGCGGTCTGTGAAAGCGTCCTTCACGAACGAGCTCAGGTTGATGGAGCCCAGGCAGCAGCAGCCGTAGTTCTCCAGGGTCTGCTCGCTGCACGGGTTGACCCCCTCGACCGCCATGCCGTTGTATTCGGTGGTGGAGTCCCTCTTGATGGTGTCCCAGAAGATCAGGCCGGGCTCGTCGCTCTGCCACGCCGCCTTCACCAGCGAGCTCCAGACGTCCCTCGCGCGGACCGTCTTCTCCGTCTTCACCTTCTCGTTCTGGAACCTTAGCGTAAAGTCGCCGTCCTTCTCGACAGCGCTCATGAACTCGTCGCTGATCTTGACGGAGATGTTCGCGTAGTTGACCTTCTTGAGGTCCTTCTTGACGTTGATGAAATCGAAGATGTCCGGATGGTCTACCCGAAGCGTGATCATCAGCGCCCCTCTCCGGCCCGCTTGGCCGATTGTCCCCGTCGTAGTCGAGAGGAGCTCCATGAACGAGACTGAGCCCGAGCTGACTATCGCGGAGTTGTTCACGGGCGTGCCGCGCGGCCTAAGCAGCGAGATGTCGGTGCCCACTCCGCCGCCGAAGCTGTATGTCCTCGCCGCCTCCTTGCACCAGTCGAAGATGCCTTCTATCGAGTCCTCTCTGATCTTGAAGAAGTAACAGTTGAGCAGCGTCGACCTCCTGGACTGACCTGCGCCGAACATGATCCTCCCTCCCGGGACGAACTTGAAATCATCAAGCAGCCAGTAGAACTTCTCGGTCCAATCCTTCCTCTTCGCCTCGCTTACCTCCACGGACGCCAGCTCGCGCGCGACCCTCTCCCAGAGCTGCTTCGGGATCTTCTCTACCTGCTTCCCGCTCTCGTCCCTAAGCGCGTACTTCTCGTAGAAGACCCGCGACCTGAGCTCGTCCCCGCCGAACGCCTCGAGCGTCTCTTTGGGAAGAATGACCTCGGTCGTCTTTTGGAGCTGCTGCTCCATCACTTCTCCTTCTTTTTTAGATTCAATCTCAGCTGTCAAATGTGAAATCGCGCATTCTGTCCAACGGATGGCCTTTATCTGGTTCTCGGTGGACTTTTCATTCACCAACCACATCCTTAAATGTTATTTGGGAGGTACTTGTCTCGATAATTCGACCGTTACCGCACGGCTTCCGTTAGCGCTTACATCTGTCAACGAATATCCTGGCATGCCTTAGTGATAAATGTTGCAGAAGCTGCAAGCAAATCCTGACCGATTTGCGGTCGCCTGAAGGATCGGGACCGCACAAAAACCTGAACCACCGTGGTCAACCAGAGTTGACAAGAAGTCAAACTGTTTTTGCTAGATTACTCTGCTGTCGAATACTGGGCGGTGGCCGTCGACCTGCACTTCGTGCACCTCTCAGTCTTCGCGGGAAGCTTCGACCCGCAGTTGCGGCAGAACGACACGAGCCTCTCGATCCCGAAGAAGTCGAGCTTGGGCGCCGCGTTCATCGTGAGGTTGTATATCCCGCGGAGGTCGAGCGACGATGCGTCGAGGTAGACGGACAGCCCTCCACCTGCGCCTTGGCTGAGCTTGCCGATGTAGTTCATGGTCTCGGCGTTGTTGAGGTCTTCCGCCGTCAGCCTGGCGGCCTGCGAATATCCGCGCCTCTCCAGGCTCTGGAGGTTCGCCCTCCCGTATCTCTCGGAGTCCAGCGAGGCCAGCCTCGCGGCCCCCTCCTCCTCGATGAGCGCTATCCCCAGCCTCTCGGTCTTCCCCGACTTCTCCGCGGCCGACTGCGAGGCGGTCGCGAGGATCTTCGCCGCGAGGTCCGCCTTCGCGGCGGGCACCGCCTCCTTGCCCAGGCCGAAGAGCGCCTCGTCGAGCCCGATCAGGTTCATCACCAGCGGCATAGAGTCGGAGTTCACGGTGTCCGAGCCGAAGCTCAGGGCGGGCAGGAGCCCCTTGTTCATCACCCTCTCGAGGAGACGCCTTCGCGTGATCAGCGCGTCGGAGGCTACCCCCATCAGCATGGAGAGCTTCGCCCTGAAATAGGTCTCGTCCTGGTTGGACTCGTATGAGAGCCTGGGGAGGTTGATGCTCAGGTTGTGCAGGACGCTGACGTTGTCGCCTTGGTGGTCGGGCGGGAGGACGTCGAGGTTGAGCCCCAGGGAGCTCCTCTTCTGCCCCGATGGGAAGAACGCGACCTTGCCCCCGTGGAAGATGATCGCCGCGGCGTCCTTCAGATACGAGGCATCCTCCGACTTGCTCGGCTTTGCGAGGAGAAGGCGTACCTCAGGCCTAGGGACCTGCTCGACGTAGTCCCTGTACGCGTCGAGCGTTGCGCCGAGCGTCTTCTCTATCAGCTCCCGCCCTGCGTCGTCCTTGACGTAGATGTCGAGCTGAAGGGTCAACGACGGCCTCTGCATCGGCTGGAGCGCCGACGAGAGCTGGTCGAAGAGCTTCACCAGCGCGTCCGCGACGTCGCGCTTGGTCCGCGACCGGGTGAACTGCGCGAGATACTGGAGGAAGTTCCTGAAGACTATCTCCTGGTTCGCCTCCTTCTTGATGAGGGGGGCGATGTTCGCGATGACATTGATGGCCTCCTCGAGGTTCCCCGGGCTGTGGAGCATCGGGACGCCCGGGAGCCTCCCCTTCGGGTTGAACCCTGACGCGCGGACGGAGAGGAGGTCGAGGAATATCGTGTCGGGGATGAGCGCCCATGTCCCCGCCTCCGAGATGTGGATGTCCCCGTTGAGGTGCGCGTCGGAGACGTCCCTCGGGAGCTGCTCGAGGAGGAGGTATTCCGAGAAGACCGATTTGCCCGTCTGGTGGAGCAGGGACTCGGCGTCGCCCCCGTCTCCTCCGGCCTTGGCGAGGAGTTGGGTGACGTCGAATACGGGCAGCCCAAGCCGCGTGAGCTTGTGCCTGTACTCCTCGAGGTTCTGCTCGACGAGGAGGGAATTGACCATCTCCCTGATCAGGGGCGCGGTCAGGTACTGGGTCTGGAACTTGTAGAGCCTGGACTCGGTCTCGCTCGTGATCTTCTGCGCCAGCTCGACGGGCATCCCCGCCTCCTTGACCAGCGACTGTAGTATCTTGTCCGCGTTGAACTCCTCCATCGCCTGGCGCGTGGTCCTGACGTAGAGCTTCCCGCTCTCGATGAGCGACTGCTCCTCAATCTGCCGGGTCAGGTTGAGGACGAGCCTCCCCAGGTTCGTGACCGTGTACTTCCTCTCCTGCCTGTTGAGCTGGATGAGCAGCTGCCTTACCAGCTTCCTCAGGTGATAGGCGAACTTGCCCGACTCCTTCTTCGACTTGAACCCGGCCAGCGACTTTAGCGCGCTGTAGGTGAGCGGTCCCTTGACGTTGAGGATCTTCAGTATCTCCAGCCTCTGGGGAGAGGCTATCACGCTGTAGATTGTCCTGACACGGCGAGGGGCGGCTTGCATCTCTTCCAGAAGCATCGAGTCTAAACTATATAATTATGACATCCCTCAGAGTCAAATAAATTCCACCGCTCCTGAGGGAAAGGCCGACCGAGTTCGCGGGTGGAACTTTGGTGTAAATTTCGCTCTTGTGGATCGATATTTGGTGGGGTCGCCCGGATTTGAACCGGGGGTCTCAAGCGTTCTTGAGCGTCCTTTGGGACGCTCCCAAGGCCTCTTCTCTTTGATTTGAAGCCTAGACCAGACTCGCCCTGTAGCCTGCGATGGCTACAGCCTAGCCGACGACCCCTTGGCAAAGGTTGCCCCGCGACTCGTATTATACTGTATCTCCGCGATGGTTTCCGGAATCCCGCAAAAACCCATCGCCGCCCGGAGATCTTAGCGGGCCTCGCGCGGGGCGCTTTTTATATTTCCCCGTCGAGTTACTCGTGGAAGAAGAAGGGGCATGGCAGCTGATTGGCCGACGCGGCTTGGCAAGAGGGGGTTCGAGGACCTGGATGACCACGAGCCCACCAATCGGTAGACCGAGGCTTGAGAGACAGGGTCGAGCCCAGGCTCGCTTCGATTGAGAACGGGCTGGTGGCGATTGAGACTCGGCTCGGCGTGGCGGACAGGCTCTCCAAACTTGAAGCAGAAGTCTCAGCGCTGAAGGTTTCGCGGCGAGCAGTTTCATCTTCGAGAGACGAACGGGTTCCCCTTCACGAAGAAGCGCCACTTTCGTCTCCGAGCCCTTGCAATCCCAATTCTAGGGGACGATGCAACCTTCAACTGTGAGCCGTCCTCACCTCTGCAAATCATCAATTCTCCGCTCTGCGTCAAGTCAATTCCATTCAGTCCACTCGTAATCCTCAACGCTTGCGTCAGTTTGCCCGGACCATTGGACACCTTTGGCAGCGAATCATACGGCAGGCTTCGGTTAGCGCACATCTCTCCAATCCCACGGAGCGGTTCGAGGGCCCGGATTAGCACGGCCCCTGGCTTACCCTCTCTCTCGCAAGTTGCATTAAGGCAAAAGCTTGACCCGTATACGAAGTAGACATAAGCGAGCCCGCCTTTTGAGAACATGACAGCGTTCCTCGGAGTCTTTCCGTGGAAGGCGTGGCTTGCTGGATCGGTGGACCCGGTGTAAGCCTCCGTCTCCACAATTCGGCCGATAAGAATCGCATCACCAATCCTCCTAACAACTAACTCGCCGGTCAACTCTCTCGCAACGGTAATGGTGTTCCTCTCGTAGAAACTTCCGGGCAGTGGGACTAATTCTTCCGGCCCGCCCCATGATTCATTCTTCGCCAGCGTAACGGAGGCCATTTTCAGTGATCGTCCAGACATAGGGTTCGCAAATTGAATTTCGTTCTCTTCGCAAGTACCCAGTCTTTTCAAGCTCCTTCAATAGTCTTCTGACTTGTCTTAAAGATCGTCCGCAATCGGACTTGATCGCGGTGGTATTTTTCGAGCTTCCCAAAGCAGTCGTAGTATCCTCTTCATGGTTTCAATTCCTTTTGCAACATTTCTCTCAACGGCATTGAGCCGAAAACGGCGATGCCCGTCTGGTGTTGTTGCCATTTCCCGGAATGTTTGGCGAGCATGAGCAAGCGACGTGTTCCATATTTTCTCACCACCTTCTGACCGTTTGAAAGGCTGTCTACGGTGTATATCTTGCCGCCCCACCTTCCTGCTTGAACTTCGGCGTTCACTGCTTTGATGAATCCGTCACCCGTAATCTTGTCCTGAAGATAGTCGAGTGTGAGCTTTGCTTGTACAGACGTTACCCGGAGGTATGGCCGCATCATTGTTAGAGTCGATTCCACACCGTCGTTCGACCTAGACCAGCGCATGGATTGAATGACACCTCTTCCTTTCTTGAACATACACACCAATTCCACTCGCGCCCTTCGAGCTCAGCAATTCTGCAATTTCTTCAAGTACGCGCTTATCCACTTGACTGAACCTCAAGGAGACGCTTATCGAATACATTCCCGGGTTAAGGTTTATCGAGCCTTCTCCATCAAAGATGGCAGAGACGTATTCCAGAGTGAGCGGCTTTCGTTCGGTAAGCATCGGAGCCTCTGCATTCAGTCCACTTCAGGCAAATAAGCGCCCATGCGAGAGTAGACGTAGACGTGCCCGGCCTCCCCGAACATGGTCGAGCTCCTCTTCGTCGGACCCCGGTACGAGTGGCTCGCCGGGTCGTCGCTCCCGCGGTATGCCTCCATCTCCACTATCCTCCCCGAGAGCGTCCTCCTTCCGACCCTTCTGACGAGCAGTCATCCAAGAAGCTCCTGCGCGACGTCGGGCGTGTATCGGGTGAAGAGGGAGCGGCTGGGGCGTCCCACGAGAGCTCGCGGGCCCGGCTTGCTTATCAGGCCTGCTCGTCCCGGAGCGGGTGGACTCGCCATACGAAGCGCATGGAGACGGCGTATGTCACCGGATAAGAGACGACCGCCCCCACGACGCTCCCAAAGACCGGCGAAAGCGAGACGGTCCCGAGAAGGGCGAGCTGGACCCCTACGATTACCACGTTTCCTAGAAGGGAAACCAACTGATACTTGCAAAGCCTCAAGAGCCAATTGGACCGCCCCTTCCGACGCTCCTCGCCCAGGCCTTTGACCGTCACGGCCTCGTTTATCGAGAACGCGAAGGTGACTCCCGTCCCGAACGCCAGGGCGTCCAGCTCCAGGATGGTGGGGGAGGAGTCGGAGAGGCCCGGGACGGTCACCGTGTGGTAGAAGGCGACGACGCCTAAGACGATGATAGCCTCCGCGATCAGGAATCCTATCCCGCTGGCCACCGCGAACCTGACGAGCCGGAAGGCCACACGTCCCGTCTCAAGCCTATCTGCTCCCCTCGACTCTCCATGACTAGCATCGGAGCGGTCCATCCGCACTGAGAGCCCGTGCAGGTGTCTTCGGTCAATGAGCTGTAAGGAGGGGGTTGAGGCCTCCGCGCTGCCTGCTACTCGCGTAGAGGGTGTAGCCTCCAGACGAAGGTCATCGAAACGACGTACGTGACGGGATAGGAGAGGATTGCGCCCACGATGCTACCGTAGATGGGCGATAGAGAGACTGCCGCGAGGAGAGCGAGCTGGATCACCACGATGAGAATATTCCCAAGCAGTTTGGCTAACTGGTACTTGCCCCACCTCACGAGCCAACTGGAAGTCGTCCTCGAGTCGTACTTCGTCACCGTGACCCTCTCATTTATCAGGAACGCGACGGTCGAACCGACCCCGAGGGACAGGGCGTCGAGTCCCAAGATCGTGGGGGAGCTCGAGAGGCCCGGTACCTCGATTGCCCGGTAGAGGGCGAAGACGCCTAAGACTAGAATGCCCTCGGCGATCAGGAACCCCAAGCCTGTGGCAATCGCGAACTTGACGGCCCTTAAGAACGCAAACCCTCCGCGTGGCTTGCGGGAGCCCTCCATGGTCAACGCGAGCCCCGAAGACGAAGTGCGAATAAGCCTTGGCCTTTGTGGAGCGGGCCCAGAACGAGTCAGGAAAAGGTAGCAAGGCCGCAGAAGGGCGCGCTCCAATTGCGTATCTGAATATGCATCGGGGCTTAGCTTAGCCAATGGAGGCTAAAATGAGGAGATGGTGGGGACGGTGAGACTTGAACTCACGATCCACAGGTATCGCCGCTCCGATGGGAAATCATCCACGCAAGCGTGTCATCAAACCTTTTGTCGTTTGACCACTGGAGCCTGTTGCCATGCCTGTCTAGGCTACGTCCCC
>DATLRR010000020.1:0-54724 GCA_035534595.1 Nitrososphaerales archaeon
GACCTCGAGAGCATCGAGACGCCCTACCGGGCGTACGCCAGGAAGATGCCGGAAGTGGGGACGGTCGTAGACGAGGAATCGGGAGAGAGATACCATGCCCAGAAGAGGTAGGAAGGGGCGAACTCATTTCGGGAAACTACAATCATGCGCTTACGAACACTAGCCCAGGTAACATCGTTAGGATATTTAGTTTGGCCTCACTTGGAGCCTATCTCAAAATTATGAATTTAGTCCGATTTAGTCTGAGTGCTCTGTTCCATTAGCTTGGAGGAGGGCTTGTAGAGCATCTTCGGTCTACCGACGGAACATTGCAGTATCTCTTCTTTGACAAGCAGTGATTGTCCTTCGAGGTGATTCAGGTGCGTCATGACGCCTGATCTAGCAAGACCCGTCTTCTCGACGAGTTTGGCCAGACTGCGGGGCGAAGATTGACCGCCCTGACAAAGTAGGCCCGCTATTCTCTCACAGCACACATCCATGACCAAATGGACTAAATCGGACTAAAATAATATTATTGAGATAGGCTCCTTACAGCGAGAGAATAAATGGAAGGCAATAATTCAGAAAGGGTGCCATGGGTAAGTGGGTAGTCACATTCGCGGTCAATGTTGATGAATTGATGGAGGAACACATGGATGATGACAAGATCCCCGATTTGCCTTATGCACCCCTTTGTGATTGGTTAGAAAAGCAACTAAAGGCGGAGTTTCCAAGATACGCTACAGTACGAGCAGTTGACGATGCGAGGGACGGGAAGACGGTCTCCATGAGGATTATTATGGAAAGCCTGCACAGGCCCGAGATTAGGAGTCAATACTTCAAGGTCATGCAAATTCGTCCGTACGAACAAGTCAATCTTGGATAAGCCGGCAATTAGCACCGGAGGATACCTAAGGAAGAAAAGCTATCACGGAGGATGTGCACCCAAATAGAGACCCATCATCGGGGTCTTGCACCACAATTGGAACGAGCAGATTGTTCAACCCCCAGCAAACAGCAATGAATGGGACTTGGCACTGCTAACTCTTCGGGACGCGCGTGCTCGATGCCTCTCTGCCGTGTCCCGGTGACTTGACACCGCAGGGGCTAGCGCGGGATGGTAAAGAGGGCGGAAGTGGGGAGGGAGATGGCCACACCCCCGAAGGTGAAGGCGAAGAAGGTCGCGTTGTAGGTCCCTGGCGGCTGTCCGAACTCGATGATCTCGACGGCGCCGATAGTCCCGGTCGCGATGGCCACAGAGCCCGTCGAGAAGTACACGGTCTGCCCGGCGCTGTTCCGCAGGACCATTATCACTATCGCGGTGACGGTGACGCTCACGTGGCTGCTGAAGGATACCACTGCCAGCGGGTTTCCCCGGCTCGTGACGAAGGAAGGCGTTCCCACCATGGTCCAGACGTTCGTCCCGCCGACGAAGGTGTCCGCTTGCGCGGCCTGCGCTCCCACTATGAGCAGGACCGCGAAGGACAGGCTTCCGAGACGGGCGCGTAGGGAGGCGTCCATAGCGACCTTACGGCGACGGAGCGCTTTAGGTCTTCTGCACGGACGCTCCTTGTCTGAGCGCCGTAGAGCAGGGCTCGCGCTGGGTCTTGAAAAATAAAAAAGGAGAGGAGAGCGAAAGGCTCGCAGCCCTTGCTCTTAGTTGTCTCTTCGACCGATCTTCAGAGGACCTAGTGAGAAGCTGTAGTCCGGCTGCTGTGCGAGGAAAGTGCTCTCCACGCCAGTGAGCATGACCATCGTCTTCACGCGTCCTTCCAGGGATGGGTCCACACGTGCGCCCCAGACGATCCTGACTTTTGGAGGTAGCGACTTTGTTACAAGTTCGCCTGCCCTTGTGACCTCCTCGAGCGTCACGTCCGAGCCGCCTGTCACGTGGACGAGTACCCCTTGCGACTTGGTCACGTCTCTGATGTCGAGCAGCTGTCCCTCGATGGCTTGCCTGATCGCGACCTCTACCCTGTCAGACCCCTTCGCCTCTCCGACACCGATCGCCGCTAGACCCTTGTGCTCACATATGGCCCTAAGGTCTGCGTAGTCGATGTTGATGAGGCTGGCCGTGGTGATGGTCTCGGTGATGCCCTTTACGAACTGGCCTACCAGCTCGTTGGCAACTCCCAGCGCCTGCTGCAGTGGCAGGTCGCCTGCGACCTTGGACAGTTTGGTGTTGTCGATGGCGACGACGGTGTCACAGTACTGGCGAAGAATCTTGAGAGCGTTCTTCGCGTTGTCGTACCTGAACCTCTCGACCGAGAACGGCAAAGTCACGACGCCTATCACTAGGCGGCCCTGCCTTTGCAGCTCCTTGGAGAGGACCTCCGCCGCTCCCGTCCCGGTGCCTCCTCCGAGGCCCGCGCACAGGAAGATGATGTTGCTGTTTTGTGTTTCCCTTTGGAATTCGTCGAGCGACTCCTTTGTCGCTGCCGCACCGCGCTGTGGGTACCCTCCGGCGCCCTGGCCGTGCGTGAGCTTCTCGCCAATGAGGATCCTGCGATCCGCCTTGGTGATGCTCAGGTGTGCTGCGTCTGTGTTGGCGGCGATGAGTTTGCCGCCGGCGATGCCCCGTTCTTTGATCCAGGAGACAATGTTGCTTCCGGCTCCGCCGACACCTATTACGGTGACGTTCGGCTTGGCCATCCGCATCACTGCCGCGATCTTCTCTGCTTCTATGAAGTCCATTCCTTCGTTAGTTACTTCCATCTTGACTCTGTTAGGGTAAATTCTTCTCAAAAAGGGTTATGAATTCTGATAAGTTAACATCCTCCTAACGTTAAGTTAACGCGACTTTTTTGACCAACTAGGGTAAATTAGTTTAGTCATGCTTATATGTCGCGCTCGACGTCGTTAACTTAACGTGGTTTGACCAGTCCAGCCCCCGCAGTCCAGCCCACGATCATCGAGTTCCTCTCGGTCTGGGCGAGGGACAAGGACATCATAAAACGGAGCCGGATACCCACCGAAAAGAAGATCATGGCGGCGCTTCTGTGCTCCTCAGGCTACACCAGCCGCGACGTCTCCAAGCTACTGGGCGGTATGTCCCACGTCGCGGTCCATGAGGCTTTCAAGTCCATCACGGCGGCAATGCCGCCTCTCGAGAAGAAGGACAGGACGGTGACCATCGACGAGAACGTGGCTTATCTTAACGGCGAGACGCAGGGCGTCGTCTGGATGGCCAGGGACTCGGACAGCGGCGAGATACTCGCCATGCGCTGCTCGTTGACGAAATCGAATCAGGACGGCAAGAAGTTCATCGAATCCACCCTCGCCAGCTGCAACGGCAGGCCCCTCCTCAGGGTGGGACGAGGTCCGGACTTCCCCCACAACCTTAGGTCGCTAGACCTCTACTTCCACATCGACACGGCGACCACGACGAAGATACGCGAGAGGATAAGCAGCTTCTTCCTGGGCGGGTCAGAGCCCAAAAAGTAAGGACGAAGAGGCTTCTCGAAGACCGCTAACCGGCCCTAGGCTGCTTGCTAGGCCTTTCGCCGCTTCGGCCTGGGCCGGAGCGCCATCGACCTGAAGAACGTCACGCGGGAGGACATGCTCTCTCCAACACCACGCTTATCGCCCTCGTCCTTGCGGTCGCCATCTCACCCTCGCTCCCGCACCGGGAGTAGCAGTCAGAGGCCCTCTGGACGAAGAAGAGCGCCTGGGAGACCTTGCGCGGGACCGGCGACGAGTCGCCCGCCAGCGTGAGCTGCCCTGCCGTCTCGTACCAGAAGCCGGCCTCGGCGTTCTCGCCTATCTTCTCAAAGTCGCCGGCGATCCACTCGCAGACGCTGTCCCATTCAGAGGAGGCCTCGATGTCGTCGAGGACCCTCATCAGTGATTTGACCGCACTCCGGTAGTCGCCCGACTGCTCCAACGCGAGGGCTCGCGATATTTGACCCATGGACGGGAGACAACTGCCCGCGGGCGTCTAAGATGCCGCGCCTCAACTATTTTCGAGCAAGCGGTCAGCAAAACGTGATGGCGCGGAGCGCTTCTCCTTCTAGGAGAAGTAGGCCTTGCTCTCTCTCTCGAAGGACTCTTTCGAGTCCGAGGCGTGGATCGCGTTGTCGGTGAGGCCGATGGCGAGGTCACCGCGGATCGTCCCTGGGGCGCTCTCCCAGCTCTTCGTGGCGCCCACCATCCTCCTCACCGTGGCCACCGCGTCCATCCCTTGGATGACCGCGCCGACGGTCATCCCGCCCGAGAAGGAGGCGACCAGCTCGCCGAAGAACGGCCTCTCCTTGTGGACGCTGTAGAACTCCTCCGCGTTGGCCTTGGACATCGTCTGGGCCTTTAGCTGCAGTATCTTCATCCCCCTCTTCTCGAACCTCCCGAGTATCTCGCCTACGTACCCGCGGGCGACCGCCCCGGGCTTTACGACGATGAGGGTCTTCTCGTTCGGGTCTGGCTGCGACATCGTGACCTATTCCTAGCGCGTCGCCCGGTTCCTGCGCGCCCACTTTAGCTTGCGAGGGTCCCTCTTCAGCTTGAGGTCGTTGGCCTTGCACTTGTTCGAGCAGAAGCTCTTCGAGGTCCCGTCGTTCATGACGAGGAGTATGCCGGTCCCGAGGTGGACGTCCTTCCCGCAGAAGTGGCAGCGTTTAGGCGTGTACAAAGAAAGATATCACCGGTTCGCTCGACTTGGAATCGAGGTCTCATCGACTGTCCATATAAATATAGAGAGGGATGACGACGCTAGAGTCCCTCTCAGCCTAGGTCACCCCAAGGCCTGAATCCCAGAGCGCTTTAAAGGACCGGCACCAAGACGTAGATCGCCAGACTGACCTTCGTGCTGACGAACGAGAGCAGGATTGCCGAGCATAGACGACGATCCCGACCCTCAACCGGCTGACGATCGTCTTGACGAGCTCCTTCACATTTCCCTCGGCAAACGAGAGGGCCGTTCTTCGCGGCGTACGCCGGGAAGGCTTGCATCGAGACTGGCTATCACGACGATGTTCGCGCCATAGATGATAATCGGGAGCTGCAGCAGCGCATATCGCATCGGGAGGGCGGTCGAGTCGTTCCGCGTCCCCGTCTTCTCGCAGCATCTACGAACGGCTAGGTACGGTCTCCTAGAGCTAATGGCAACCACGCCGAGACTACGAAAGAAAGACAGACTATCACCCGATATTCGGTCGGACATCATGCGGCTTGCTGAGGAAGGGATGTCGGTACCTAGAATCGTCGTTGAAATCGCGAGATTGAAAAGGCTGCTCGTTTCCTTTGAAGCCGCTCAGCGCTGGGCGAGGAAAACCGGGAAGTACCAAGCCAAGTCTCTAGATGAGTCTCCGGAAGAAGGCGACGCGCAGCGGCCCCAACAAAAGTAAGACGCGTCTTACCTGATTTTTCGGGCCTCGCGCTCGGTGTCTCTCAGGAGGAGGATGTCGGCGAGCCTGATCGGCCCCTTCACGTTGCGCGTGAGGATGCGCCCTTTCTCCTTCCCTTCGAGGATCTTCACCCTGACCTGCGTGATCTCGCCGGCGACCCCGGTGCGCCCGACTATCTGGACAACCTCCGCTGGGGTGATTGACTCTGCGCTTTGACCCCGACCGCCCCCGCCGCCGCTGCTCAATTCTTGTTACGCCTTCGCTGCCGCGGTCTGGGCTGCCGCGGTCTGGGCTGCCGCGCCCCTCACCCTGGCCAGCTCCTGGGTCACCTGGTCGAGGATGGCCTGCCCCTCTCCCGCCTCCGTCACGGCGGCCGCGGCCGTGGAGACGTCGATGCCTATCGCAGGGCCGATCTGGTCCTTCGAGGAGACGAAGACGTACGGGATCTTCCTCTCGTCGCAGATTATCGGGAGGTGCGCCACGACCTCAGGGGGCTGGACGTCTTCAGCGATTATCACTAGCTTCGCGAGGCCACGCTCGACTGCCTTCGTGGTCTCGTTGGTTCCCTTCCTTACCTTCCCGGTCCTGGAGGCCTGCCTCAGGACCTCGTAGGCTGCTTCAGCGACCTCTTTCGGGGTCTCGAACTTTACGAAATATGGCTTCGGGGTCATCTAACAAAAATCTCCCAAACCAGCCCTTTTTTTCGGATACTTAAGGATTGAACCCGGAGGGGTCGGCTCCCGAAGTTCTTGGCGGCTACGGGTGCGCGAGGACGCACCGTCCGGGGCCGTCTACCCTCACGAACCCGTAGCGCGGGAACTGGACTATGTCCCCCTCGGCCAGGTCGGCGAAGGCGGGCTCCGCGAACCCCTTCCGCACCTTGAGGCTGTCGGGGTTGGGCGTCTCGTCCTCGAGGAAGAGCTCCGAGGGCTCGAGGACCTTCACCTCTCTCTTGTCCGAGTCGTCCACTACCCACTGTACCTTGCGCAGCTCCTGCATCCGTTCGTCGCCGACGAACTCGGCGTGGGAGACCTTCCCCCTCTTCGAGAGCCGGACGTTGTAAAGGTCCATCAGGCGGAAGACCTCGCCCTCCTTCATCGCGGCGACGTCCGCCCGGGGCACCCATAGGCCTGGGCCGGCGGAGACCGCGACGTCCCTCTTCCCCAAGCTCTCGTAGGTGGGGTGGAAGGGAAGGGAGAGGTTCCTCGAGGGCGCCCCCTTCACCTTCAGGAGGAGCGGGTCAGGCGCGAAGAAGATCCTTGGCGATACGGGGTCGAGTATCTTCCTGTTCACCGCGAACAGGAGGCTCCAGTCGTAGGTGTGCTCCGTCTTCCCGTACCCGACCTGGAGGGTGAACTGGCGTATGGCCTCGGGGACTATGCCCCGGCGCTTCACGCCCTCGATGGTGGGCATGCGCGGGTCGTCCCAGCCCGTGACCACCTTCTCCTCCACGAGCGGGCGGAGGAGCCTCTTGGAGACGGGGGTGCCCTTGAAGTTGAACCGCGAGAACTGCTCGACCACGACCCCGGGGAAGCCCAGGAGCCCCCTGATCCGGTCCTGGAGCGCGACGTGGAACTCCGAGCTCCTGAGGACGTGGGTGACGCCGCAGAGCTTGTCCTCGACGACGACCTCGAAGTCGTAGACGGGCCAGACGACGTACTTCGTCCCCGTGACCGGGTGCGAGGCGTCTATGACCCTCAGGATGTTCGGGTCCCTGAGGGAGTGGTCGAGGTCGCCCATCTCGCCCTTGAGCCTGATGACCCACTCGCCCTCCTTGTGCTTGCGCGAGAGCATCCCGTCCCACACGGCGACGTTCGCCTCGGTGGAGCGGAGCCTGTGCTCGCACGGCTTGCCCTCGCCCCTGAGCTTCTTGACGAGGTCGGCTGGGCAGGAGCAGGCGTAGGCGGCCCCCATCTCGATGAGCCGCCTCGCGTGGTAGTAGAGGACCTCCATGTCGGCGGAGACGTTCTTCTCGTGGTCCCAGCGGATCCCCACCCACGTGTACCCGTCCCTGAATGACTGGTAGTATTCATTCTTCACCTTCCTGGGGTTCGTGTCCTCGAACCTGAGCCAAAGCTCCCCCTCGTACATGTCCCTGTAGGCCGAGTTGATGACCCCGGCCATCGCGTGCCCGATGGTCATGTAGCCCGACGGCTCGGGCGGGAGCCTCAGGACGACACGCCCCTTGGTCGCGTTGGGGAGCGGAGGGAACTGGCTCGCGTGCGCCTTCTCGTCGGCCTTCTGCGCGGCCTTCTTCAGGTCCCTGGCCCTGAGCGCGTCAGGGAACTTGTCTTCGAGGAGCTTCTGCTGCTCCTCGGGAGAGAGGGAGTTGACCCGCGCGACCGCCTCCCCGGCCGCCTTCGCTACCTCCTTCGCCATCGCCCTCAGCTCCGGCGACTCTCCCAGACTCTTGCTCACGACGGCGCCGATGGCTGCCGTCCCTCCGTGGCCGACGGCGTTGAGGAGGGCGTTCCTCTCCATCGCCTGGAGCTGGTCAGGGGTGAGGGAGGAGGGCATGGTGTTTGCTGCTACTTGGCCAAGGTCGTCATCGTCTGCATATATCGTTGTGTCGGCTACCAGTCGCGCTCGACCGCGAACCTCGCGACCGCGTCGAGGCAGTGGACCGCCTTCGAAGCGTCGACCCCGTCCTTCCAGTTGGCCTCGCCGAGCATCGCCCTCGCCTCGTTCACGAGGCGGGAGGACATCCGCCGCGCGTAGTCTATGGTGTCGTACTTTTGTATCAGGTCCATTATCTGGGGCGCGTCCTTCCTCCGGCGCTCGCGGGGTAGCTTGAAGAGCGACTTCACCTTCTCCCTCTCCGCGTCGGAGCAGAGAGAGAGCAGCCTGATCAGGATGAGGGTCCGCTTCCCCTCGAGAAGGTCGTCCCCTATCTCCTTCCCGTACTTCGACTGGTCACCCGAGAGGTTCAGGATGTCGTCGTGTATCTGGAACCCAACGCCCAGCTTCTTCCCCGCCTCCACCATGAGTTTGAGCGACGCGTCGTCGGCGCCCCCGACGACCCCGCCGAGGCGCATTGGGCCGATGACGGTGTACCAGGAGGTCTTGTTGGTGCACATCGTGAAGTAGTCCTCCTCCGTGAGGTCCCACTTGTTCCCCACCACCCATCCAAGCTCGATGTGCTGCCCCTCGGTCGTCTTGCTGACCATCGTATAGAACTCCTCCATCACCCTGAGCGTCTTCTCGTCGCTCAGCTTGGTCTGGTTCCTGAGGAGCGCCCCCCACATCAGCGCGTGCAGCGCGTCGCCGGCGTTGAGGGCGAGCCTCCAGTCGTACTTCTTGTGGAGCGCCGGGGAGCCGCGCCTCATCTCCGACTCGTCCTCGATGTCGTCGTGGATCAGGATCCAGTGCTGGAATATCTCGATGCAGGCGGCCGTGGTCAGGACGTCGGCCTCCTTCCCTCCGAAGGCCTTGCACGCGCTCACGCACATCAGGGCCCTCATCCCCTTGGCGGGCCTCGCGGGGTAGTCGCGCAGCATCTTGTACAGGAGGTCTACCTCCCAGATCGGGCTGCTCTTAGGGAGGAAGTCGTCCAGGATCAGCTTGTCCACGGCGGACTTTATCCGGACCATCTCCGAGAGCATCTTGCCCGTCTGAATCGTCATCGCCGGGTCACCCCCCTCTCCCGCTCTGCCAGACGCGCGCGCTGGAGAAAAGAGTGACGGAGGTGCTGAAGGAGGGTTTCCTATCCGCGGGAGACACCGTGAGGTACCTTTACGGTGGTTCCGTGGAACGCGACGCCCTTTAAGGCTTTACAGAATTCTGCAGGCCGCAGGCCCGAGACGAAGCTGACCTCCGTCCCCGACGACGCCATCCTCCGCGCCTCCCTGACCTTGAGCGCGATCCCCCCGGTGGCGTCCGAGCCACTCGCGCCGTGGCGGGCGGGGGAGGGCCCCACCCGGTCGTCCTCGCTCAGGTCTTTGATGACCGCCCCCCTCTCGTCTAGCACGCCAGCCACGTCCAGGGCCATCACGCAGCGCGGCGCGCCGAGCATCTCCGCGAGCTCTACGCAGATGGTGTCCCCGGAGAGGATCCTGAACCCCTTACCGTCGTGGACCACGTCGCCGAAGGTGACCGGCGTCATCCCTCCTTGGAGGAGCCTCGCGATGAAGGAGGGGCCTCCCTCCCCGTCGAGGAGGGTGAAGGGCGAGAAGGGGTAGGGGTGAAGGCCCGCCGCGGAGAGCGAGGCGCAGACCTTTGAGTCGAGCCGCAGCATGGCGCCCCTCGTCTCGGCCACCCCTTCGTGCGAGGGCGACGACCGGCGTGAGGAGAGGCCGAACCCCTTCGCCACCGTGTGCCCGAAGGAGCCGCCGCCGTGGACGACCACGACCGGGAGCCCGCACGAGGCCATCGCCCTTCCCAGGCCCCTGACCACCTTCTCTCTGTATGAGAAGGCCACCCTCTTGTCGGTGATGACTGACCCGCCCAGCTTCACGATCGTCACGGCGCGCGGCGGTCCGCGGGTCACTCGGTCCACGTCCTCGCACCCGCGGTCGGGATCTTCGTGAAGAAGGCGTCGTACCCCGCCTTCGCGAGCCTGACGGCGACCGCCGACGCCTCCCCGGGGTCGGAGGGGGGGACGGCGAGGACGCTCCCTCCGCCACCCGCGCCAGTCAGCTTCGCCCCGAGGCAGCCCGCGGCGAGGCAGAGGTCGACGAGCCGGTCCAGCCTCTTGTTGGAGGCACCGGCGCGCGCCAGGACTGCGTGGCTGTAGGTGAGGAGGCGCCCGAGCGAGGCGCAGTCACCCTTCAGGAGCGCCTCGGCGCAGAGGCCCGAGACGAGGGTGGCGCTCTCGCAGAGGCCCGCGAAGAGCGACGGGTAGACGTCCTTCATCCCCGTCACCCGCCTGACAAGCCTCCCCGTGTTCCTCCTCCTCCCTGAGAACGCGACAAGAAGGGTGACGGTGGCCGGGAGCTCGACGCGCCGCGGCGCCTCGCCCCTCTTGAACAGGATCACGCCGCCCATGGCCGAGGCCGCGGCGTCGATGCCCGAGGGGTTCCCGTGGACCAGCCTCTCCCCGGCGTCGCCCGCCCTCGCGAGGGCCGTCTCGTCGAGGCCCCACCCTTCGAGGGCGCTCGCGGCGCCAGCGATCGCCACCATGGTGGCTGCCGAGGAGCCGAGGCCAGCCCCCTCCGCGAGGCCAGAGTCGATGGAGATCGAGACGCGCGGCTCCGCCCCTCTCGCCTTGTAGAGGGACTCCACGACCCTCCTGGCGGGCTTGAGGGCGGCGGGGTCGCGGAGGTCGGAGAGTATCGCGAGGCGGTCGCTCCTGGTCGCCTCGACCCTGACCTTCCTCTCGATAGAAGCGGCCAGCGCGGTCGCCCCGTGGACCACAAAGTGCTCTCCGGAGATGATGACCTTACCCGGCGCTTCAGCGACTCCCTTCAGGGACGCTCACCCGAGGGCATGTCGCCTCCCATCCGCCAGGCGAAAATAAGCTTGACGAAGAGGGCGACTCGCGCGGGGTCAGCCAGCCGGTCAGAAGCGGTCGTGGCGCCTGGGCCGTTCCTCTTTCTCTTCTTCCATGTCCGACTCTGTGATCTTGGTCTCAAAGTCGTCGATGGTGTACTTCAGCGGCTGGTCGCCGGTGAGGAGGGAAGAGTGCGTGAGCACGGACCTCGCGAGCAGGTAGAATATCGTCGCCAGGGAGCGCCTCCCACGGTTGTTCCCGGGTATCACGAGGTCGATGTCGTCGGTTATGTTGTCGGTGTCGCATACCGCTATCACCGGCGTGCCCATGTTAGCCGCCTCGACGATGGCCTGGGTGTCGGAGGCCGGGTCGGCGACCACTATCAGCTCGACGTCGAGGTGCCCCGGGAAGAGCGGGTTCGTGAGCGTCCCGGGCATGAATCGCCCCGTCACCGCGATCGCCTTTGTCAGCTCGCAGAACTTCTCGACGGGGACCTTCCCGTAGTCGCGGCTCGTGTAGACGACGACGTTCTGCGGGCCGACGAACGAGATGAACTTGCCCGCCACGTCTATCCTGTGGAGGGTCTTGGAGTAATCGAGAAGGTGAAGTCCGTCGGGCCTCGGCTTCGTGGTGAACTGCTCCATGGACTTGGTCCTGACCTGGGTGCCTATCCTGATCCCGGTCGCTAGCAGCGCCTTCTCTGAGAGCATCGGGAAGACCATCTTCTCTTCGGACCCGGCGTCATCGCCGCCTTCCGACATCATTGTTGCCACTTCGCTGTCAAGCCGAGCCTTTCGCCATCTCAGAGAACCTCATTTAAGGATTGCAGCCGTCAAGGCCGGACCGAGGCCATCTTCGCGCTCGTCCCCAGCTCCTCCCCTATCCTGATGAGCTCGTTGAGCTTCGAGGTCCTCTCGCCCCCGACCACCCCGGACTTCATCAGGCCGCACCTGAACCCCACCGCGAAGTGTGCCAGGTGCCCGCCTTCGTTGTCCCCCGAGCGGTGGGACGCGACGACGACGTGGCCCGTCTTCTTGGCGAGGTTCGAGAACTGCTGCGCCTCCCAGAGGGTCCCGATCTGGTTGACCTTCATTATGACGCCGTTCGTGCTGTTCTTGGAGACACCCACCCTGAGCCGCTCGACGTCCGTGGTGTAGAGGTCGTCCCCGGTGATGAGGGCCTTCTTCAGGGAGGCGTGAAGCTCGGCGTAGCCGTCGAAGTCGTCCTCGTGGAGCGGGTCCTCGATGTAGAGGAGGTCGAACCTGTCGTAGAGCTCCGAGATGAACACCATCTGCTCCTCGCGCGAGAGGGTCTTCTTCGTCGTCCTGTAGTAGTAGCCGCCCTTCTTCGGGTCGTGGAGGCTGTCAGCCGCCACGTCCACCCCCATCCGTATCCTCAGCCCCGTCTCGTCCTGGACCTCTCCCACCACCTCAGAGACCACGCCCATGGCCTCGATGTCCGTCAGCCCGGGCGACCAGCCTCCCTCGTCGCCCTTCCCCACCGGATACCTCAGGGTCTTCGAGAGCTTCCTGCCCACGCCCTTGTGGACTTTGAAGTTGAGCTCTATCGCCTCTCGCACGTTTCGCGCCCCCAGGGGAGCGACGAGGATCTCCTGGAACGCGGGGGAGAGGTCGCTCGCGTGCTTGCCCCCGCCGATCGTGTTTCCCAGGGGGAACGGGAGGGTCCCGGACCTCGGGTCGATCACGCGGCAGAGGGGGACGTCCCTCGCCTTCGCCTCCGCCTCGGCCGCTGCGACGCTCACCGCGTAGGCCAGGGAGCCGCCTATCCTCGAGTAGTTCTTGGTGCCGTCGATCTTCCGGAGGGCCCTCGTTATCCCCTCCGCGTCGGAGGCGTCGAGCCCCCTGATCTTCCCGGCGTGCCCCCTGTTGAACTGGGATGCCGTCTTGTCGGGATCGTCGTCGAAGAACGGGACCGCCTCGTTCGTGCCGCGGCTCGCTCCCGACGGGGAGAGCGCCCGACCCAGGCTGCCGTCGACGGTGACGTCGGCTTCGATGCCCGGGTCTCCCCTCCCGTTGAAGCACACCCTGACCTTGACGTCTTGGATTCTCATGGAGGCTGTCTCTCGTTACGCTGCCGTGGGATAGAGGCGGTTATTTTGCGCATCTGCTTCTGGGCTCGCCTGCGTGGCTACGTAGGAGGGTTCTTCTGGGCGTAGTAGGGCAGGACCTGGTCGATCAGGTCTACCGAAGAGATCAGCATCCTCCTGCAGCAGTACCTCTTGATCTTGAGGTCGTCGAGGACCTTGGCCGGGTCCTCTCCGGCCTTCACCCTGCTCTCAAAGTCAGCGAACTTGTCGCCTATCATCTTGCCGCAGGTAAAGCACCGGATTGGAATCATCATGGTTATCTGATCACCTGTATGACTTTTGGCGTCTTCTTCTTGCTCCTGGTCCGCCGAACTTCTTGGGCTCGGTCTGTCTCGGATCGCCGGCGAGGAGGTATTTATTGTAGGCGGCCATCCTTTCCTTCAAGCTGGCGCCCTTCACCTGGTCGACGTAGGCGCGGGCTATCGCCATGGCCGCGGCGTCCGCCTGGCTCATGAAGCCTCCCCCGGCGACGCTGACGTTGACGTCGTACTTCTCTCTGAGCTCGCCGACTATCGTGACCGGGGCCATCATGTGGAGGCGGGCGACCTCCGGCGTCCACACCTCGAGCGGCACGCCGTTCACCCTGATCCTGCCCTTGCCCAGCGTCAGGGCGGCGGTCGCCCTGGACGTCTTCCTTGCGCCGGGATAGAGCTTCGGCCTGGCTGCTGGCTTTGTCTGTGTGACCAAGTTATCTCAACCGTTCCATCCTATGTTGTGGGCGAGGTCGGCGATGGTCGTGTACATGGGCAGCGGCCTCGTCGCGAGCGCCTCGTCGATCTTCGTGAGCTTCACGCCGGAGTACTTGGCGGGGACCCCCATGTAGAACCTCACCCTCTTCAGGCCCAAGGTCCCCTTGGTCTTCGTCTTCGGGACCATCCCGCGGACCATCCTCCACATGATGTTGTCAGGTCTCCTGGGGTGGAGTGGGCCGTAGATCGGGTTGACCTTGCTCCCGAGCTCGAGCCTCTGCTTCCATGCCTCGATGATGGTGTCCCTCTTGCCGGAAAGGACAGCCATCTCGGCGTTGAGCACGACCACCCTCTTGCCCCTGAGAATCTCGGAGGCGACCCTGGAGCAGAGCCTTCCTGCGACGTGGCCCGTCGCGTCGATGTAGAGCACCCCGTCGGAAGCCGGGACCTCGGCCTTCTCCGCTGGCTTCGCTGGCTTCGCTGGCTTGGGCTCCGCCTTTGCGGGGGGCGCCATGGCGGCCTTGGCCTTACTTGACAAGCGCGACCCCGCTCCCTTCGGGATATTTCTTCACGAACTCCTCGACCGTGAAGGCCTTCCCTCCGGCCTTCTCTATCTTGGACCTTGCCGAGGCCGAGAACGCGAACGCGCCTACGTTCAGCTTCTTCTCGATGTTCCCCGTCCCCAGGACCTTCCCTGGGACGAAGATGGCGGTGACTTCGCCGAGCCGGGCGAGCCTGGCCAGGTTCACCTCAGGCCAGGTGACGGTCCCCGAGGCGAGGTACCTCGCAGCCTCCCTCCATATCCCTCCGTCCCCGCCGCGCCCCTTGCGCTCGAGCAGGACGATCGAGCTCCTCAGGAGCTTGTTCGCCTTGGTTATCTTCAGTGCGGTCATAGGGCGGCCTTCTCCTCGACTTCCTTTTGGAGCTCCTTCAGCTTCTCCTCGAGCTTCTCGATCGACCTCGTGACTATCTCCTTCGCTGGGAGCGTCCCGCTCGTCTCGACCTTGAGCACGAAGACCCCTTCGCCCTTGCCCTCGGTGAGGACTGCGGCGGTCGCTGGCTGCCACTTTGCGTGCTCCTTTCCTCTTCCGAGCCTGGCGTAGGCCTCGAGCTTGACAGACTGGCCGACCGCGAGCTTCACTATCGGGATGTTGGGGCTTGTCGGGCTGATGTCCCTGTCCTCGGAGACGAGGTCGCCCGAGACCACCGTGCGGGGCTTGTCCTTCGCGGTCGCGTCGAGCACCAGGAGGACCCTGCACTTTTGGCACCCGAGGGGGCTGCCGCAGTCGCACTTCTCCGGGAGGACGTACCTCTCGAGGTCTGTCCGCAGGGGTATCATCCCGAGCCTGTGTGCGAGGATCTCGTCGTAGAGGACTGACGAGTTCTCGAGTATCACGATGTCGTCGATTGCCATCGAGGGCACCTCGGAGATGCAGAAGCGCCTCACGGCATTCGCGTAGCTACGGTCGACGCCCTCGAGCTGCAGGACGATCGTGTCCTCGGTCTCTTGTAGGACCTTCACCTTCGGCATTACCAAAACTTGCTATCACTCACCGTGGGAAACAGGGAATTTACGATGCGATTCGTGGGGTTTAAAAGCGTTAGCGGTGGCCTCGACTCTTACCGTCGAGGGCACCGTCGGTCTCCGCGTCGTTACGCCCTTCGGCCTCTTCTTCCGCCCTTCTTCCTCGTGGTGTCGTGAGGGATCGGGGTCGCGTCCTCTATCCTGCCGATCCTGAAACCTGACCTCGCGATGGCCCTGATCGCCGCTTGCGCTCCTGGGCCTGGCGTCCTGGGGCCCGTCCCGCCCACCGCCCTCACCTTGATGTGGACCGCGGTTATGCCCTTCCCCTTCGCGACGTCGGATGCGGCCGACGCCGAGCGCATGGCAGCGTAGGGGGACGCCTCGAACCTGTCCGCCTTTACGTGCCTCCCTCCTGAGGAGAAGGATATCGTCTCAGCCCCGGTGAGGTCGGTGATGTGGACTATCGTGTTGTTGTAGCTACTGTAGATGTGGACGACCGCCCACTTGTCTTTGAGGGACGCTTCATCCTCCGGGGAGGGGGTTATCTGTCCCGTGGTGACGTTGGCCGATTCCTGCTCCTCCTCGACCTCGGGCGACCCCTCGGCCGTGGCCTCTTCCGTCTCTTCCGCTTCGATCGCTTCTTCGGGGATTCCCATATTCTAGAACACTACCTCAAGCGGGAGCGGCCGCCACGGGCTGCTCTGTCGGGACAGGGGGTGCTGCCGCGGGTGCTGCCGCGGGTGCTGCCGCGGGTGCTGGGGGCTTCGGGGTCCCTATCCCACCGGTCAGCTGCAGGATGCCTTCCTCCTCCGCGGTGACGCGATAACCAGGAATGTCGACCGTCCTCTTGCCTATCTTGACGTGGCCGTGGACGATGAGCTGCCTCGCCTGCAGAGGCGAGACGGCCGCGCCCTTCTTGTAGATCAAGGTCTGCAGCCTCCTTCCCAGCAAGTCCTCGACGCTCAGGTTCAGGACGTCGTCGAGCGCGACGCCTTCTGTGACGAGGCCCCTCCTGCTCAGGCTGTCCAGCAGCTTCTTCCCGTCCTTGGCACGGACCTCGGGCGACGCCGCCAGCAGGTGCCTCGCCTGCTTCCTCACGTTGCTGAGCTCACCCTGGGTCTTCCAGAGCTCCCTCTTGTTCCTCAGGCCGTAGGTCCCGACGAGGTAGAGCTCCTGCGCGAGCTGCTCGCTCCGCCACGGGTTCTTCGGCCGCGAGAATGTTTTCCTCGGCTTCTTTGGGTCGCCCATCAGCTCACTTCTCTACTTCTTCTCTTCGGCCGTCTTCGCCGCCTGTGCCGCCTGCTGGAGGGTCGCCTTCCTCACGCCCACCGTCTTCCCCTTCCTGCCCGTGGTGCGCGTGCGCTGCCCCCTGACCTTGAGCCCGAGGGAGTGCCTCACGCCCTTCCAGCTCTGGATGTTCCTCTCCCTGTCGAGGTCGCTCTTCAACGCGAGGTCGAGGTCGGTCCCGATGAGCTGCTTAGTCTCCCCGGACTCTGGGTCCCTCTTCCTGTTGAAAGCCCACTGGGGGATGTTCAGCGTGGAGGTGTCCATTAGGATCCTCTCGATGTCTTTGACCTGCGACTCTGATAACTGTCCAAACCTCATCTTCGGGTCGATCCCCGCCCCCTTAACTACCGCCTGCGCGAAGTTGTAGCCGACCCCTTTCAAATCCGCGAGGGCCGCGACTGCCTTCTTTCGCCCGTCCAGGTCCTTCCCCTTCAACCTGACCAGATACCTGAACTCGGCCGCCTGCGGAGACGTCAAATGTTGTTTTCAGCCCCCGGGCGTCACATTATAAGATTTTGCGGTCGGCTATAGGATGTCGACGCTGTCCACCTTCCCGTCGCCGTCCAGGTCGAGGCCGTGGAGCACGACGGCGAAGTCGCCGCCCTGCTCGCTGTACCCCGCGAGGACCTGCTGCGCCATGTTCGTGAGGCCTATGACCGCGGCCTTTGTCGCGGCCCCGGACAGCCCCGCAGCCACCACGCAGACCTTCGAAGGGTCCCACGGGTTCCTGATCTTGGAGAGGACCGAGTCGAACTCGGACACATATCTCCTCCCGGAGGCGTCGACTATCGCCCCGAAGAAGCTCTCCTCGGAGAAGCGGACGGGCATGTGCTGGTTCAGCTCCGCGGATATCACGTTGGTCCGAGGCCCTCCCACCACGAGCAGGTTCGACCCCTGCAGCTTCTCCGCCTTCAGGTCCACGTCGAGCTTCACCGGGAAGGTGCGCGGGAGCCTCACGAACTGCCCGAGGGCGAAGCCGAGCTGGATCGCGTAGTGCCCGTCCCTGCCCTGCGTGCGGTTCGGGCCGTGCGCCTCGGGCGAGCCAACCACGATCCATCCGTCGAGCTGGCCGTCCGCCGAGATGAACTCCTTGAGGAAACTCCCCAGCCTCCCGGACCTCGACAGGGTGGCGGAGTGCCCGAACTCCTCTCCCTTGACGTCGAACTCGATCGCGTAGCCGTCGGAGGCCAGCGCGTAGAGCTGGGCCTTGCCTCCCCTCACGGTCCGCTGCGAGACGCGCTCGACCAGCCCCGCTTGCTCGAGCTTCTTCATGTGATAGTAGACTGCCTGGTGGTAGAGCCTGAGCTCGCGGGCGATGCTCGAGGGGTAGTTGGGCCCCTTCGCGAGGAGGCGGAGGATCTTGTGCCCGAGCCCGGCGGCGGCGGGGAAGAAGTCCGAGGGGTCGGTGTCCGCGAGCACCCTCTTCGCCCTGCCGTCGCGCCGCTCGGGGTCGACAAGGACCTTCTCCCTCCGCACGCTCCGTTCTCAGACGCCACTACTATTAAAGAAATATGCATGGTGGCCGGCAGGGCTGCCCGGCGAACAGGCCGCATGCACAACCGGCTTTGCATACTCCTTCCAAGAAGTGGTGGCTGCTTATTACCGGTGCGCGCGCCGGAGCCCCTTTAGAAGATGTGCGGAATCATCGCGGCGGTCTCCTCCGAGGACGAGGTGGCGCCGATGCTGGTCGAGGGGCTGAAGCGCGAGGAGTACAGGGGTTACGACTCCGCGGGAGTCGCGGTGCTCAACGGGAAGGGCACGATAGCGGTCAGGAAAGACGTAGGGCGGGTGAGGGAGCTCGAGCAGAGGTACAGCGTCGCCCGCCTGGGCGGGAAGGTGGGCATCGCGCACACGAGGTGGGCGACCCACGGCGGCGTCTCCCAGAGGAACGCGCACCCCCAGCTCTCGTGCGGGGGCGAGGTCGCGATAGTGCACAACGGGATAATCGAGAACTATCTTGAGCTCAAGAAGGGGCTCGAGTCGAGGGGCCACAGGTTCACGAGCGAGACCGACAGCGAGGTCATCGCCCACCTGATAGAGGAGGAGTACGAGCGGGGTCGGGACCCGGTGAAGGCGACCCTCGCGGCGGCGAAGCTCATGAGGGGGCAGTACGCGTTCGTGGTGCTCTTCAGAGACCGCCCCGACCTTCTCGTCGGGGCGAGGTACGACGCCCCCCTGGTCGTGGGGATGGGGGAGAGGACGAAGTTCCTCGCGAGCGACGTGCTGGCGTTCTTGGAGCACACCGACAGGGCGGTCTTCCTCGACAACAAGGAGGTGGTCGAGCTCACCGCGAAGGGCCTGCGCGTCTTCAACCTCAGGGGGAAGGAGGTGGCCGCGAAGAACAGGACGGAGACCAAGCTCGCGTGGGAGCTCGGGAGCCTCTCCAAGGCGAACTACGCGCACTACACCCTCAAGGAGATCCACGAGCAGCCGAGCACCGTCCAGAGCGCGCTCTCCCAGGACGCGGAGAAGGTCGACGCGATCGCCGAGAGGCTGAAGGGGGCCAGGTCGGTCGTCTTCACGGCGGCGGGCTCCTCGTATCACGCCGCGCTGCTCATGCGCATCAGGCTCGCGGTCGAGGCCAGGATGAGGTGCGAGGTCGTGCTCTCCGGGGAGTTCGAGAGGGAGCTCCCCTTCGTCGACGACCAGACGGTGGTGGTCGCGCTCAGCCAGAGCGGCGAGACGGCGGACGTCCTCGAGGCCGTCAAGATGGCCAGGAGGAAGAAGGTCGGCGGGGTCGTCTCCCTGGTCAACGCGGGGGGGTCGTCCTTGGCGCGCCAGAGCGACCAGACTCTCCTCCTGAACTGCGGCCCTGAGGTCGGCGTGGCCGCGACGAAGAGCTTCACGGCGCAGGTGATGCTCGGGAACCTGGTCATCGACAGGATGACGGGCAGGGACACGATAGGCGACCCCGTAAGGCTGGGCGCCCTGGTCGAGAAGGCCCTCGAGACGGAGCCGCTCATGAAGAGGCTCGCCCGAGAGTATCGAGACAGGCCTGACTTTTACTTCATAGCGAGGGGCGGGCACTACCCCGTCGCGCAGGAGGGGGCGCTGAAGCTCAAGGAGCTCTCCTACATACACGCGGAGGGGATGCCCGCGAGCGAGCTGAAGCACGGGACCCTCGCGCTGATAGAGAAGGGGACCCCGGTCGTGGTCATCGCTCCCAACGGCCCAGGATACGACGACACGATCTCGAACGCGCAGGAGCTCGCCGCGAGGGGAGCCCACATAATCGGGGTCGCGCAGAAGCCCCACCCAGTCTTCAAGCACACGGTGAGGATCCCAGCCTCGAACGGGACGGTCGCCCCGGTCATAGAGGTCGTCCCCCTCCAGCTCCTCGCGTACTTCATGGCGACGGAGAGGAAGAACGACCCCGACCACCCCAGGAACCTAGCGAAGTCCGTCACTGTCAAATAACGACTTAAAGCACGGTCGGTTGGAGAGCCGAGTCGTGGGACAAAAGGAAGAGAGCAGAGCGGTCAGGGACAAGAAGGCGAAGAAGTACCTCAAATATCCCGAGAGGGCCATCGAGGTGACCTCCAAGAGCGTGTCCGAGCTCCTCGACGCGATGAGCCAGACGGGGTTCCAGGGGAAGAGGCTCGGCGAGGCCGCGCGGATCTGGTCGGAGATGGTCCAGCAGAAGGGCCTTACGATATTCATGGGGTACGCAGGCTCGATGAGCACCACGGGGCAGTGGAAGATAGTGAGGTGGCTCATCGAGAACAGGTACATCGACGTCCTGGTCAGCACGGGCGCGAACGTCTCGGAGGACATATTCGAAGCGATGGGGCACCAATACTTCCAGGGGACTTGGATGGCCAACGACGAGGACCTCCTCGACGCGAAGATAGACCGGTTCTACGACGTCTACGCCGACGAATACGACTATCGGGAGCTCGAGGGGCTCATCAAGAAGTTCGCGAGCACCCTCGACGCCAGCCGGCCGTACTCGACGAGGGAGTTCCTCCACCTGTTCGGCAAGTACCAGTTCGAGAAGGGGATCAGGAGCATCACGGCCGCGGCCTGGAGGAACAAGGTGCCAATCTACTCCCCGGGGCTCATCGACAGCGGGTACGGGGTCGCGCTCAGCCTCCTGAAGCGCGAGGGGAAGCTGATCAGGCTCGACCAGACTCAGGACATGGAGGAGCTCGGCCAGATAGCCGAGAGGACGAAGAGGACGGGCGTGGTCTACATAGGGGGCGGGGTGCCGAAGGACACCATCCAGCTGGCGACGATAATCAAGTCGCTCGCCGAGGGAGGGGAGGAGTCGACCCCGCACGACTATGCGATCCAGATAACGACCGACTCGCCGCAGTGGGGAGGGCTCTCCGGCTGCACCCTCGAGGAGGCCATCAGCTGGGGGAAGATCGCCGCCGACTCGAAGCGGAGCGTGGTCTACTGCGACGCGACCCTGGCGCTCCCGCTCATCGCCCACGCGATGAACGAGAAGGTGAGCTCGAGGAAGGACCCGCCAGACTTGAGCTGGGTCTTCAAGATAAAGGGTTGAGCGGGTCCAGCCAAGCAACAGGAACAAAGCCTTACCGCTACGCCAAGACAACGACATTCCGCCCTGGGCGAAGGCTCTCCATATTCCAAGAAGAATGCAACCTAATCGCCCAAGACCCCGCAATCCGCACAAGCTGGGCTGACCTCACCAAACCACAGAAGCCGGTGTCGCACCAAGCCTACACCCAGACCCTCAGAGCCATGTGCGGATTCTTGCACAAGATGAACGTCCCAGTCACTGCAACGGCGGTATCCGAACTCATCCAACGCAAGGGCGACAATCCCAAGGATTTTGGCATCGTGAAGATGCTGAAGCTATGGAAAGCCGAACCAGCAGACTCCAGCGCCCAGCACAACATAGGCCAGGGTGCTAGGAGTTTTCCGCAGAAACTACGGCCCACGTCACATGACCATCCACATTTCATCCAGCTTCAGGACCATCCCAACCGCCTTCGCCGCTCTAGTCAGTCCTAGCATGAAAGATTGTTGACGTATTCGCTTGAGACCCTTGAGCCCTCCATATCCTCAATGGGCTTGAAGCTCGTCTGCTTAGACAAGACAGCCTTCAGCTTATCTTCCAAGGGACCTCGCTCCGAGTAATTCGAGCCCACTTAGTAATTAAGAGAAGCCTTGGTTTCCCACGAGAAGCCAAGAGTCAGACTCCTTCAGACGCGGTGGGAATCACGGCGATGGCATGGAAGGAAGCACTAATGGATTCTGAACGATTAAGGGACATGGAAATTTCATACGCGACGAACAAAGTATCGAAGGCTTCAAAAAGCTCGGCAGACCCAATCCAGCGAAAGATTGAACGTTAGGACAGCGCTGCTGGGCCTCTTCGTTGTGCTCACGATAGTATTTGCATCGACTACCTTCTACGAATCGGGCGTCAGGACCACCCTCACCTCGACGAGCACATCCACCAGCACATCCACCAGCACATCGACCTTCACGGCAATCAGTGTGTCAACGAGCGTATCAACGACTACCATGACCCCAGTTGTGGACCCCACCAAGGCACTAGAGGACGCTTACCTCTCCCACATCAGCGCTATCGAGACCGAGAGCGTGTTGGTCTTGGCGGCTCAATACGAGACCAACGTCACCTTTGTGGTCCCCTATTCACTTAACAGCCTAACAAACGATAGTGATGGCGGCATCCCGAACATCACAAGATTCTTCGAGGCAGGTGGCCCGCTCATAGGTGCCCCCTTGACGGTACCCTTTGCTGTCGCGAACGTGACCTACTCCGTAAGCATGTCGCACGACGGTAAAGAAGGGAACCTCACCTCCCGCCTAATTTTCTACGGTAACGACACACAATGTCCGGCGAACGCGATCTCTTTCCAGTGTCCCAGCGGGACAGCGTTCTACGCCGTTACGGGGTTCGACATCTCGTATGTCCTACAAGGTGACCGTTGGCTGATTTCAACGGAGAATGTGAAAATCATCAACTCCGAAATGTGCGTACCAGTATCATTATCCCCTGATGGCAGCGTTTTGACCTGTCCAATCTTTCAGGTACCGTCGTAGCCGCGTCGAAGAGTCCTAGCCAGTCCAGCCCGTGACACTCTTGAGAGAACACCAAAATTCCCGAGGGCCGCGATCGATTCTGGCGGAGAAGGGTCTTCTGAGGAGAGAGGGCTTCACGAAGTTGCCTCAAGCCTGAAATGGCTTTCACCTTTACCGCATCGCCGCCCTTTCACCCTAACACGGCCTCGCAAGAGCTTCTTGCCAACGCCCGCTTTGAGGCGGGCCGCAATAGCACGCTAGGCGGCGGCGAAAGCCACGCGGCCTCCATTGGCCGCTACAATCGCTATCGCTGCACAATCGTTCTCAGCCGCCGCCTCGCTTTTGCGGTTCCACAGCTCGGCCTTTTCCTGCGAACACGGGCGGCTTAGACCACAGAATGATTAGCCAATTTATTGGTCACGTCGACGTCGTTACGGCTGTTAGACAAGACGGCCGCCACAAATGAAGCGAACGAAATCAAGGAAGGCCGAACCGAAAGAATCCCAAGACTTGCAAAAATCATTTAATCCATACAGCAGGGCAGCCACGCCAGCCCCTACTGGTGCTAGCATTAGCACCACCGGACCGAGCTCTCCGCTACCTCATTATCAAGAACAAGTGATCGGCCCGCGCCCTCAAGGGGAGTAGGCCCCGACGACGAGGCTCCCGAACCCTGTGGAGTTCCTAAGAAGGGCGAGGTAGCTGGTGGAGTTCAGCACCAGGAATGAGGGCTGGACCATCTGCGCCTCCAGCGACTTGGAGTTCGAGAGCGAGTAGAGGGCGAGTGGCGAGAAGTCGATGGCCTTCTTGAGGGCCATCGAGGAGTCGTAGACCTTCACCTGGCTGGCGGAGATGGCGAATAGGGAGCCGTCCGCCCAGACCAGGGTGGACGCAGGTATGCCCACATGGTAGAAGGTGCCCGCCCCGCTCCCGGTGGCGCTGAGCACCTCGACCTCGTCGGAGGAGGGGATGGAGAGGTACACGTGCGTCCCGTCCGTTGCCAGGCTCGTGTAGCCGGTGGAGTCCAGGTCACCGCTCCGGAGCAGGGCCCCCGAGGAGGACGAGAGCACCGCGAGGAACGGGTTGGAGCCCTCGTAAGGCCCGCCGTAGTAGTTGGGCTGGCTCCAGTACGTCTCTGAGAAGATCGACGCCACCAGGCCCGAGCCTGCGGAGGAGGCGATGAGGTCGTTCGGATAGAGGTTGCAGATGCCGAAGAAGACGGGAGTCGACCACCGGTCAGCGACGCCCTGCGCGCCGGCGGAGTAGGCGTATACCGTCACCTCGTTGCCGCGCGGAGCCGTGCACCCGAACCCGCCCGGGTTGGCGCTCGCGGTGAAGACGTAGAACTGGCCGGCGTCGGAGGCTGCGAGGTTGTACGTGTCCGCCGGGACGGTGGTCGGCGAAGGCCCGCTCGAGGAGAAGAACCAGCCGTCGTAGTACGCGAAGAGGCTGTCGGCGGCCTTCTGGACAGGCTGCGAGCCCACGGGGTACGGAGGCTGGCCGTTGTTGGGGAACTGGACCTCTATGGTGGTGTATAGCCTGAGAAGCCTCATCGAGTAGGTCGAGGCCGACGTCCCGGAGGGCGTGAGCATGAAGAGGTTCGAGCTGAACTGGTCGCCGTAGTAGCCGTCGGAGACGTAGGCGGTTCCGTCCGAGAGCGGCAGGACGTCCGTGACCTCGCCCTGCCCCGCGTCGAAGGACCAGAGCTGCTCTCCTGTCAGGGCGGAAAAGGCGAGGGTCGACGAGCCTTCGGCGAGGAAGAAGCGCGTCGGGTCGCTCGGGTTCTGGTAGAGCTGCGCGTCGACGCCGGCCCCGCCAACGGCGGCCGCCAGCGTCTTCAAGCCAGCGCCGGAGGGCGAAGCACTCGAGGGGGACGAGGCGAAGACGTTGCCCAGGCTCGTCACGACGGCGACCGAGGGGAACGAGCCGGTGGACCCGGCGACGACGACCACCGATGCCCCCACAGCGAGTGAGTCCTGGACCGGGAGCTCCCTGGAGACGGTCGAGTTCTGGAGGAGGAGGAAGGAGAGCCTGGAAGGTATCAGGCCGTCGTTGGTTATGGTGACGTTCCCTCCCCGGGACATCGCGACCTGGAGGCGCTCGAGAGACCGCATCTGGGCGACCTGGCCCGCTTGCTGCGCCGCGGCGTCGGCGCGCTGGCTCGAGGAGAGCGCGACCGATACGGCCTGGAGCGACGCTATCACCAGGAGGTAGATCATGATGAACCCGTATACGGAGCTTAGCCCCGCGCGCCTCCTCCTCCCGGCTGGTCCTGCTGGCCGCGCGGCTTTCATGGGAGTTGATTCGAGCGGGCTATTTAGCCGGCCATGCGCTCCTCGGCGCGCCTCGGGGCCGCCAAAGGATTTAACCCCGGCCGCCCCGGGCTCCACCAGGTTCCAGAGCATGCACTACGACGGCTCCTTCGAGGTCCCCGTGCCGAAGCAGAAGGTCTACGACTTTGTGATGGACCCCGCAAAGATCACCTCGATCTTCCCGGACGTCCAGGACGTCAAGGTGATCGACGAGAGCAACTTCACCCTCAAGGCGAAGGTGGGCATATCGTTCATCAGGGGGATGATGGACGTCAAGCTCGCCATAATCGAGAGGACCCCGCCGACCTTCGCCAGGATGAAGGCGAAGGGGAACGGGCTGAGCAGCTCGGTCGAGCTCGAGAACACGTTCGCGATGGAGGACGCCCCCGGGGGCGCCGGCACGCTCGTAAAGTGGGCCGCCGACGCCAAGATAGCCGGCCTCATGGCGAGCGTCGGCTCTAGGCTCATCGACGCGGCGGCGCAGAAGTACGTCACGGAGATAATCGGGTCGCTGAAGGATAAGCTAGCCTCTTCCTAGCCGCTCCGGTCCATCAGGCCCTTCAGGTAAGCCGGCGAGACCGGCATCTCGCTCACCACCACCCCGAAGGTCGAGATGGCGTCTTCGACTGCGTTTATCACCGTCGGGGTCGCAGCGGTCGTCCCTGCCTCCCCCACGCCCTTGACCCCCAGCACGTTCGCGTCGGTGGGGGTCACAGTTGTGTCCCAGACTATGTCCACGAGCATGTCAGCAGAAGGGAGGAGGTAGTCTGCGAGGGTGGTGGCCAGGGGCTGCCCTTCTCCGTTGTATACGGTCGACTCGGTAAGGGCTTGGCCGATTCCCTGGACGACGCCTCCATGGACCTGCCCCTCCACCACCCGAGGGTTGATGATCTTTGCCGCGTCATCGACAGCGAAGTACTTCAGCAGCTTGACCACGCCCGTCTCCTTGTCGACCTCGACCATAGCGACGTGGGTGCCGAAGGGGAAGGCGTCCGACTTCGGTGCGTAGACCGAGTAGGCGAAGAGGGTCATCTCCATCCCGGGGGGGAGAGACCACATTCCGTAAGCCATCGCTGCGACCTCGGCGAACCTGAGCCTCTTCGAGGGCTGGTCCTCGCGGAATATCGCGCCCTTGCTGAACACGATCTTCGAGCTGGAGCGCGCCCCCAGCCTTCGGGCGGCGATCGAGGACATCTTGTCGCGGATCTTCCGGGCGCACATCACGGCGGCGCCCCCCGAGAGGGCGGCGGACCGGCTCCCCGCGGTGATGCTGCTCCAAGGGAGCATTGCTGTGTCACCGTCCCTGACGGCGACGTCTTCCACCGAGACCCCCAGCTCGTCAGCCACCACCTGGGCGAAGGTGGTCTCGTGCCCCTGCCCGTGGACGTGTCCCCCCAGGTTGAGGACGACCTTGCCTTGCTCGGTGACGAGCATCGAGGCCGACTGCGGCCAGCTAGGCCCAAAGGAAGAGATCTCTACCCAAGTCGCGAGCCCGACCCCGACCAGCCTCCCCTCGCTGCGCGCCTTTGCGCGCTCGACCAGAAGACCCTCGTAGTCCGAGACTTTGAGCGCCTTTTGCAGGTTGGCGAGGTAGTCGCCGCTATCGTAGGTGTTCCCGCCAGAGGTGGTGAAGGGGAACTTTTCCTTCTTGATGAAGTTCAACTTCCTCACCTTCACGGGGTCGAGCTTCAGCTTCGCAGAGACGATGTTGATTGACCGCTCGATCAGATAGGCGGCCTCGGGTCTTCCCGCGCCCCGGTACGGTCCCATCGGCACCTTGTTGGTCATAACCACGTCCGCCTCGGCGTGGTAGTTCGGGATGTCATAGACCCCCGTGCCCATCTGCATGGTGATCTTCGCAAGGGCGGCCTCCCCGCCGTAGGCGCCGCCGTCTACGACGAGCCTCACCTTGAGGCCGAGTATCCTGCCCTCCCTCGACATCGCGAGCTCCACGTATTGGACCTGCCCTCGCCCTTGCCTCATCGAGAGGAGGTTCTCTCTCCTCGACTCGACCCATTTCACCGGGCGGTTGAGGACCCGTGCGGCGTGGGAGATCACGGGGTCCTCGGGATAGAGGCCGCCCTTCCCGCCGAACCCTCCGCCGACATCTGGGGCGATCACTCTCACCTTCTCCCTTCCCAGCGAGAGGAGGTCTGCGAGCTCGTCCCTCACTCCGTGAGGGTCTTGGGTGGAGAGGTATGCAGTCAGGACCCCGGTGCCTTGGTCGAAGCTCGCCACCACGCCCCTCGTCTCGATCGGGGAGGGCGCCAGGCGCTGATTGACCAGCTTGACCTTCACCACCTCGTCGGCTCTCTTGAACGCCTTTGCGACGTCGCCGGCGTCCACGGAATCGTGTGACCCGAGATTGGTTTCGAGGTATTCGTGGACCTTCGGCGAGCCTCTCTCCAGCGCTGCCTCTGGGTCCATTACGGCGGGCAAAGCCTCATAATCAACTTGCACTGACTCCGCCCCGTCCTCGGCCAGATAGCGGTCTTCGGCGACCACCACCGCGACGGCCTCCCCGGGGAAGTTGGCCGTCCCGACGGCCAGCGCCTTCATCACAGCGCCCGAAGTGTTCGCGCCCCATTCCCCGCCTTCACCCGAAGAAGCCGGTTCGGAGAGCGGGCCCACCTTGCCTTCGAGGTCGGCGCCCGTGAAGACCGCGACCACGCCAGGCCGCTTGAGCGCCTCAGACGCGTCGATTCCGATAATGCGGGCGTGCGCGTGCGGGCTCCTCACGAACACCGCGTGCAGCATGCCTTCTAGCCTGACGTCGTCGAGGTAGTTCGCCTTGCCTATGAGGAACTTTCTGTCCTCGACCCTCCTGATCGGCTGCCCGACGAGGAGGCTGGGCTTGGTCACTACGCGCGTAACGGCTCGTCGGGGTCTGGGCTGCCTTGACACGCACCCGTCAGCGGCGTGGCTGGTTATGAGAGTTTCCTCGGGCCTTTGGTCACTGGGCGGCGCGCTGGTGTGTCGCGGTCCTCTCCTCGCCCATCGAGACGATGCTCACGCTCACCTTCATCTCGTCCTCCAAGTACTCAACGAACTTCTCCATGGGCCTGTGGAGACGCGCCGTCGTGAGCTCAGCGCCGTAGAGCGGCGGGAGGTCCAGGTAGACCGGCTTGACCGACGCGAGCTCGGGCAGCGCCCGGGAGAACTCTGTGGTCTCCGTCCCGAGCACATCGTAGTGCGTGCAGACCTTGAACTCCTTGAGCTTGGTCAGGATGTCGAGCTTGGTGAGCGCGAGCGTCGAGACGCCGTTCATCTTGACGGCGTACTTCAGCGCGACGAGGTCGAGCCACCCCACCCTCCTCGGCCGCCCGGTGGTGGCGCCGTACTCCCTCCCGGTCTCCCTGATGAGCGTCTCGAGCTTGCCGTGTATCTCGGTCGGGAAGGGGCCCTCGCCCACGCGGGTGGCGTAGGCCTTGGCCACGCCCATCACCTCCCCCAGCGAGGTGGCGGGAATGCCCAGGCTCGCAGGGACGTAGCTCGCGAGGGTGTGCGTCCCGGTCACGTACGGGTAGGTCCCGTGAATGAGGTCCAGCAGGACGCCCTGAGCGCCCTCGAAGAGGACCGAGTGTCCCTCCTCGTTTGTCTCCATTATCTCCTCGCCCACGTCGCCGACGAGCCCCTTCAGCGAAGCCCTGGCGGACTCGGTCCACCCCTTCATTGAGGGGATCTTCTTCATGAAGGTCCGATAGAACGCGAGCGCTGATCCGAGGTCGAATGTCCCCCTCTCGAGGTCGCCCGCCCTGGGGGTGAGGCGGAGGGCTCGCATCGCGTAGGATGGGCCGATCCCCCTCTTCGTCGTCCCGATCGCCTTGTCTCCCCTGAGCTCCTCGATGAAGGCGTCCATCTGCTTCTCGAGAGGGGTGACTATGGTGCACCTCCCGTCGACGACGAGGTTCGCCTTGTGCCCCTCCCGCTTTATCATCTCGACCTCCTCTTTGAGCGTCTGGGGGTCGACGGCGACGCCCGGCCCGATGAGGAGGCGCTTCCCTTTCAAGAGGCCCGAGGGAAGGAGGTGGAAGACGTAGGACTTCTTCCCGATCACGATGGTGTGTCCGGCGTTGCTCCCGCCGTTGTAGCGGACGACCGAGTGAAACCTGTCTGCGTAGTAGTCTACTATCTTCCCTTTGCCCTCGTCTCCCCACTGGAGACCCACGATGCAAAGGTTCCGCAAACCGCGCCATCTTCGCCTAGCCGCATTTAACTGTATTCGGGGAAAAACCCGGGCCTGCCTCGATCGTGCTCAGCTCGGCGGGCCCGACCTAGGAGACCCGGAGGCCAAGGCCCCGTCCCGGAGAAGTCAATCGCCGCCATCCCGAAAGCGGTGCTCGACCAGCTCGCCGAAGACTCAAGGAGAGCGAGCCCGCTACCGCAGGGGTCGTCGAGCGCCCTACCATGGGGCAGAAGCCCCCCGAAGACGAACCGTACGTCTGCCCGAGGGTCGGCAAGAACTCCCGAGGGGGTGATTGGTGGCGCCGGCGACGAGATTTGAACTCGCAAGCCCTTTCGAGCGGCAGCTTTCCAGGCTGCTGGGTTACCAGGTTACCCATACGCCGGCCTTGCTCCACGGTGCTCCGCAACCCGCACAAATAGCTTCCCGAGGGGCGCCTTCCCTCGCCGGGAGCCGGTCTCATCCCTCCTGATACTGGCCCACCCAGTCCGCCTCTGGTGCTGGCCCTCCTCGTCCCGTCCCTCCACAAGAATCCGAAGGCCCCCGAACCGCCAAAGACATAAGCCGCGGGCGCCACTGCCGGACGTTGGGCCGCATCATCGACGCGCACGCGCACTGCTCGGGGAAGCGGAAGGACGACCGCCTGAGGCCGTACGCGAAGCTGAACGGCCTCCGCTACGACCTCGAGGAGCTCCTCGAGCTCATGCGCGAGAACGGCGTGGCGCGGGCCCTCCTGCTCAGCCCCCCTATGGGCAAGGGGGAGCCCCTCCCCAACGAGGAGATAGTGAGGATGTGTGCGAGAAGCCGTGACGCGCTCTTCCCGGTCTTCACCGTGGAGCCGCAGAGGGCAGCGGTGGCGGAGGCCATAGAGCTCGCTGAGGCTCACAGGGGGCTCGTGAAGGGGTTCAAGGTCTGGCTGGGGTATCGCAGGGTCTTCGCATACGACCCGGTCTTCGCGCCGCTGTATGACTACGCCGAGGAGCAGAGGCTCCCGGTCCTCTTCCACACCGGGGACACCGCGAGCAGCACAGGCAGCCTAGTCCACGCGCACCCGCTCACCCTGGATGAGCTCGCGAACGGGAGGGAGGGCCTCAAGATCGTGGTCTGCCACCTCGGCAACCCTTGGGTCGTCGACACGGCCGAGCTCCTCTACAAGCACGCGAACGTCTTCGCGGACATCTCGGGGCTAGTGGCGGGGGGCGGGAGCTATGGGAAGGAGTACCTGCGGATGCTCGCGCAGCGGATCAGCGAGGTGGTATACTACGCCGGCGGGGCGGAGAAGGTGGTGTTTGGGACGGACTACCCCGTGGAGACCCACGAGGACGGCCTCACGCTGGTCTCGTTGCTCAAGGTGACGCAGGCGGACAAGGAGAAGATACTCTGGCGCAACGCCGCGAGGTTGTACTCGCTCTGACGGCGCCAGGGATCGAGGTCGTCGACGTCCCAAAGGGAGAGAGGTCGAGGCTCCTCCCCATCCTTGAGGAGAGCTTTGAGGGGCTCTATCTCTGGCACGCCAGGAGGACCCTTCAGAGCATAGAGGTCGTCCGGGTGGCGCGGACCGCCGAGGGGGACGACGCCGGCCTCATCATGCTGAAGGTCCTCTCCGAGGGCACGGGGTACGTCTATTACGTGGCTGTGCCGCCGCGCTTCAGGAGGCGGGGGATAGGCGGACGGCTGCTCGACGACGCCGTCTCCCGCTTTGTCGAGAAGGGGGTGCGAGATGTATATGCCAGCGTCGAGGAGGACAACGTCGAGTCCAAGACGCTCTTCGGCTCTAGGGAGTTCGAGAGGGTGGGCGGCTCGGAGATGGCCGAGAGGTACGGTCGCATCCGCTCGTTGCTCATGTACCGCGAGATGATGGTGGTCCCTGGCGAGGTCCTTCTGGGAAAGCGCCTGGACGCGGGGCCGAACGGCCGGTAGGGGTCACGCGCTCTCGGCGCTCGTGACAGGCTCCGCTGCTCCGGCTTCCTCCGCGGGCTTGTCCTGCTTCTTCCACATCTTCGGGTAGGTCCCCTGGTCCATGATGACGCGCCTCACCGGGAAGGCGATGCCCTTGGGCTGGCCCTGGACCTCCTCTGTGCTCATCGATGCCTCGGCGATCCCGATCAGCTCCCCCTTCGCAGTGAGGAGGACGACGGTCTCGCCCTTGGTTATCCCCTTCGAGAGCGAGATGACCCCGGGGATGGCGAGCATCGCCCCGTGACAGACCGCATCCACCGCGGAGTCCTTGACCACGACCCTCCGTATGCCGTCGAGGCAGGACTCTATCGGCCAGACGACCCTGCGCAGCTCCGACTCTTCCCCGGTCTCCTTCCACTTTTGGAGGGCGATGTCCAGCTCGTGCAGGGTGACTATCCCCTTGCTCTCGTCGAGCGGACCCACCTTGGTCCTTCGGAGCTCGACCATCGTCGCGCCGACCGCCAATACTTCCCCGATGTCGTAGAAGAGCTTCCGGATGTAGGTGCCTGCCTGGCAGACGCACCTCAGCAGGAAGAGGTTCCCTTTCTGCTCCAGCACCTCGAGCTCGTAGATCCGTCTCGAGCGCGTCTCCCTCTTGACCGCCGAGCGCTGAGGAGGTCGCTGGTAGATCTCGTTGGTGAACTCGGCGATGACGCGGTCTACCTCCGTCCGCGGGACCGAGGAGTGGATCCGCATGATGCCGACGTACTCCTTAGGGAAGATGAGCAACAGCCCGAGCGCCTTCGTCGCGCGCCCCAGACCGATGGGGAGCATCCCGGAGACCCCGGGGTCGAGCGTTCCGCTGTGCCCCGCCTTGTCGATGCCCGTGAGCCGCCGCACCCAGGAGACCTCCTCATGGCTCGTGGGGCCTGTGGTCTTGTCGAGCGGTATGAGGCCGTAGTTGAGGAGCTCCTTGACGGGTCTTTTCGCCGGCTCCCACCCATGGCTCGCATCGGTGGGCTCTTCGCTGATGGTGACCATCTCCTCTGCCACGCCGCCGGTCTGGGTGGTCAAGCCGAGGGCCTTCTGCCGCCTTCCTTGCTGCGGGCGGGCCTCCTCGGCGCTTTACTCCGTGACTTCCTCTGGCTTGGGAGCTGCTCGAGGACCGCCTCCGCGACCTGCGCCGCAGGGACCCCGTCGGTGCCCACGACTATCGTGAAAGGGGAAAGGTCCTTCCCGAAGCTGATCCCGTACAGTTTCTTGTAGAGCGCGAAGTTCTCCCGGTCCCTGGCCTCTATCACCTTCGCGCACTCCTCGGGAGAGGAGGAGTCTCGCCTGGCCATCCGCTCTGCCCTGCTCCGCTTCGTCCCCGAGAGCCAGACCTTCACGCCCTCCTTCGCGAGCCAAGGCAGCGTGTAGCTCGTCATCACCACTCCCCCCTTGCTCGCCCTGGCGAGGAGGCGCCTGTCGACCTCCCGGTCGAACTCGGGGGAGCCCGCACGCTCCGCCATGAACTTCATCCCCTCTTTCGTGTCCCACCAGTCGTCCCCCACCGCTCTGTATCCCTCCTCGGCTGCTATCTCCTTCAGGACGTCTCCTCCCCCGATGAGCTTGAGGCTCAGCTTGGAGGCGATGATCTTGGCGACGGTGGTCTTCCCCACCGCAGGCATCCCGCAGAGTATTATGGCCTTCATTGTCTACGCAGCCCGCCGAGGGGTCACATCGTCTGGGACGTGCCCAGAAGCTTGGTCATCAGGGTTGAGAAGGAGAGGGACGAGAGGAAATACCACCAGATCAGGACCATGCTCCCGTTGGCGGCCACGATGAAGGGGATCGGTATCGGCGAGTAGGCGACGACCCCGGAGACGCAGATGCTGGGGAACTTGCACCCGCTCACGAAGTCTCCCATCAGGTAGTAGACGGCGATGAACGGGAGCCAGGTCACGAGCACGACCTTGAAACGTCCCGAGGAGGCCTTGAGCCTCATCTGGTCCATCTGCGGCTTCTTCTTCTTGAGCTTCTCCATCTTCTCCTTTTCCTTGCTCGCGGTGGCCTCTTTCAGCTCCTTGTCGAAGGCGGCGACCTCTGCCCTCATGCGCCTCTCCCTCTTCAGGTCGACCAGGAGCCTGGTCGCGACGTTTGACATGAAGCCCAAGAAGATGGCGGTGCCGGTGATTATCAGGGTCGACTCTGGGATGGCAAGGGTCAGGCTCTCGCACCCCTCACTAGCTCTGCGATCTTGCTCGCTGCCTTCTCGGACTGCCCCTCTCCGTTCTTGATGAACGCCATCGGCGCTCCGCTGACCAGCGACGCCGCCGTTAGGAAGCTCCTCGCGAGCTCGAGCTCCTGGGCGACCTCTTCCTCCGTGATCTCGTCCCTGTACCTCGTTGTGTCGTTCTTGCGGCGCGCGAGTACCTCTTTCGCCGAAGCCTCTACGAGGAGGAGGTGCGTAGGTTTCATCGGCTGGATCACGCTCAGCGGGAGTCCCGGCCAGAACCCTTCAGGGGTCCGGATGAAGAGGTGGGTGTCGATGAAGACGACCTTCCCCTTGCCCCGGCTTATGCGCGCGGCGGCCGCCTCCTGCAGCCTCTTCTGCTTCTCCACGGGCAGCTTTCGCATCTCGTCGCGGTGCTTGACCCACTTGAGCCTCTGCGCCTCTTCGAACATCGCCGTGCCGAACACCTGGACGGCGGATCCGGAGACCGCCTCGTTGGCCTTCGTGACGACGGTGCTCTTCCCCACTCCGGGGACTCCGACTATCACGATTCTGAGACCCATCGGTCGTCCAACCCCTCTATGCCTGGCCCAGGACTCCCGCGAGCCTTGGGGAGAACTCCTCGAGCTGCTCCTTCACGAGCATCTGGTAGTACTGGAGCACGATGTCGACGCCCAGGAGCAGCCCGATGCCCGTCCCGAAGACGCCGAAGATGGCAGAGATGGCCGCGACCGACCCGATGATCAGGCCCCCGATGACCGTGATCGGGGGGATGTACCGGTTGAGGACCTGCTCTATCGAGAGGCCCGCCCTCCTGAACCCGGGCACCTGCACGTCCGCGTTCATGAGGTTCTTGGCCACGGTCCGGGAAGAGAGCCCTCCTATCTCGACCCAGATCCGCGCGAACATGACGGCGAGGATCATCAGGAACGCGGTGTAGATAATGGCGTGGATCGGGTCTCCCGCGGCCTGCTGTATCCCGTTAGGCGGCGTGATGTAATACACAAGCCCGCCGGTGGGCTGGAAGCTCGTGTTGTAGACGACAAGATAGTGCAACCACGACGGCGCCTTTGTCCCGACGTAGTTCGAGAGGATGCGCGTGAAGAACGAGATGTTCGCGGTGAGCGCAGAGACGAGGATGACGGGGATGTTCGAGACGTAGAGGAGCTTGATCGGGTAGACGCCCTGGAACCCCCTGTACTTGACAGAGGTGATAGGCACCTCGACGCGTATCCCCTCGATGTACGTGATGAACAGGATGACCGCCACGGTCATCACGAAGGTGAACATGCTGGGGAACTGGTTCGCCCTGATGAATGTGGACGCCACCCCACCTCCTCCCGGGAAGAGCGAGGCCACCAGGGCCGGGATGAACCCGTAGATCACCGCGGGCGCCCCCTGCGTGGTCGAGACCGGGTATGGCGAGAGTGTGTCCCACCAGAGGGTCTGGGCTACTCCCCCGAGGATGAAGAGGCTGATCCCGCTCCCTATCCCCCAGCCCTTCTGGATCATCTCGTCGAGGAGGAGGATTATCACGCTCGCTCCGAAGAGCTGGAAGAAGATGACGACGGCCTGGGTGCTCTGCAGGGTGCCAAGGGCGCCTCCTAGTATGTACGCCCCGCACTCCACCGTTATGACGATGAACGTGAGGAGCTTCGTGGCGGTCCCGAACAGCGCCCTGTCATCGGTGTTCCCGAGGTCCAGCTTCAGGATGTCGCTCCCCTGGAGCAGTTGGAGGATCAGGCCTGCGGTGACGATAGGGCCTATCCCGAGCTCCGTGAGCGTCCCCTGAGAGGACGCGAAGATGATCCTGAGGTACGCGAACTGGTCGGTCGCGTTGCCGAAGTGGAACAGGGGAGTGATCCCCATGACCATGTAGAGGACGAGCGCGCCGCCCGTCCAGATGAACTTCTCAGAGAGGGTCGGCTTCTTGATAGGCTTAGGTATCTCTGGGAGGACCGTCGCAACGCTCTTGACAAAGTTGCGTAATGATACCAAGGCTACTTGTGAACTCCGCTCTCACTCTGTAAGTATCTTGCCACCTGCTTCCTCGAGCTTCTGCTTCGCCCTCTCGGTATATGAAGAGACCTTCACGTTGAAGGCGCGCGTGACGTCGCCCGCGCCGAGAAGCTTCTCGACGCCCTTCGCGTGGAGGTCTATCGAGACCGGCCCTCCCTTGCTCTGGCCGTCCTCGGCGAAGGAGGCGAGGTCGCCGACGTTAGCCCACTTCGAGACCTTGTGCCAGCTCGGGGGCTTGAACGGGTCGCGCCCGAAGTGGTCCGGGTCGTTGATTGTGAGCCAAGACCACTTGTGCTTGTGAAGGCCGGCGTTCCCGTGCCCGCCCTGCTGCCCCGAGTGCCTGTGCTGGCCTATCTGGCCGTAGCCGTGGGTGCGCGAGCCGCGCTGTTTCCTAACCTTGCGAATCCTGGTGGGCAACTCAGAGCATCCTCCTCACAATCTCTGGCAGCAATGGGTTCTCCCCGAGTATGCCGCCCTCCCTGAAGGCTCTGCGGGAGGAGCGCTTGAAGCCACCCTTTGGTGGCGAGAGGCCGAAGAAAGGCTTCAACTTCAGCCCCTTGGTCGAGCTTTCTACCGAAGACAGCGTGCTGGTGGTCTCCCCCTTTAGTATCGCCTCTGCCAACTCCGCGTGCGTCTTGTAACCCAAGGCTTTCAACTGTTCATCGTCGAGCGTCTTCGAGTTGCTCACTCTACCCCTCGATTGAAGGAGCGCCGTGAGGAGCTCGGCGTCCAGAGGCGCCCAGGCGACGTAGTCTTTGCAGAGGTGGACGGAGCCCCAGGAGACTGGGTCGTCGCCCACGACAGCTGCGGCGAAGCGCTTCCCTATCCCCAGCTGTATGAGGGTCTCCCTGGTCCCGCGGGGGACGTTTATCAGCCCATGGAGGTTCACGACTAGCAGTTTACCCATTTTTTCACCAAACGACCCTATACGTTCAACCCGTGCGACTTTGAGAAGGCGTCGTAGACCGCGTTGGCGAGGGACGAGAGCGTGTTCGTCGAGCCGAACGTCCGGACCCAGACGTCCTTGACCCCAGCGAGCGCCAGGAGGTTCGTCAGGGCCGGGCCCGCGACCCTTCCCAAGGAGCGTGGCCCTGGCAGGAGCTCCACCGTCACGCTCCCCGCCTTGCCCGTGATCCGGTAGGGAACCGAGTGGGACGTCCCGCACTTGCACTCCCAGCTGCCGCACCCCAGCTTGACAGGTATTATGTTGAGGAGCGCGTCGTTGGTGGCCTTGTCTATCGCGGACTTCATCTGAGCGGCCTTGCCCTTGCCGACCCCGAACCAGCCGTTGCCGTTACCGACGGCGACCACCGCTCCGAACCGGGTGAGCTCCCCTGCATCGGTCTGCTTCTGGACGATCCCGACGTATACCACCTCGGATGAGAGCTCCGGGACAAGCTTCTTCACCATCTCCGGCTCACGGATCTTCCACCCCTGCTGGAAGATCTCCTCGAGGGATGTGATCTTCCCCTCGGCGACCATGGTCCCCAGCTTCGTCCGCGGGACCCAAGGGATCTGCTTCTCTTCCTCGCGCCTGCGATAACCTCTACCTTGCGACATGTATCTGCTCACTTTGCTCCTTTCAATATGACCTGCTTCAGCGCGCTGGCGTTCTCGACGTACTCTTCCGGCTTGAAGCCGGTCTTGATGAGCCCCGAGAAGAGCTTCGAGTACTTCTCCTTGTCCTTCTCGAGGAGAGACCTCGCGTAATCCGCCGTGGCCTTGCCCGTTATCCTGTCCTCGGACGGCGCGACCTCGTCGGACATGGGGACGTCGATGCCCGCGTCCTTCACGCCCTTCACGAGCGCGGAGACTCGGGAGCCGTTGACGAAGGACGAGAGCCCGTTGTAGAGGTATACCTTCTCGATGCCCGCCTCCTTCGCCCTCTTTCCGGCTAGTAGGCCCAAGAGGTAGCACGCTGGGACGGACTTTGTGGAGCCCTTCCACCCGAGCTTCTTCAGATTCCTCGAGTGCGCAGACGAGACTACCTGGTCGCCTTCAGCCTTGGGCCTGATGAACTGGGCTGAGACGTTCTTCGAGGAGACCCTCACGGCGAGGAGGGGCACCGACGAGGTGATTATCTTCTTGCGCGCCCGATAATCGGTGGCGCCGATCCTTCTGCGCCGGTAGATTGGGACGTACTTTTGTTTCGTGCTGGTCATGCTCTATCGACGACTCCCTCTACTTCCTCGTCTCCTTGATCATCTCAAGGAGCCGCTTGACGTCCCTGACCTGGCCACCCTTTATCTGCCTGTATAGCTTCGTGTAGTTCTCCTTCGTCAGTTCGTTCCTGTCGCGGGCGACGGTGAGCCTCCACCTCAGGGCTCTCACCTTGTGTACCCACGCCTGCTTCTTGGGGTTGCGGGAAGTCTTGGTCCCCTTGAGCGAGCCCTGGTGCCTGATCTTGCCCTTGCGGTGCTTCGCCCTGAACCTTCCCCTCGAGACTCCCTTCTCGGGGGCGACCTTGATCGCGCCCAGCCCTACGAGCCCACGTATCGTGCTCCTCGTGATCGCGTCCTGGATGAAGTCCTCCGCCTCCGGGTCGAAGCGTATCCGGTCCTGTCCCACGCCGAGGACGTCCGCCGCCAGCCGTCGCTTACTTCTTAGGTTCAATGGTCCTCAACCTCGTCGGATTCAGAACTCGAAGGCCCAGCTCGTTGGCCCTCTTCAGGATCGCAGCTCGCTTCTTCGCGCCGACGCACCTTCCTATCCTGACGGCGTCGCGCTCGGGGATCAGCTCATCGAGCTGTGTGGGGTTCTGGACAAGGATGTCCAGGTGCCCGCTCGGATGGTAGCCGCGCGCCTTGGCGGGGCCGCCGTACCCGATCTTCACGCGCTTCGGGTAACCCTTGAACGACTTTCGAATCTTGTTGTCCAGGCCCTTCGGCTTCCTCCACTCTGGGTGCAGCCTGACGTATCTCCAGCTCTCGGGGCGGACGAACCTCGGCCTTTGCTCCGCTACGCTCTTCCTGAGCTCTAGGAGCTCTTGGAGCTCTTTCCTCGCCGAACTGGCCTTGCTGCCCTGCTTGGTTGTTCCCATCGTTAGCATCAGTTCCTCTTCTTCTCGTAGACGTAGACCCCGTCCAGGAATATGCGCTGGTCCTTTCGCTTTATCCTCGTGGCCTGTTCCACGTTGGCGGCGGTCTGTCCTATCTGCTCGAGCGAGGTTCCCTTTATTATGATATCGTCGCCTTCGGTCGTGACCTTGCAGCCCGCGAGGATCCTCGCGAGCCTGGGCGACCTCTCGCCCATGAAGTTCTCCACCACCACCGTGTCGTCCTTTATCTTCACGGTCACGGGGAAGTGGGCAAAGACCACCTTCATCTTGTACTCGTAGCCCTTGGTTACCCCGTGCACCAGCGCCCTCACTATCGAGGAGACCGTGTTCGCGGAGATTACGTCCTTCTTCTTCCCCGTGAACGGCTTGATTGTCACTTGGTTGCCTTTGACCTCTATGTCCACGGGTATCCGCTGGAAGACCTTCGCTGCGGCCCCGTTGGGCCCCTTCATGAGGAGCTCTCGGCCTTTGACGCTCGCGGTGACCCCCGGAGGCAGCTCGACGGTCCTCGAGCCCTCCTCCTTCCTCTGGGCCGCCTTGGCGGCGACGCTAATAGACATACCCTAGTAGCCTCCCGCCCAGGTTCTTCTCTTGGGCTTCGGTGTGAGACAGTATCCCCTTAGAGGTCGAGACGACGAGCATCCCGACGCCGACCGCGGGCAGGTACCTGGACTCCCATTTCTGGAACTCCTTGGCCTTGATGGGGAAGCGAGGAGAGACGGCTCCGCACTTGTTGATCCGCCCCAGGAGCTGGACCCGCAGCTTCCCGGTCACGCCGTCGTCGATGAACTCGAACTCGCCGATGTACCTCCTCTTCTGGAGGACGCGCATCACCTCGCTCGCCAGGTTGGACGCGGGAATGACCACGCACTCCTTCTTGTGCCTCATCTCCGAGTTCTGCAGCGAGATGAAGAGGTTCGCGAGGATATTGGTTACTGGCATTCTTTCTCCATCACTCTCTCAGTCGTATTTCCTGAACCCGAGCTTCTCAGCGACCTCTCTAAAACACTGCCTACAGAGGAATAGGTCGTAGCTCCTGATGACCGCTCCGTACTGCCCGCACCTGCGGCAGTACCTTGTCGACTTGCCGTACTTCCTGACCTTAGGATGTCGCTCTTTCACTCTATGACGACCTCGAACTCGCGCTTGAAGTACCCCATCGCCTCCTCCTTGGTGACCACGTGGCTCTTGCCGATCCTTCCGGACTTGCGCAGTCTCCTCGAGACCCTGTAGCCAGGGCGCTCAAGGAGGACGGAGACGTTCATCCCCCAGATGCCTATCTCGGGGTCGTAGCGTATCCCTGGTATCTCGATGTGCTCCTTCAGCCCGAAGGAGACGCTGCCCTTGCTGTCGAACGAGGATGAGTTCATCTTCTTCTCCCTCGCGACCAAGAGCCTGGTGATCAGCTCCTTGCACCTCTCCTGCCCTCTAGTGGTGACCACGAGGCCGATGGGCTCGCCCTGATGCGTCCCAAAGTCTCTGATGGACTTCTTCGCCTTGCGCGCGCTTGGCTTCTGGGAGGTGATCTGCTCGAGGACCTTCCTCGCCCTCTCTACCGCCTCGCCGGACTTGCCCACCCCGATGTTTATCACTACCTTTCCGATCGAGATCTTGCGCATTCCAGCGTCGTGCGCCTTCGTCTCCGCGCTCGCCATCAACTCTTGGCCTGGACCTCCATCGCTGGCTTGTCAGTCCCGACCGCAAAGATCAGCCTCTCGGGCAGCTCCGTCTCTCCGCTCGGGAGAGAGAGAGCGACCATCTTCTCGCGGCTGCTCGTCCCCTTCTTCACGCTGATTATCCTCCCGACCTGACCCGCCCTATCGCCTGAGACGACGAGACCCGTGGCGCCCTTTGCCAGCTTCACGCTGTCCACCACCGCCTGCGCAGGCACTCTCATGACCACGGAGTCGCCGCACGCCGCGGTGAGCTTGTCGTCGAGCATGGAGCGGCCATCGTGGAACCCGAACTGGATGTGACCCCCTCTCACCTTGACCTTTGACCTGACGCGGCATAGCTTCATCCCGGCCTCCGTGGAGACGATGTCTAGCGGCACCAGACCGTCCGGGGACGGGACGAGCCTGAACGCCTTCCCCTCCTTCGGGATGCTGACCACGTCGAAGAGCCCGACGGGGAAGCCCGGGTCGTGCCTGGGGACGCCGTCCACGAGCACCTGCCTTGCGGTCAGGACCTGCATCACTTCCTTCTGGGTCGCGACCATCCCCAGGAGGTCGCGCAAGACCACGGCGAGCGAATACGACTTTGCGACCGAGTGCGTCCCGGGGCTCGGCTTTGTGATGAACCTGGCTTCCTTCCGGGCGATGTCCCACGAGCGGGGGGCCGAGAGGCGCTTCATCTTCGTCCTGCCGCTCTTCTTGCCCATGACTAGGTCGCCTCCTCCGTAGAGCCGGATGCCCGCTCAACGCGAGCCTTTCTGATCTTGTCTTCGAGGTTGAGGCTGGTTACAACGACCTTCGAGGCGTCGATCGGGACGGGGCCCGTCTTGCCGCCGGCGATCTTCTCGCGGGTGACCCCCTCGACGAAGACCTTGCCCAGGCTGGGGTCGACCCTCGTTATCTTGCCTTCGATCCCTTTGAACCCTCCTCTGACTATCCTGACTCCGTCGCCCTTGACCGGCCTGACGGCCTTGAGCGCGTGCTTCTCGCGGAGCTCCCTGGACAAGGACGAGCCGAATTTCTTCATTTTCTTATCATCATTCTCCTGCTATACCACCACGGAGGCCAGGTTTGCGATCCTTGGCCACTTCTCGGCGGCCTCGCTCGCGACCGGTCCCTTGATGTCCGTCCCTTTCAACTCGCCTTCCGGGGTCACTAGGACGGCCGCGTTGTCCTCGAAGCATATCCTCTGGCCGCTGACCCTTCTGACCGCGTACTTCTGCCTGATCACGACTGCGCCCCAGACCTGGTTCCTCAGGTCGGGCGGGCCCCTCTTCACAGTGCACTGGATGTGGTCTCCGACCGAGGCGGCCGGGTATCTCGCCAGCCTCGTCTTTGCCCTTGTCACCATGATGACCTTGAGGGTCTTCGCTCCTGTGTTGTCTGCGCAGATGATCACCGCGTTGAGAGGGATCGAGCGTGTGATGTAGGTCTTGAACTCCTCGACGCCCTTGGCAGAGACCGCTCTGGACTTGGTGGACATGCTCTAGACAGCTCCCCTCGTCTGGACGACCACGAACGAGACCGTCTTCGCGAGCGGCCTGCACTCGGCTATGGTCGCGACGTCACCCTCCTTCGCCTCCACGCAAGGCGGGAGGTGCGCGTGGACCTTGCTCCTCCTCCTCTCGTAGCGGTTGTACTTCGGGACCTTTTGGAGCAGCTCCCTCTGAATCACCACGGTCTGCTTGTTGGAGACCGAGACTATCGTCCCGACGAGCATCTTGCCTCTCACCTTCAGGTGCCCGTGGAAGGGGCAGCGGGCGTCCTCGCAGCCGCGCTTTGGCGGCGCCAAGTCCAGTCCTGCGGAGTTCATCGCGTTCGCCCCGCTCCTCGCCTTCCCGGCCTTGCGCTCACGGCGATCCTGTCTTCCAGCCTGCCCTCTAGGTCGTCGCCGATCAGAATCGTCCCGTCGGAGAGCTCCAGCGCGCTCCCCTTCTTTGGCAGGGTGACCTTCCGCTTCCCGTCCGCTCTAATCGTTATCGTGTGCATGCTCTCGAGGACGACCTTTCCCCTGAGCCCGAGTAGGACCGCGCTCCTGGCCGCCGCCACCCTGACGTCCGCTCCTATGATGAAGCTCATTCGACCACGCTCTTCTCCTTCATGACGGTCAGGACCCTGGCGATGTCTCGCTTTACGCGACTGGGAGCGCCGCTCTGCTTCTGGATCATACCCCTCGCGGTGAGGCTCCTCAACCTAGCGAGCTCCCCGCGGAGCTCGAAGAGCCTGTCCTTGAGCTGACTAGGATCCTGCTGTCTCAACGCCTTTGCTTTCATTCTTGGCAATTTGTTCCTCTTCCTTCGTCTCCTTCACGGCCGCCTTCTTCTTCGTGACCCGCTTGCGGGTCGTCGTCGTCGCCTTTGTGGCGCGCTTGGCGCGGGTCGCCTTCTTCGCCTTTGGAGCCCCCGGCTCGGCAGTCGGGGGGGCCGAGATCACTGGGGCAGGGGTCGCCGGCGGGGTGGGCACTTCAACCACTGATACGCGGGGGGCCGAGACCGCTGCCTCCGCGACGACCATCCGGGGGGCGGGCGCTTGAGGCGCCGCGGTGGGGGCGTCTGGGACCGTGGCTGCGGCCTGAGGCTGCTGCGCCTCCGTCGACTCTACGAACTCTATCGGCGGGGGGATCGCATCGGGGATGGCGATCTTGACCTTGATGCCGAATAAGCCCAACTTTAGCAGGACGTCCGTGGTCGCCGACCTGACTATCTCGTCGGCGGTCTCCCCGCTCTTGGGGACGACGCCCATCCTGTACTTTTCCTTGTGGGCCCTGTCGCTTCTGAGCTTGCCCGCGACCCCGATCTCGCACCCCATCGCCCCTGCCTCCATTATGGTCGTCATCGTCCAGTTGGCGGCGCGCCGGAAGGCTGTGCCCCTGGCGACTATCTGGGCGGTCCTCTGGGCCATTATCCTCGGGTTGAGCTCAGGCCTCTCCACCTCCGAGACCGCGATCTGCGGGTTGGGAAGGTTGAACTTCTGGGCGACCCTCTCGGTAAGCTCCTTGATCCCCGTCCCTCGCCTGCCTATCGCGAGACCCGGCCTCGTCACGAAGACCGTTATCCTGGTCCCCACCGGGTTCCTCTGGATGTCGACGCCTGCGTAGCCCGCCTCCTTGAGCTGGGCTTCCATATACTCGTCGAGGTCGGCATATGTCCGGTGCATCGAGAGAAGGCTCTTCACTGCGCTCTTTTCGACCTGGGACATGCCGCTTTACTTTGCCTCCTTTGCCACGAGCTCGACGTGCACCAGCACGTGGAAGTTCGGGCTGCTTCGACCGTGCGCCCTCGGGATATAGTCCTTTATCACGCGCCCCGCCTTTGCGGACGCGTGGATGAGGTGCACTGTTTCTGGGTCGAGGCCCTTGAACTCGCAGTTCCCCCTAAGGTTCTGAAGTACTCCGAGAATCTTTCCAGCCGCCTTCACGGGGTATGAGCCCGTCGGGAAGCCGACCAGCTCGCTCCTGTGCCCGACCTTCTTCTTGTGCCTCCTGAATGCGATCGGCGCCTTCATCGCCTCGACGTTCTCGGCCAGCTCGATCGCCTTTGTCAGCGTCATGCCCTTCAAGGTGTTGCATATCTCCCGCGCGGCCTTTGGCGAGATGTTGAGCTCCCTCCCGCTAGCCCTGACGTGAATTGCTGGGTCGTAACCCTCCATCGTATATTCGAAATGAGGCACTAGCGTCTACCGGTTCCCTCCGACCGGCCTGCGTAGTGGATATAAAGCTAACTCACCCATGGGGTGGTAGTAGCTAGTTTTCCTAGCGGATGCCCTGCATTCTGCGCAACTTTTTTCGGGCCGCGATACCAAAGTTTAACGTCCTTGCGGTCCTTGCATCGGGAAGGAGGAGCATGCGCTGGACCGCACCGCCCAGGACGTGGTCATCATCGGCTCGGGGATAGCCGGACTGCGCGCCGCCATCGAGGCAGCGCGGGTGAGTGAGGGCAAGGCGGACGTCGCGGTCGTAACCAAGCTGCAGGCGATGCGCTCCCACTCCGTGAGCGCCGAGGGCGGGACAGCGGCGGTGCTTTATCCGGAGCTGGGAGACTCGATCGAGTCGCACGTATTTGACACGGTGAAGGGTTCAGACTACCTCGGGGACCAGGATGCGATAGAGCGCTTCGTGAGGCTGATGCCCGCGGAGATCTACCAGCTCGAGCACTGGGGGATGCCGTGGTCGAGGCGGGAGGACGGGAGGATCGCGCAGCGCTGGTTCGGGGGTTACAGCTACCCCAGGGCGACCTTCGCCGAGGACAAGGTCGGATTCCACGAGATGCAGACCCTATACGACACGTGCACGAAGTACCCCAACATCACGTTCTACCAGGAGTGGTTCGCGACCTCGGTCCTGGTGGAGCAGGGCGAGTTCAGGGGAGTCACCGCGATAGAGATGAAGACGGGAGACCTCCTCTCGCTCTCGGCAAAGGCAGGGATAATCGCGACCGGTGGGGCGGGGAGGCTCTACGGCTTCGCCACGTACGGGCACAGCTCCACCCCCGACGGGATAGCGATGGGCTACCGCGCGGGAGTCCCGCTCAAGGACATGGAGTTCGTTCAGTTCCACCCCTCGGGGCTGATCCCCTCAGGGATACTCATCACCGAGGGGGCGAGGGCCGACGGCGGGGTCCTGCTCAACAAGGACGGCGAGAGGTTCATGGGGAAGTACGCGCCCGAGAAGCTGGAGCTCGCGTCGCGGGACGTCGTGTCGCGCGCGATAATGACGGAGGTCGAGGAGGGGAGGGGATTCAAGGACGAGAGGAGCGGATACGACTACGTCCAGCTCGACCTCACCAAGATAGGCGCAGAGAAGGTGAAGGCGCGGCTCGCCGGGATCCGGGAGATCGCGATGAAGTTCAGGGGCATCGACCCGGTCGAGGAGCCGCTCCCCGTGAGGCCGGTGTGCCACTACATGATGGGGGGGCTCGACGTGGACATCGACGGCGCGACCAGGATCGGCGGGCTCTGGGCGGCGGGGGAGGCCGCGTGCGTGAGCATCAACGGGGCGAACAGGCTCGGGGCGAACTCGACCGCGGAGTGCCTGGTCTGGGGGCGGATGACGGGGGCCGAGGCGGCGCGGCACGCGGCGGGGAAGGCCTCGGTCCCTGTCCCGAGGGAGCAGGTGGCGAGAGAGGAGAAGCGGATCTTCGACGGGATATTCCGCGGGCGAGGAGGCACCAACCCTTACGAAGTAAGGAACTCGGTCCAGCGCGCCATGGACAAGGGTGCCTTTGTCTACAGGACGGGGGAGGGGATCGCGGAGGCGTTGAGGTCAGTGAGGGCCCTCCGGAAGAGCGACTTCATGCACTGCGACGACCACAGCAGGCGCTACAACACCAACCTCACCAACGTGCTCGAGGTCGAGGCGATGCTGATGGCGGCGGAGGCCATCCTGATGTGCGCGCACGCGCGGAGCGAGAGCCGCGGCGCGCACTCGAGGAGGGACTTTCCCAAACGGGACGACCTCAACTGGCTGAAGCACAGCCTGGCCTTCTGCTCTGCGGAGGAGGTCGAGGGAGGGCACGTGAGGCTGGGCTACTCGCCGGTGAGGATAACAAAGTACCAGCCCGCCGAGAGGCACTACTAGCTTAAGTAGAAAACGAGACCGAGAAGGAGGCTGGTGAGCTAGCGAGCTGGAAGACCAGAGGCAGGGCACAGGGGGGGACCCGGGCGCGAAGGCCGCCTCGAACAAGAGGGGGGTCGCCGGGTGGCTCGACCCGCTCCACCTGAACCTCGAGCGTTGGGCCTACGTCTTCCAGAGGGTCACCGGGTTGGCAGTCCTCGCCTACGTCGTCGGGCACATAGGAGACACCAGCTTCTTCGTCGGAGGCCCTTTCGGGGAAGGCCCGAGCTTGGCGAGCTGGTCTGGCGACCTCGCGCTCACGGAGAACGTGCTGGGGCACGTCGTCCTGGTGATGGTCGTCCTCGTCGTGGTCTACCACGGGATCAACGGGATGCGTCTGATCCTCGCGGAGTACGGGGTGATATTCGAGAAGCCCACCAAGCCCGACTATCCGTACAAGGCCAAGTCGCTGAGGACCATCCAGAGGCACCTCATCTGGGTAGCGGTCATAGCGGCCATCCTGGCCGCGCTCTACACAGGAGGGAGTCTGTTTGGGTGACCTCCCATGAGGGAGTCCACGATGATGCAGCTGCAGTACGCCACGGCGGTCCTGGCGATCGTGCTCGTGACGGTCCACCTGCTCATGCAGGGCGTCCTGGTTCCCTACGGCGAGGCGGTCTCTTTCGAGCACGTCCTCTCGGTCTACCGGAACGCGGTTGACGGGGGGCTCCTAGAGGTCCTCCTCGTGGTCGTCCTCACCCACGGCTTCAACGGGTTGAGGATAATACTCCTCGAGTGGCGCCAGAGCGCGGGGTGGACGAGGGGGGTGAACTGGGCCGTGCTCATTGTCACGCTAGCGACCATCGCGTACGGGACGCGCACCGTGATACTCGCGGCGACGGGGCAGGTGAGCTGATTGGGCGGGGAGGAGCTTGCGCTGCGGATCCAGAGGTTCGACCCCTCCCTCGAGGAGAGGCCTCACCTAGAGAGGTACGCGGTCCCACTAAAAGACGGGATGACCGTGCTGGACGCTCTGATCTACGCGAAGGATTGGATAGACCACGGGATCGCGCTGCGATTCTCGTGCAGGATGGCCTCCTGCGGGTCGTGTGGGATGAAGATCAACGGCAGGCCCCGCCTGGCCTGCGAGACGCAGGTCGCGGACCTTCGCTCCTCCACGATAACCGTCCAGCCGATGGACAACTTCCCCATCGTGAGGGACCTTGTGGTCGACCTCGAGGCCTTCTTCTCGAGGCACGCGGCTGCCTCGCCCCACCTAGTGAGGAAGGCAGACCCCCAGGAGCAGGACTCCCCCACCGGCGAGTACCTCATGACCCCCCAGGAGCTCGACTCCTTCGTCCAGTTCACCTACTGCATAAAGTGCGGGCTCTGCAGCTCGTCATGCCCCACGGCCTCTACCGACGGGCTCTTCTTGGGGCCGCAGGCGCTCGCGCAGGAGTTCAGGTACCTGCAGGACGTCAGGGACGAGGCAGGGGAGGAGAGGCTAGACATCGTGGACACCGAGCACGGGGTGTGGAGGTGCCACTTCGCGGGGACTTGCTCCGCGGTCTGCCCTAAGGGGGTCGACCCGGCGCTCGGCATCCAGCTCCTCAAGAGGCACGTGATGGCCGCGAGGTCGCCCCTAAGGCGGCGCGGGTCGAAGAGTAGGACAGGGGCGACGGTCTCGCCGAACCCGAACAAGGACCTGCTAAAGCGGCCCTAGAGGTCACTCGACGGCTCGGAGTACTGGGCGCCCAAGTAGCCGTAGACGCCCATCTTGAGCACCTTGACCGAGAGCATCGCGCACTTTATCCTCGCTGGGCCTAGGTCGGACGTCCCCAGCATCTTCAGAATGTCCTCCCTGGAGAGCCCCTTCACCCAATCGAGGGGCTTGCCCTTCGCCATCTCGGTGAGCATCGAGGCCGAGGCCAGGCTTATGGCGCAGCCCTTGCCGATGAACTTTATCTCCTCGATCTTGTCCTTTTCAGCGGAGACGCGGATCTGCATCTCGATCTCGTCGCCGCAGAGGGGGTTCAGGTCCTTGGCGTCGATGTCGTGCGGGTCGAGCTTCCCGAAGTTCCTCGGGTTCCTGTAGTAGTCCAGGATCAGCTCGCGGTAGAAGTCGCTGCTCAAACGCAGAACACGCTCTTGGCCTTCAGCAGGGCACCTATGAACGCGTCGATGTCAGCGGTCGAGTTGTAAACGTAGAAGCTGGCGCGGCTCGTCCCCGGGATGTTGAGGTGCTCCATGAGGGGCTGCGCGCAGTGGTGCCCCGACCGGATGGCGACACCCTCCTCGTCGAGGATCGACGCCATGTCGTGAGGGTGGATGTCCGCGAGGTTGAATGAGATCACGCCGCCCCTCGCCTCGATGTCCATGGGACCGTAGATCTTGATGTTGGGTATCCGCGACATCTTCTCGAAGGCATACCTGAGGAGCTCCACCTCGTGCATCCTCACGTTCTCCATCCCGAGCGATTCGAGGTACTCGACCGCAACGCCGAGCCCTATGGCGTCGGCGATGTTCGTGGTCCCAGCCTCGAACTTGTAGGGCACGTCGTTCCACCTCGCGCCGTCCAGGTGCACCTCCTTGATCATGTCGCCTCCAGACTGGAAGGGGTCCATCGAGTCCAGGAGCGCCCGCCTCCCGTAGAGCGCCCCTATCCCGGTGGGGCCCAGCATCTTGTGCCCAGAGTTATGAAGCAGGATGGGATAAGATCCACCGAAGAACCTCTCACTGCCTTCGACTGAGACGTCGTAGACCATGTGCTCTCCGGCTGGCTTGACGTCAATTACCTTGACCAGACCAAAATCGCCTAGGGCAAACTCCTTGTACTTGTTCAACACCTCCTGCGTCTCCTCGTCAATCGGTTTCTTGTGAGAAAATTGAATCCAATCCACTGTGTTGAGGATACCTGCGCGAGTTGCCCGCTTTCTTGCATCGCGCAGAGTGGACGATACTTTTGAGTTGTACCTAGGGCTAGCGTTTCGATAGGCTTGTTTGAGTCCGTCAACGCAAAGTAGCTTGTCCCTGGGCGCGTCTGACTTTGAAGTCTCGCGATGGAATTCCTTTACGAATGCCAATTCGCTTCGTTGTATCACCAGCGAGTATTCATCGTGCCAGGCCTCTACACGAGACTCCGCAAACCCGAGCGTGTTTGAGACTCCGTGAAGCTTCAAAAGCCAAGAAAGTTCGCTTATCAATCTCTTCGAGACTGACTTCGCCCTAAGTCGATACTTCTCGTTCTTTGATGCATCTCCACGGAGATATCCTTTCAGCAATTCTGATACAAGCGAAACATCGACTTGCCATACGAAGCTTGGTAGATGCTTGTCTATTCTTGAACCACAGAATGCCTTGAAGAACGAATACCACTTCTTATTGTTGAAGGATATGTTAGCGCTGTGGTTTTCCTTGTTGTGCCAAACGTGTGGACGCATCTTGCGAGCCTTTGCGAACCCTGCCGCTTCCGTCTGCATCGAGTACTTCTTTGCCGTCTTTCGGCTGATACCAGAAGCTTCAGCAATTCTGGCCACTGAGAGCCCTCCTCTCGTACTCATGACTTTCTCCATGGCTTCTGTATAGTAGAACATCGGCTCCAAGGCCTCGATTAGTTCGCAAGAATCCTTAACGAACTCTGTTTCAGTCTCTGAGAAGGTCAGAGACACTCTGTTCTCAGTGGGATCTAACGAACCCTCCGCAAGATAATATCCTACGAGTCGCATCAATTCCTTTGTTATTCTGACCTTCTCCTTCACTGAGTTCGTGTCGTGTTTGTACTCCACAAGACACTCGTCTACGGTGCCGAAGGTGTTCTGGGTTTGCTTGTTGAGAGTCACAAGGTAGTCACCTTTCTGCAACTTCGATACTTTCTCCTCGATGATGTTGGAATCTCGCCACACGTAAACTGAATGATGCCCCGTTGCGCGGATTGGTAACGCGCTACCTTCGTACTGCACCTCGTAGACACTGTCCAAATGGGCAAGCGTCCCCTTCACGCTTTCAAATTTCGCGCGGGTATCCGAGCCCAGCGTCAGGATGGATACGTTATTTCCGCGATTATAGAGCTCCACTGCCTCCTCAATAGGAACAAGCTCGGTTGTCCCATTATGATGGATAAGCACCGGAGTGTCACCCGTGACAGAGAAGGCGAGGAAGTCGCATCCCATCTTCTGGACGTCGACGGGCATGTGCGGGGTCGACTGCGCCGCGTCGACGACGGTGACGGCGCCCGCCCCCTTGGCCATCGAACAGAGCTTCTCGGCGTCGTTGATCGTGCCCAGGACGTTGGAGCACTGTGTGAAGGCGACGAGCGCGGGAGCGAGGCCCAGCAGCCTCTCGAACTCCCCCATATCGAGCCTGCCGTCCGCGGTGATAGGGGCGTATTCTATCCTCGCGCCCTTCTCCTTCGCGAGGAGCTGCCACGGGACCATGTTGCTGTGGTGCTCCATCAGCGTGAGAAGGATGACGTCGCCCTCTTTGACGAACTTTGAACCCCACGCGAACTTCACCAGGTTTATCGACTCTGTCGTCCCCCTAGTGAAGACGACCTCCTGTGCAGTGGGCGAGTTGATGAACTTGGCAACCTTCTTCCTCGAGTTCTCGTAGGTCTCAGTGGCCTCGATGCTCAGCTGGTGGACACCCCGGTGGACGTTCGCGTTGTATCTCGAGTAGTAGTCGACCAGCGCGTCGATCACGACCTTCGGCTTCTGGGTGGTCGCCGCGTTGTCGAGATAGACCAGGCGCTTCCCGTTGACCCTCCTGCTCAGGATGGGGAAGTCGTTCTTAATCCTCTCCACGTCGACCGTCTTGGTAGATTCGAGCATTTCTCTTCTCTCGGGGGCCGCTAGATCTCCACGAAAATGCTTCCTTCCTCTATTTTAACATTGTAACGCTTCAGCGGCTCGACCGCCGGCGGGTTGTATACCTCTCCCGTCCGCAGGTCGAACTGCGAGAGGTGGAGCTGGCACACGACGCGCTCCTCTATCATGAAGCCCCGGGAGAGCAACCACTCCTCGTGGGTGCACACCCCGTCGACCGCGTAGACCTCTCCGCCGAGGTTGGAGAGCAGGATCTGCTTCCCTTCGAGGTCGACCCCTGCCATCGTCCCGGGGACGAGCTTAGAGAGCTCGAGCGCTTTCACGAACCGGGACAACCGCTGGCCTAGCCCCTGTACTTGTAGTGGCGCTCGAAGATGTCGCCGGCGGACTTCTTCTCCTCGTCCGGGACCTCTCCGGTCAGCGCGAGTAGGGTCTCCCTGTCGACCAGCCGCCTGCGCTCGCCCGACCACTTGCCCTCAACCGTGAACTTGGCCCCCTCGCGAGCGAATTCGATGGGAATCCTAGCGAGCACGGGCTCGAAGAACCCGATCACTATGAGCTTCTTGGCCTCATCCTTAGGGAGGCCTCTCGCCTCAAGGTAGAAGATCTGCTCCTCGTCTATCTGCGCGACCGATGCGGAGTGCGTCGCCTTGACCTCGTTCGTGTCGATGTCGAGCCCGGGGATGGCGTCGGAGCGGGCGCGCTTGTCGAGGAGCATGGCGTGGTGGGCGAGGTAAGAGTGGGAGTTCTTCGCGCCCTTCTTGATCTTGACCATTCCCTTGAAGATGGACTGGGACTCTCCCTTGAGCACGCCCCTCGCGGTGAGGGAGCCCGCCGAGTCGGGGGAGTTGTGCACTAGGTTCGCGTCGAGGTCGAAACGCTGTTTGCCGTCGCAGAAGAAGACCTGGTATCCCTCGAAGGAGGAGCCCCGTCCGTTGAGGCCGAGGTTGAACCTGGACCTAGCTATCCTCCCGCCGAGGAGGATGGAGGCGAGGGAGGCCTTCGCGTTTGTAGCGACCGAGACCCCCTCGTTTGAGAGGTAGACCGCGTTGTCGTCAAGCAGCTGGAGGGTGCTGGAGTCTACCTGGGCGCCGTTCTCGGCGAAGATGTCGAGCGTCGAGCTCACGAGGAACGGGCCTTTGCTCTCCGCCGTGTAGAGCTCCTCCAGGTAGTTGAACTTCGAGGCCTCCTCCGCGTAGATTATCGTCATCTCCACGATGCTCGAGGGCGGGTTGCGGGTCACGAGCATGCGCCTGAGAGACGAGGGGGCGCTAACTCCCTTGGGGACCCTGATGAAGAGACCCGTGTTGAAGAAGGCCGCGTTGAAGGCGGCGTACTTCTCCTCTAACGGGTTTGCGAGCCGCCTGGAGAGGAGCTCGCGCAGGAGTGACTCGTGCTTCGAGAGCGCTTCGCGCATGCTGAGGACCTCCACGCCGCTCTTCGCGTAGCCTTCGTCGAGGTCGACGTGCACCGTCGTCGAGTTGCCCTGTAGGATTATGTTGGACTCTTTCCCGGTCAGGTGGCCCTCGAAGTGCTTCCTCAGGTCGACCTTCTCCTCGGCGAGCCCTACAGGGAACTGCTCCGGGTCGAAGGCGGAGACCCCGGCGTACTTCGTGTAGAGGGGTGAGGTCTCGAGCGGAAGGGAAGAGAACTTGCGGATCGCCTCGAGCCGATAGTCCTTGAGCCAGCTGGGTTCGCGCAGGCTCTTCGAGAGCGACTCCACCTGCTCCTCGGTGAAGCGGGAGACCGCGCTCTGGGCCATGGTGGTCACTTTGGAGGGCTGGCTTTCTAGCCGACGGCGCCGGTCATCTCGAGCGCCATCAGCCTGTTGATCTCTATGGCGTAGGTCATCGGGAGCTCCTTGGTGAAGGGCTCGACGAAGCCGTTGACTATCATGCTCAGGGCGTCCCTCTCGCTGATGCCCCTGGCCATGAGGTAGAATATCTGCTCCTCGCCCACCTTGCCGACGCTCGCCTCGTGGGTGACCGTGGCGTCGTCCGCCATCACCTCGACGTAGGGGATTGTGGAGGTCTTCGACTGCTCGTCGAGAAGGAGAGCGTCGCACCTGACCGTGGCCTTCACGTTGTGCGCTCCCTTGGCGATGTGGAGCAGGCCGCGGTAGATGGCCTCGCCGCCGTCCTTCGAGACGGACTTGGAAATTATCTTCGAGGACGTGTCGGACGCGAGGTGGATTATCTTTCCCCCGGTGTCCTGTATCTGGTTGGCGCCGGCGTAGGCCATGGACATAATCTCCGCGGAGGCGCCCTTGCCGAGGAGGTAGACAGAGGGGTACTTCATGTTCCTGCCCGAGCCGACCTCGCCGTTTAGCCACGTCACGCTGGCGTTCTCGTAGGCGTGCGCCCTCTTCGTCACTAGGTTGTAGACGTTCTTGCTCCAGTTCTGGATCGTGATGTAGCGTATCTTCGCGCCCTTCTTCGCGACGAGTTCGACGATGGCCGCGTGTAGCATCGACTTTTGGTACATCGCTGCGGTGCACCCCTCGATGTAGTGGACCTCGCTGTTAGGCTCCGCCACGATGAGCGTCCTCTCGAACTGCCCCATCCCTTGGGCGTTGATCCTAAAGTACGACTGTAGGGGCATGGCAATCTTGACGCCCTCCGGGATGTAGATGAAGGGCCCGTCGCTCCAGACCGCGCTGTTTAGGGCGGCGAACTTGTTGTCGTTCGAGGGGATGATGGTCCCCATGTATTGCTTGATGAGCTCTGGGTAGTCCTGCACCGCGTTCCCGACGCTGGTGAAGATGACACCCTGTGCCTGCAGGTCCTTCTGGAGGCTGTTGTAGACCTCCTGGCTCTCGTAGATGGCGCCCACACCGGCGAGGAACTTCCTCTCGGCCTCGGGGATGCCCAGCTTCTCGAAGGTGTTGCGGATCTCAGGTGGGACGTCCTCCCACTTCTTGGCGGTCTCCTTCGCGGGGTGCGCATAGTAGTAGAAGTCCTGGAACTTTATCGGCGAAAGGTCGACTCCCCACGTGGGGACTGGCCTCTCGTTGAAGTGCTTCAGCGCCTTTAGCCTGAACTCCTCCATCCAGATGGGCTCGTTCCGCAGCCTCGAGATTTCCTTGACTACGTCCTCGTTGATCCCCTTGTGGCTCTGGTCGAGGTAGCTGGTCGAGTCGGCGAATCCGTACTTTGTCTTGTAATCGTCTGTTACGATGTCGGCGGCGGCTGTCATAAACCAGTCTGGTATTACCTATGTTATAGTATAAAAACGATTCGAGTTCGGGTGCTGTCCACAGTAGCTCCGAATAAGCGCGGATTGAGTTCCTGCTCAACGGTGTTTGTGTCGTGAGGATAGGACGGGCTTACCCCGAAAGCATCGTTTGTGACAACTGAGCTAGCCCACGGTTTCGACCTCACTTTGATGAGGTATCTGCCAGAGCTGTTCTGCTTCGAGGTGAAGCCCAACTCCATCTACAGGAAGACGGATTACATATCGCTGCTTGTCAAGGCTTCCATACTCAATGGTTACGCCGAGGGAACGAGCAACGTCTCGAGGAAGCTGGGGTCGGCTCCCACGGGCGATACGGTTCTCTCCTACCTCAGGAGCGTGGACAGGTACGAGCTCCTGGGCGCGTCGTCGATCGTCTTCGAGGAGCAGGTTGACGAGCTGAAGGAGAAGGGGCTGCTGAACCTGCCCGTCCCCATCGCGTTCGACTGGCACGACCAGCTGTTCTACGGAGAACACGGTTCGGCTGAGATGGTCAACGGCATAAGGTCCAAGAACGGTTCGTCCTACGCATACCAATACCTCACCGCGAGCATCCTCGTCGATGGCAAGAGACTGACGGTCGTCCTCACTCCCATCAAGAGCAGGGAGCACATGCTCGCCTACATCGATGACGCTCTCAACAGGATCAGGAACATGGGCATACGGGTCAGACACCTCCTCTTCGACGCTGGCTTCACGTCACTCGCCCTGCCCCGCTATCTCGGCGAGCACGGCTACACCTACGCGATGCGCTTCTCATCAAACGACGTGACGAAGCGCATCGGCCTCAAGGACGGGGAGGAGACGCTCTACCCGTGCGACCATCCGTTCAGGCTCGTGAGGGCAGACGACCGGAAGGCCGGGAAGAGCTACCTCTTCGCGACGAACATGACCTGCAGGCCCAAGACGGTGCTCAAACGCTACAAGAGGAGGTGGGGGATCGAGACGTCCTACAGGGAGCACAACGTCTTCCTGGCGAAGACGACCTCGAAGGACTTCACCGTGAGGCTGCTCTACTACGCGGTGGCTGTCTGCATCTACAACGCGTGGTGCGTCTTCAATACGCGCCAACAGGATGTCCATGTGATCGCTCTTGAGGCGAAGGTCTCCCTGCTCCTGGCTTTCCTGGCGCCATTCGGCTCGAACCATCTGGGGGCAGAAGATGATCGCGGATGACGCTTATTCGGAACTACTGAGACAGAACCTTCACACGATATCCTTATATTTGTGCGCAGTTCTCTCAATAAATGTAGGAGTTACGCGGTTGAACTGTTCTCACGCTCTGGTATAACGCCTTCGATATAACCACTCTTAGCCCATCGCGATGACTACGCTCCCAGATAGATGAACCCGCCGAAGGTCGACGACTCGGACTACATCGACTACCTGAT
>DATLRR010000021.1:0-8323 GCA_035534595.1 Nitrososphaerales archaeon
TCAGGTAGTCGATGTAGTCCGAGTCGTCGACCTTCGGCGGGTTCATCTATCTGGGAGCGTAGTCATCGCGATGGGCTAAGAGTGGTTATATCGAAGGCGTTATACCAGAGCGTGAGAACAGTTCAACCGCGTAACTCCTAATTTCATCAAGACTTTCACAATTGACGGCAACTTCTGCTCGAAGTCACTTTCTGGTCTCCCTGTGGGCGGTTAAGACGCAGAGCCGACGTATGACTTCGTGAGTCATCACGACTTCGGACCTTTTTTCGAGTCCTTCTCAAAGGACAGGCAGCACTCCGCCGCCGAGCTGGTCGGGATCTTTGCCGGTGACGGGACGATGTATCGGACAAACTCCGGGGTCGCGATTCTGGTATGGGCGGATGGTCGACTGTAAACCATTTCTTCCGCATTGTCCCGCCTCACAACTTAATACACATAAAGAGACATGCCAAGTTCACCGCGGGCGGGGGTAGCCAAGCCTGGCATGGCGAAGGATAAGTTTAGGCAAGACCTAAACTCCTTAGTGCTAATCCTTTGTTCGCAAGGACTCGTGGGTTCGAATCCCACCCCCCGCGCTCTTGGTTATTTCATCTCAAAATGGGATCAAGAATTTACTTGACGCCAACCCATTTCTTACTTGAGCGGGATTCCTGTAATGCGAGGAACTTCTCCAATCTGTCAGCCTTTCTCAGGATTGTCATTCCGATTTCGCGATGAAAGATTCCCACGGACGCTCTTCTGATGTAGATTAAGAAGCAATCGGAATTTCGCACATACGATCTTCCTCGTCGTGTCAGGATGCTGCCTTTCTTGGTACCCAGATGAGTGCCAGTTGACTCAATGCCAAAGAATTTCTTCATGAGGTGTCGCACATACTGCAGGAGTTCGACATCAGTATTGGTCGCGGTAAGCCTTCCCGACCTCTCGATACATTCTTCTGAGTCGAAAAATCCTTTGGCAAATGCTGCGACACAGTTTTTGTCGTATTCTATGAAAGGCTTCAATTTCTGGAGATTCTGTAGGAGAAACTTGTGTAACAGATAACTACCGAACTCGACGTGCGTTTCCCTCTCAGTTTTCCCTTTCCATAGTTTGTGGGGGGCACAGCCAAGAACCTTTGAAACGGCCTGATTGAACGCCTCTACAAATTCCCGGTCGACAGCTCTCAGCCTGATCCTATATTGGTAGGTCTTCCATTTGACGTTGAGAAAGGCGTCCCCCGTCTCTACGCCTATGACATAGGCCAGTTCGGGCGAAGGCTTCGGGACGAACATGTGACCAGCCCGAACTGGACTGTTAAGCCGCCTGACCCAACTTGAGATCGTGGCCTTGCAGAGCTTGACATTGTACTCTCGCTCAATCTCCTCAGCGATTTGTCCGTAGGTGTACGACCTCTTCCTCAGTGACAGGACTTCCTCGTGAACCAACAGTCTGGTATCGAGGCGTGGAAATTTCCGAGGCTCGTGCGGGCTTGTCTCGGTTTTCTTTGGATCCAGGGGAGATGAAACCCCGTCTTCCATGAAGGACTACCTCAATCTGGTATTTAGTCGCCCTCGGATGCGAGCCAGGCCCGAAATCTACTCTAGCTTGCTGAAGAAGCAGCTGTGCTTGCCGGTGTGGCACGCGGGACCCGTCTGGTCGACCACATACAGCAGGGTGTCGTTGTCGCAGTCGACGAGCACCCGCCGCACCTTCTGGATGTGCCCCGAGGTGTCCCCCTTCTTCCACAGCTCGTTCCTGCTCCTGCTCCAGTACGTGGCGAGCTTCGTCTTCATGGTGGTCTCGACGGCTTCTCGGTTGGCGTAGGCCAGCATCAGGACCTTGCCGGTCTTCGCCTCCTGGGTCACGACCGGGACCAGCCCGTTCCCCTTTGCAAAATCGATCCCGTCAATCTTGGACGCTTTCAAGGTCTGACCACGACTCCGTTCGCTGCCAGATAATCTTTCACCTGCTTGACGGTGAGCTCGCGGTAGTGGAATAGGGACGCCGCCAGGGCGGCGTCGCACCCGCCGTCGGTAAGCGCCTCGAGGAAGTGCTTCAATGTCCCGGCGCCCCCGCTCGCTATCACGGGTATCCTCACCCTCTGCGTGATTGACCGCATGAGCTCGATGTCGTACCCCGCCTTCGTCCCGTCGCGGTCGATGGAGGTGACGAGGAGCTCGCCCGCGCCCAGCTCTGCGGCCTTCTGCGCCCAAGCGACCGCGTCGACGTCTGCCGACCTGGTCGCGGAGTGACTGAAGACCCGGTATCCGTCCTTCGCCCGCTTCGCGTCTATCGCCACGACGACGCACTGGGAGCCGAAGACGTCGGCGAGCCTGGTGATGAGCCCGGGGTTGCGGAGGGCTGCCGTGTTCACCGCGACCTTGTCGGCGCCGCTCGCTAGCGCCAGCCTCGCATCCGCCATGCTCCTTATCCCACCTCCCACGGTGAACGGGATGTCGAGGCTCGCCGCGACGCTCCTCACGAGCGACCGCATCGTCGCCCTCTTCTCCAGGCTCGCGGTGATGTCCAGGAAGACCACCTCGTCCGCCCCCTCGTCCCTGTAGCGGGACGAGAGCTCCACAGGGTCGCCCGCGTCCCTCAAGCCTTCGAAATTGACCCCCTTCACGACCCTCCCCGCCTTCACGTCGAGGCAGGGGACGATCCTCTTCGCCAGGGTCATGCGCTGCTCCCCGCCAGGGCAGCCTTGGCATCGCCCAGGTCGATGCCTCCGTCATAGAGCGCGCGCCCTATGACGGCTCCTGCCGCCCCTCTACCCTCTATCTCGAAGAGGTCGTGCAGGTTCCTGATGCCACCGGATGCGAGGACCTTCAGCCTCTTGCTGAAGGCGCAGATCACCCTGAGCGTCTCCAGGTCGGGACCCGTAGCCATCCCGTCCCGACCGACCGCCGTGGCCAACAGGTTGACGACCCCGGCCGCCTCGAACCTCCTGGTCGCCTCGAGCACGCCGACGCCTTGGCTCGCGGTCCAGCCGCTCGTCACGACCTTCCCGTCCGAATAGTCCGAGGCCACGACTATCTTTTCCGGTCCTTTCTGACTTAGCAGTCCCGCGAGCGTCTCTGGCTCCTTGTATGCCAGCGTCCCAAGGATCACCCTGGCGGCTCCAGACTCCAACCACGATTCCGCTGCGGCGCGCGACCTCACCCCGCCCCCGACCTCGACGGGGATCTTCGCCCTCTCGAGTATCTTGGAGATCGTCTTGCCGTTGGACCCCTTGCCGAAGGCAGCGTCCAGGTCTATGATGTGGAGCCCGTCGGCGCCCTCGCTCTCCCACTTCGCAGCGATCTCGACGGCCCCCTCCTCCCAGGTCGTCTTCATCTCCTCCTTCCCCTGCTTCAGGGTCACCACTGACCCTGAGAGGAGGTCGATCGCGGCCCAGAGCTCCAGCAAGTGTGCTACCTCGTCACCGCTCTCAGGAAGTTCTGGAGTATCAGCCTGCCGGCCTCGCCCGACTTTTCCGGGTGGAACTGCGTGCCGTAGACGTTCTTCTCGCTCACGAGCGCCGGGAACTCAACCCCGTAGTCCGTCGTCGCGACCACCCAGTCCCCCTTGGTGGCAGGATAGTATGAGTTCACATAATACACCCACGACTCCTTTTTGAGGCCTTCCGTCAGCTCGGACTCACGCCTGACCGTCAGCGTGTTCCACCCTATCTGAGGGACCTTCACGCCCGAGGTCCGGAACCTCTTCACCTCTCCGGGGAAGAGTGCCAGCCCCCGTCCTGCCCCCTCCTCGCTCTTCGAGAAGAAGAGCTGCAGGCCAAGGCACACCCCGAGGAGGGGCTTGCCAGAGTCGACGGCGTCGCGTATTCTCTCCATGGGGAGCATCTTGGCGGCCTGGTTGAAGCTGCCCACCCCAGGGAGGACTATTGCATCCGCTTCCTTCAGCCGCTTCCCGTCCTTGGTGAGCGACGTCGTCGCCCCCTCCTTCTTGAACGCCGCCTGTATGCTGAAGAGGTTGCCGGCGCCGTAGTTGAATATCTCTATGAGCATGCCCCTTCGCTCACATCGACCCCTTCGAAGAGGGGGGCGCCCTCATCTTGGCGCGCCTCGGGTCGGGCGCTGCCGCCTCTCTGAGGGCGAGCGCGAAGGCCTTGACTGCGGCCTCGAACTTGTGGTGGTCGTTGCTCCCCTCGAGGACCTTGATGTGGACGGTTGCTTCGAGGGCTTGGGCTAGGGAGCCGAAGAAGTGCTCGAGGTCCTCCTTCGGGGCGTCCTCGAGCATCACCCTCTGCAGCTTCAGGTCTAGGACAGAAAAGGGGCGCCTGACGAGGTCGACCGACGCAAGGGCGAGGGCGTCGTCCATGGGGACTATCGCGTCGCCGAAGCGTCGTATCCCGACCCTGTCGCCGAGCGCTTTGTCGATCGCCTTGCCCAAGGTTATCGCGACGTCCTCCACGGTGTGGTGCTGGAGGTCTCCCTTGGCCCTTACCGTCACGTCCATCAGGCTGTGAGTGGCCAGCGAGTGGAGCATGTGGTCGAGGAATGCGACCCCCGTCCTCGCCTCCACCTTGCCAGTCCCGTCCAACCCGACGCGGACCGTAATGTCGGTCTCCTTCGTCTTCCTGCTGACCTCTGCGCTTCTCTTCAATCCTCTCGACCCCCCTCGTTCCTCAAAGGCAGCAATAACCCTGACGGGATTTGGTTGACGGTCTCGACCACGAGGTCCGAGCCCTCCCTCCGGAAGAATGAGGCCTGGTCTGTTTTGACCGGCGACGTCTGATAGACCCCCGCGAACAACAGGCCCTCGACACCCCGCCGCCTCGCATTCTGCACCATCATCACGTCTTCGGCCGAGTCTCCCACGTAGAGAAGCGTTTCCGAGGAGAGCTTCTCGCGCGCTCTCACGAGGGCCTCGGGGCTCGGCTTCCGCAGCCTGTCATATTCCGCGCGGAGGTCCAGGTCGATGTCCGCGTCTCCGATGAATATGGATGCGTCTTTGTCGAAGTAGCGCATGAGCTTCCCGAGCGAGTGCTCGGTCCCGACGAACGGCCTTCCGGTGATCATCGCGAGACGGGCGCGCCCCAGCTTCCTCTCGAGCGAGTCCAGAGTCTTCCCGTCGACAAGTATGCGCTCAAGCTCGATTAGCCCCTTGGTTCGGGGGCCTTTCGCTCGGACACCGTGAATCTTCTCGAAGAGCGACGCCCCGAAATACAGCTCGTCGAAGACTGTCGTCATCCTCCCCTCCGGTGGCGTGCGAGGGTATCCCAGGTATTCGCGCGACTTGTCGAGGCTGTCCTTCGTCGATGGGAACTCCGACTCCAGGAAGGAATCGACCGCCTCTTTCCCCTTCACCCTCCGGGCGGAGCCGAACGTTGCCGCGATGCTGTTCAGCGTCTCCGCGCCGCGTCCTTGCTTACGCTGCTGCAGCGCGACCAGCCCGAAGAGCGTCAGGGCGTAGCTCGTGTCCCAATCGCCGTTGAATCCTCCCGTCCTCCTGATAGTCGCGATGAGCCCCGGCATGGCTCCTGCGAGGCGGAGCTTGACGCCCGTCATCTCCTCGACCATGGTTTCCACCACAACCCTGATCGTCTCGTCGTAGGATTTCCGGGCATCTACCAGCACCCCGTCGCAGTCGAAGGCCACCGCGTCCACCTTCCCCAGGATGTCCATCGTCGACCTGTTGACGGACAAACCCTTCCCCCGAGGAGCGGGAACCCGGAGATAGCGCGCCTCGAGAGCGCCGCTTCTTTGTGTCATCGCTTCCGGAACCTCGACTGCGCGGAAAGGAAGTGGTTCGGCAGGCCTTCCGCCATAGCGAGCTCCCTGAGATACGGAAGCATCGCCTTCAGGCCATTCTTCGTTCCCTCCACCACCCAGTTCACCTTCACAAAGTCTAAGGCGGTCAGCCCAGCGCGGAGCCGCGCCACTCCCTCGGTGGGGAGGACGTGGTCAGTCCCGATGACGTAGTCGCTCGCCGCTCCCGGCGCGTAGGGGCCGGTCAGGATCAGTCCTGCGTTGGATATGGATCGGGCCATCTCCGAGGCGTCCTCGACCATCAGCTCGAGGTGCTCCGGCGCCAGGGAGTTGACCAGCTCTATTGCCGTGCCCCGGTCCTTGCACAGGGCGGTGAACCCCCGCCTCAGGCATCCCTGGAGGTAGTCCCTACGCTGGAGCGTCGGAGAGATTCTCTCGACCTCCTTCCTGACCTCCCGCGCAAGCCGCTCGTCCCAGGTCACCAGGCCGCAGATGCTCTCCTGTCCGTGCTCGGCCTGCGCCATCAGGTCCCACGCGGCCAGGCGGGCATCAGCCCCACCATCCACCACCACGACCATCTCGGTCGGCCCCGCGAGAAAGTCTATCGGGACGTCCGTCGACACCACCTTCTTCGCTGCAGAGACATACAAACCTCCCGGGCCCACTATCTTCGAGACCTTGGGGATGCTCTTCGTGCCGTATGCGAGGGCCGCGATGGACTGCGCTCCGCCAATCCTGTACACCTCGTCCACGCCGCACAGCTTGGCCGCGGCGAGGATGGCGTCGCTGACCTTCCCACCTGAAGGAGGTGTGCAGACCACAACCCTCTTCACCCCCGCAAGCTTCGCGACCCCCGCAGTCATCAGCACCGTGCTCGCGTACGACGCCCTCCCGCCGGGGATGTAGCAGCCCACCGAGTCCAGCGGACGCACGACGCTCCGGATCACGAACCCGTCGGCCACATACGAGAACGGGAGCCGGCTGAGGAGATGCCCCTGCGTCCTCTGGATCCTCTTGAGCGCGAACCGCATCGCGTCCAGAAGCTTAGGGTTCACTCTCTTGGCAGCCGCCGAGATCTCCTTCCTCGAAACTGCCAGGTCGTCGCTCGTGAGCGTGACGCCGTCGAGCTCCTTGGAGTAGCGTATCAGCGCCGAGTCTCCCTTCGCCCTAACGGTCCGGACTATCTTCTCGGCGCCCTCGATTGCGGCCGAGAGGCCTTGTGACCTCGCCCTGATTCTTTCCGCGGTCTCCTTCGCTTCTGTTCTCTTGTCCACTCGAATCAGGGGGAGTAGCTCGCTACTCATTCCCTTCCCCGAACTCCTCAAGCGAGAGGATGTTCTGCGGCTCGTGTATCACGAGGCCCTGGGCCAGCTTCTTCAGGGTCGGGAGCATCGCGTGCAGGTCCTTCTTGCTGATCACGGTGTTGACATCGTACCACCCCTTCTCTGACAGAGGGCTGATCGTAGGGCGCTTGAGGGCAGGAAGCTCCGATAGGAGCTTGTCGAGGTTCTTCTCCCTGACGTTTACGAAGATGTGCAGCCGCTTCTGGCCCTCGACGACTCCGCTCAGCATTATCTTGAGGTCCTTGATCTTCTCCCTCTTCCAGGAGTCCTTCATCGCCTCCTTGTTCGCGACGAGCCGGGCCGTCGACCTCATCAGCGTCCCAATCTGCTTGAGGTTGTTCTGCTCGAGGGTCGTCCCCGTCTCGGTGACGTCCACTATCATGTCGACTATCTCCGGGGGCTTCGCCTCCGTCGCGCCGAAGGAGAGGTAGACTGCGGCCTTCGGGTTGTCTCCCTTCCGCCACCAAGGCGTGATAATCATCGGCTCCTTGCTGCCGAAGCGCTTCTTGTAAGAGGGCTGAGACTTTAGGTAGCCGGCGGTGACGTTGAGGTACTCGGCGGAGACGCGGAACTCCTTCCCCCTGCTCCAGAAGCTCTCCATCAACTCGTTGACGGTGTCGTATGGCTGGGACTTGGGCGTCGCGGCGACCAGCTTCACACCACCGAACTCTAGGTCGAGGACCTCCTCAACCTTCGCCCCCGTCTCAGTAATCCAGTCGATACCGGTGATGCCGACGTCTTGGATCCCGTCGGCGATGTATAGGGGGATCTCCTGAGGCCTGAGGACCCTCAGCTCTACGTCGGGGTCGCTGAAGCCCGGGCGGTAGCTCCTGTCCTGCCCGGAGATCTTGTAGTAGGCCTTCTGGAATATCTCGATGCTCTTCTGGCCCAGGTGCCCGTTGGGTATCGTCAGCTTGAGCTTCTTGCTGCTAGGCATATGGCGACCACCCTCTACTTCCCAGAGTCGGAGTAGAAATTCTTGAGCTTGCGGAGAATCTTTCGGAGCGCCTTACGCGTGAGCTGAGAAGGCTACTGATGAACGGAACCAGCTCCAATGAAGGTGAACTCCATCGCCTTCCAACTTCTCACTCATTTTTTCCGGTCTGAGAATCGTATTTAAGGATTTGTCGGCCTCAGGTGTGTTATGTTATCAAACAATCATTTCGCTACCTATACCGGGTAGTCAAGGCCGATAGACTCGGGGGCTATTGGCGGAGCATATGGAAGCGACTGAGGCATGGGTCGAGGAAGCTACAAGATTCTCAGGTCGCATGGATCATCAAG
>DATLRR010000022.1:0-7153 GCA_035534595.1 Nitrososphaerales archaeon
CAATCAATCTGCGACTGGTCCAGCATCGCATGTCCGTACTTGCTCCATATCGACCTCCAAAACTCGCCCAGTCGAGATGTCCTAAGCAGGTTGTGAACTCTCTTAAGGACAGAGGGAGGAAATGATTTCAGGATAACATACCTCCTCGACGTAGGATAAGGGTTTAAATAAAGGGCGACAGCCGCCCGCCTCAAGTTAAGCTCAGAACGTTAACTAGCTAACAACGAGTTGAAAGAAATCTGCCTGATTCGGCGGTAGTAAAATACCTCGTCAAACTGAGGTTCGACGTAGACGGTGTGGTTGAGAAGGCGGACTTGATCGGCGCGATCTTCGGCCAGACCGAGGGCCTGTTCGGTCCTGAGATGAATCTAAACGAACTTCAAAAGACGTGGAAAGTCGGACGAATAGAGATCAATCTAGAGTCCAAGAACGACAAGACGTGGGGAGCGATCCTCATCCCGATGTCGACTGACGTCAGCACCGCGGCGCTCATCGCCGCCGCTGTCGAGAGCGTCGACAAGGTGGGGCCTTGCTCCGCGAGGGTCATCCTCGAGGGGATAGAGGACGTCAGGGCGTCCAAGAGGGCGCAGATCGCCGACCGCGCCAAGGACATCATGAAGGAGTGGAGCTCGCGAACCTCGAGCGAGGGAGAGAACCTCCTCAAGGACGTGCAAGAGTCCACAAAGAGGGCGCGCGTGGTAAACTTCGGGGTCGAGAACCTGCCGGCGGGGCCTGGCGTATACACCGCCGACGGCGTGTACATCGTGGAGGGGAGGGCAGACGTCGTGCTGTTCCTCAGGGCGGGCATCGAAAACGTCGTCGCCGTGGAGGGCACCAGCATCCCACAGGCCGTAATCGACCTCAGCAGGAAGAAGAGGATCATCGCCGTCCTCGACGGGGACAGGGGCGGCGACCTGATCGAGAAGGAGCTCGCTCAGGTCATGAAGGTAGAGAAGGTCATCAGGGCTCCCGACGGCAAGGAGGTCGAGGACCTCACGCCCATCGAGGTGCACCAGATGCTCAGGGGCGAGCTTCCCGGGCGCAACCCTAAGGAGGCTCGGCAGGAGAGGTCGGACCGCTATGAGAGACGTGAAAGGCCGGAGAGGGCTGAGAGAGCAGAGCGGCCTAGCAGGTACGAGAGGGCCCCAAGCCCAAGATACGAAAGATACGAGAGGGCGCCGAGGGCGGAGCCGGGACAGCCAGCCGGGCCTGCCACCCCACCGGTCCCCACACCTGTGGTCGACAAGGTCAAGGAGGTCTTCCCATCCATCAACGGCACCCTCGAGGCTATGCTACTCGACGAGACCCTCACCGAGAAGGGCCGCATGCCGATAAGCGAGCTCGTCGCGAAGCTGGACGGCTCGGGGGCGAGCTACCTCATCTTCGACGGGATAGTCACGCAGAGGCTCATCGACGCCGCTGGGAAGGCCAGCGTCAAGGGGATAATCGGGCACAGGGTCGGCGAGATCAAGAACATGCCCGACGGCTTGAGCGTAGGCACATTCAGAGACCTACAGCTCGAGTGAGCGCTTGATCGTAAGCCAGTTCATCCCAAAGCAGGGCATCTGCAGGCTTACCGTGGAGTCTCCAGACGACCTCTGGACCCTGCGCAGGCTCCTCGCTGCGGGCGACGTCGTCGTCACAAAGAGCTCTAGGGTCTCGAAGAGAGAGGGCGACTATACGAGGCCCGACAAGGGGGAGCGCATCAAGGTCACCATCGCCCTCAAGGTCGAGGGAATCACCCTCGACAGTAGCGTCGGCAGGGTCAGGATCCGGGGGAAGATAGTCGAGGCGAGCGACGACAGCGTCACGAAGGCGGGCTCTCACTCGCTGCTCATCTCGCCCGGCCAGGAGCTCACCATCAGGAAGGAGGACTGGACTCCCTCCGACACGCGGATCCTCAACTCCTCGACGGTCTCGGAGCGCAGGTTCCTCCTCGTCGCCATCGACAGGCGGGAGGCCGGCGTCGGCCTGCTCACGGGCTCGCACCTCACGATAGTCTCCACCGTCGAGTCGGGCGCCTCCGGGAAGGGAGGCTCGAACCAGAAGGAGGTCGATATGCAGCCCTACTTCAGGAAGGTGCTGGAGCTGCTCAAGGCGACCTGGCGGGAGGGCGACGTCGTCGCCGTGGCGGGACCGGGGAACACCAAGCTGACCATGGAGAACGTCCTCAGGAAGGACGCGGACCTGAGGAAGAACGAGGTCCTGGTCGAGGGGTTCGACCTCTCCGGCCCCGACGGGGTGAGGGCGCTGGTGAAGTCCGAGGGGTTCAGGAAGTTGGCGAGCGACAGCATCCTCGTCGAGGTCCAGGAGGCTGTAGAGGAGGTCATCAGGAGGATCTCGCGGGGCGAGAGGAGGGTGGCCTACACCCTGCCCCGGGTCTCGGAGGCGGCGAAGGCGGGGGCGGTGGAGAAGTGCATCGTCTCCGACGACGTCTTCACGAACAACGTCGACGAGAACGCGCTCGTCGAGACGCTCAACGTCATCGAGGAGAAGGGCGGGAAGGTCTTCCTCTGTGACTCGTCACTGGAGACGGGAAAGCAGGTCTCCGCGCTGGGAGGGATGGTCGCCATCCTCCGGTACGACCTCTCGAACGCCGCCCCGGCTACTTTGCAAGGGCGGTGACCGAGGGTATCACGTACTCTGTGATTACGACAAGGAGCGCCCCTCCCACGATGAGGTCCTTGCCCAGCCTCCTCCCGAGATGGGTGAAGTAGAGCAGGACGCCTATGAGCAGGCAGGTCACGTAGGCAACCCGGGCGATGTCGAGGACTGCCGCGTTGACCGAGGAGAGCACCGCGGCCGTCTCGGTCGCGAACAGGCTCGCGAACTGCTGGATCGCCGTCGCAAGGTCGGGCGGCTGGGGGGCTCCCAGGAGCGGGAGCCCGATCCCAGAGGCGACCGTTGGGACCATCAGGAGCACCGACGGCGTCATCCCCCGATTAGAGCGCCCGGCTATTTAACCGGCAACGCGGTCAGTACGGCGGGAACGCGCCGCTGATGTACGGGCCGGCGATCACCGCGAACAGCGCGAAGAAGATGGCGAGCGTCACGCCCGTGGTGACCCTCCTCGCGAGGACGTCGCTGATTCTCCCCCTCCCGGCCCCTCTTAGGAAGGTCTCGAAGGCCTGGCCGCCGTCCATGGGGTAGATCGGGAGGCTGTTGAAGATCGCCAGGTTGAAGTTCACGAAGAACATCCAGTACAGCGTAAGGGTCACCGCAGGGGTCAACGCCCCGAGGGGAGAGGTGTAGAAGCCCGAGAGAGCGGTGGAGAACGGCACAAGGTACTGAGCCTGGCCGAAGGTGGGTATCTCCACAAGATACGCGATTGGTGTGGTCTTGTAGTTCCCCGCGTATGTGTTCGCGGTCGCCTGCAGCGAGGCGTAGCTCGCCTGGTCTACCCCGAGGAATGGGTAGATGGTCTGTGTGCTCTGCCCGCTCGTCTCGTTCACCGTGGTGACCGTGTAGTTGCTCAGGACGACGTTGTCGATAGTCCTGATCTGCCCGCTCCGCCATATCGTCAAGTTCACACTCTCCCCCACCGTGAAGCTGCCGTTGCGGAGAATCCCCAGGTCGGTGACCGGCGAGTTGTTGATGGCGGTGATGAAGTCCCCGGGCTGGATTCCGGCGATGGCGGCAGGCGAATGCAAGGTCGGTGAGTCGGGGACGACGCCCACTATTCCCGCCCCCTTGACGGCGGGCGTCATCGCAGAGACCGTGAGGATCAGGAGGAGCACGCACGCGATGCCGACTATGAAGTTTATCCCTGAGCCGGCGCCTAGGACCCGGAGGGTGTCCCTGCTCCGGGACTCCTTGAGCTGCTTGTCATCGGTCTCGACGAACGCCCCGACGGGCAGGATGAGGAGAAGGAGGACGCCCGCGGACTTGATCTTGAGGCCGAGGCTGCGCGCGACTATCCCGTGCGAGGCCTCGTGGATGACCACCGCGACGATGACAGCCAGCCAGACGCTGAGCGGAAGGTAGGGGTTGAGCCCGGGCAGAAGGAAGTTGGCGAGGGGCGAGATCGTGCGGACGCTCGAGGCGATCGCGGGACCCTGCGAGGTGAAATACAGGGCGTGGACCTCGACCGCGATGACGTAGAGCGCCAGCGCGCCGGCGAACGGGATTAGGGCAAGCATAACCCACGCAAGCGGCTTTGTGACCCTCCACCTTCCCAGCGTGTCCATCAGGCTGAGGCCCCGCCTGGTCCGAAGCATGAAGAAGATGAACCAGCGCGAGACGGGCTTGTACGGCTGCTCCTCGGTCTCGGGCGCCTCGGCTTCGGGGGGGTCGGACAAGGAGGATTCCCTCGGCCGCCTCGACGGGAACCCTTTAAGGTTTGCATGGGTGCGACCCTCACGGCTGGATTTTTGGGGGACTGCTCGAGGTGCGGCGAGAGGCCGTCATACTACACCAGGAGATACTCGGGCGAGAGCCTATGCGCCGCCTGCTTCCAGGAGACCACCGTGGAGAAGGTCAAGCGGACCATCTCGAAGTACGGCATGCTGCGCCGCGGGGATAGGGTGGGCGTCGCGGTCTCCGGCGGGAAGGACAGCCTCTCCCTCCTGAAGATTCTGCACAGGCTCAACGCCGGTCCGGGGTCCAACGGGAGGGGCGAGCTGGTAGCGCTGACCGTGGACGAGGGAGTCGAGGGGTATCGGGACGAGGCCATCGAGCACACCCGGGCGCTCTGCGAAGAGCTCGGAGTGGAGCTCGTGCTCGTCTCCTACAGCGACCTATTCGGGTTCAGCCTGGACCAGGCCCTCGACTGGAAGGACGACCGCGAGCTCTCGTCGTGCAGCATGTGCGGCGTCTTCCGCAGGAGGGCAATCGACGAGGCGGCCGTGAGGGCGAAGGTCGACGTCGTCGCGACCGCGCACAACCTCGACGACTACGTCCAGACCTTCATGATGAACCTCCTGCACGGCGACGTCGAGCGGCTCGGCTGGCTCGACCCCTCGACCTACGACGACGACTTCCCGGTGCGCAGGGTCAAGCCTCTCACCGAGGTCTACGAGGAGGAGGTCGCCCTCTACGCGTATCTCTCGAAGATACCCTTCCAGAGCGCCAGCTGCCCGTACATGCACGAGGGCCTGAGGAGCGAGGTGCGCGACTACCTCAACGAGCTCGAGTCGAAGCACCCGGGAATGAAGAACGTGCTTTTGAATTCGGCGCTCGAAGTCACCTCGAGGCTCGGGAAGTCGGGGAGGGACGACGAAAACCTTGCCAAGGCGACCGTCCCCTGCACGAAGTGCGGGAAGCCCTCTTCCAAGGGGGTGTGCGGGGTCTGCAGGATGTCCGAGATAGTCTGGCAGCACTCGAAGGCGATTCCGCTTCAGCCTGCGAACGAGTAGAACAAGCGGGTTATCTAGATAATCTCAGTAGGGATTTTCTCTTCATCCCTTAGTGCGACAGCCCGAAGGGCGCGAGTGCGCATCATCAAGAAGTGAACGCGCCGGTGAATGGAATGTAAGCGGGATTGTTCCCTGACCCGATGATCACACCCACGCTACCGGTTATCTGGGTGCCCACTTTTGGAGTGCAGGAAGCTAAACAGCCATCATTCCAACTATCTTGGTCGAGGGTGGCATTGACAGTTGCAAAGGTTCCGTAAGTAAGTTCTGACGACGGAGAGCTGACGCAGGTAAAGGGGCCGGTGGACTCGATGAGGAAATCCAACTGTAGGCAGTCGGGCTTAGCGATTGTAACGTTTCCAAAGGGGTACTCATCGTAGACAAGAATGCTGCATGTTCGGAGACTGATGCTGCATCCATCGAGTCCCGCGTGGACATAGGAGGTAGAGGTAGAGGCGGTGACGAAGTAGAAAGTGGATGTTAGAGTCGTATTCGCAACGGTGGTCGTCATTATGCTCGTTGAGGCGATCGCGGTCGTTTGATTCGAATTCCTCACGATGACATAAGTGCCCCCTGCGCCAATTAATAGGCCGACCACCAAAGCTAGCGTCAGCACAACCCGAGGATAGTTGCGTCTTGTTCGACGCATTACGCTGGGGGTTGACAATTTGCGTCTTTTCATGTGGGGTGGGTATTACGGATTGTGGCGCTAACACGCCTCACAGAATCTAACGAACGACAGCCATCTAAGCGGCCTTCCGGTCACCAAAGAATGCGGGAAAGGTAGGAAACCCTCTACGTCTTAGTCGGCCGGCGCAAGCCGCGCACTATTAGAAAGATTGTAGATAACGACCAATGTTCGCTGAGCGCGCTTTCGAAAATTTCGATACTTGTTCGGATATTGAAAGTAATTTAAGTCGGTGTTATTTCATTGAAGTCGGTGGCAGGTAAGGCTGGGAGGCTAGCCGTCTTCGTAACCCAAACCGGCTTTATGGGGTGCCAGTAACCGTCGGGTAAAGCCATCCCTCCTCTTTCCTGCGCGCCTGGACGAGATGATCCCACGCCGGAGCGGGCGGTCGCGAGGTGCGGGCCCCTCGAAGGAGGGGTCCTGACTCTTGATCGTCGAACCTGGTGAGATCCGGGAGGGGGCAGCCATAAGGCGACACGGCCACGCTGCTCCGTCTACGTGCGGGATCGCTCAGTGCGCGCGATTGGGAGGGGTCGGGGTGGTGAACTCCGGCGGGTCTGCCACCATTTTGTGGCGAACACCGCGGTCCGTTAAATGCGCACGCGCCTTCATAGTAGGTGCCATGAGATGAGGCAGACGTTCGAACGCTCCCCTTACAGGCGCCTCCTCGAGGATCCCGCCGTCCTCGGCTGGGTAACTGAGGGACAGAGGGGGAGCCCGGCCCTCGCTGGAGGGAGGTTCAGGCGCCTGGGGAACGCGTGCGCCGCGTTGAAGACGACCCCGGCGTAGCTAGCAAGGATGGACGAGAGGCAGGCGGTGAGCTTCTTGCGGCAGCTCGTCGGCGAGTGCGAGGCGAGGGGGATCACGGGCGTGACGACCAAGGGCTACGTCACGGCGGTCAAGAGCTGGTGGCGCTTCAACGACCTGGAGGTGAGGAAGAGGGTGACGATCAAGCAGGGGGCGGGGATATACCTCCTCCTGAACCTCTTCCTCGCCTTGTGGTACAACAACCCCTCCTCCTTCATCACCCGGTAGACGCGCATGTGGTTCGTGCAGATGCCGTAGTACCTCTTGAGGACGGGGACGAGGTAGACCGCCCCGACCTTGAATC
>DATLRR010000023.1:0-35050 GCA_035534595.1 Nitrososphaerales archaeon
CCTGTTCAGGGGAACCGGGAAGAGAGGGCTGATGGCGTTGAACCTCCTCCCAGGTGTCGGCTTTGCGCTCGCCGTGCTCTCGCCCGAGAACGTCAACGTGGCAATCCACTCCGTCGGGGCGGTCCTCGCCTTCATTCCGGGGGCGCTCGCCGCGATCTTGTCCTACCGGATGATCAGGTGTCCGTTCCGGTACTTTGCAGTCTTCCTGGGGGGCCTCAGCATATTGGGCATCGTCGTTGAGTTTGGAGGCTACAACTCGAGCCTGATGCAAGAGACCCTTGGTCCCGGAGGATGGGAGCGGATCATCGTCTACCCACTTATGCTGTGGCTTGTCGGCTTCGGAAGCTACCTCCTCGGCTTTGGGAGACCGGACGGGGGATCGCAATGAAGGCCGCCCCCCCGTCCTTTGGGCTCGCCGGCGCGGGTCTCCTCAGGACGCTGGTCGTCCTCTCTGAAGGCATTGCAGCGTTTCTTTTCGCGTCTTTGCCCTCTGTGGCGCTGGCACTGACCGCGTCCTCCTGCCTATCGGTCTGTCTCTCTTCGACGAAGAAGCCCGTCGCCGCTGGCCCGCAAGTCTCCGGCGAGGGTCCCGCGAAAGCCCCTCAAACCGCTTTGAAGACTCGGAGGCAGGTAGGAGGAAGCGACCGCGCTGCCATCACGGTCTTGCAATTCCTTGTTGGTGGGTTGGTCGTATTCGGCGGCAGCTCGTTCGCATATTTCGCACTCGACTCCTTCGGAACAGGCCTGGGGTTGATTCACCTCTAGATAGGGTTGGTCGGGCTCGTCGTGGGGTTTCTCATCCTGCGCGGCGACATCTCCAGATTGCGCGGTCTCCTTGTCGCGATAAACCTCGTGACGATAGGATACAGCTCGTTTTCCGAATACATCGTCCAGACCGATTCGCTGCTGCCGGGCTTTTGCCTCGATAGGGTCGCTGGTCGGGACGATCGTGGCCATAGCCATGAGCTGCGCTCTGCTCGCCCTGCTATTCAGCAGGTCGCCGGCCGATTCGAGAGTGACGCCTGCCCCACCTGGCCGTCCCTCATCAGAAGAATTGGCGGTCTAGCGCTTCGAGGATCGACCTCACCAGCATCTCCCTCATGTCGAGGGACTGCGAGATGCTCTCGACCTCCCTGTCGTGCTCCTCCAGGATATGGAAGACGACCCTTCTTGAGTCAAGGTCTCCGAGATTCGCCACTATCTTCGCCGCCTCGTCCATCAACTCGTTCTTGACCGAGAGCAGGCCGACCCTCTCCTCTTCGACGAGGGCGATCCTCGTGTCGACGTCGCCCAGGACCTTGGAGATCAAAGAGAGCTTCCCCCCTTCGTCAGCCGCCGCCAAGGCTTCGCGGACGCGGTCGCCGAACGCTCCGTCCGCCTCCCTGGCAGTATTCGGCTTCGTAGAGGGCATGTTGAACGAGATGGCTCTCTCATTGAAGAGGTGCGGCGCCAAGTCCATGGTTATCGAGATGCTCTTGGCAAGCGAATACCTCCTCCTTTCGGGTCCGCTGGGGCTGGCTTCGACCGCCGAGGTCACCACGCCGGCCTTCTCCATCACCGACATGTGCTTCGCGACAAGGGCCTGACCCAGGCCCAGTTCCTTCGAGAGCTGGAGAGCGTAGCATGACTCCTGACTGAGGCGCTTGATTATCCTCCGCCTTACGGGGTTCTCGATGACCTGGAGCACCGAGTCGAGCTCCCTCTCCTTCATTTCAAAGCGTCTTCCGCTAGAAAAAATTCCGAAGGGAGGCCTACTTGAGGTCTCCCCTGCGGGTGTTGTCCTTGAGCTTCGAAGACCTCTTGGGAAGCTTCAGCTCGAGGATGCCGTTCTTCATTGTCCAGTCTATCTTGTCGGCGAGGACCTGGTCTGGGAGGCTGAGGTACTGGTAGTACGAGCGGGAGCTCCTCTGATAGGTGCCCTTCTCGCCCTTTTCTACGCTCTCCGACTTGTCTGCTCTCAGCTCAACGCAGTTGGAGTCCGCCCTGACCTCGACCTGGTCCTTCGTGAAGCCCGGTAACTCCGCCGTCACGCTGAAGTGGTCGCCTCGATCCTGAATGTCGAGGATGGGTTGCTTGAAGGTTCTTGGCTCCGTGACGAGCGAGCGCGTTATGCCTGGGAAGAGAGGTTGGAAGAATTCGTCGAACGGTCTGAGGAACTCGTCGAACACGCTTGCCAATCCTGCATCCGCTGTTATTGCTAGGTTGGCGCCGCTGGGTTCTTTCCTCGCCGGCTGGGACTTGATCGTCTTCTTGTCTGTCGTTTCATTTCACCTGTGTATACTACCATTAGTAGTATACCATTATAAAGATTGCTCTCTGGGCGCTTCAGCCGGTGAGCTTTCCGTCGGCCTTTTTGGCGAGGTACTCGCCCGTTATCGAGCCGGTGTCTGTCTTGGAGAGCCTGTTGAAAAGCCTCTCGAAGAAGAAGTAATAGTCCTCCGCGGCGAACTTCTGCCGCATGCCGAGGATGAATGGCTTGGTCATCTCCCAGGCGATCTTTGTGGCGAACATGTCGTCTACAATCTCGGCTTTCACAAACCCCTTGTCGACGAGGAACCCCAGAGACTCGAAGAGGGACGCAACCTGGAGGAACGCGAGCTTCTTGTCATCTGGCAGCTTTTCGTAATCCTCCAGCGAGGCGATCTTGGAGCTGAGGACCGTGAAGAATGACCTTTGTACGTCCATGCTGTCGGCGAACTCATAGATCCTCATCACCAGGTCCATGGTGGCGAGTTCGTTGTTCTGAAGGAATTGCTTCATCGTGAGCCTCGCCTGTTCGGCGTTGGCGTCTGCCGCCCTAACCTGAGCCGCGAGCATGTCCTTGTCCTGCCTTATCTGGTAGACGACGAACACCGCTCCGAGAATGATCGCGATAGAGCTTAGTATCGAGGTGTCGGTCGCTACAGCTCCGATGTCAACCTGGAGAGGTGAAAGGAGCATTACCGTCAGAGGCCCGGCGCCGCCGATTCCATATAAGCTCTTTTCGCGGGTCTTTGGGTTCTGTCCAGTAGATCAGACAGATCCCGGGTTTGTCATCCCCCTCGGTCGTAGGATATAGGACCCTGCCCGCCTCCATGTACCTGCAGGTTGGACAAAGCCTGACAATGTGATATAAAGTCTTGTCAGCTAAGGGACAAATGTGGAGTACAACAGCAAGCCATTGAATGCCAGGATCACTGCGACGGTTACAAGTGCCAAGACGATTGTGCTAAGCCTATTGACAAAAGCCCCCATGAACTTTCTCTTCGAAGTGTAGTAGACGAGAGGGATCATCGGGAGGGGAATCAAGAGGCTCAGGACTACCTGGCTGTAAATGAGCAGACTGAGCGGATCGAGCCCGAGCAGTATTGCGACAGTGACCGGAAAGACATTGATGCCTCTAGTTATTATTCGTCTTGCCCACACGTTCCAGTGCTTCCCGATCAAACCCTCCATTATTACCTGTCCTGCTATCGTCCCAAGCGCCGACGCGGAGAGCCCAGAAGCGAGCAGTGTTAGAACGAAGATGATACTGATAATTGGCCCATAAAGCTGGCTGATTCCCGCGACAAAGCCGTTGATCGTGATGCTGGCGTTCGGATAGAGCGGTATGGCGACAAGAAGTATTCCCGCGTTGACGACCGCCGCAATGATCAGGCAGACCACAGTTTCAATAAGGTGTACCTTCCTGGTTCTCTCTATCTCCTGAGTGGAATATGGATGATGGTTGACCGTGGGTTTCATTGAATCGGTGATCGCGCTGGACATAGTCTCTGCACTGGCGCCAGTTCCAGCGATCTTATTTCCCAAGAGATCCATCTTGTTCTTCGATAGCCAGGAGTGTACAAACAGCGCGTGTGGCATCACTGTTGCGCCGACCATTCCAACTGCAATCAAGAGGGCAGCGTTGCTCGGCACCAAAGGTACAATTGAGTGAAACGCGATCTGGGAAAGGTCCGGTCCGACCACTATCAAGTTGTAGAGTATGCCGAGGACAAGGACGCTGATCAAAAGTGCGAAGTACTGTTCAATGATCCGGAATCTTTTCCCCATCATGGCGAGCAGGAGGATGACATCAAGCGCACCGAATATCGACGAGTAGAGAAGCGGGATGCCGAAGAGCAGATTGAGACCTAGGACCGTCCCCAAGTATTCTGCGAGGTCGGTCGCTGCCGCGGCGACCTCGGCCGCGAGCCAATACGGGATGACGTATCTGCGCTTGACAAGGGACATCCTTACCAGTTCAGGCAGCGAATAGCCGGAAGCCACTCCGAGTTTGCCGGAGAGGTATTGCAGCAGCATGGCCATCCCGGAGGCAAGCCAGCCGGCCCACAGGAGGTCGTACTTGAAACCGGCACCGGCTACAATATCGGTGCCGTAGTTGCCCGGGTCCATGTAGGCTATGGATACCATAAGCGCTGGTCCTAGCCAAACGAGGAAGCTGCGCCAGGACGTTCCCGTCTTGGTTCCTTGAACGCGCGCCTCCAGTGCGACCTGACTCTGAGAGGCGTTACCTCTTCTCCAGGGCGCGCGCATTGCTAGGATACAGACCAAACGCGCTATATATAAGTTAGACGCGTCTAAGTTATTTTCATTCCTCTAAATGTCTTCGGACGCTCGAACCTCCTAAGTTCGGATGCGCCTTCCCAACCCTTTTATCGTGAGGCAATCTCGACTGGAGTCGAGCTCCGTGGCGAAAGCCGCCCCCCCGAAGAACGAGACCCCTAGGCTAGAGGACTATCTCGAGGCGATCTACTCTCTCTTCGAGGAGAAGGGATACGCGAGCACGGTCGACATCTCGGACCGCCTACAGGTTAGGCCGCCGACCGTGACGAGCATGGTGCAGAAGCTCGCGAAGAAGGGGTACCTCCTCCACGAGCCCTACAGAGGGATGAGGTTGACGGAGAGCGGCGAGAAGCTCGCGAAGTCGGTCGTCTCGAGGCACCAGGTCATCTCAGAGTTCCTCTCCATGATCGGGGTGGGGCGGAGGGTGGCGTACCAGGACACCGAAGGGATAGAGCACCACATCCAACCTGTCACATTCCGCAAGATAGAGAGGCTGGTGGAGTTCCTGCGCAAGAACCCGGACTACCTCAGCGCGGTGCGAGAGTACGTGGACGGATAAGAAACCTGTCATCGAGACCCGCGCGGTGACCAACGTTTATCTCGGCCGGCCTGGCTGACGCGAGAAGGATTGAAGTTCCTCAGGCTGGAGTACGCGCCGACGGTGGTCCTGATGCTGGCGGTGGCCCAGATGGCGTCCTTCGCCAGCGTCGGTCTCTTCGAAGCGAGCTACGCCGTCGCGGGGCTCTTCAGCTTCGTCTCCCTCGCGTGCGGCGTGGCCATCTACTTCTATCTTAGAAACAAGGACGTGACAGCCGCGAGGATTGCGATCGCGACGGGGCTCCTCTTCTTCATCATGCTCTTCAGCATCGGCGAGTATCTCTTCGCCACATACGTCCCCGCCTGACGCCCATCTCGCCGGGCGCCCATCCCGTTACCTCACCGGCTTGACGAGAGCGGGGAGTGGTTTGTGGCTCGCCTGGGCCAGCCTGGTGATGCCGCCCGAGAGGCTCTGGCTCTTGATCCCCTTCGACTCGAGGGCCTGCGCGGCCCTGAGAGAGGTGTTCCCTGACATGCAGACCAGCAGGACCCTCTTGTCGCCTCCACCCGACGCTTTTCCCCCGTCGAGGACGGCCCTCAGCCCGGGAAGCAACTCCTGGCTGGTAATCAGCTTCACGACGTCGCCCGGCTCCGCCACCCTAACGGAGCCATCGGGGCGCCCCAGCGAGCTGGCGATGAGCTTCGCCCCCTCCTCGCTCGGCACATACCCCATGTGCGTCCACACCACCTCGTCGAACCTCCCAGGCCTCGACTTTACGCTCTCGAGGGTGACCTCCAGCCCCTCCTCCTGCTCCTCCTTGTTGAGGACGGATTCCACCGTGCTTCTGTACTTCTTAGCGCCGTCGGCGAGCATGACCACGAACCCGCCGTCCATCCCGAAGTTGACCATCTGCAGGACGGCGTATAGGGCGAGCGCGCTGCTCTCGCCGATGTCGAAGCCCCTGCCGACAAGGAACGCGAAGAGCCTCTTGGCTTGCTCGAAGTCGACCTCGTGCTCGCCGGCGTATCTCGCCGGCTCGTAGAACCTTAGCCCCGCGGCTTTGCCTTTCGTGCGTATTCCCGCGACGTCGCGCCCCTCGGGAGGGAAGACCACGTGCACCGTCTTCTTGCCGGCGTACCTTCCTTGGACGTACCGGCTCAGCCCCCCCGAAATGCCACCCGTCCCGAAGGTGCAGACTATCCGAAAATCCTCTATGGAGTATCCGAGGTCGTGGAGCTGCTGGTCGATCTCCGGGCCGGTGATCCCTGCGTGCGCGTCAACGTTCTTCTCGTTGTCGTATTGCTCCGGGCAGAACCCACCGTAGACCTCCGCGAAGAGCTTGGCCAGGTTGATGACGTCCTGCCTCGCGAGGAGCTCCTCTACCCTGGGACGGGAGGCGTCGAAGACGGCGGTGTCGAGGCCTATCTCTGAGAACCTATCTCTCATGTTCGTGGCCACGACCTTCGCGAGAAGCATGTTGGGGTCCATCTGCATCCCTGGCGCGGGACAGACGTCGACGTCCAGGTCAACGGTCTTGACGTTGCTCCTATCGAGCTCCTCGAGAACCCCGTCCTGGAGCTTCCTCGAGACCAAGACGACCACCTTGATGCCCAGGTCCCCCAGGAGCCCCAGAGCGATGCCGAAGTTGCCTGAGGTGGCCTCGAAGACGACCATCCCCCTTCTGAGCTTCCCCGACCTTATCGCTTCGAGCACTATCTCCGCTGCCGCCCTGCTCTTAACCGAGCCACCCAAGATAGGGGCGTCCAGCTTCCCGAAGACCTGAAAGTCCCTCCCCGAGAACTCCAGGCCGTACTCCTCGCTCGCGCAGTCCCTCATCGCCCGGGTGAGGTCGAGGAGCGGCGTCGGGTTGACTATCCTGGCTCCCTCTACGCGGGGCAGCTTGCTCAGTATCTCCCTCTCGAAGGCGCGGAGCAGCTGAGTGTCGACGGCTCCACCGCTCGCCTTGCCGGGTTCCTGCATATTTCGCATGTTCGGATTCCGGCCTGAATATAAGGCGAATGATTCGCATTGACATTTCGAACCGTCGCGGATTCCTCAACGCAAACCATCCGAGCGTCTCCTTTTCGTGAGCTTCACTCGTCAGGGCGCAAGGGTAGATATTGGAAACATGCACCAACTCGGGCCGGAAAAGAGCGAGACGAGAGGGAGGCAGAATTAGACCACGAAGGTATTATAGCATGCCACGGGTCAAGATTCTCGATGGAGGGCAAGGAGTCCCTTGACCGGGTGGAGCGGCTTTGGCGTAGGAAGACCGCTTTCTGTCAGACGATGTCGACCGGCAACAGCGTTTGGAGTGTCCAGATTGGTGGAAAAAAGGCCAAACAATTGCAGGTGCTCATGATGCCATACTTGGCTGGACCCAAGAGGAAAAAAGCCATCTACCTACTCGAGAAATACGCGGAAAGAACAAGCCTGCCAGTTCGAGTGCGAGAGGACTTTCACCCGTTCGGAGGGATGCATTGAAACCCTCGAGACTTGGGAAGGGAGCAGTGATAGATCCGAGTGCGAAGATTGGAAAAGGGGTGTCAATCTGGAACCTGTCATATGTGGGCTCGAAGACTCGTATAGGCGACAACGTCTCGATTGGATCTCTCGCCCACGTCGACTACAACGTCAGGATCGGGGCCAGCACGAGGATAGAGGGCTCCGTCTACATCCCTCCGATGACTCGGATCGGCAAGAACGTCTTCATCGGGCCGGCCGCCGTGATAACCAACGACCCTTACCCCATGAGCAAGAGGATGGTGGGGGTGACGATAGAGGACGGCGCGGTGATTGGTGGAGGCTGCGTGATCAAGGCAGGGGTAAGAATAGGCAAGAAGAGCGTCGTGGCGATGGGGGCGGTGGTCACCAAGGACGTGCCGCCTGGAGTGGTCGTCCTGGGCGTCCCTGCCCGGGTCGTCTACACGAGGAAGGAGTACGACGCCAAGAGGCTCAAGTGGGAGTCCGGTGGGCCCTGAGATACATCCACCAGAGCCCGAACATCACGACGACCCAGAGCGCCGCAAGTCCGGCGGTCAGCCCGACCTTCAGCACCGTCGACGGCACGTTACCCTCGTGAAGCGCCGGCCCGAGAGGCCTGACGATGTCAAAGAACACGAACGTTTCGCCCAGGATGAGCAGCCACGAGGCCGTGACTACCAGCAGCATCGCCCGCAGGCTCCCTCCTCCATTTCTCCGCCGGTCCTCAGCTTTCATAGCAACCACGTCATCATGGAAGTGATGACCGAGAGCAGCGCCGCGTAGGCGCAGACGGTCAGGATCGCCCTGACCAGCGACCTCTCGTCCCTGGGACCGCTCAGGAGTATCATCCTCGCCAGGGTCGTCGGCGCCCGCACCTCGGTCGAGGCGTAGAGCCTCCCGTCCTCCCCCAGGTAGGTCGGCCTCGCGGCCATCTGCTTCCTCTCCACGAGACCGCGCACGCTCGAGAGGATGTAATACGAGTTTAGCACCGCCGGGATGAGGGCGACCAGAGCGGCTATCTCCACTCCGCACACTATGGAGAGGATGACGAACATCGCCCCGAAAGCGAGGCTCCCGCTGTCACCGTCGAAGACCTTGGACGGGAACCTGTTGAAGTAGTAGAAAGCGAGAGAGACCCCGAGCAACGGGAGGGCGACCGCGAGGGTGCTGGCGGAGGTCTCGCCTATCGCGTAGGACCTGAGGAGGATTCCGACCACAAGCGCGCCCGAGACTATCGCGGTGAACCCGGAGATCTCCCCGTTGAACGCGTCGAGCATGTTGAAGGCGTTCGACGCGACAGGTATCGACGCAACGACGATCAGGCCGAAGATGATGAAGTGAGTGCCGGTCTCGGTGAAGAGCGGGAAGTAGACTGTGGGGTCATAGACGCGGGGATAGTAGCGCTCCGTCAAGACCACGGAGAGCCCGACCAGGGCGAGGAGGGCCGGCTTCACGACGCCGCCCAGGCCGCGCAGGTCGTCGTAGAGCCCGATTAGCCCGCAAGCGACGACCACCACGATGAGGACGAGAGGGACGACGGAGCCGTAGAACGCCCACGCGACCGCCTCCCCGACCACGAGCGCGCCCATCAGGAGAGGGCCTGCCGGCGTGGGGACCCTGACATCCTTCCCCTTGTGCGCGTCGTTGGTCGTCTTCCCTCTCGAATATAGGAACTTGATGTAGGCCGGCATCACAAGGTAGACCGCCGCCGCGGGTATGGCGAGCGCAAGGGCCAGTGGGATGACGTCGGCCCCGGAAGGAAGCAACGCGGTCCGGCTTCCCCGGGCGAACCTTAAAACCTTCGATGCTTCGAACTCCTGTGGATAGAGGCTCCAATCAAGAATAAATATCTCTCGCATATGGGTAGGACGCGACTAGCCTAAGATGAACATCAAAGATCTAAGGGACGGAATGAGGACTGTTGAGGCCGAAGGGGAAGTAATCGAGATCTCGAGTCCGAGGGAAGTGTCACTTCGCACCGGCGGGCAGGCGAAGGTAGCGGACGCAACCCTGAAGGACGAGACGGGGACCATCAAGCTCTCGCTCTGGGACAACCAGATCGACATGGTGACGAAGGGCGCCCGCGTGAAGGTCAGCAACGGATACACCAACAACTTCAGGGGAGAGGTCCAGCTGAACATCGGGCGCTATGGGAAGCTAGAGATTCTCTAGGGATAACATCGCCCGCTTCATCCAGTTGCAATTCGAGCAGAGCAGTTGATACTTTCCCTCTCGATTCTTCTTGCTCTCCATGATTCTACGGTAGTATCTATACCGCATGACGCCACCATTTATTGATCGGACTCCCTCTTGATTGCCACCTCCGTTAACGTGGCTATGATTTGTCGCTCACAGTTTGCAAGGACAGGCGCTTTTTTCGACGGAAAGCTGGAAGTCCTCTAGAGCCCATTCCTCATCCAGCAGCATTATACGACACCTCCGCGGTAGAGCGGGTCATGGGGCGGACAGGAAAGGTATATCGCAGAATCCGGGCGAGCCTGACCGACAAGCCCACCTTCTTCACCTGGGTGAGGGATGGCAGGCTGGCCGCGTCGGGACGGCCATACTCGAAGAGCCAGGTGGACTGGGCCAAAGAGAAAGGCGTCACCGCGATACTCAGCCTCACCGAGGAGCCTCTTCCAAGCGGATGGACGCTTGGGCTCGAAACCCGCCACATCTCGATGAAGGACCACGCCCCCGTCAGCCATTCGGACATGCTCCTCGGCGCGGACTACATCGCCTCGGCGCTCTCAGAGGGGAAGGTCGTCCTCGTCCACTGCCTCGCTGGGAAGGGACGGACCGGGTGCGTCCTCGCGGCCTACCTCATAGCCCATGAGGGGAAGACCGCGCGCCAAGCGATAGACGAGCTTCGTGCCGCCCGCGAAGGCTCCGTGGAGCGCCAACAAGAGCAGAGGGTGCTCGAGTTCGAGGCGGAGGCGCTCAAGGCAAGGTCGCCAGGAACCCCTCGACGAGAAACCACGCCCCGAACCCGACCATGATCGCCGCCGACGCGTAAGCGATAACCGGAGAGAGGCGCTGATACCTCCTCACTCCCTTGTATACGAGAACCGTGAAGACAACAGTCCACGACACGATTCCGACGAAGAAGCCGACCGCCACCCCGCCACCGAAGTCGGAGACCATCCCCGCACCCACGGCGACCCACCACCCGAGCTGGTATGGGTTGGTCAGCCCCACGGCGAGGCCCAATGCGAACGGGGACCTCCTCATCGGCGAGGAGGACCACCTGCCCGACGAGGAGAGGGACGAACCAACGTGCTGGCGCGCCGCCATCCTGACGGTCGAGAGCGCGAGGTAGAGCATGAGCGCGCCTCCGAGGATGAAGAGGATGCCCCTCTCCCCGGGAGTGACGAGCCTCGCCACGCCGTAGTAGGTCAGGACGAAGAAGATCCCGTCCGCGGCGGTCGCCCCCAGCATGATGAGCCACCCCGCGGACCACGAGCGCGAAACCACCCGCTGCGCCGCCAGCGCAGTGACGGGCCCCGGAGGCGCCGCGATAGAGAATCCCAGCGCCACTCCGCTCAACACTATCTGAAGGGCGTCGGGCAATCAATCCACCACCGAGGACGAGCGCGAGGGCCTTTGCGCTCTAAAAGGCTTGGTCGAGCGTCCCGACGACCGTGCGGAGCCTCCCGCGAGAGTTCGCATAAAACCCATTCTCTGATGAGAATTTGCACAAAATATGCACAGAGGAGTCATGGCCATGCGTATACCTTAAATCCGAAGGGACGCGTTAATGGGGGACATGACCCTAGATGACAAGGTAAAATACGGAATGATGGCTCTCGGCGGCGCATCGATCGTCTTCGCGACGTTGGGTGTGCACATCTCTCCGCTGGACACCGTCGGCGGTTGGGGAAACTAGAGCGGACGAAACAAAGCCTGGCTTTAGGAGCCTCTCTTAATCTGGAGAAGCAGCTGCTCGAACTTCCCGAGGACCTCGGCCTGGTTGAACCTCCACGCCTTGGACTCGTTGTCATAGAGCCTCGGCTCTATGCTGAACGCGAGCGAGTGCTGCTGGTCAGCCATGAACCAGCGTGCCCTGTCCTTCACCGGTTGGAGGACACGGGCGAGGAACTCCATGGCTTCGGAGATCGTCTCTGTCGGAAATGCGAGCTGCGCGTAGTAGCTGTTCCTCCCGGACGCCTCCCACCACAAGAAGGGGAGGGCGTTCGTCAACCCCATCACCGTCGCCTTCTCGCTCGGAGTGATGTCCTTGACCATTATGTCTATGGGCTGGTACGTGTGCCTCTTGTGGTTTCCCCTGTCGGTCTCGGGGTTGTAGGTAGTGCCGACCCAGTTCACCTTGTGCCCCTTCAGCATCTGCTTCCCGAGCACGTGCTTCCTGTGGTGGAAGCTCAGCGTCTTGTAGTTGATCCCGGTCTCCTTCTGAATCTCTGACAGCGGCTTGGTCTCGTCTCGCTGCAGCCGCTTGATTATCTCAAGGTCGATCTTGTCCACCTGGACCTTCTCCGAGGGCCCCTGTATCGCCTCAGGGTATACCTTCGCCGGGGTTGACCATTCGAACTCCCACCGACTCGCCTCGAAGTCGTAGAGCTCTGATTTCATGGGGGCGTTCCTGACCCAGTCAAAGGAGCAGAAGTCGAGCGCCGCGAAGAGCCCCTCCTCGCCCAGACGGTGCATCATCTCAGTCCACTGGCCGACGTACTCCGTCGGCACCGCCCCGTTGACGATGTAGTGCCCCTCCGGGAGCGTCCTGACGAAGCTCTGGACGTAGCACAGCTGGCTCATCGCCATGAGGATGGGCTCGGCTTGGCTCTCGTACTGCTTCGCGAAATCCACCACTGCGATCACCCGCGCGAGCCCGAGCCTCTCGAAGTTCACGGACGGCTGGACCACGAAGCCTTGCTTGAGGAGCTTCTTGAACCAGTAACGGACGGACTCCTTGTGCTCCCCCATCCTCTTGGCAATCACCGGGATGTCCGGGCCTACTTCGTTCACAAGCTTCACGAACTCTGCGACCTTCGCGTTGATATCCCTAGGTTTTCTCATGTGAGCCATAGCAGGTTCGGAGACCATGGGCTTCGTTCCATGATAAGTTAGTATTTAATCTTGTGTGAATTCTCAATAGGCCTCTATAGGCTCAATACTGTATTTCGGCAATAAGCGTGCCCAGCGTCCTCACGCCTATATGCCGGGCTCCCTGGAAAGCTCCGTGCCGGTGGCGACGCGATGAAGATCGGCAGGTTCTCGACCACCACCCCCGTCCTCGTCTCGCTCTTCTCCCTGTGCGTCCTTCTCCTGCTGTCGTTCGCCCCGCGACGATACCTCTTCGGGGTCGGCTCCCTGGCGGACCTGTTCGGGTTCCTCGCCCTGGCGCTCATCGCGGCGACCGGCGTCCTCATGCTCTTCAAGAAGAGCCTGACCGCTTGGATGGGGAGCCCAGAAAGGCTGTGGCGTCTGCACGTCGTCGTCGCTGGCGCAGGTGGGTTCTTCCTTGGGCTTCACGTCGTCCTCTTCCTCGCGTTCCCGCTCTCGCTTCCTGTGCTCCTCGGATACGCCGCCACCGGGGCGGCGCTCTTCGTCTGGATCACCGGGGGTATCTACTTCCAGGGCGCCCGCAACTCGTTGTTCTCGCACGGGCTCCTCTCGGTCGGGGCGATATTCCTGATGATCGTCCACACATTCGGGGCGGGCAGAAACATCCCTATGGAGTTCTCTGGCCTCAGCCTCGCGTTGATAGCCGTCCTCGTTCTGGCGGGGGTCACTTGGCAGGTCGTGAAGGCTTGGAAGGTCGGCGGGATTTCGTCTTCCTGAGCCGGACGCGCTTCGCCGGGCGGTCATAGCGGAACTCCATCTCCCAGGTGCGCTTCCAGCCCAGCTGCGAGTAGACTTTCCTCCCTGTCCTCGACGCGTGGAGCACGATCTTGTAATAGCCGTGCTTCCTCGCCCACTCCATCGCCTCCACGATTATCATCGACGCGAGGCCCTTCCTCCTGAACTGCGGGCGTGTATACACCGAGAGGACGTAGGGCACCATCCCTTGGAGGTTGCCTGGCGACGGCTGCATCTCGCGGAGCCAGACGCCTCCGCTTGCCGCGGGTTTCATGCCGCTGGTCTCCACGATGTAGACGTGAAGGAGCCTCCGCTTCATCATCTCTCTCGCCCAAAGGCGGTACGACTCGTCGTGGGCGCTCAGCTCCTCTTCGGTTGGACTGGCCATCTCCTCGAACATCCTGCGCCTATGCTGGACGAGCAACGGAAGGTCTTTGGAGGTTGCGCGGCGAACCTTGAAGCCCGGCACAGTCGGGGTTTCCCGCTGACGGCTTAGAACTTATCCTTCGATAGCCAGGGGGCCGCTCTTTCCCCCATGGTTAGTCGTTCGAGACCCCCGCGCGCACGTCCTGCCTCGAACTCCATGACGCGATGGGAATTGATATGGCTGTCAGAAGGGTTGCAACACCTACGTAGTTCAGTGTGAAGTTGGCTGAAATGGCTGTGTCGGACGGGGGCGCCACTGGAAGGTAACCGGCCGAAGGTGGGCTCCAAATCGGGTAGCCGTAATATGTTCCGACTGCGTCGCTGGTTCTCGCCGTGTAGACAGCACCGAAGATGACGAGTATTGCACCGACGGCCAGTAGGAAAGTTATTCCCAGCAGAGCCCTGCTATTCATCTGCTATACGAGCGTCCAAAGGGGGCCGTTCACGCTAATGGTCTTGTCCAAAGGCGTACGCGTTATCGCCTTGCTATCAGGAGGTCCCGCCCGCTCCTCCACCGCCCTGCTGCGTCCGCCGGGACGATAGACCCAACCTGTGACGCAGAGGGAATAGCACTATCAGGAGCGCGATCGCGATCGGGACGACCACGACGGCGACTTCGACTATTCCCTCGACCACCTGCAGGAAGAGCCCCCCGATGAAGTTGGGAAAGCCCCCGAAGGTCGAGGTTGCAGGCGGAGCGGAGACGTTGACGATCGTCCATGCCTCAGTGACGTTGGCCGAGGCGTCGGTGGCGGTCACGGTGACGTTGTAATGCCCGGGCTGCTCGAATGTGTGTATCAACGCCTGCCCCTCGTAAGAAGAGCCGTCGCCGAAGTTGTAATTGACGATGTATGGCTGGTCTCCTCCCTTTATCACCGCGTTGAATGTGACGCTCAGCGGGCTCTCACCGCCTTTCGGAGTAGATGTCACCTTGATGGCGAGCGGCTGGGCCTGGACCTTCTCTTCGACTAGGGCGGAGATCGTAGCGTAAGACACGAGCGTCCTCGTCTGGAGGATCTCGCTCTCGACCGAGTTGATCTGCTGGTCGACGGCCTGGATCCTCGACTCCACGTTGAGGGTCGAGTTGATGTTGGTTGACTGGCCAAGTATCGTCAACAGGGAGGTCTGCTCCGCTTGCAGCGACTGGAGGGTCGCGTTCAGGTCGGTATACTGCACCGTCACGTCGTTGCTAGAGGAGCTCAAGGTGACGAGCGTGCCGAGCGCTTCGAGCTGCGTCAGGGCGCTTTGATAGCTCGCGGCTGGAACTCGCACCACCACCAACGCGGTCGTGTTGCTCTCTGTAGAGTCGGAGACGTATCCCCCGACCGAATAGGCAATCGCTGAGGCCTTGGAGAAGGCCGTGGAGACGGAGTCGGCCTGCAGGGTGACGTTCGTGAAGAATTCGATGTCGCGGCTTCCATTAGGGTTTGTAGATGCGGCGGCGAGAGACGCACCAATGCCCTGCGAGCTCCCCTGGACGAGCGTTGTGCCCCCGCTCGCGGTGGTAGTAGTCGCGGTCATCGTGACGGTGGTCGCGGTCGTTTCGCCCGCTCCAATAGGGACGTTGGGGCCCGCTGAGCTTGCCCCCGCCGCCCCAAAGCTTATTGCCGCGCCCAGGCTCTCGAGGGCGGAGCCTGCCGCAACACTCTGAGTGGAAGGCGACTGCGCAATCGAGGCCGACTGCCACGAAGGCTCCCTCGTCAGTCCCACGAGTATTCCGCCAGGGACGATTATCATGAGCAAGATGATGGCGACCATTGCCTTTCTTGAGCGCATGGACCAGTCAACCACCGCCGCAGGGATGAGGATTTGTCCGAACGTTCGGACAAAAGTATTTATGATGAGAACCTGGTTTTTGGCACTCCGCTTCGCTTGAACAGGTCTAGGATGGCTTTTGTCGCTCTGCTGGCGGTGGCGGGGATGACATCGATTCTTGCCGGATGGGGGCTGGTTGCTTCCTCCTCAATCCAAGCCAGCAGCATGGGCGCCGTAACTTCCGCGGCCTCAAATTGGGCGTCAGCCCCCGCAGCCACGTCTTCAGAAAACGGATCCGCCGTCGCAGCGCCGGGGTCAACAACCTCGGTGACGACGGCCGGGGCAAGCACGGTCACGACCACGACCCTGACAAGCACGGCCACCACCGCCACGACAACCACGCAGGCCGGGGGGGCGTCCTTCGGCGCAGGCGCATCGACAAGCTCGGCGACGACCGAAGGCCCTGGAGCGCTGGCCGCTCTTTCAACCAACGTTTCCTCTCAAGGCGAGCCCCTCTTGAGGGAGGTGCAGAGGGCCTCGCTCTTGCTGGCACCTGTCTCTTGGGTAGTCCTTGGAGGGATGTGGGTGTGGAGGGGCAGGGTGAGGGCCAGATACAGCGAACTGGGCTTCGGATCTGACGTCTTCGAGCTCTTCATGAAGATGAAGGGCGGAGCCACCCGAATCAAGGTCCTCAACAAGTTGGGCACGCCCAAGGACAGGTTGCAGCTCGCGGAAGAGCTCGGAGTGGATTGGAAGACGGTCGACAGGCACGTGCAGATTCTTAACAAGTACGGTTTTGTCAGCGAGCAAGCAGCGTATGGGACCGTGAGGCTCTACGAAGTGACCCCGATGGGAAAGATGCTGCTGGACCTCTTCGAGGACCTCGAGAGAACCGACGGTCCCGTCGCGCAGCAACCGCCGAAATCGCTGGGCTCGCAGGACGAGGCAAACTCTGGTTCATGAGAGCCGATGCCTCAATTTATGCGATTGTCCGACGAAAGTAAACAGGCGTTCAGAGGAGGTCAGTCCGACGGGGAGCTTACAGAACCCAGAACTGGATTGTCGCTCGTCTATAACGCCCTAATATGGTCATAAACGCTTTATACACAGCATTCTCCACAGTCGCATCTGAGCAACATGGGTGACCACTTTTGGCAGCGAGCTCAAACTGGCCCAACTTTCGCTGAAGTCTGAACGGCTCGAGACGAAGGACTCTCCGCAATCGCTTTTCGTCAAGGTCCATGAGGAATTCGAGAACGCGTTCCTGCTCGAGTCTGCCGTAGGCGCGGAACGGCTAGCGGAATACTCCTTCATCGGGTTCGAGCCTGAGACCATCGTGAGGGTCAAGGACGGCAGCCTCGACATAACCTCCATGGATGGGTCGAAGGACCGCCTGAAGACGGAAGACCCGCTCCAGGACTTGAGGAAGCTCGTCGCCGCTCCTGCCTCCTCCGGACTGATGGCGCGCACCCCCTTCAGGTTCATCGGGGGCGCCGTCGGCTACATCTCCTACGACTCCGTCCGCTATTGGGAGCGCGTCCCAACAAAGGCGAGGGACGACCTGTCCCTGCCCGACATGGAGTTCGGCATCTACAAGGACGGCATCGTCTTCGACCACATCAAGAAGGGCATCCACTACTACTCGCTGGGCGGCGAGAACAGGATGAAGCAAGTGGAATCCCTCTCGCGGAGGAGCGCCCAGAGGGAGCGCGGCGAGCTGACGGCGCCCGCCGGCGCGAAGCCTACAGTGGAGAAGGAGAGGTTCAAGGCGATGGTAGAGACAGCGAAGAAGCACATCACTGCAGGCGACATCTTCCAGGTCGTCCTCGCAAAGCGATACGACTTTGAGCTCGAGGGAGACCTCTCAATCTTCTACCAGGCGCTGAGCGAGATCAACCCTTCGCCCTACATGTACTTCCTAAAGTTCGGCGAGCGCAGGATCGTCGGGTCGAGCCCGGAGATGCTCGTCCGCGTCGAGAACCGCCAGGTCGAGACCTTCCCAATCGCCGGCACGCGTCCGCATCTCCAGGACAGGAAGGAGAACGCGAAGCTCACGAAGGAGTTGCTCGCCGACCCCAAGGAGAGGGCGGAGCACGTGATGCTCGTCGACCTCGCGAGGAACGACGTCGGGAGGGTCGCGAAATACGGGAGCGTCAAGGTCCCGGAGCTGCTCACAGTCCAGCAGTTCAGCCACGTCCAGCATATCGTCTCCCGGGTCGTGGGGACGCTGAGGGGAGAATTCGACTCCTTCGACGCCATGCGCGCGATGTTCCCCGCCGGGACGGTCTCCGGCGCGCCCAAGCCCAGGGCGATGGAGATAATCGAAGAGCTCGAGCCGGTGAGGCGCGGCCCGTACGCGGGCGCGCTCGGCTACTTCTCCTTCAACGGCAACGCCGACTTCGCGATAACCATCCGCACCCTCGTCGCAAGAGGCTCAAAGTGCAGCATCCAGGCCGGCGCGGGCATCGTCGCCGATTCCGACCCCGAGAAGGAGTGGCATGAGACCGAGTCCAAGGCGGCGGGGCTGATGAAGGCCGTGGAGAAGGCCACCGGGAGGAAGCTCATCGGAGAGCGGAGAAGATGAAGGTCCTCGTCATCGACAACTACGACTCGTTCGTCTACAACCTCGCCCAGTATGTCGGCGAGATGGGCGGAGAGCCAGAGGTCTTCAGGAACGACGCGATCACCATTGGCCAGGTGCGCGACATGGCCCCCGACCGCATAATCATCTCCCCGGGTCCCGGCCATCCAGCCGACGCGAGATATTTCGGCGTCTGCGAGAAGGTCCTCCAAGAGGTGAGCCCGAGAGTCCCGACCCTCGGTGTCTGCCTCGGCCACCAGGGCATAGGGACCTCCTACGGGGCGAAGGTGAGCGGCGCCTCCAGATTGATGCACGGCAAGACCAGCAGGATAGTCCACGACGGGCAGGGCGTCCTCAAGGGAGTGAAGAACCCCTTCGAGGCGACCCGCTACCACTCCCTCGCGATCCAGAAGGACGACATCCCCGAGGAGCTCCGAGTCACCGCCCTCTCGATGGACGACGCGGAGATAATGGGAGTGAGGCATAGGAAGTACCCCATCGAGGGCGTCCAGTTCCACCCGGAGTCGATCATGACCGGCGACGGGAAGAGGATAATCCGGAACTTCCTCCGGGGACCGCAATGACGACGACCCAGGGCGCAATCCAGCTCATCTTGGACGGAAGTGACCTCCCGGGCGAGACCATTTCGGAGTGCCTGAAGGAGATCGTCGACGGGACCGCCACCCCCGTCCAGATCGCAGGGCTCCTGGTCGCGCTGAGGAAGAAGGGGGAGACCGTCGAGGAGATAGCGGCCTTCGCGTCGGCTCTGAGGGGCTACTCCACGATGAAGGACCGGCCGTCGGTGAAGGGCAGGATGATCGACATGTGCGGGACCGGCGGCGACACGGTCAAGACGCCCAACGTCAGCACCATCTCCTCCTTCGTCGCCGCAGGCGCCGGCGCGGTCGTGGCGAAACACGGCGGGCGCTCAGTGACGAGCAATTCCGGCAGCGCCGACGTGCTGGAGAAGCTGGGCTTCAACCTCGCGATGGAGCCTTCGCGTGTCAAAGACTCGATAGAGCAGCTAGGGATCGGCTTCATGTTCGCGCCGGCCTTCCATCCGGCGATGAAACAGGTCGCGCCGGTCAGGAAGGAGCTGGGGGTGAGGACTATATTCAACCTGATGGGGCCGCTCATCAACCCCGCCCGCGTGGACGCCCAGCTCCTAGGCCTCTATACGCCGACGCTCGTCCCGCAGGTCGCGGCAGTCCTCAGGAAGCTCGGGCTCGAAGAGGCGATGGTCGTCCACGGCCTAGAGGGGGTCGACGAGATCTCTGTCACAGGGAGGACGCTCCTCTCGCACCTGAAGGATGGCCATATAGAAACCCGAGAGTACCTCCCTCGAGAGTTCGGACTCCGCGATGGGCCGCTCATCCCGCCGACGAACCCCGCGGACGCCGAGGCCGGGGCGATGCTCGCGCTCTCCGTCTTGAGCGGGGACTCCAAGGAGCGCGAATGCGGGACGCTGATGGTCCTCGTGAACAGCGCAGCCTGCCTGGTACTGGCACAGAAGGCGACGACCTTCGCCGACGGGATCGAGGTGGCCGCCTCCTCGATAAAGAGCGGGAAGGCGATGGGAAAGCTGGAGCAGATGGTGAAGTTCAGCGGCGGCAGTCTAGAAGGAGCGAGGGAGAGATATGCAAAGCGGAAGAGATGAGTCCAACTTCATCTTCACGCTGGCGCGCTCCGCGGCCCAGAGCGTAGCCGAGGGCTACTATCGCAATCTGCGTGGGAAGCCTCGCGGCACGCTGGAACACAGGAGCCTCAAGGAGTCGCTCCTGCGCCCGAATCAGACGCCGCTCATCGCGGAGATCAAGTTCACGTCTCCAGCCGAGGGCAAGCTGAGGCCCGCGGGAGACGTGAAGGAGATAGCAAGATCGTACGAGCGTGGAGGCGTCTCGGGGATATCAGTGCTCACCGAGCCCAAGCACTTCGACGGAGACATCCGCTACCTCCCCCTGGTCAAGGGGGCGGTCAAGGTGCCGGTCCTCATGAAGGACGTGATAATCGACCCCGTCCAGATAGAGGCGGGCGCCGAGATGGGCGCCGACGCGGTCCTCTTCATCGGGGCGATCTTCGCGAACGGGCTCGCAAGGGTGAGCTTGGAGGAGATGTTCTCGCGAGCGCGCGAAATGCGGCTGGAGGTGCTCTTCGAGGCGCACACCGAAAAGGAATTCGCGCTGGCCCTGGAGTCCGAGGCGGACGTGGTCGGGATCAACAACAGGGACCTTGACACCCTGGAGGTCTCTCTCGCGACGTCGAAGCGACTGCTGACCTCGGGGAGAGGGAGGAGGGAGCGCCTCAGGAGGGTCGGGAAGGACAAGCCCGTGATATCGGAGAGCGGGATAAAGACGAGACGAGAGATTGACGAGCTCCGGGCGCTGGGCGCTGACGGGTTCCTAGTAGGCTCCGCGTTCATGAAGTCGGCAGACATAGAAGCTAAGGTGCGGTCGCTGGCGGGGGCATCGAGATGACACGCGTTAAGATCTGCGGGCTGACGAGAGAGGAGGACGTGGACGCTGCGGTCGACGCGGGGGCGGACGCCGTGGGGTTCATCTCCGGCCTCGCTGGTTCGCCGCGTAACCTCTCGATCTCGCGGGCCGCGTCCCTGATCTCCAGGGTCCCGCTCTTCGTTACGCCGGTCCTGGTCACTACCGGCGAGGCCCTCGTCGAGAACTCCGAGGCGGTCAGGCGCATCGCCCCCAAGGTCATCCAGCTCTACGGCGGCCTGTTCTCGCCCGAGACCGTGAGGGGCTCCTTCCACGCCCTCCTCCTGAAACCCTACCGCGTGAGCAGACAGGAGAGCGACGACGGGAGGGCGGACGCCCTCTCGAAGGTGAAAGAGGCAGCGAGGGGCTACGACGCCCTCCTCACAGACACCTACCAGGAGGGTCAGCAAGGGGGGACCGGGCTTACCTCTGATTGGAGCGTCTGCGCGACCATCCGGAATACAATCGCGCCGACCCCGCTGATACTCTCAGGAGGACTGAGGCCAGAGAACGTCGAGCTGGCGATATCCACCGTCGCACCCTTCTGCGTCGACGTCTCATCAGGAGTGGAGTCAGCCCCTGGGGTCAAGGACCAGGCAAAGGTCAAAGCTTTCGTAACGAAAGCCAAGGCAGGCGAGGAGAGGAGGGTGACGCAGTAGGTGCCGGGTTCCAGGAGGCGGAGCGGGCGGACGCCTGCTGACTATCCAATCAACGGGAGGTTCGGGGCATTCGGCGGACAGTTCGTCCCTGAGACGCTGGTCCCTGCGGTGCAGGAGCTCGAGAAGGCCTACCTCGCCGCCCGCAAGGACAAGGCGTTCACGGCGGAGCTCGAGCGGTTGCTTCACGATTTCGCGGGAAGGCCGACACCAGTATACCTCGCGGAGAACCTCACTGCCCACGCGGGAGGCGCGCGAATCTTCCTGAAGAGAGAGGACCTGCTCCACGGAGGGGCGCACAAGATCAACAACACCATCGGGCAGGCCCTCCTCGCGAAGAGGATGGGGAAGAGGCGGATAATCGCGGAGACCGGCGCCGGGCAGCACGGAGTGGCGACGGCTATGGCCTGCGCCGCCCTCGGGCTCAGGGCGGAGGTCTACATGGGCACCGATGACATCGAGAGGCAGAAGCTGAACGTCTTCAGGATGAAGCTCCTCGGCGCGGAGGTCCACCCCGTCGAGAGCGGCTCCCGCACTCTCAAGGACGCGATCAACGAGGCGCTGAGGGACTGGGTGACCAACGTGAAGACGACCTACTATCTTCTCGGCTCGGTCGTCGGGCCTCACCCGTATCCCGTCATGGTCAGGGACTTCCAGAGTGTGATCGGCCGCGAGGTGCGAGCTGAGTTCAAGAGGAGGGGTCGCCTCCCGGACGCGGTGGTCGCTTGCGTCGGCGGCGGGAGCAACTCGATGGGGAGCTTCCACGCCTTCGTCCGCGACAGGGGCGTCAGGCTGATCGGAGTCGAGGCTGGCGGGACGGGGGCGGGGAAGAACGCCGCCTCGCTCATCGAAGGAAAGAAGGGGGTGCTCCACGGGATGCTCACCTATGTCCTCCAGGACGAGAACGGGCAGGTGAGGAGCACCGAGAGCATCTCGGCCGGGCTGGACTATCCCGGTGTCGGGCCTGAGCACTCGTTCCTGAAGGACAGCGGGCGGGCGACCTACGTCTCCGTCTCCGATGAGGAGGCCGTAGAGGCGTTCCACCTCGTCTCGCAGAGAGAGGGGATAATCCCTGCCCTCGAGTCCGCCCACGCGGTCGCATACGCGGTGAAGCTTGCGAAACTGATGAAGAAGACCCAGTCTATAGTCGTGACCCTCTCCGGCAGGGGCGACAAGGACGTCCAAACCATCGCGAAGAGGGCCGGGTTCGAGCTTTGAGCTACATATCCGCTGTCTTCCAGAGGCTCAGGGGCGAAGGCGTGCTCGTCGCTTACGTCATGGGGGGCGACCCGGACCTGGGCACCTCCGCCTCGGTGATAGACGCAGTGGTGAGGGGAGGGGCGGACATCCTCGAGGTTGGGATACCCTTCTCCGACCCGATCGCTGACGGTAAGTCGATACAGGCGGCGGACGTCCGCTCGCTCGCCGCTGGCGCCACCCCCATCCAGGTGCTCGAGCTGATCGCTCGTGCCAAGGCGAGGCACCCGGCGTTGCCGATCATCGCCATGACCTACTACAACATCCTCTACTCGAACGGCCTCGACAAGTTCCTGGCAGCAGCAAAAAGCCACGGCGTCGACGGGCTGATCGTCCCGGACCTCCCCTTCGACGAGATCAAGGAGTACTCGCCGCTTGCCAAGCGCCACGGGCTCGATGCCGTCCTCCTCGCCGCGCCCACCACAACGCCCGCTCGGATGAAGGCGATAGCCAAGCACTCCTCGGGGTTCCTCTACTTGGTCTCGCTCACGGGCGTGACAGGCGCGAGGTCGGACGTCCAGCAGAGCACGGTCGGGCTGATACAGTCCGCCAAGAGATACGCCCACAAGGTCCCGCTCGGCGTGGGGTTCGGCATCTCTACCCCAGACCACGTGCGGGCGGTCCTCGCCGCTGGGGCGGACGCGGTGGTGGTGGGCAGCGCGATAGTGGACAGGGTCGCCGGCTACCAGAAGGACGGGCCGGTGAGGATGCTCGCGAACGTGGAGAGCTATGTGCGCTCTCTGAAGGACGCCACGAAGGGCGCCTAGCCCGCCTTCTCCGCTGCGCTGTAGATCTCCCTGATTACGGCGTCGCCCCTCCTGTCGCTCTTGTACCTCTTCGATAGCCTGGAGAAGTGCTCATCGAAGGCCTCCCAGTCGGAGCTCTCGACCATCGCGAGGACCCTCTTGAGTTCGCGCGACGCGGCGCGGGCGACCTTCTTCGAGTAGGGGTTCCACGCTTGGATGGCGTACGAGAGCCTGGCGTCCTGCGCGAGGACCGCCTCCGCGAGGGTGAGCTGCATCGAGGAGTTTGGCGTCGAGACCTTCATGAACTCGTCCGGAGAGAGGAACTGCGAGACCGTTCCCGCGTAGACTACGTTCAAGAGGTGGGTGAGCGAGAGGACCACTGCCATCGTCCTGTCGTGCTCCTTGCGGCTCATGGGGATGATTCGCGCCTCAGGAAAGAGCCTCCGCGCGAGCGAGGTCTCCTGGCCGTCTGCCCCTCCCTCCTTCCCGACTATCACTGCGATCTTCATCCCTTTCGTCGACCCGAGCGCAGGGCCGAAGAGCGGGTGGATGGAGAGGAGCGCAACCCTCTTCCCGGCCGCCTTCCTGAGCGCGGGCAGGGTCTCGCCCTTCACGGAAGATATCTCGACCAAGGTCGAGCCTGACTTGAGCTTCGACGCCACCTCCTTGGCGACCTTGAGCGTGCTGTCCATGGGGACGGCAATCACCGTGACGTCGCAGCCCTTCACGGCTTCCGAGTTCGTCTTGTGAGAGGAGAGGCTACCTACGTCGCCTTTTTGGGAGTTCTTGCTCCCCTTGCCGAGGTCTGACCCCCTTACCGTGTCGCCTCTTTCGAGGAAATAGCGCGCGAAGAACGACCCCATCCCGCCGGACGCTCCGAGGACGGCGACCTTCAACTAAGGAGTTCGCCTATCTTCCTGACGCCCGCCGTCAGCACCTCCTGGGGCTGGCCGAGCGATATCCTGAAGCACCTCGGATAGTCGCCGAACCCTGTCCCGGGGCTGATGGTCACGCCCTTCTTCTCGAGGAGCTCCATCGCGAAGGCCGCAGAGTCGAAGGCCGGGTCCCTCGCCTGGGGGAAGGCGTAGATCGCTCCCTCCGGCTTGAGCAGCTCGAGGGCATCTATCTTCGCAAGTTCGGCGCTGGTCGCGTCGATGCGCTCCTTCATCGCCTTCGAGTTGCGCGAGACCTCCGCCTCGCACTCGAGGGCCTTCGCCGCCCCCCGCTGGATGAATTCAGGGACGCAGGTTATCATGAGCCCGAGCACCTTCAGCATCCTCGAGCTCGTCTCCGCGGGTGCTAGCGAATACCCAACCCTGAACCCGGTCATGCTCCATCCCTTGGAGAACGACGACGTGAGGATGTAGTTTTTGGGCAGGTCCTCGAGTATGGTGGGACAAGGCTTGTAGGCGTAGTCGTTGTATATCTCGTCGCTTATCACGGTCAGGCCGCGGTCGTCGGCGATCCCGACTATCTCCTTGAATGCCGCCTTGCCCATTATCTTCCCTGTCGGGTTGGAGGGGTAGCTGAGCACTATCGCCTTTGTGTTTGGCCTAATCGCCGCCTTCACCCTCTCGGGGGACGGCTCCCACCCCTCTTCGAGCGTCGTGTGGACGGTGATCGCCCTCGCGCCGATGTAGTCCAGCCCTTCCTTGTAGGCTGGCCAGTTCGGCTCTATCACGACGACGCTGTCTCCCTCCGACGCGACGGTGGCCAGAGCCGAGTATACCGCGAACCTGCCCCCTGGGGTGACGATGAGCTGGTTCTCGGCCGCGTCGCGGTAGTCGTATCGCTTGGCGAGGTAGTTCCTCAGCGCCGTGAGCAGCTCCGGGATCCCCCTTCCCACTGTGTAGTAGGTCTTGTACGAGTACAGCGCCTCCGAGACGGCGTCGAGAACGGCCTCGGGCGGGTGGAAGTCTGGCTCTCCGACGTCGAGCCGGACGAGCTTCTTGCCTTTCTTCTCTATCTCTGTGGCCTTCGCCATCATCACCATGGGGGTGATGATTGGCTTGGGCTTGGCGCTCCCTTGCATGCGCTGGACCTTCTTGGACTCGGCGAGCAGCGTGCTGAGTATCTTTGTCCCGAGCTGCTGATTAAGCCCGAGCGCCCTGCACTCCGCGAGCACCTCCTCGAGTAGCGCGTCCTCGACGCGCTCGTTGTCGATCGGGAGCGACTCCCTGCTCTTGACCTGGCCTATCTTCTTCGCCAGCTCTATCCTCTTGGCGACGAGCTTGATGATCTCCTTCGTGGTCTCCGCGACCTCCCGGCGCAGGTACTGGAGCCCGGGCTCACTCTGCGCCACGTCGCTGCTGGTCAAATCACTCGGTCCGTCCTCCAAGGACTGGGGAGATAAACCCCGCCCTGATGGCGTGGTCGGCGAGCACAATCGCCGTGCAACATTCGACTATCGGGACCGCCCTGGGGACGACCACCGGATCGTGCCTGCCCGGGACGACAATCTCGACCTGCTTCCGCTTCGAGAGGTCGACGGTCTTCTGCTTCTTTGCGATGGAGGCGGGCGGCTTGAACGCGAGCCTGTAGACGAGCGGCATCCCGGTCGAGACCCCGCCGATTATCCCTCCGGAGTTGTTGCTCTCCGTGGCGATCCTCCCCTTCTTGTCGACGTAGTATTGGTCGTTGTTCTCGCTCCCCTTGAGCCTCGCGGAGGCGAACCCCGAACCGAACTCGACCCCCTTCACCGCCGGTATGGAGAGCGCCATCTGCGCCAGGTCGGAGTCGAGCGAGTTGAAGACCGGCTCGCCAAGCCCGACGGGGAGGTTGAGAGCGACGCACTCGACTATCCCGCCGAGGCTGTCTCCCTCGCCCCGGCTCTTGATGACCATCCGCTTCATCCTCTCGGCGAGCTCGGGGTCGGGACTCCTCACCTCGTTCGAGTACCTGTTCTTCCGCGCGTCGTCTAGGGTGAACCCCTCGGCCCTCAGCCCCCCCAGCTCGAGCGTGTACGCGACTATCTCGATCCCCAGCGCCTCTTTCAGGAGCTTCTTGGCTATCGCGCCGGCCATGACGAAGCCGGCCGTGACCCTCGCGGATGCCCTGCCGCTCCCCCTGTAGTCGTTGAATCCTCCGTACTTGGTCTTGTGCGTCAGGTCCGCGTGGCTTGGGCGCGGCGTGTTCACCATCGCCTCGTATGAACGCGAATCGACGTCAAGGTTGCGTATCATCATCATCACAGGAGCCCCCGTTGTGCGCCCGTTGAAGACCCCGGACATTATCTCTACGACGTCCCCCTCCTTCCTCTGGGTCGTGACGATGGACTGGCCAGGCCGCCTCAGGTCGAGGTCTGGCTGGATGTCTGCCTCTGAGAGGACGAGCCCGGCCGGGACCCCGTCCACGACGGCTCCGACTCCCTTGCCGTGGCTCTCGCCGAAGCTCATGACGACGAACCTCTCACCGTAGATGTTTCCTGGCATCGCTCAAGCCACCACTACTCGCCCTTGACCTTCGCTCCGAGCCTCTTCATGTCCTCGAGGAAGGTCGGGTACGAGACGTCGAGGCTCTCCGCGCCCACTACGGGAGCCCCCCCGGGGATCAGCATCGAGGCCAGCGAGAACGCCATGAACATTCTGTGGTCGTCGTGGGCGTCCATGAGGGCTGCCTCCAGCCTCCCCTTCTGTGGGGATATCCTGAGGCCGTCTTCCCTCTCCCTGACGTTCGCGCCGAGCTTCGAGAGCTCCTTGGAGACGATGGCTATCCTGTCGGTCTCCTTGAACCGAGCGTGGGCGGTCCCGACTATCTCCACCGGGGAGTCGCACCTCAGGGCCAGCGCGGCTACCACAGGAAGGAGGTCGGGCGTGTCCCCCAGGTCGAACGTCCCCCCGTGGAGCTTGTCCCCGTCCGATGAGATCACTAGCGCGCCCTTCTCCTCCGCCACCTTCGCGCCCATGAGCCTTGCTATCTCTGTGATGCGCGCGTCCCCCTGCGGGAGGCTCGCGTCCAGGTTCTCGATTCTGACCTTGCCGCCTATCATCGCCACGGCCGCCACGATGAAAGAGGCCGAGCTGAAGTCCGCGGGTACCGAGAAGTCCGCGGCCCTGTACTCCTGACCTGAGGCCACATCGAACTCCGAGTATCCCCTCTTGCGGACCTTCACGCCGAAGTGCTCGGCGAGCCGCAGCGTCATCTCGATGTATGGCCTCGAGACCGCGTCCGCGACCCTGAGCGAGGTGTCAATCTCGGCCATCGGGGTGGAAATCAGGAGGGATGATATGAATTGGGATGAGACGTCTCCCCTGATCGAGGCTTTTCCTCCTCGCATCCCGCCCGTCTTGACGATCACTGGCGCGCACCCGTTGCCTCTCGAGCTCCACGCCTGCACGCCGAGCTGCCCCAGGGTCTCGAGGAGAGGCTGCATCGGCCTTCTCCTTATGCTAGAGTCGCCGGTCAGCGCGACGTACCCAGCCGGGGCGAGCGAGAACGCGGACGTCATGAACCTGAGCGTCGTGCCCGAGTTCTCGACGTTGACGACGTCGTCGGGCACCCTGGGCGGGGTCCCCACAATCGTGAGGACGCCCTCCTCTCTCTCCATCTCGGCGCCCATCGCCGCGCAGGCGTCAACGGTGGCGTTTGTGTCTCTGGAGAGGAGCGGGTTCCTGATCCTCGACCCCCTTCCACGTCCGCCAGCCACCGCGAGGCTCGCCATCAGGACGGCCCGGTGCGTGTAGCTCTTGCTCGGCGGGACGGAGATGCTACCACTGAGCTGGCCTGTCGCCAGCACGCGCGTCGCGCCGTGGACCGTCGCGCTCCTAGCCAACTTCGAGGAGCCTCCCGTGCTCGTTGTTCGTCTCGGTCGCGATGACGCTGCTTCCGTCCGCTTCCCAGTCCTTCGTCAGAGCGTCAACCTCTGCCTGCTTCGAGGGGTCGAAGACCGCCGCCACAGCTGGTCCGGTCCCGGAGAGTCCCGCTCCCAAAGCGCCTAGTTCCACTGCACGTAGCGCTGGGAACGGGTCGTATTTTAGGATGGACGAGTATGCCATCCCGTTCAAGACCATCGCCCTCCAGTAGTCGCCCTTGAGGGTCATCTCGAAGAAGAGGTTGGTCAGGCCGCCGAACCTCCTGACGAATTGGGGGTCGACGGCTTCTCTCCTGCTCAGGGTCTTCGGCACCTTGATCACCACCTTGAGCTTCTTCTCGAAGAGCTTGGAGCTGATGACCTTCCTCGCCAGGTTGTCGGTCATGTTCACGCCTCCGAGGAGGCACCCCGCGGCGTCGTCGAGCGCCCCCGTGACGCTCGCACCGCTCGCGAGCGAGGCCTCGACGCTGCAGTCTAGCACCTTCTTGGGGTCGAAGGCCTTCTGGCCGAGCGCTGCGTAGACCGCGATAGCGATGGCGGTCGAGGAGGCAGAGGACGTCTTGAGCCCTACTCCTATCGGGACGCTCGAGGTGGTCTGAACCCTGCCCGAGAACGCGTCTGGGTCCTTGCCCGCCGCCCTGACCGCGTGCCGCACCGTCTCGAGGGCAAGGCCAGACCCTGACTTCTTGCCGTTGACGAAGACCTCCCAGTCCCCGCTCGAGGCCTCGATCTCGACCTCCGCCTCGGTGGTCAGCCTCACGCTCGCTGTCGCCCCCTTGCCGCTCGCTATAGCGTTGACCAGGCTGATGGCTCCGAAGGTGGCGGCCTTCGCCCTGACCACTGTCATCTCGTCGCCCGACCTCTCATCGGCTTTTCTGTTTTCCCCCTTCGAGAGCCCGACAGCGCCCCCCTCATCACCTTCTCCGGAGCACCCTTCCCCGTCCAGAGCTTGAAGGCGGCCATCCCTTGGTGGAGGAGCATCTCCTCGCCGTGTATGACCTCTGACCCGTTTCGCTTCGCCTCAGCCAACAGCCTGGTCTGCTTGGGGCGGTAGACGGCGTCGAACACCACCTTGCTGCCGGGCAGGACTCGCTTCAACTCTTTCGGAAGCGGCTCTCCGGCGGCCCCCATGGGCGAGGCGTTGAAGACCAGGTCGTGGTTGAGGTGGCGCAGGTCCTTCATGGAGGCCAGCGTGAGGTTCATCCTCGGGAACGCCATCTCCATCTCCTGCACGAACCGGCGCGACCGCTCGACGTCGCGCACCGCGACTGCCAAGTCGACACAGCCCATCCGGTTCATCGCCTCGCAGAACGCGCGCCCAGCCCCGCCGGCCCCTATGAGCATGGCGTTCCTGATGTCAAGGGAGGCCGCCATCCCTTGGAGCGGCCCCAGTATTCCGTCCGGGTCGGTGTTGTGCCCCAGATACCGCCCGTCCTTCTCCAGCTTCACCGTGTTGACCGCCTGGATCCTCGTCGCTACTGGGTCGAGACCTTCGAGCAACTCGATCACGCTGGTCTTGAAAGGGATCGTGACGTTCATCCCGTTGAAGCCCGCTGTCATCATCCGGCCGAACTCCCTGGGGAACTTGGATTCGGGGACGCTGACCTTGGTATACTCCGCCTCGATTTGCAGGTAGCGGAACGCGGCGTTCATCATCGCGGGCGACTGAGAGCGCGAGACGTCCCTCCCGATTACGCAATACCGGTCCTTCATCGTTCAGACGACCATGCTCCGGAGCGTCCTCATCGTGGAGATCGATATCTGGCCTGGCGCTACCGCCTCGTCGGGGAGCGACGCGTAGGCTAGGGGCGCGCCCAGGTGCAAGGAGACCACACGCGAGACCATCCCGAGCTCTCCCATGGAGAACGACACCGTCCTGTCGGGATCGTCCGCGCAGAGCGCCAGGGTCTTTAGGTTGTCGTCCACGCTCTTGGCCGTGGTCACGATCTTCGCCAGCGAGCCCCACTCCAGCCCCTCCTCGCGGTTCGACCTGAGCGCCTTCAGCTCTGGCGTCCCCTTGAAGTCGTGCCACGAGGCGATCCTCTCGACATCCCCGGGGAGGGACTCTACCCAGCTCTTGTTCTCCTTCGCTGTGCTCAGCTCGATGTCAAGGTAGGCGGGCCCCATCGCGGCCAAGCGCGAGATCAGCTCGAGGCGCTGGGCCTCGCCCCCCCTGAACGCGCCGCCCTCCCTGCTGGACCTTACCGTGAAGACGGCTCTTTGCGCGAAGACAGAGAGCTCCGCCTCGAGCTCGCGGGGCGAGATCCCTCTCTTGAGCTTGTCGATCCTGAGCTCCACCAGGTCAGACCCGAGCGAGAGCGCGAGGGTCGCCTTGTTCGCGAGCTCTTCCGGAGAGTCCGCGCTGACGGAGGTGCAGAGCCTGGTCTCGACCTTCCTCCTGACCAAGGGCGGTCACTTCGCCGCCCGCGCTTCCCCCGTGGGGTTAGCGTTCCACAATGAACTCGTCGACCTCGCCGCCAAAATGCCTTCCCTTGGACTCCTCTGCGATGTGCACCAGTATCTCGTCGCCCGCCTTCGCTTCAGTGATGGCGAGCGGGGTCCCGTCCGGGCGAACCAGCCTGATGGTCTCGGCGTTCTGGAGCATCGCCGTCCCCTCGTGGCCGTCGACCTCAGCCTCTATCATCGCCAATGGCCTCCTCTCCATCTTTATCCTCCCGACGGTGGCGTCCCGCCTCGTCCCTGATTTGTCCACAAGCTGGACCTTGTCGCCGCTCCGAAGCTCGGATAGGTACCTCGTCTTCCCGTCCGCCCCGAGGATGTAGCTGTGCAGAGCGCCGGCGTTGACCCTGAAGGGGCGCGTCGGGATGTACTCGGTCGGCACCGTCTCGCTGTGCACCAGAAAGAAGAAGCTGGCGATGCTCCCGATCAACATCCCTTCTCCCAGTCCGAGCTGGGAAGCGGTGTCTATGCAGACCCTCTCCCCGTCGCCCACGTCGACGACGCGCTTGACCCTCGCCTTCACGAGCGGGAGGTGGCGCCGCTGGCCGGCTGCGCCCGAGGTCACGGTCGAGATCAACTCCTTCGAGGCCACGAGCGAGGAGTAGGGGATGACGACCCCGTCGACCCCCTTCTCCAGGATTGAGAAGGCGAGCTTGATGTCTCCCTCCGACTTCATGAAGGCGTAGATCTTCCGGTGCCTACGCCGGAACTCGCCGATGAGGTTCTCGAGCGGGATGATCTTCCAGTTGGTGCAGTCAACGACGACGAACCCGTGGTCCTTCTGGAGGGCGGACTCCACGGCGCGGTCGAGGTCTTTGGCGCCCCTCACCTCCACCCATGCGAAGTCGCCGTCCTTCTCCATGTATTCGCGGAGCCCCTCGCCACCCTCGAGCCGCTTCGACTGGCCTCGGGTGAGCACGGCGGCTATCCCGACGGCCTTCGCCTCCTTGAGGGCCCTGGCGATGTCGGGGATGTCTGTGACGTCGAGGACTATCTCTTTCTCAGGCGTTGGCAGCGCTCATGACCTCCATCGCCTCTCCTACGCTACTCCTCTCTATCACTATCCTTCGTATCGCCCTCACGATCAGCGTCGGGTCGCGGTGCTGGAAGACGTTCCTACCGAAGGTCACCCCCATCGCCCCGGCCTCCATGACGTCGTTGGCGAGCTTGAGTATCTCGGCGTCGGTCGCTACCTTAGCCCCGCCCGCGAGGACGACCGGGACCGGGCACTTCCTGACGACCTCCCGGAAGCTCTCCATGTCGCCCGTGTAGACCGTCTTGACGATGTCGGCGCCGCTCTCGGCACCCACCCTCGCGACGTGCGCGACGACGTCGGGGTCTGAGGGGTCCTTGATGTTCTCGCCCCGCGGGTACATCATCGCGATGAACGGAAGCTGGTACTCGTCGCACTGGTCGGCAACCATTCCCAATTGCTCGAGCATCTCGGGTTCCTCCTTGGAGCCCATGTTCACGTGGATCGAGATTGCGTCCGCGCCCAGCCTCACACCCTCGAGCACCGATGCGCTCAGCACCTTCCTGTTCGGGGCCAGGCTCAGCTGCGTGCTCGCCGAGACATGCATGATCATCCCAATCCCCGCCGGCTTCGTGAGGACCTTGATTATCCCCTTGTGCACCAGGAACGCTGTGGCTCCGCCCTTCGCCACTTTGACGACCATCTCCTCGGGGTTCTCCAGCCCCGCCACCGGCCCAATCGTGAACGAGTGGTCCATGGGGATGCAGAGCATCCTCCCGTTCTTCGTTATCCTTCCAAGCCTCACTTGCTTTCCAAAGACCAATGTGTTACACCTAGTTGCCCAGGTATCCTTCCCTCTCCATCAGCTCCGCTGTGAGGATGGCAGTCCCCGCCGCTCCCCTGATGGTGTTGTGCGAGAGCAGGGTGAGCTGAAGTGACTTGCCGTCTATCCCATTCCTGACTCTCCCGACCACGACGCTCATGCCGGGGACGCTCCCCGCCATCCTGTCGAGGCGCGGCTGCGGCCTGTCGTTCTCCTTCCTTACTATGATCGGTTGGTCCGGCGCCGTGGGGAGTTTGAGCGTCTGAGGCGCGCCCCTGAACCGCTCGAGAGACCTCTCGGCCTCCTTCGGGGTGATCTCCCGGGCGAACTCCGCGTAGAGCGTCTCCATGTGCCCGTCGATCACGGCGACCCGGTTGCAGGTTATCCCCATCGTGAGCGGACTGGGCTTGATCGCCCCGTTCGCGAATGTCCCTAGAATCTTCTTTGCCTCGGCAGCGACCTTCTCTTCCTCGTTCTTGATGTAGGGTATGACGTTCTCCTGGATCGAGAGCGACGGCACCCCCGGGAAGCCTGCCCCTGATAGGGCCTGCATCGTGGTCACGATGGCCTTCCTCGCCCCATATTCGTCGATGAGGGGCTTTAGCACCATCGAAAGCCCCGTCCCGGTGCAGTTCGGGGTCGTCGCGATCGCCCCCTTCCATCCTCTCTTCTTCTTTTGGCCCTCGAGCAGCATGAGGTGCTCCGCGTTGATCTCGGGGATCATCAGCGGGACGTCCGGGTCCATGCGGTGCGCGCTCGCCTCGCTGACTACCATGAACCCTGCCTTCGCGAACTTCGTCTCGACCTCCGCCGCCACCTCTGGGGGGAGCGCGGAGAAGACGATGTCGCACCCCCTCGCGGACTCGGGCTTAGCTTGCCTGACGACCTTCTCGGCCATCGAGGCGTCCATCGCTTCGGGGAAGAGCCAGTGCACGGCCTGGCCGTACTTCTTCCCCGCGGACTCTCCTCCCATCAGGACCTCCAGGTGCAGGTAAGGGTGCTTCGGGAGCATGTTGATGTAGCGCTGCCCCACCGCGCCCGTCGCCCCAAGAAGGGCTACCCTTACCTCCGCGTGCCTGGTCATTTGGATAGGAACTCTCCCCTTTTCTCAGCAGGTCCCATCATCGCCTCCTTCACGAGGCCGTACGCCCTCTCCGAGTGCTCTGCGGAAACGAACACCCGGACGGAAGACAGGATAGTCACGATCCCGTAGACGTTGATGGCGGCCTTGGCCAGCGGGCTCGTTATCCTCTGGACCACGCCCTTCTCGGTCTCCAGCGCCGCCCCCTTCACGGTTATCATCGAAAGGCGCGGAAACTCGGAGACCGCCTTGCCAATCTTGTCCTCGACAAGGACCTGGTGGACGCCGTCGAGCACATTCTCCCCCCCGCCCACGTAGAATATCGCCGCGTTCGACTCTAGCGAGAGGGCTAACAGGTCTCCATGCGCCTCCCTGACGGCCTTCGCCGCTCGGATTATCGACTCGGTCTTCTCGGGGTTCAAGCCGACGAACGTTATCATCGACACGCCCTCGCCGAGAAGCTCGACCTGGACTGGAGAGAGCTCCCCTTTGATGACCGTCCCAGAATCGAGCTTGTCGAGGTTGGTCACCCTGATCCGCAGGCCGGACGACTGGTATCGAAGCGCCTTCACATGGAGGAACTTCGCTCCGCCCGCCGCGAGCATCTCTGCCTCCTCTCCGTTGAGGCTCTCGATGAATTGCGGGTTCGTGACCTTGTCGGGGTCGCTGGAGTACACCCCTTCCACGTCCTTCACCAGGATCACTTCCTTGGCGTTCAGGCAGTTGCCCAGGAGCACCGCCGTCGTGTCGCTTCCGCCCCTCCCGAGGGTCGTGGTCTTCCCGCCGATGGTCTTCCCAAGGAATCCGCAGACGACCGGGACCTTCCCCGCCGCTAGGAGCGGGAGTATGAGCTGCTGTGCCTTGGCCCTGCTCTCCTCGACGAGCGGGTTGGCGTCGAGGTGCCTTTCGTCCGTGATCACAGGCCAGTAGGGGGTATCGGGGTCCACTGTGACCGACTGCAGGCCGAATGACGCGAGTGCAGCGGCCACCAGGCGAGCGCTGGTCTTCTCCCCCGAGGATAGGAGCTCGTCGAGAAGATAGGGCTCGATCTCCGGGTTCTCCTTCTTGGAGAGAGCCATGATCTGGTCGGTCACCCCCTTCATCGCGGAGACCACGACCACCACGCCCAGGCCTTTGGCCTTGGTCTCCTTGATCAGGGAGGCCACTTGGTCGACGGCCTTCTCGTTCTCGAGGACGGACCCGCCGAACTTGACTACGACTGTCTCTAACATCTTAGTTGTGCTCATGGTGCAAGACGCTCCGGCTGATTTTCGCGAAGGAAACTAGAGCGCGAGCTAGTAGCGAAAACCGAAGATGGGCTTCTGATAGCTGAGATGCGGATAAACTGAACCGCCTCGTTGAAGCCTCATCTTTTCTCGCTCAAAACCGTTCGGGACTCAATATTTATGCGTTGCCCTGAAAGAAGCCTTGGGACGTAATTCTATCCTGCCATCGGCTTGATTAGCTCAGGCTCAAGATATTGGAGATAGGAATACTGCCGGGCGTTGTGGACGTCCTTCCTGAGGAGCTGCTCCGTCTTCTTCCTCCAGGGCAGCCTCTTCCTGACCTTCGCGGGGAACCTCGCCTTGTCCATCGAGTTGACGGTCTC
>DATLRR010000024.1:0-21092 GCA_035534595.1 Nitrososphaerales archaeon
CTAAAAACGGATTTCATGCCGAGACGCTTACTTCTCCCGTCATGTACGGGTCGATCGAGCAGGTGTAGTAGAAGTCCCCCGCATTCTCGAACCGGAGGCTCCAGGCGTCACGCGTTCCGAGGTCGGGGGACCGGACGCTAATCCCTACTGTGAAGTCGACGTTGTGGATCCCAGGGTCGCAGCACCCAATTGTGGAATCGAGGTTCATCCAGTAGACGGTGGTCCCTTTCGACACGTCTAGAGCTGCGGCACGAAGGTCAGGTGCTCCATGATGACGAGGGCGGGAACGACCGTGACGGTGAAAGTTTGGTTCCGCACGGATGAGCCTTCTCTCTCCTCCACGGTTACCCGATAGGCGCCGGGAGCGATCGATGTGGATGTGTGCGGCGCGCTAGGGCGCTAGCAGTACGTCGGTCTTCTTGTCACGGACGTGTATGGCCTTGTACGGGCAAGACTTCGCTGCGCGTATCATCCTATCGCTGTCGACCGTCCCCTCCTCCACATCCATCATGCCCAAGGGCTCGGTGCTCGTCCTCCGGCCAAGCTGCTTCTCGTCAAGAGAAAACACTTCGGGAGCGATGGCCACACAGCTCTCGGCGCCCATGCAGAGGTCTTGGTCTACGCCCACGGAGAGGCTCCTGTCATCAGAGGTCAAGATCTCCACCTCCCCTCGCCTTTGGAGGCCGAAGAGCTTGGTGGATGTCAGGCGCATGATGACGTCGTCGATGCTCTCTCCCTCTCCCATCGCCCTGGTCAACCTTTGGTAGACCCGGTCGCTCAGGGTGATTCTCCTCTCCTCCGCTGTCACTGTCAATTCACGTCCATCGCTAGTGCGTTTGGTTGTCTAATAAAGCAGGGAACCATTTCTCAACTCTGAGAATGAGCCGCGCTCTCTGAAGACTTCGCATGCCGTCTCCGCACCAACGCAGATGTGCAGCAGGTCAACCTACGATACTTGTTCCGGCCCTTCCGGCAATGGCCTCCTCGGCCATCCCCAGAGATGTGATTATCACCTTGTCTCCTCCAGACTCTAGGAACCTGACCGCGCTCTCTATTTTGGGCCCCATGCTCCCCGCAGCGAACTGTCCCCTCTTGAGGTACTCTCTGCACTCCCGGACCGTCATCTCTCTGATCTGGGTTTGGCCGGGCTTGTCGTAGTCGAGGTATACATTCTCCACATCCGTGAGGATCAGCAAGACTTCGGCCTCGACCACCTGCGCCAAGACCGCGGCGCTCAAGTCTTTGTCTATCACTGCCTCGACTCCCTTCGACTCACCGCCGGAAGTCACAGGGATGCCTCCGCCTCCTGCGGCGATCACGATGACCCCGAGGTCCACCAACTCTCGAATCACCTTCCCCTGCACCACTGCCAAAGGGACCGGCGAAGGGACCACCCGCCTATACCCTCGCTCGCTGTCGTTGACGAGGACCCAACCCCTCTCTTCTCTCAGCCGAATTGCCTCGGTTGCTTTGTAGAACGGGCCGATGGGCTTGGTTGGGTTCTTGAAGGCGGGGTCGTCCGCGTCGACGACCGTCTCCGTAAGCACCGTCGCGACCTGCAAGTCTAGCCCGACCTCCCTAAGCTCGTTCCGCAGACATTGCTGGATCATGTAGCCGAGCATCCCCTGAGACTCGGCGCCGCAGACGTCGAGCGGCATCTGCGGAAGCGTTCCTCGCGCAAGCTCGTCCTTCAGGAGTATGTCGCCAACCTGTGGCCCGTTACCGTGAGTGATGGTCACCGCGTGTCCTTGCCGTATCATTCCCACGAGGTGTTTGCAGGCGCTTCGGACGTTCTCGAACTGCTCTTCCGCCGTCCCCTTGCCGTCTCGTCGCAGGATGGCGTTTCCGCCCAGGGCGACCAGGATCCTCAAGGCCGGCACCGCTAGGCTCCCAACTTTTCGAGCATCCTTAGCATCTCAACGTCTCTTCCGTTGTGAGGCTTCAAATCAACATGGACCACCTCGACATCCCGAGTGCGAAGGTCGTCGGCGAAGGTGGAGACTCCTATGTTCAGGACCTTGAGTTCCGGGAGCAAGGCCGTCTTCTTGCTTCTGTTCTTCCCATCCATTTCTATTCTGGCCTCCCATGGATGGTGGCTTCGACCTTCTCACCAGACGCGACCAGGGCGGAGACCCTGGTTGCCTGTGCGTTGCTCGGCATCACCAACACCCCAGCGTCGCCGCGTCCCTCTACGTCCTCGGCCGCCTGCTTAGGACGCACGTCATGCAGTGCGCACCCCCGTAGCCGCCAGTTATCTCCTGGAGTGGCAGCGCCGTCGCTTCGACGCCGAGGTCATTGAACTCCTTCTTGTGGGGGAAGAACTGGCCCGAGTCTCTGAGCTGCGCCCGCTCTTTCTTCGCTTCCTGGAACAGCCTGCCGTAGCGATGTGGGGCGACCTTCGCCTGATCCTCCAGATTCTTCAGGACCTTGTCCACGACGTTTTCCACCTCCACCGCCATGACCTTGCGGTCGCTCAGGCAGAGGAAGTTCGAGGCATAGCACATCTGCTCGAGGGTGGTTATCGGGACGATGGTGAACCCGTGGCTCACGAGATAGTCGTGGACGTTCGGGTTGCCTGACTGGCGCCTGTAGGCGCCCTTCGCGGACCTCTTGTAGACCTCTACCTTGGCCCGCTTCAGGAGAGGGACGCACCCTACAGCGACGCCCTTCCCCGCTATGTTGAGGTAAGTGTCGAGATGCATGTTGATCATGGGGTCGGGTTGGTCGCCCGGAATCAGCGGGTGCGAAGCCTGATGGACGACGGCCATCTCCTCGAAACCGACGCCTTTGGCAAGAATCTGGTTGACCCCGCTGCGGTTAGTCCTGTCCCCGAGCCCGAGCATAGCGAAATCTCCCGCAGGCATGAAGTCGCCTCCTTCGAAGGTCCCCGGCCGCTTCACGTGTAAGGCGACCTTTGCACCGGCCATCTCTAGGATCGCCCCCGTGATCAGAGGCTCCATCTGCCGCTGGGGCTTCGACATCCTCCCGACCATGACGCCGCGGTCGGAGACGGCCTGCTGGTCCCTCATGAAGTATAGGTTCGCGAGCGGGACGTCGAGCTTGACGCGGGGAAGGACGACGCGCACCCCCTTCTTCTCTTCAAGCGAGACGCTGGGCCTTAGGAGCAGGATGTTGAAGATGGTCTCGGCGTCGAGGTCCGTGATGCTCCTTTTGAATTCGCGGCGGGCCTTCTCCACGTCGTCGCTGGGGCCGCTGAACCTCACGATCCCGACGGCGTATTGCCTCGCCCTCTCGAGGAGCTCAGAGTTCTCCTTCGCGAGGTTGACGGCGAGCCGCTTCAGCCTGTGGACCCTCACCCCGGCCGAGGCGAGCGCGTGCTCGAGCTCGGCGTGCTCGTAGATGGCCTCGTCCATGCTGAAGGCCCTCTCGTAGAGGAAGGAGAAGGGCGCCATCAGGCCGAAGAACATCTCGATGCCAGGCCTGTGGACGACGACCTCCTTGAGGGCGTCCCACTCCGCTCTAACGGCAGATTCCACCGACTATCTCCTCATGTGTTTGCCTTGTACGCCCAGGCGAAGATCCCGAGTCCGAAGAGGACTAGCACCACGAGGTCGTATGGAATAGGTATTATCCCCATAGGTCCGATCGGCAGGAAATTCTGGTAGATGAAATTGGTGTCTCCTAGGAGTGAGATCACCGCGAGGCCGACGATGTAGGCGATAAGCCATGCCTGCCTCTTCAGATCGAGCTTGTGGTGGCCCACGGTAAGGTAGAGCGGGAACCCTATGAGGGTGGCGGCGGCTCCCACAAGCGTCCACGGCCACGAGGCCCAGTAGATCAGTATCGTCGAGAGAACGAAGCCGAGCGCCGAGAGCGCCACCCCCGCGGGCAGCTTGAACGGCCGCTCGGTCGAGGCGTGGGTCTTTCTCATGACCGCGAGGGAGACCGATGCTGCCGCGTAGGGTATCAGGGTCGTTATCGACGCGATGAGCACGACGCTGGGGAAGCTCGGGACGAGGACCTGCGTGATGATCGTCAGCGCTGATGCGAAGATTATCGAGACGTAGGGCGTCGCGTACTTCTTGTGCACCCTGTCCATGGGACCCCAGAAGAGGCCGTCCTCTGCCATCGCGTAGGGGATCCTTCCCTGGAAGAGCACCCAGTCGCTGCCCGCACCGGTCGTGCTGATGAGCGCGCCGACCGTGATGACAGTCGCGAGGATGCCCAGGCCGGCCGCCTTCGAGATGTCTGAGAGGGGCGAGGAGAGGCTGGATACGCTCCCCCAGTCGCCGGTCGAGAGCCCCAGACCTGACCAGTTGATCAGGCCTGCGAATGAGACCGCGATGAGGAGGTAGACCGAGATCACGATCCCCATCGTTATCATCATGGCTCTGGGGATCGTCCTCTGCGGGTTCCTTACCTCCCCCGTGGGGATGACGACGGCCTCGAATCCCGTGAACGAGAAGAAGCCGAACGCCATGGCGAGCCCGATTCCGCTCCATCCGAACGGGATGAACGGGGAGAAGTTCGAAGGATGCAGGAGCGCCAGCCCCACCAGCCCGAATAGGAGTAGCGGGAGGAGCTTGGCGACCGTGGTGACGATGGCGAACGCGGCGCCCCACCTGACGCCGAGCACGTTGATTATCGTGAAGACGATGGTCGCCGCGACTGCGAGCGCTATCCCAGTGCCTGTGAGGGTGAGACCCACCGAGAGGCCGGGGACGTAGAAGGCCGCGTAGGTGACCATTATGTCGATGATGGCCGCGGTGCCGGTGAACGCGTAGAGGAAGTATCCCCACCCTATGACGAACCCGCCCGTGTCGCCCAGCGCCAGTCTGGGTATCGAATAGGGCCCGCCCGTTATCGGGAAGGCGGACCCAAGCTCAGAGTAGATAAGGGCCAGGAGAATGGTGATCAAGCCCACGAGGGCCACGGCGAGGATCAGGGAAGGCCCGGCGACCGAGCCCATCGTCGCAGGAAGCCCGAAGACTCCAGAGCCGATTATCCCGCCGACGCCAAGTGCCACGAGGCTCCAAAGGCCCAGCTCCTTCCTCAGTGTCGGCTTCTCGCTCGAGTTCGGTTCTTGCGTGGTTGCGGTCGAGTTCGACATGCTCACACCCCGCTTATGGTTGGAAGTCTGGCGGCCTGTACCTCGCCCTGACCATCTCTTTCAGGGACGTGACCAAGTCGAAGGTCTATGCCACTATGTCGGTCTGCGTGACCATCCCGATCAGGCCACCCTTCTCGACGACTGGGAGCTTCTTGATCTGCTTCTCTGCCATCGGCTCGGCGGCCTCTTCGACCCTCTTGTCGGGAGAGGCCGTGATGAGGCGCTTCGACATGACCTTCTTGACCTGCACCTTGTCAGGGTTTGCGCCCTCGGAGAGGGCCCGTGCCACGCCCTTTTCTGTGACTATCCCGACTGGCTTCCCTTTGCTGACGATGATGAGCGAGCCAGTGCGAGCATTCGCCATCGTGATCGCCGCCTCCCTCAAGCTCCTTTGGGGGTCGGAGGTCGCCACCCAACCAGTCATGATGTCGCGGACCGAGAGCATCTCTATCACTTCACTATCAGGACATCGCACTTTGAGTGGTTGACCACCGAGGATGAGACGCCTCCGATCAGGAACCTCTCCACCCCGGTTATCCCTCTCCTGCCTAGGACGATGAGGTCGACGCCTCCGCTCTCGGCGATGTCAAGGATTATCTCCGAGGGGTGCCCGTCCTCCACGGAGCCCGAGGCTTCCAGACCGGCGCCCTTGGCCTTGTTCACTGCCGCCTCCAGCAGCTTCCTTCCCTCCTTCATGACCTCATCAGTGTAACCGGGCGGGTAGTAAGGCGCTGTCGGGCCGTACACCATCAGGAGGGTGCTCACTGCGACTACGATTCGCAGGGCTGCTCCTTGCTCGCTCGAGAGAGCGATCGCGCGATCCAGCGCACGCTTCGCGTTCTCGGAGCCGTCGTAGCCGACGAGGATTTTCCTATAGGGCTGGAGGTCCTTTCCGCTCTTCAACCGCTTCTCACTCGAAGGGGCCGGTGATTTGCTCGGCGAAGTGTGGGAACTCGCTCGCCGTCCCGTAGAGGCGGTCATCCTGGTTCTGCAAAGGATAGTTTGCCGAAAGCCACCTTCTGCGCAGCTTGTCGATGATGTCCAGGTTGGGGGTGACTTCTAAGGCGATCTCGCCGCCGTTGAATCTTATCGCCGCTTTTGAGAAGGAGGTCCGGTAGATTGCGTACCTCTTCCCGGTATGCGTGACAACCGTTCTCTCCAGGATCATCAACCCTTCGCCTAGAAGGCTCCTCACCCTCCTGTAGCAAGTGCTCAGCGGGAGGTTCTGCTCTGCACTGATCTCCTCCACGGTCTTTCCGCTCGCGATGGCCGAGGCGAGTATCCTCCTGGAGGACTCGTCTCCAAGAGCAGTGAGGATCGCGCTCGACAGCCTGACGCTTTGGACGGCCGCGTCCCCAATCGTGTCGCGAGCCTTCTCTTCTGTCTTCGACATGAGCAGCGAGTTCATCCGACCCATCCGAGCACTGCCGATTCCTTCTCTTCCGGCGATTGCCTGAATCTCTTGCGCCATCCTAACCATCTATAGCCTCTTAATGAAGTTCGGAAGTATTAGAGACGGCTTGTACGTCTGTATCCCGGCCTGCACGTCTGTGTGGTCGCGCGGTCGAGTGTATACACTTGTACACTATTTTCAGGGGCTACTCTCCGCCCAGATCAACGGCTCCGCTTTTCTTCCTCCGCCCTGACTTCAATCATGCCCTCAGAAACTCTGCTATTCGTGATCTTGAAGGGGTATGCCGAGAGTAGCCCCAAGACGAACTGCTCGGTGCAGCGGGTAGATTCGGGAGAGAAACCCGCACCTATGACCCGCACAATGGCGATCTCCTTTACCTGCTCGTCCTTTATCTCGATTTCCACCCGCTTCACAGGAAGGAAGCCTTGCAGCTCGTCGACTCTGGAAGCGAGCATCCGGAAGTCTTCGGCGTACATGTGCAGGTACGACCCGACCCTCTTGCCTTCTTCGAACCACTCTTTCAGGAGCCAGTCCTGGTCAGCTAGGAAGACCTTCTTCATCAACCGCTCCATGAGGTCCCCTGGGAGCGGAATCGCATCCGTATCCTTCAGGATTCTGCTCCACCTCCAGGATGAGTAGACCTCCTTCGGTGAGCCTCCGTACTTGCATATTTTCAGGACGGCGGTCAGCGCTTCATTGGTGAGCGCGTATAGGCTCTTGTTCTCTTTAGTCGCCTCGTCAGCCAAGAGATCTGCCGTTTCTTCGTCTACGGCGATGTTTGTCCGTGCCATGCGAGGTTGCGGCGTGCGCATTTGTACATAAGCCTATGCAGCTTGCGTGAGAACGTACAGACGGCGAGATATACTGCCACGCCCCCATTATGGGCTATGAGGCTGACCAAGGGCGGGCAGAGAAGAGGGATTACCACCATAGAGGGGGCGCTGGTGGCGCTGGTGCTGATCTTCGGCACGATGGCGTTTGCGTATCTCAGCGTGGTGAGGACAAATTCGGCAGAATTGTCATCCCTGCAGTCGGCGGTCGCTGCCAATACTACCGCCGCCTCTACCACGACCGTGAAGTCGGGCGGATCAATCAACGAGACGGCGCTTCCCGTCATGAACCAGACAAACACGATCAGGCAGATCAGGGAGACATGGTATCTCGTGCCTAACGCTCATCAGGACAGGTTCGACCCCTCCAACATCGTCGTGAACCAGGGCGACAAGGTGGACCTCACCCTCATAGACAACGACACGGTCGCACACGACTTTGTAATCGGGCCGCCCTACAACATAGTGGTCAATGCCACTGTCCCTGGACTAATCAATGACATCACTGGCCAGACTTTCTCGACGAACGCCCTGAACAACTCCCCAGGCGTCGTCGTCACAGGGACGCCCGGCAACGTTTCGGCCACCTATAGCTTCGTCGCGAAGTACGCCGGGGTCTTTGAGTTCGTCTGCACTTATCATGCTGAAGTCGGCATGATTGGATACCTCACCGTGCTTCCGGACTCCGCCTACACAGGAAAGAGCTCGAGCGCGGGGCAACAAGGGGGTCAATCGCCCAAGATCACCAATGTCGCCATAGTCCAAGGCTCGGGAGCCAACGCTTCGATCGCCCAATCATACTCGCCAAACCCGGTGACGGTGGTCGTTGGGGTCAACAACACGGTCACGTGGGTGAACAACGACAGTGCCCCGCACACGGTCACCGCCAACGACGGGAGCTTCGATTCCGGGAACATGGCGCCGACCGGCGCGTTCACATTCACCTTCACGACGCCGGGCACCTACCACTACCACTGCATCTACCACCCTTGGATGGTAGGGACGATAATCGTGAAGGCCGGGTGATTACGACGATGGCACCGAAGCTGCGAGCAGAACGCACGCAGCCACACGGCGAGGCCGCTACCGACGCGGGTCACGAGTCACCGCTCGCGAGAAGCATCGGGGCGCAGCTGGAGGGCTACCTGAATGGAAGGATGCTGCTGAGCGTCAAGATAAGGCGGGAAGAAGGAAAGAACATCGAGGGCTTCCTAAAGATCGAAGGAGGGAAGGGCGAGCGCCTCCTTGTGGATTTCACGGCCACCGCGACGGCGGAGGGTGGGCTTTCATCCTTGGAGGTGGGCGGCAGTAAGATCTCGCTCGCCCCCGGTCCCGCCGCAAAACGAACGCATTAGAAGGTCGCGAAACGCGGCCCTTCGAGGCGAGCCCGCGCCGAGAGCGCGTGCGGCGAGATCCACAGTGGGAAACAAATACCCGCGATTAGCTCCGTCGAGCTTGAAGATGAGGCGGGAGAGAGACAGGATGGCCACGGTTCAAGGGGTTCTGACCGCGCTCGTGGTGGTATCGGGCATGATAGCCGTGGCCTTCGTGACAGTCGTGTGGTCGGACTCGCAGCAGTTTCCGACGCAGCAGCGGGCGGTCGCTGGGGACTCGACTTCAACCTCGATTGCCAACGAGACATCCCTCACTCACGTGAACGAAACGACTCCCGGGCAGCAAGTCGGCACCCCCTCTCCCGAGACCGGATTCGTGAGCATCCTCTTAGGCTCAGGCGACTCGGTCTCGTTCTCCTATTCGCCGGACCAAGTCACGGTAGTGATGGGGGTGAACAACACCGTGACGTGGGTGAACAACGATAACGCCCCGCACACGGTCACGGCCAACGACGGGAGCTTCGGATCTGGAAACATTGGGTCAGGGGGGAGCTATACCTATACGTTCACGGAGCCGGGGACATACGCGTACTACTGCGCCTATCATTCCTGGATGGTCGGGACAGTAGTCGTGAAGGCCGCATGATAAGGAGGCCGAGGTGCTTTCAAAGCAACTCGTGAGGCTCGAGTCGCGCCAAGTCCGCCGCCGTAAGTATGCCCACGAGCTTATCCTTCTCTATGACGGGTAGTCTTCGGATCCTCTTCTCGCCCATAAGACTCGCGGCACTTAAGCGACTGATCCGGACTGGCCGAAATCAGCGTAGATAAGACCTCGCGATGCGAGCCCGCCGCATCTTGCCTGCGGGGAGGTCGCGCTAGGGAGTGCACGTAGGAGTGTAGGATGGCGTCTCCCCGCAATAGGTCCAAGCTAGCACCGACCCGTTGTAGACTGGCACCAGGTCGGCACCGACCTGCGAGGCCTGCCACGAGGCCGTCGCGTTGTAGGTCCAGAGGAACCAGCCCATCGTCGGGGAGTCGGAGACTCCGTCGATACCCGTCACGAGGTGCTCCTGGAACTCCGGATACCATTGTGCCTGGAGGTCTCCGTGGCTTAGGACGACGGTCTCCACGTACATATCCCACCCAGGCTGAACCTTGGTGTCGTTGTACCAGAGCCTCGTCCCGTTCCCAAAGTCGATCAGGATGTCGGCCGCATACACCGAGCTCGACGCGGGCTTGAGGCTGAGGTAACGGCTCCACAGTTGCGAGAGCTGGCTGCTCGCCTGGTGGTATATCGGCAGCGACGTGTTCACGACCGCGATCGTCCCGACGAGGAGCGCGAAAGTCTCGTTGTAGAGTGCGAGAGAGGAGTTGTAGCTTGAGGCTAGCCCATTGTATTGGCTCGCCGCGGTCGTCAACTCGCCCAAGTACTGATTCTTCGATTGCGTCGCCTGCTGGTATTCGTAGTAGTAGTAGGCCCCCGCCGTGGCGCTGATTATCAAGAGGGCCGCAAGAGTGACGGCGATGCCGTAGGTTGCCTTTGTTGGCAAGTGAGTTCTAGACATGGCTGGCTTATCCAGCCATTATTAAGCGTTCCAGGCGGCCCTTACAGCAAGGTCAGCTGCTCTTTCTTGAACCCCGAGTCGATCCTATTGCTGACCTGAGCTAGCAGCTTCCGTTGCTCGGCGCTCGCCGAGCCCAGGAGGTCCATCATCTTCAGGCTGTTCTCCACGGCGAACCCGTGGAAATGGTTGTTGAAGTAGCCGTAGACCTTCTTCGTCTTGGTGGCGATCGCCTCGACCTTCTTGCTCCAGCCCTGAAGCTCGTCCTGCCGGTACCGGTAGTTGTACCAGGGTCTGCCGCCTCGGCCGTGCCACCTCACGAAGGCGAAATCCGCGGTGGTCGTGGTGTCGGGAGGTAGGAGCGGCTCGTCGACTGTGGTGACTGCGACGTTGTGTCCCCTGAGCATGTCCAGGGCGTCGGCCATCCCCAGCCAGGACTTGTTGCGGAACTCGACGGAGAAGGAGACGTCGGCCGGAAGGACGTCAAGGAAGCCGCCGAGCTTCCTCAGGCCGTCGGAGTATCCGAAGCTCGGGGGAAGCTGGATCAGAAGCGGGCCGAGCTTGCCCTCCTCGATGAGCGGCTTCATGAGGTGGAGGAACCTGAAGAGGTCCTCCTTGACGCCCCTCTCCAAGTCGAGCTTCTTCTCGTGCGTCAAGAGCTTGGGAAGCTTGGCGCTGAAGATGAATCCGGGCGGGGTGCTCTTCGTTGCCCCCAGGATCATGCCCTTGCTCGGGTACCCGTAGAAGGTTGAGTCGATCTCGACAGTATCGAAGAACTTGGAGTAGTAGGTGAGCTTCTTCTTCTCCCCCTTCGGGTAGAAGGGACCTTCCCACTCCTTGTAGGACCATCCCGAGGTCCCCAGGCGGACTTCTCCCAAGCCACGGCCACAAGGCCCCGCCCATTGATAAGGCCGACAGCGACGAGCTCGAGCTCCCATCTAACACATTTAAGCCGACCTTGGCCTCGGCGGTCAAGACGAAGCCTTGGATGAATCGGAGCAAGGCCGGGCGAAGCCGAGGGCGAGGATAGAGTCGCTCGCCGACCTGATCTTCGGGCTAGCCCTCTCGGTCGGGGCGATTTCACTCGTGAGCAGCCCGCCGACGAGCGTCCAGGGAATCTACAACGACCTCGCGACCTTCGGGTTCAGCTTCCTCATCCTGATCACGATGTGGCTCCGCTATACCCGCATCATGTCCGTCTTTCCGCTGGAATCGAGGAGAGTGACCAACCTGAACATCCTCCTGCTATTCTGCGTCTCGGTGGAGCCGTTCCTCTTCAACCTTATCAGGAACACCCCCGGCCCGACCAACACGGCTGCCTTCGCGGACGCCACCTCGACCCTCTATGCCCTGGACCTGGGAGCGATGTTCGCGATCCTTGGCGGGTTCACGCTCACACTCGCGGACGAGGAGCGGAACCTCATCCCCAAGGCCCTGATGCGGCAATACAGGATCGAGGGTGTAAGCTGGTTCGTCTGCGGGCTGATCTTCGGAATCTCGGCGCTCCCCACCTTCTTCACGATAGCCATCGCGAACGGGGGCTCGATTAGATACTATCTCTGGGCCGTTCCGCTGTTGTTGATCTGGGCCTCACGGACTTGGATAAGGCGCGCGGAAGGCTCCGGCGAATCGGACTCCTAGGCTGCTGATCATCGGACTAGCTGGCTGTGACGTTCAGGAGCCCGCTCTGCATGTAGACGTGGATCGAGCAGAAAATCTCGCAATAGATGTCGAACGAGCCGACCCGGTTGGCGGTGAAGCTCACTTTGATCACCTGAGCGGGGGTGAGGGTGACCTCGCCGTGACCGTTACTCGCGTCGTAATAGTGGCTTACTTGGAACCCGTGGGCCTGCACGTCGATGTTGCAGACCACGATGGTGACGTTCTGTCCCTGCTGGACCGTCACGATGGGCCAGTTCTTCTCTGGCGCACCGTGGCCGATGCTGTCGTTGTAACCAGTGTCGCTCGCAATTATGAGGAAGCCGCCAGCGGGCTTCGCGCAGCCCGGCGGCAGCGGCCTGGACCCCCCATTCCCGCCCTGGCTAACCAGGTACAAGGCTGCGGTCGCGCTGGCGCCGGCGAGCAGCACAACCAGGACCACGAGGACCACGCGTTGGTTCGAGTTCATCCTGATTGGCCCTCCTTAGGCATGAAGGAGCGCAGCCAAATAAAGACACGCGAAGCCGAGCACCATTGCCAACGCCGTCCTCATGGACTCGGATTTCGAGCCGCCGCCTTGGTAGAGCGGTCTCGCGAGCCTGGTGGCCGCGTAGATTGATGCGCCTAGCCCGAGCGCGAAGACGTAGGTGAAGTCGACGCTGGGATACGCCTGAACCAGATAGTATGACGTCGCCCCGCCGACGATCCCCGGGAGCGCGAAGGTCAGCGTGAGTATCGAAAGGTCCTTCAGGCGCCCCACCGTGTCCCTGGCGTGGTCCTTCGCATACGCCCAGTATGCTGCGCCCACCATCATGGGCTCGAGCCCCTTGTGAAGCAAGAACGACGCGGCGGCAGAGAGCCCGCCAAATGCATCGGCCAAGCTCGTGCTGGGGGAGGTGGCGGCGGTGGCGCCTACAGCCGCGCCCTCGCCGAAACCGTGTACCCCTATCGCCAGAGCCACAAGCAGTGGTATCGCGAAGCCCAGAGATTCGCCTGGCGAACCTTCCGTGAACATCCTGGTGTCGACCGAGAAGAAGACCAAGAGACCCAGCACGAACACCACCCAGAGCGCTACGTGCCATAGGCCACCCGCGAACCCCTCGCTGACTCCGAGGAGGGAGGCATCGCCCATGGTGTCCGAGAAGAACCAGAGGTAGAGGCCGACGGCGAAGGCAACCAGATACCTCGGGCTGACGTAGCGCGCCACGGCGGAGATCATCAAGAGTCCGAGGAAAGTGGGAACCAGGAACGCGCCGAGAGTCGCCCCGAAGGTTTCCGCGAAGCCTATCACGGCTCCAGCGAGCGCCGAGTTGCAGATTAAGCGTTGTGGCTCACATGGCGCCCTAGGAGGCGGAAAACGGGCTAGCTAGGCTTGTTTCGTCGCGTCGGGCGACTGTCCCGCCCGGGTCGCGCTCATCCTCGCTTGAATCGCCCGTCTCGTCGCCGCGTCCTCGAGAATGCTTCTAACCAACGGGGGTCCCTGGTAGACCAACGCCGTGAAGACTTGGATTGTGGTGGCGCCGAGCTCCAGGAGCGAGGCTGCCTCCGCTGCGCTGCTGATGCCCCCGCAGGCGTTTACCTCGAAGTGGGGGCCGACCGACGCCTTGATGCGCTCGACCGCCTTCTTGGTGTGCTCGAGGAGCGGCGGTCCGCTCCAGCCCCCCTTCCCCACGGCCATCCGCGCGTCCTCGACTGGAACCGAGTTGGAGGCGGTCACGCCCTCGAATCCCAGAGACTCCCATTTCTTCACGAGGCGCATCACGCCGTCGAACTGCGCATCGTCCGAGTATGGGGGGGTCTTGAGGTAGGTCGGCTTGGACTTCGCGTCCTTCAGCGCTTGGGCGAGCTGGGCGAAGGCGGTCGACTCCCGCAGGTCGCGGAGGTTGGGAGTGTTGGGAGAGCTCAGGTTTAGCTCGACGCCCGCCACGTGCCGCTGGACCTTGGAGTAGCAACCTAGGACGTCTTCCATGGTCTTGCCGCTTATGCTGGCGACGATAGGGACGTCCGGCGCCTTCTGGGATGAGAGGTTGTCGATGAACGCGTCTATCCCTGGATTGGGGAACCCGAGCGCGTTCACTAGGGTCTTGTCCTCTTCGTTCCTGGCGACCCTCGGCTTTGGATTTCCCGGCCAGGGCGAGACGGTGAAAGTCCCCGCGACGATGTAGCCGAAACCGAGCCTGGCGAGGCTCTTGAGATGGGTCCCAGTCTTGTCGTAACCCGCAGCAAGGCCAAGTGGGTTGGCCAGCTCCCCGAGAGCGGTCTTGACAGGCATGGGTTCGACCTGTATCTTAGATGCGAAGCGCATGAGGCTCAACCCGACGTTGTGGGCCGTCTCGGGGCCAAGGGCGAAGAGGATCGGGCGGGCGACCCTGTACGCGTCCATCCGGGTCAGCCATCCCTCCGATTCAGGCGATCCGAGCCGTTCGTCAAAGGGGGCCTCTGCATCTCCCCTCTGCTCCTGGAGTCGATGTGGCCGTGGTCCATCACGACGCCGCCCCTCACTATCGTGTAGACGGCCGCCCCCTTGGCCTTGAACCCCTCGAAGGGGCTGTACTTCGCCTTGCTGACGAAGCTCGCGGGGTCTATCCTCCACTCCCTATTCGTGTCGACGATCGTGAAGTCCGCGTCCGCGCCGATGGTGATACTCCCCTTCTTCGGGTACAGGCCCCAGGCCTTGGCAGGGCCCTCCGAGGTGAGCCGCACGTACCTGGAGAGCGAGAGAAGGCCTCGGTTGACGCACGTGAGCATCAGCGCGACCGAGGTCTCCAGCCCTGGGAATCCGGAGGCCTGCTCGAAGATCGAGGTGCCCGAGGTCTTCTCCTCGATGGTGTGAGGCGCGTGATCGGTCGCGATCATGTCGACCGTCCCGTCCCTCACTGCCGTCCAAAGGGCGAGCCTGTCCTCCTTTCTCTTGATCGACGGGTTGCACTTCATCATCGAGCCCTTCCTGGCATAGTCGTCCTTGTCGAGCATGAGGTATTGCGGGCAGGTCTCGGCGGTCACGCCCGACCCGCCTCCTCGACGAGAGCGCTTCGCCACCCTGACCGCCCTCGCCCCGGCGGAGCTGCTGAGGTGGGCGATGTGAAGATTGCACCTGGCCTCCCGCGCGAGGCTTATTGCTCGGCGCACCGCCTTTTCCTCCGCGATCTCCGGGCGCGACTCGTAGTGGGCGACGGCGTCGGATCTCCCCATCTCCATCAACCTCGATATCCGCTTCTGGACTATCTGGTCGTCCTCAGCGTGCACGGAGACCCTCCTGCCCGCTTTTCCGAGGAGAGCGAGGTCTTTGTGCAGCTCCTCCTCAGGCGGCGGCGCGACCTTCCCCGTGGTCTCCGCCATGTACCACTTGAAGCCAACGACTCCGGCGTAGACCAGGGGGATCATCTCTGTCGAATTGCCTCTTGTAAGCGCGCCGTAGAGGGCATAGTCGACCAAGGCCCTCTCGTCGGCAGCCCTGGCTTTCGTCCTCAGGGCTTCGACGTCCTCGGTCGGGGTAGCGTTGTTGGGCATGTCGAAGATTGTCGTCACGCCTCCCGCGGCGGCCGCGGCGGTCCCGCTCCTGAAGTCCTCCTTGTAGGTGGCCCCTGGGTCTCGCATGTGGACGTGGACGTCGATGACACCAGGCAGGACGATGAGCCCTGAAGCGTCGATGACCTTGTCGGCTTCCGGCGCGCTCGAGTTCGCGCCCACCCAAGCAATCTTCCCGTCTTTCGCGGCGACCGCCCAGCTGCGAAGGGTTGACGACACGGCGACCCTCCCGTTCTTGACCACCAGGTCGGCCGAGCTCAAAACTAGCTAATGGCGCAAAGCTCTGCCCTCACTATTTATTGCTATACTAGCTAATGGCAGCCCTTTGCGAACTCCGCGAGCTTCCAGAGGACAGCCTCGGCGGATGGAAGCCTTTATACGCACGAGAGGTCTAGATTATACGCATAGCTTGCCCCAGTGCAGCGGCAAAGGGACAGGATTGCGGGAACTAGAAGGAAAATGACAAAGATTGAGGAAGATGATACTGGAATCGACTCCGTCTTGTTGACGGTCGAGAATCCGGTCAGGCGCAAGATCATCAGGCAGCTAAGCAAAGAGCCCAGCTACCAGCTTCGCATCTCAAAGGAGCTCGGCTTCAGCCAGCAGTTGGTCGCGAAGCACCTCGACGCCATGGAGGACACGGGTGTGGTCTCGTCCCAGATGGAGGCGAGCCCCCACGGTCCCAAGAGGAAGGAGTACTTGCTGAACAGGAGCATCTCGCTCACCATCGACTTCGCCCCCAACCTCTTCAGGGCCAGGGTGGTCGAGTTCGATCCGCTCCCGGAGCTGGACCTGCCCGGCTCCTCGGGCGAGGTCTTCAGGATGCTAGCAGAGGTGATGCAGCGACCGGAGGAGAACAAAAAGCTCCGCCCGCTGGCGTCCCTGATCAAAGAGATAGACAGGAAGCTCGCCGACATCGAGGACGAGAGGTCCGTCCTCCTCCACCTCAGGAACCTCGCGATGAGGGAGGTCTCAAAGGCGGTGGGCGGGGGCGCGACGGGAGGGTGGGACGAGAAGGGAGTTGTCAACCAGCTTGTGGACGAGAACGAGAAGGGGCTGCGCGACGCGTTCAAGGGCCTGAACATGGGCGACGCGTGGGTCAGGGCTATTCTCGCGGAACTCGAAAGGGAACTCTGAGCTCATCTAGTCCCCCTCTCCTCTTCTTGGAAAAATAAAGAGAGGGGGTTGCCCTCTCCTAGAAGCCTAGATTACGAAGGTGGACTGCGGAACGCCAAGCTGAGTCTGGAGGGTGCGTATCCTCTCAGAGTATTCCTTCATCTTGGGCGTGTCGTGCTGGACCTTTGCGATCTTGTACGCCTTCCAGGCCTTCCGAAGGGCTCCCCATGTCTGTCCTGTCGTGTAGGTGCTCATGTCAAGTTGATATGGACATCACGATATTTTCGAATTCGAGTCTATCTTACTTGAGCAGATGATACTAACTACTTCAACCAATCACGGGGTCGAATCGCCCGCCGGCGCCGGCGGCGAGTCTCCGGATGATGGCCGGCGCTGCGCCATCGCTATGATCTCCTGTTGGATCTGCTCTCGCGTCTTGCCCCCGGTCGGGATCCCCAGCCTCCTTGCGGCCTCGATGAGGAGCTGGTCTCCGGTCTTGGAGGCTGGCTGTGGCAGGGAGGGCGCGACGCTACTTTGCGAGGACTGAGGCAGCGCGGGCGCCGCGGCCGTCGCCTTGGCGGGGAGCGAGGTCGCCAAGAACGGGCTCGTGCCGTTCTGAATCTCGGTCGAGACCTTCTGGAACTCCCTGGACGCCTTGTCGAACTCCCTCCTTGCCTGGGCCACCATCCTTGCGAGCTCTGGGATCTTCTGCGGGCCCCAAAGGAAGAAGACCAAGATGATGGCCGCTATCGTGCCGAGTTCGAGGGGGTCTAAAGCCATGCCAGCTCTCTCCGGTTGTTACTCGAAAAATCCGAGTCGCCCGTCTTATTAAGATTGGTAGGTGCGGGCCCTCGAGGCTAGATTGAACGCAGGAGCAGCCATACGTTGCTCGGGTGCTCCTTTATCCTGCGGACCGAGTAAGGATACCACTCTTCGCCGTACGGCATGTAGTCGACCACCCTGTAGCCGGCCCTCGCGAGCTCGAGCTTGAGGTCGTCCCGTATCCCCCTCAGCATCTCGAACTCGAACTTCGTGTTGGGGCTCGACTCGTGGAGCTTCTGGGCCTCCCTGATGGGCCTCGAGTCGTGAGTCGCCACGGCGAACCCCTGCCCCTTCTCGAAGAGGGTCCTCATCAGCTTGAGGTAGTTCTCGGTGACCTGCTGGCGCGAGCGGAAGACGAGGTCGGAAGGCTCCCTGTACGCGCCCTTCACAAGGCGTACCTTCCCGCCGACGTCCATGAGGTTCTTCAGGTCTTCTTCGCTTCGCCTGAGGTAGGCCTGGAGGGCGACGCCGACGTTCTTGTGGGCCTCGAGCAGCTTCGAGTGGATCTGTAGCGTGCGCGTCGTCACGGCCGAGCCCTCCATGTCGAGCCAGAGCATCCGTCCCATGCCTTCGGCCTCCTCTACGAGCTGCGCGGCCTTCTCCAGGACGGCCGAGTCCTCGAGGACGCCCAGTCCGAACTGTGTCAGCTTCACGGAGACGCAGCCGTCGATTCGTGCGCCTCCGATGGCGCGCTGCAGCTTGACGTACTCCTTGAAGTGCGACTCGGCGACTGAAGGGTCCTTCACGTCCTCCCCGAGATAGTTCAGGATGGCCCCCAGCCCCTTCGCGTTAGCCTCCTTGGCCTTGGCCAGGGCTGTCTCCATGTCCTTGCCGGCTATCCAGCGCTTGGCAGCGCCGTACGTCAGGTCTTGCAGGATCCCCAAAGCGAGAGCGAGCCAACCATTTTTATCGAGAGATATAAGCAGGGAAGCTAGTCAAGTGGAGTTGGCTCCCGCGCCTGCAGTTTCAATATTGAAGAGGCGGACCGGAAAGCTCGCCAAGGAGCTGCGGTCTGCAGGGCTCGAGGGAGCGATAATCGCCCCAGGGCCCAACCTCATCTACTACACGGGCGTCAGTGCGCACCTCTTCGAGCGCCCCTTCCTCCTCCTGGTCCAGAGCGACGGGAAAGCGCACCTCCTCGCCCCGAAGCTCGAGGCCGGGCCGTTCCGCGTTTCCATCCCCCTCACGGTGCACGCGTGGGACGACACAGAAGGGCCTTCGGGGGCGTTCAAGGAGCTGCTCGGAGAAATCAGCTCGAAGGGCAGGTGGGGGTGCGACGGCAGGGTCCCGTTCGGATTCCTCGACCACCTCCTCAGGAAGGGATTGAAGGTCAAGCCCGCGGACGGCATCCTCCAATCCATAAGGGAGGTCAAGGAACCGGAGGAGCTCGAGCTGCTTAGGAGGTCGGCCGCCATCCTTTCAGGGTCGATCCTCAGGGTTCCCGACGCGCTCCGCGAGGGAATGACCGAGAAGGAGCTGGCGCGCTTCATCTTCGAAGACGCCAAATCTGGAGGCGCCGAGGAAGTGGACCCGATGGTCCAGTCGGGGGCGAGGGCGGCCGACCCCCACTCGGTGACGTCCACCAAGAAGATCGGGCGGGGCGATAGCGTGGTGGTAGATGTCGTCAGCTCCTACGCAGGATACGCGGCAGACATCACGAGGACGTTCGTGCTCGGAGGCGGGGCCGAGGTGGAGAGGGTCTATCACAGCGTCCTCTCGGCTCAGCAGAAGGCAATCGGCTCGGCGAAGGCGGGCGTCGCCACCGGGAAGGTCGACGCCGCCGCGCGTGGTTCGCTAGAGAAGGACGGGCTCGCGAAGTACTTCATACACAGGACGGGGCACGGGCTCGGGCTCGAGGTCCACGAGGCGCCCTACATAGTCGCGGGCGGCCGCGAGCGCCTGAGGTCTGGGATGGTCTTCACCGTGGAGCCGGGCGCATACATCCCGGGGAAGCTCGGGGTCAGGATAGAGGACGACGTAGAGATATCGAAACGCGGGGACGGAGAGGTGACCACTGCGAAGGTCCCCAAGGAGTTCGGATGGTGGAGGAGGTGAGGGCGCGATGAGGAACCACGACGTGGCAGAGCTCCTGGACAAGATGGCACAGGCCTCGGAGGCTGCTGGGGAGGACAGGTTCAAGGTCATCGCCTACAGGAGAGGGGCCACGAGTATCCGGAACTTGGAGGAGGACGTGGAGGATGTGTGGAAGCGGGGAGAGCTGCAGGAGATAAAATACGTCGGCGATGCCATCGCGAAGAAGGTCGACGAGTACCTCAGGACCGGAAGGCTCGAGGCGCTCGAGAAGATGGAGAAGAATGTCCCCACGGGGACCCTCGAGCTCATGAAGGTCCCTGGCATAGGGCCGAAGACTGCGTTCAAGCTCGCGAAGAGCTACCACGTCAAGAGCATCGAAGACCTGCGGGTCGGGCTCGCCTCGGGAGTGCTCACGGAGGCGGTGGGCCAGGTGATGGCCAAGAAGCTCGCCGAGGAGGTCGAGAAGATCAAGGAGGGGGGTTCGAGGATGCTCCTGGTCGAGGCGTTCCAGCTGGCGGCGCAGCTGGTGAGCTACTTCGACGAGAAGGGAATCGAAGTGCACCCCGCGGGGAGCCTCAGGAGGGGCGCCAACACGGTCGGCGACATCGACCTCCTGACGACCGACGCAAAGGGCGCGGACGCGTTCGTGAGCTACCCTCTGGTCGACAGGGTAATCGAGCAGGGGCCCACTAAGGTGAGCGTCTTCCTGAAGACCGGGACGCAGGTCGACTTGCGCACCGTGAAGGGGGACGAGCTCGGGGCGGCGCTCATCTATTTCACGGGGTCGAAACAGCACAACATAGAGCTCAGGAGCCTCGCGATCGAGAGGGGCTGGAAGCTGAACGAGTACGCCCTCGCGGAAGCCAAGAGCGGGAGGGTCATCGCTAGCAAGACCGAAGAGGCGGTCTACTCGAAGCTCGGTCTGGCGTTCATCCCGCCCGAGCTGAGGGAGGCGAGAGGAGAGGTGGAGGCGGCGAGGGAGCGTAAGCTCCCGAACCTCGTGACGGTACGGGACCTCCGGGGAGACCTCCAGATGCACAGCACATGGAGCGACGGCAGCGCCGAACTCGAAAGGATGGCGCGGGTCGCGATGGAGAGCGGCTACGAGTACATCGCTTTCACCGACCACTCGGTCTCCGTGGGAATCGCGAACGGGCTCAACGAGGAGCGGTTCAGGAGGCAGTGGAAGGCGATAGACGACCTCAACGAGAAGCTCAAGCCGTTCCGGATATTGAAGGCGGTGGAGGCGGAGGTGAGGTCAGACGGGAGCCTCGACTTTGAGAGGAGCTTCTTCGACCAGTTCGACATCGTCGGCGCCTCGATACACCAGGCCTACAGACAGCCTCCCGAGAAGCTCACCGAGAGGGCGGTGAAGGCCCTTGAGCACCCCTCGGTCGACATACTCTTCCACCCCACGAACAGGATCATCGGCAGGAGGCAGCCCAACCCGCTCGACCTCCCCAAGGTGATCAAGACGGCCAAGGACAACGGCAAGATGCTCGAGATAGACGGCGCCCCGAACAGGCTCGACCTGGACGAGGTCTGGGCGAGGAGGGCGATGCAGGCGGGGGTGAGGCTCGTGGTCGACTCCGACGCCCACTCCCCGGGGGAGCTCAAGAACGTCCAGTTCGGGATCGCTGTGGCGAGGAGGGCCTGGCTCGAGGCGAAGGACGTCGCGAACACGCTGCCGCTCCGCGACCTCCTGAAGCTGGTCTCCTAGCC
>DATLRR010000025.1:0-31065 GCA_035534595.1 Nitrososphaerales archaeon
CGCTTTGCGCGGAGTGCTATTACAAATATTGGGAGAGGGCCAGCCACGAGGTAAGCCGCATGATGATGGCCGCCTGGCGCTGCCCTTGGAGCTGACTAGTCGGTCGTCTCAGAGTCGTCGGACACAGTGACCGTCATCGCGGGCGCGACCTGCTCGGCTACGGGTTCGGGGGCGTCCCCCGCCGCTGGGGGGGCCGCCTGCGTCTGTGGCTCCTCCGTCGGCGCCACGCCGATGGCGGCGTCAGCGCCCTGCGCCTCCTGCGCCTGCGAGCTGATCTCTGCTAGCTGTGAGGCCACCTCCCGGATCTCTGGGACCGGGTTCTCTGGTGCGACGAAAGGCGCGGGGGCCTCCGCCTCAGCGCTGGGCTCCGTGGCCTCTGGAATCGACTGCTCGCCTACGCCGGCCGTCGCCACTTCGATGGCGATCTCTGTTGGAGGCTCTGACGTGATGGCTTCAGGCTGGGCGTCCGCGACCGTCTCCGCAATCGTCTCCGCGATCTGAGCGGGGACCTCCGGTACGACGACCTCGGTCGCCACTGCCTCGGCTGCGACCTGAGCGGCCTCCGGGGCTATGGCTTCGACCACCGGCTGTGGTTCTACGCCAATCTGAGCTGCAGGCTCCGGCGCGGCGGCTGCGATGTCCTCGGCTTGAGGCTCGGCGCTCGTCTGCGGGGACGGCTCCGGTCCGGCGGTCTCCTGTTGGAGCTCCGCCCTCGCCTCCTCGGGCTGGATGGCCCCTCCGGTCACGGCTTCCGCCAGGGAGACTACCCTGGAGACAAGCTCGTCGTATACTGTCTGGGGAACGTGCTCCGCTAGCCTCGCCTCGAGCTCGCTCACCCTGCTCTCGCTCGAGACCAGCTGCTCCCGGGGAACCATCGAGGAGATCGTGCCCTCGAGCTCCTCTGCCCTCTGTTTCAGGGCCGAGTAGTCTGACGCGGGGACCATGTCCGCCATCTGTCTAGTGGCATCGTCGAACCTCTCCTTGAGCGAGGCGTAGTCCGAGGCCGGGACCATCGTGCTCACCTGGCGCGAAAGCTCCGCGAACCGCCCCTCGAGGGAGTTGTAGTCGAACCTCCTCACCATCCCGCGCTTGTCCTCCTCGAGGTCCCTGATCTTGGAGAGGGCCTGGAGGTGGACGTTGGAGGGGACCGTCCCCTGGGAGATCTTAGCGGCCAGGGCGTCGAGGACTTTGCCCTGAGCGGTAAGCGCCTTGCCCCGCGTGGAGGCTTCCTCCTCTATGAAATCGAGAGTCTTGCCCTGGGAGTTGGACGTCTTGATGATGGACTCGATCAGACTCTCCACGCCGGCGACCTGCTTGTTGATTGCTATCGTCTTCTGGTTCTCGACCCTCGCCCGGTCCAGATCCCTCTCAAGGGAGTCGATCTGTTTTTCGAGCTTGGAGGTTATCTCGTGATGCTCCTTCTTGGACACCGTCTGCCGCAGTTGCACCTCGAGGGTCTTGCACCTCAGCGCAAGCTTCTTCGCGTCGTCGACTTGGGTCTCTACCTTGCTCATATTCAGTAATCATAGCGTAACCGTGTGCCGGGCTCATAATGCCGGAAGTCAATACGCCTTTACACAAGGATGAAAGGTTCTGCAGGCGGTGCCCGGCGGTCGGGCGCGACCCCGTCGACCTCCCGCCGGAGATGTAACGGACATGACCTCCAGGAGAAAAATTCTCGATAGCCGGGCGTAATACCCGATATCGAGGGTCGAAGGGGGTCGGAGAGAGATAGAATTGGCTAGATTCACGGCACTCGTGCAGATCTTCGCGGAGACGTCAGGCCTCGACGCCGTGGAGCGCGCCCTGAGCAAGCTCGACAACCTGGAGGCCCTCTTCGAGGTCACGGGAGAGTTCGACATCGTGGCGCTCATCTCTGCCAGAGACAGCGCAGAATTCAGGGAGATCCTCAAGGACAAGATCAGGAGCATCGAAGGCGTAAGGGCGACCGCCATCTCGGTCGTGCTGAAGGACGTGAGAGCGCCGATGCAAGTCCCGCTGATCGAAGCCTGACCCCTAACAAACAATCACGCGGAAAGCGCTTCGAGGAAATACGAAGGGAAGAGCTCCTTGTTTGCTTTTACGAAGCTCCCGAAGTTCGAGTCGAGCACGTAGGTGACCGCGCTGTCGGTCTCACTATTTCCGGAGATGAATGTCCTTCCACCTCTTCTAGCGATCACTGTTCCCAATGCTGTCGATGGGCACCAAACAGGAACCCTCGGGCCGGGTTTCACGCAGCGGGAACGCGTTACGTCGGTCGTCGCCGGGTTCACGAAACCAACGTAGAGCTGTTCCTTGCCATCGACTACATCCTTGACCGAAATCGCGCTTCTGAACCCGCAAAGCACCAGCATTTCCTGAACGGTATTTGCCAGCTCGCGGCTCGATGTCCAATACTGCCCGTTGACGTGACTCTTGGACCTCTTGCTGGAAGACTTGGAGCTTCCGTCGGAATCCATCAAGCCTTCGAGGAGCCTAAGCATCTGCGTCGGAGAGGCTCTCTGAAGAACCCACCTCGGGATCGTCTTTTCAGGGTGCTTCCATCCATCTACGGCACCGTGTTTTACCTTCCCGAACGAGAGTCTGTTCGAGTATCGGCGTCTGGAGCCGCGTTCAAAGATGTCTCTGACCCTGGCCGAGTCGAAACCTGAAAGAACCCAGGTACCGACAGGTCCGTTCCTCCTGTAGCCAAAGACCAGGCCATCCTTCGTCGTCTCGTAGTACCTGAACTTGAGCCCAAGACGGCGAAGCACTCTTCCAATCTTTTCAGCATGCTTCCTTTTCAGGGGAGACCATGATTGGCCAATTGTTACTTCGTTCTTGGTAGGATGAATCGACCCATCTCCAATGATGAATCCGATAAGCCAAAACCAATCGTCTTCGAGACGGCTGCCATTGTGACGACCCTTGACCCATCCCCCGCATGGAATCTTGAAACGGGCGGGGAGATCCTTGGCGTCAATTCTTCCAAGTGAAGTCGATTTATGGTGATATGGCACCGAGTACGTCCACGATTTGCCGTCCCGCCTGGTCGTCTGGTGAACGAAAGAGACCTTCCTTTTTTGAACTAGCAGCGCATGGTCCGGAGTAACGACGATATCAGCACAGTTTGTCTTGATCGCGAGGGTGTTTTCGAGCTCGCCTCCGCGGTTTATCGCGACTACTGGGTTTGATACAACTGGAACCCTCCCCCAGCGGAGCGGCCGACGACCTTGCTCGAATGCCTTCGGTTCCACTCCATAGGCGATATCACCAACTTGTAGTGTCTCCCAGCTCTTCCATCCTGCTGTTGTCAAGATCTCGGTTTCCCTGTCAAAGCATCGAACCGACCTTCCGTATGTCTGGACCAGGCGCAACGCCGTCTGCCACTCGTACCATCCCCTTTCCCTGTGCATCTTGACCTGCGTCCTCCTGTCCGAGAGGTCCGGGTAGGGGACCTTCACGATGACCTGGAACCTCGAGAGGTCGTCCTTCAGGTCGACCCCTTGGTACAGGCTCGGGGAGATGAGCACCGACGCGTCTTTGGCGCCGTGGGAGTGGATAAGCTCCGACCTCGCCATGCTCCCCTGCGTCGTGACGAGCCGCTTCCGGTTCTGCTCCGAGACGTGCTCCATGATGTAGTTCACCTGGGAGTAGTTTGTGGTGTGGATGACGCCCCTCTCGCTCGCGTGCCTGTCCATGATCTCGTCGACCGACCTCGCGATGCCCTCCATAGAGGCGTCCATGGACGCCCGGTTCAGCACGGCGATGTCCATGGCGTGGATCCTCCTGTTCTCGACGGGGAACGTTGACACCCCGACCTTCACGAACTGCGCCTTCTCCAGGGGGATCCCCAGCGTCCGGCAGAGGAGCTCCTCCGAGAAGACGGTCGCCGACATCAGGAGCACCGTCTCCGCGGTGCCGAAGAGCTGGGAGGTGTAGGCGGCCACGTCCAGCGGCTGGAACACCACCTCGTCGACGAGGGTCGACTCTTCCCCGTAGGCGTCGATCGCCGTCGCCTTCCTGATCCCGCTGATCACCCAGTTCTCGGGGGCGGACTTCAGCCCGTCGATGAACCCCTCCATCGACTCGAGCATCCCCCTGCAGGCGATGAGCCGGTCCTGCAGGGCGAGGTCGCCGTCGTGAGCGTCCATGAATCCCTGCAGAGACTCCCTCGCGGCGCCGAGGGCCTTGAGCCAGTCCTCGGAGTGGTTGTCCATCCCCTCCTCGTACTCGATCGAGAACTCCTTCCCCTCGCCCGGAGGGTACTGGCGTATCGTGGACGCCTTGAACGTGAAGGAGGCGGCCCCGACGAGCTGCCTCTCCAGGTCGTGGGCCTCGTCGCACACCAGGAGCTTCCTCTTCCTTACGTCCTCCGTGTACCTCAGCTCGCTGAAGAAGAAGGCGTAGTTCCCGACCGTGACCTTCTCCCTGAACGAGTCCCACTTCTGCTTGTAGTAGGTGCAGAGCTTCCTGTCGCCGGCGGTCCGGAACTGCAGCTCGCACTTCGACTCCTTGTCGCACAGATGCTTGAGGTGGTCCTCGTACTGGTCGAACGAGAGATAGTGCGGGCAATCGGAGAGGCTCCAGTCGGCCTGGCACCTCCCCCTGCTGCAAGCGACCGAGTGCCCCGAGCTGGTCGGGACGTAGCAGGTGAAGTTCGACTTTCCCATCACCATGTTGAAGCCAAAGTCCGAGGAGTACTGCTCCTGGAGCTGCTTGGTGGAGGTGAGGACGTAGGCGGACTTGAGGCTGCGGCACACGGCGGCCGCGACGGCAGACTTGCCGAACCCTACCGGGGCCTCGAGGATGATGAACTTCTTCCCGGCGTTTATCGCCGACTCGATCTTCTCCAAGACGTCCCTCTGGTACGTCCTCATGGTGCTGAACGGGAAAGACTTCACCAGCGGTGTCCTCGCTGTCTCGATAACGGGCCCCTCCTCCACTATCCCGGTGTCGGCGACGCGGGTGCCGCAGCTGGGGCAGATCGCCTGGCCGCGAGACTTGCCCGTGAGGAGCCTCAGGCGCTTGCCGCACTTGGGACAGAACTTCATTTTGTTAGGAGTGCCCGGTCATGGGCGCTTCGGATTTAAGCTCGCGAGCGCCGCGCCGACACCGCGGCTATCTGGACGAGACCTTGCTTTCGACCTGGCTGAGCCTTGCCTTGATCTCCGCTAGCTCTTGGACTGAAGGGAAGCGCTTCTCTAGCGAGTCTATCTTTTCGTCGACGCGTCTTATTTCGGAGTGAATGCCCAAGAAACGCGCGTCCAAGACCTTTTCCAGATGTCCGACCTCCTCGCTAACAATGCTGCGAATCTTGGACTCAAGAGTCGGGATGAGCAGCCTCTCCACCCAACCGGGAATCTTTTCACCAATCCTCGGCATGCTGCTCGAATAACTGCGGCCTGTTATTTAAGAGCAAACACGACTGTTTCATTTTCGTTTCACACAGGGTGCCCACAGTATCGAGATTGTTTCAGTGAAGTGCTTTACCGGCACGCTACCATACACCGTCAGTGAATCAAAAGAAATGACGCAAGAAACCCATCCAACCAATGCCTCGGTCCTCGCGATCGTAGGAGGCGCTTTCATGGTCGCAGCGGGGGTCATCATCCTGACAGTCTCCGCATACATCATGCCTCACATCAACGACTTCATCGCCCAGGGGATACGTTCCGGGCAGTTCAACGTGACTTCTCCTGGCTTCAACAACAGCTTCTTCAACCATGTCAACAGCACGAACTTCCTGTCCTCGACCGTCCCCGGCTTCGTGGGGGGCATCGTGACGTCCGTCGGCATCTTTGGGCTGGTCTCGGGGGTCATCGTGCTCGTCTCCGGAGTGATGCTCACGACAAGTCCGACCCAGCGCACCCTATGGGGGACTCTGATACTGGTGTTCTCGGTCCTTAGCTTCCTGGGGACTGGCGGGTTCATCCTGGGCGCGATACTAGGGATAATCGGGGGCATCATGGCCCTCACCTGGCACGCGCCGACGGGCCAGCCTTAGGAAATCGGTTCGCGGACAACGTAAAGACTCGTCCAACCCAGAGGGAGCGCGAGGTCCGAGCGATTTGCAGAAGCTAAAGGTGCTGCTGATACTGCTCGTGGCCGCGACCTCGGGCCTCGCGGTCTCGATTTACCTCCTCGCCCTCATCTTCGGGCCGTCGGGGTCGCCGATAGCGGTGCTCTACCAGGTGGTCTCCGGGGACTTCCCGCCGGGGTTGTCGTTCTTCTTCCCCCTGTCGTCCCTCCTCTTCCTCAGCACCGTGCTCGCCAGCATGGTAGGTGTGATTTACTTCCTCGTCCTGCCCGAGATGAAAGAATACTATTCGACCGGTTCGGAACCTACGGGGAAAGAGGCGACCTCGATGGTCATGCGGACCCTGAAGCCCGACGAGCAGAAGGTGGTCGGCGTCCTCAAAGTCCACGGAGGAAGCTACATCCAGAAGTTCATCACTCAAGAGGCGGGTCTTTCGAGGCTGAAGACCCACAGGGTCGTTGCCGCGCTGGCCGAGCGGGGCATCGTTCATGTCGAGAAGAAAGGGAACTCCAACGAGGTCAATCTGGCGAAGTGGTTCCTCGAGGGAATGGAGAGCTGAGGGGTTATTTTCACTCCGTGAACTTGTCGGCCAGCCACTCCTTCCCCATCCGCACCTCATCGCCGGTTATCCCGTGGGTCGCCTCTGCCCACCGCAGGGCCACGTCGGCGCCGGCCCGCTCGAGCAGCCCCGAAAGCCTCTCCGTCTCCTCCCTCGGGACGATTGCGTCGCGCGTCCCCGCCAGGATCAGGATCGGCTTGCGCGAGAGGTCGGGCAACGTGTCAGGCATGAAGGGGACCATCGGGCGCATGAGTATGGCCCCGGCGAGGGACTCCGGGTGAAGGATCAGCATGCTACCTGCGATGTTCGCGCCGTTGGAGAAGCCCACCGCGACTACGCGGTCCAGCGAGAAGCCGTAGGACTGGGAGGCCGACTCAATGAACCGCGCCAGGGCGTGCGTCTGCTCTGTGAGGTCGTTGATGTCGAAGACGCCCTCCGCGAGCCTCCTGAAGAAGCGCGGCATGTCGTTCTCGAGGACCCTCCCCCGCGGACTTAGCAGCGCTGCGCCCGGGGAGAGCCGTCGCCCCAAGTTGAGCAGGTCGGTCTCGCTGCCCCCGGTGCCGTGGAGCAGCAAGAGCGTGAGGGCCGAGCCGCTGGGTGATGGGACGAACTTGTGGACAAAGTCGAGGTCAGTCATTCTCTCGCCGCCCTGCCGGAAGGCTCTCTGGAGGCGAGGGAACGGGCTCGTACTTCGGGGGCCAGATTCGCGAGCCCTTGAGGTCCGTCTGTCTCAACGCCGCCTCTATCTTGGGGCGGGAGCCTTCTAGCCATTGCGGCAGCACCAGCGACGTCCCGAGCTTGTCTGCAGGCTCGTCGACGCCGTAGCCGGGCTTCTTGGTGGCGATCTCGAGCAGGTTGTAGTCCGGGTCCCTGAAGTAGAGCGACTTGAACCAGAAGCGGTCTATCACGCCGGAGTTCCTGATTCCCGCGTCGTCGAGGCTCCTCTTGATCCTGAGCTGGTCCTCGTCCTCTTCCACGGCCACCGCGATGTGGTGGATGTTCCCCTTCCCGACCATGCCCGTCGCCGCGCTTGGTGAGACGAGGTATTTCAGGAAGCCCGGGTTGTCCTTGCTCCCCACCTCGGCGAGCGAGCTTCCCTCCTGGTCTGGGTTGGCCCGCTCGGAGAAGCTCTCGAGCCCCACCAGCTTCTCGAGGAACTTGTGCGTGACGTGGGAGTCGCTCGACAAAGGAGAGGCGTGGTCGAACTTGACGAGCCCCATGTCCGCCGTGACCTCTTTCACCTCGGCGCCTTCGAGCTGGGGCAGATAGTCCGCGGTGACGCCGTCCGGATTCTTCGAGGTGATCTCGACGAGAACCCCGTCTGGGTCCCTCAGATAGATGGAAAGCCTGTCGTCCCTCGGGAAAGGGCCTGCGACGCTCACCCCCTTCGCTCTGAGCCAGGCTGCCCACTTCGGGAGCGAGTCGACGCTCTTCACCGAGTATGAGAGGTGGTGGGGCGAGCCCAGCCCGACGTAGCCCCGCGGGAGCTCCGGCCATTCGAAGAAGGTGATCGCCGTCCCCGTGGTCCCCTTCTCGTCCGCGTAGAAGAGGTGCCGGTGGTACGGGTCGTCCTGGTTCACCGTGAGCTTCACCCGCCTCAGCCCCATGACCTCGGTGTAGAAGCGCCTGTTGAGCTCCTGGTCGGATGTTACGAGACTAATGTGATGCAGGCCCTTGACCAAGCCTGAGATGTTTGTCATATCCCCCATAGCGGCCGCGTGCCTAATAAATGCAGTAGTAAAGCACTACTAAGTAGGTATTGGAGAGTCGCCTAAGGCATCGGCGCGTGACCTGTCTCGAGACCCGGACAGGACCTCTTGGGGCGCATGAAATAAATAAGCCACACTGCAGTCCACCCCGAGCGTCTCAGTTGCCCAGTAAGAAACCGAAACAAAAGCCAGCGCCGGCGAAAAAGTCGCAAACCTCGAGCCTTTCCCCTGAGCTCGGGGGCCACGTCATTGCGAACATCGAGTGCTCGGAGTGCGGCAACAGGTTCACCACCTCGATCGGCCTAGGGAACTTCGCCGAGGAAGTGGGCGGCAAGTTCGGCGACCCGAAGTGCGGGGCGTCCTTCAGCATAATCAGCGTCCAAAGGTCGCGAATCACCGTCGAGGTCCTCGCGAAGGGAGAGACGCGGACCTACGGGAAGACATACGACATCGCGACGCAGGATTACGCGCGGCCTCTGTGACCTTCGCAGCTCAGCCGTCGGCTATCTTCGCAAGCTTCACGGACACCCGGCCGCTCTTTGGGTCAATCGTGGATTGGACGACCCTCACCTTGATCGAGTAGAGCGATTCCACGATACCCGCTATGATCCCGCAGAGGAACCTGCTCACCTCGGTCATTTCCTCCACCAAGGCGGCGTCCTGGACCGTCACCTCATATCCTTCCTTCGTCGGCTTGAAGTCGAAGATCCCCCACCCGGTCGCCCGGAGGCCATCCTTCATGTTCTCCAAGAGTGTCTCTTGGGTCGTGCTCCCCAGCACTTGCTTGTACTGGCTCAGCGTCTCGGCAGCGTAGCCCTCGCCTTCCCTGAACATTATCGTGCTCCCCGCAGAACCGAGCTCCTCCCTCAGCCTGCTCTCGATGTGGAGCAAAGGGGACAGCCTCATAATCAGCACCCTGTACCTGCCCCACACGGTGACCGGGAAGAGGAACTTGTCGAAGAGGGAGTTCTCGGCGCTCGCGGTCTCAACCGTCCGGACGAACGTGAGGCTCTTGATCTCTCTGCGGAAATCCTCGGCGCTCTTGTCCGCCTTCGCCAGGTTGTAGAAGAATGTCCCTATGACCGTGTTCGTGCTCTCTTCGACCTGGGAGTGCGCTAGGACGACCTTGGCCTTGTGCTTCGAGAAGATCTCGAGAATCCTCGGCAGGGAGTCGATCTCATGCTCCCAGACTATCAGGAATTCGTAGACGTCTTCGCCCGGGACAGAGGCCATGGCGAGGTTCAGAGGAAAATACCGCGGTTTTGTCGGGAACAATGAGGAATAATTGTGATTGCGGCGATATTTATGCTGTCAGCCTATTTATAGCGCCGCGCGCGTCTTCCCGATTCCAGAAGAAACCGACCTTCGGCCTTCCCGAACATCGCAAAAGGGGAATATCGGGGACCGGCACTACCAGAGCGAACCATGGGACTCAAGATAATGATGCCCCCAGACGTAGTGAACAGCGTGACGGGCGCGCTCATCGCGAGGCAGGTCCTCCGCGAGATCGTCAACAAGGCGGTGAGGACCCCCTTCGACGAGCACTACTTCGCGGTCATGATGCACAAGGGCGGCTCGGGCGACCTGCGGCACATGAGCTTCAACGAACTCGCCAAGATGCTCTCCGCCTCGACCCAGTCGGTCCACCACTATGTCGCCGACCACATGATCAACGGGGGCGCCCGCGGCGGATGCAAGTACTGCAACGGGGCGTCCCAGGAGCTCAAGAGGCTGATCGTCGAAGAGAAGGACAAGGACCACGGCAGCGAAGAGCCTTTCTCCTTGTGGATCACCGTGGCCTCGATCTCGTCCGCAAAGCGCCGGGTCAGGCCGATGACGCGGGCGAATCTCCAGCTCTCCCGCTAGACGACGCCGCGAGGATTAAAAAGGGCGGTTCCGCACGTCCCTCTAGGTGAGCACGCGAGCATGTCGCTCATGAAGGAAGTCAGGGACTCGTTCAGGGCCAAGGGGTTGGAGTACGTCTCCATCGAGGAATCTTCGAAGGACCGTGACAAGACGGTGCTCACGTACAAGGACGGCTCTGGCAAGACTCTGACCAAGGAGATCGCCATCCGCCTGGACAACCTGGAGGAGGCCCTGAGGGAGGTCGGCATCATAGACCCCGACGGCCTGGCGGACTACCTGCTCGGGTAGAATCCTTGGATTGTCCTGAAAATCGTCAGCTCACGATCTTACCGTCTGTGCACTTTGACGACTACGACGTCTTCCAGCATCGCGGGGACCTCGACCTCGTCGTTCGACACGTACGCGATGATGTGGTCCTTCCCCATCCCGATCCCGGTCACGCCGGGCAGGTCGGTCAGCTCGTCGCCGTGCGCATACCTGATCTTTGCGATGTGGTTGAGATGCTCGTCTGCCTTCCAGAGATATCCGTTGTTGACTAAGCGATAAGACCTTCAGGTTCAGACGTACTCGGCGCCTATTAAGGAGTCCTACTGGTTGTTATGGCTCCGAGTTGCGAGGCCGAGGGGTCCCGGCCGGTCCACCTTTTATAGTGCCCCAGCCGGAAACGACTGAATAGTTCATGAGCGACGAGAAGAAAGGGCAGGACGCGCGGCTCAAGTTCTACGGCAGCGCCGCGACGATCAGATACATCAAGACGGTCGGGGTCCCAAAGCGCACGGGGGAGTTCAGGGACATGGTCGCCTCAGGCAGCAACGTGAAGCTCGACAGCAAGGAGGGGGCGGACCTCATCGAGACCTTGGGGCGCGTCGTCTTCGCGAAGCACCCGCAGCAGATCAACATCACGGACGACACCAACGGCAAGGTAATCGCGTCCATAGCGATCTAGGCGACGGGAGGGGGCGAGGGACTGGGTAGCCCCGCCGGATTTCACGGAGAATCTTAATGAATCGGAACGGAGGAAGGAAGAGACGTACTGCAGCCGAACATGCGAGCAATAATCCACAGCATCCACTCGCAGGTCCCTGAAACCGTCTCCGAGCTGGGCCGGCGTTTCGACGCCATCGTCAGCATGGACTCCCACCTGGACGTCTCCCTCGGCGGTGACGACGGCATCTACCCGGAGGAGCTAAGGATCATCGCGGCCAGGACGGGCGCCCACTCCGCCCTGCGGAACATCACAGGCGGCCTCTCCGCGCTCGGGGTTTCTCGCCCCGGGGGAGGCGCCCCCGAGGTCATCGCGGTCGTCCCGGAGGCGATGCTGGCGAGGCACGCCATGGACGTCGAGTCGAAGCTTCCGCGCTCGCTCAGGGTCTCCGACCAGGAGGAGTCCATAGCTTCGGCCGTCGACTTCCTGGCCGAGACGATGGGTATCGAGGTCTACCAAAGCCCGCCGAGGGCACTGCAGGCCCTCGTCCGCCGCGTGGGAGAGAAGGGGTCGTGGCTGCTCGACGTGGACGTCGACTACATGCAGGAGATGCAGGCGGAGTGCTACACGCGGATAATCAACCCGGGGCCGGGGGTCCTGCAGTCGATGTCGCGCGTGGCCGGGTTCATCCGGAAATCGAGGCCGGAGATCATCACGATCTCGGAGGCCAAGGTCAGGGCGATCCGAGACCCGAATAGCGCCTTCTCCGCTTTCATCGAGGGGCTGAAGGCAGAGGGATACCAGGTCGAGGAGAGGGGCGTGTACGCGAGCGACGCGGAGGTCGTCAAGGGCATCTCCGTCTGCAAGGAGTTCTACCGGACGGTCTCGAGGAGGCTGATGCTGGAGCACATGGACTCCATGATCAAGGGAGACATGGAGGGCTTCCAAAAGGCGGAGGCCGTCGCTGCGAGGCGGTTCTTCAGGGCCAAGGGGTACGCATGAAGACCGTCGGCTCCGGCTGGATGCGACGCGGCTCGTCCCGGTTTAAATAGCGAGAGCCTTCGCTCGGCAATCGTGCAGCAACAGGAGGACCTGGCCGCCTGGAACTCTGGCCGGTCCCTGAAGAACCTCCGCAGGATAGCGGGCGCTTCGCTCATGCTGGCGGGGGTCCTGTACGTCTGGGCCTTCGTCGCGGAGTACGTCCTTCCTGCCCCGGGCTTCACCACCGCGGGCTTGCTCCAATACATCGCGCAATACAGGTCGTTCTTCATAATCTCCTACGCGCTCTTCACGGTCGCCAACTCGCTCTCGGTAGTCGGCGCGCTCGGGATCTACGTCGTGACCAGGGTGGCGGACAGGAGCTACGCCATCCTGGGCGCGGGGACGCTGGTCGTCGGCTTCACGGCGACCCTCCTCTCGAGCGCCGCGCCCGCCCTCATCAGGCTCAGCGACGCGTATTCCGCGGCCTACGCGGCCGGGAACGTGCCTGACCAGCAGGCGCTTGCGATCGCGGCGGAGGCCGTGACCTCGACGAGCAACCCGCTCGTCGCGTCGTCCTTCATCGGCGTGGGCGTCATCTTCGTCTCCCTGGCGATGACGAGGGGCGCTTTCGGAAGGGGGCTTCCGTACCTGGGCCTGTTCGTGGGGGCGCTAAACATAGTGAGGGGCCTTCCGCCTCTGGCGGGCTACTCCATCGTGACGGCCACCTTCGTCGCCGTCTCCTCCATCTGGATATTCTGGGTGGGCCGCAGGATCTACAAGCAGGAGTAAGTCTCCTCGCTTGGGGCATCATCCGACGAGCTCCACGCGAGGAAACCGTTACATCGTGCGACCGAGCCGCGACCCTTGGGACAGGGTCGGATGCCACCGAGCGACTACGTGTTACGGGCCTGCGAGTTCAGGGACCTCGCTCAGGTCGGCCAGATAGAGAAGGCCTCCTTTCCAGAACGCCCGTACGGCAGGCTGGACTTCGTCTCCTTCCTGCTGGTCGATCGGCAGGGATTCATCGTTGCCTCCAAGGACGGCCTCGTGGTGGGATACGTGGTGGCGCTTTCCCGAAAGCGGGAAGGATGGGTCCAGTCCATAGCGGTCTCGCCGGAGTTCAGGGGGAAGGGCGTCGGGGAGATGCTGATGAGGGCGGCGGTCGCTCATCTCGCCGGGAAGTCCGAGCGGATGCTCCTGCTGGTGGACGTCAACAACGAGGAGGCGATCCGCCTCTACCGCAAGCTCTCCTTCGAGGCGACGGGCAGGGTCGTCAAGGAGTATTACCCGAACGGGCACGACGCGGTCGAGATGGCGAGGGGGCTCTAAGCAGGAGAGCTCAGTAGTAGGCCGGCTCCTTCTTCGTGGCCTTCCCGCGAGCCTCCGGGGGCTTGAACTTCCAATCCAGGATCTTGCCGACCTCCTGCTCGGTCCGCGCGGGCACGGGCCGGGGAGGCTCGTCCCGGGTCCAGATGCCCCTCGAGTTGATGAGGAGCCCCTTGTTCCTGGCCTTTATCGTCATCCCGATCGTGTGGCCCTTCGGCCCCGTCGCCCACATCAGGGTGACGCCCCAGGATTCCGGCCCAGGGCAGAGGAAGAGGTTGACCTGGGCCCCCTTGTAAGAAAAGTCCGAGATGACCTCGCCGAAGGTCATCACCTTGCCTCCGATCTCGGCCAGGCGCGCCTTCACCTCCTCCTTCCACTTCGCAAAGTCGTCGCCCTTGGGGATGACCGCGAAGTCGATGTCGTGGACGACCGGCTCCCTCCTCCGCAGGCTCCCGGCTAGCTCGCACCTCTCGTAGAGGTCCGCCGTCTTCTTCAGAAAGTCCCCGGCGACCTTCCTGGCGGACTTCGGGTCGAGGTCCTTCTTCAACGAGGGCATCCTCTCGCCTCACTTCAGCTGGGCGAGGAGGCACTCGTTGGGGGCCTTGTCGTGCCTCACCCTCAGGATGAACGCCCCGCGGAGCTTCTTGTCCTCGGTCAACTCCTGGTATCTCACCTCGACGACCGCACCCCTGGTGACCTTGCGCGGGTCGACCTTCTCGACGAACGCGCCGACCTTGCCCAGCGAGACGCGCCGACCCTCCTCGTCGTAGACGCCTACGAACCACGACCTGGGGACGCCCGTCCTCTCCATGTCCTGGGTCTTCTCGTAGTCCATGATGAAGACGTCCAGCGTGTCGTACTTCTTCATCTTCAGCCACGAGCCCGGCTGCCCGTGTGCTGACTGGGGGTTCTTCGCGACGATCCCCTCGTATCCCTCCTTGACGAAGCGGTCCTTGAGGGCTAGGACCTCTTCGGTCGACTTTGCGAGCTTGTAGGGGACCTCGAGGTCCGTCCCCTTGAGGATCTCCCTGAGGATCTTCTTCCTCTCGGTGAGTGGGAGCGACCGGACGTCCCTGTCGTCCACGTTGAGGACGTCGAAGATATGGAGGGCGGCCTGCCTCGCGACGTACTCCCCGTCGAGGATCATCTGGTGCGGGGCGTGGAGGAACTCGGGCACGGTGGCGAAGACCTTGGGGCTGGACTGCGGCGTGTAGATGGCGCCGTGCTTGCTCGAGATTACGAGCTTGTCCCCGCTCTTGAAGAGAAAGACCCTGATGCCGTCGATCTTCGGTTCAACCAGACAGGGCAGCGGATTCTTCAACGACCAGTCGGCAAGGGTCATGCTAACAGCATGCGCGTAGTGTTCGGACACGTATTCCGGCAAGTCACTCAAATTGGTGGTCCTCGCTTGTCGTTCTTCCGAATCTCGGCGACTATCTGTTTCTGGCGCTCGGTCAAAGGGATGCCGACGAATCGCCCGTCTGCTCCGGCAGTGACGCCTCCTGTCATGGTACTCATGTATTCGAGCATTAGCTCGGCCTCAAGTCGTTTGGTGGTCATGTATTGGATTATCTTCGGCAAGAGCGTCAACGTCTCCTTTCGCCTAAAAAAGAGTAGGTACCCTTGTTTCCAATGTTTGTTCAACGGGGTCTTGGCCTTGACAACGTGGCCTCTGAAACGAGCCAGTATTGACCGAAGCATGAGCAAGTCCGTACTCGAAACTGTAAGTTCAGGTAAGTACCACAAGTAGGCTCGCCCTTTCTTCTGTCCGGCGACTCGGCAGATACCCACTGTGCCTTCGCCATCAATAATTCCCGCAAGGTACGCGTAGTCGGTCTCCTCAAGGCTGCCAACTAGGACCGTCCTACTCTGGTCATGAGTAGGCCGGAGAATAAATCCGCCCACCCTCCGAAATCAGACTGGTCTACTTCGATATCGTGACCTTGGGCTTCTTCCTCGCTTGCGGCACCGGCGGGAGGCCCTCGCCCTCCGCCTCGCTTTCCAGCGCCCAGGCCGTGTCGAGCTTGAGGATCCCCTCGCTCATCCCCATGAGGAGCCAGAGCTTCCCGTCCTTGCGCTCGTACGGGTAGACGACCGCGGTGTAGAACTGGTAGCCCCTCCCCCACGAGAAGAACGCGACGAGCGCGGTGTGCTTCTCCAGCAGGTAGCGCGCGAGCTGCTTGACCCTCGAGACGGTCTCCTTCACCCTCTTGTCGGTGTCGGGCGAGAGCTGGTAGACCTCCTTGAACTTGTACTCCTCGAGACGCTCGATGGGCACGAACCCGTCCTTGTCGACCTCGACGCGCGTCGTCCGCTCGAAGGGCTCTATCTCCTCGCCGTCCTGCTTGTCGACAAGGCGGTCGACGGGCACCTCGACCCAGTGGCCCGACAACTCGAGCTCGTGCTTCAGGAAATACCTCTTCTCGGTCCTGACGGAGACCATGTACTTGCCGTCGTATCTCACCTTCTTCTTGGCGTCCTCGGGCGAGATCTCCTCCACGTCGATGCGCTCACCGTCGGGGCCTTCCTTGTAGCGATACATCCTCGGGACCTCCCTGCTGACCACCTCCTTCCCGGTCTTCTTGTCGAGCTTCACGAAGCTCACGGGCTTGAGGTCGCCGTGGGCCTTGGCCGCCCTCAGGTGGTACTCCACCGCCCCCAGGCCCAGCGTGGGGATGTTCAGGGCCAGGACCCCCCGCCACGACGCCCTCGCCGCCCCTCCGGCGTCCGCCTGCTTCTCTACCTCGGAGAAGATGTTCTTTGCCATGGCCTGCGGAGGAAAATCACCGATGCTGGATTATTTAATATTGCCCAGGGGGTCCCAAAGACCCATACTGGTTAAGGCTCTGGCAGACCATTGATGGAATGTCGGTCCTTTCAGCGTACAGGTCGCAGGTGAGTTGTCCCGGACGCGAGCAGTCTATCGGGCAGTCGCTGCACGGCTCGTCGGGGTCGCAAATTGGAGGCGCTACTTACCGACGTGTTGTTGTCGCTCAGGGGCGACGCATAGGAGTATATCCCTACGGCACCCCCTGCGATAAGGACGGCTGCTACGGTGGCAGCGGCGACTTTGGCGGCGGCGGTTTGCTTCTTACCGACAGATCACCTGGGCTTTCCTCCATTCCAGACCACTGATGCAATCATCGCCGCGATGAGTATTGCAAGGACGCTCAGCCCGATAAAAACGGGGATGTGCAGCTCCTCTGCGACAACGACAAAGCCGAACAGGAGTATGAATAGAGATGGCGGAACGAGGTCAACGGTCTTCATTCCCTCTTCGACCTTCGCGGGAAAACAAGGGAGGGGACCTTTGCTTTCCTTGAAGTCTTCTGGAGGCTTGCTCACCGCGTGAGGCTCGTGACCTGGAGGAGAATCGTCGACTTGTCGGTCTCCTTCGCGTTAACGTAGACCGCTAGCTGCACGTTCGTCCCTGGGATCGTCGCTATCCTTAGCGTCATACTGGAGTAGGGGGCGAAGCGGGACTCTAGCAGGTATGTCGTGACGTCCAGCTGCGTGGGGCCTATGCTTGTGGTTGACTCGGACGACTTGCTGAGGAGCGAGATGAGCGTGGCGTTGTTGGCCAGCGACATAAGGTACCCAAAGTCGTTGATGTATGTCTGGATGAAGGGAAAGTTTTGGAGGCCGTTCCCGAGGTAGGTGTGGTTGGTCCCTGCGATGACGTCTAACCTTCCAATCCCTCCGGTCGAGTTGAACCAGCCGACCACGTCGCTGGGAACCCCCGCGGTCGCGAACTCGACCTTCGTGTATTGGGTGGAGTTCAGCGTGCCCGTCCCCAGGACGGTGTACGAGAGAGACTGGTTCAGGACGAGATCATTCACCGCGTCGTAGGTGTCGAACGACATCTGCATCCGGGGGAAGTCTGCGAACAGCGAGGGCAACCCGGTGATCGGCGTCGCGCCAGAGCCCGAGGGGGTCGATTGGGTCCCGCCCTTTGACAACGACGGGTATACGTACGCCGCCCCCAGCACGATGACGATTAGGATGACGACCGCCACTGCCTTCCCCGCAGTGCTGAGGCCGTTCTTGGAGGGGTTCATGTCCGGCTTGTGCGAGCCGCAGAAAGATGAGATATTTAGAATTTGGCCATGGGCCGCGAGACCGAAGTGGAACCAGGTCTCCGCTGCAGGACGCCGGGGCCTACCCGGACTGCATCATTGCGAGCGGCTGGTCGGCGTTCTTCCCCAGCGACTCTAGGATCTCGTCCTTGACGCCCTTCTTGCTCATGTGCTTGACGAAGTCTTGGAGGGTGATTATCCCCAGCAGCCTGTTCTCCTTAACGACCGGCAGGTGCCTGATCCTCTTCTCGAGCATCAACGCTGCGGCCTCCCTCGCGGGCCTGTCCGGGTGGATGGTGACTAGCGGAGACGACACGATCTGGGCCACGTGCACCCGCATCGCGTCCAGCCCCTCTGCTGTGATCTTCCTGATGATGTCCCTCTCGGTGACTATCCCGATGGCCCTCCCGAGGTCGAAGACTATGAGGCTGTCCCTGTCGGCGGCCCTCATCAGCCTTGCCGCGTCGCTCACCGGAGTGTTCATCGTGGTCAAAGGGACGTCGACGGTCATAAGATCCCTAACGCGTGGCATGGCCCACAGGGGAGCCTCGCCCATAATGAACCGAGCCGATGAATCTTCTATATTTCCATGTCGGCTATAGAGTCTCTATGAAAGCGAGCCAAAGAAACCGGTTTTCACCGGCGAACCCGCTCCACCCGTGCCCGGTAATATGGGACGCCCAATACGCTTATATCGGGCAGCGAATATCGGGTATCCGATACTAGATGACGACTACCGAGCAGATTCAGACCAAGACACCTTTTGGCCTCCCGATAGACGAATCATTCGCGAAGCCCGCCTCCGAGGAGAGCATCCAGAGGGCGGCGAAGGCGCTCAGGGCGCACAACTTTTCGGTCGAGGTCTTCGACACCTTGGCTCAGGCCCGCGCCTATGTCAACTCGGTGCTTCCAAAGGACCAGTCGATACTCACAGCCTCCAGCGAGACGGTCAGGCTCTCCGGCCTCGACGAGGACATAAACAGGTCGGGGAAATTCAACGCCATCCGCCCGCAGCTCGAGAAGTTGGACAGAAACACGCAGAGGGCGGAGATGAGGAAGCTCTCGGCGTCGCCTGACGTGGTCGTCGGAAGCGTCCACGCGGTCACCGAAGACGGAATGATGGTCGCCGCGTCGGCGAGCGGCAGCCAGCTCGGCCCTTACGCAGGCAGCGCCGGCAAGGCGATCTTCGTCGTGGGCTCGCAGAAGGTGGTACCGGACATCGACACGGCCATGAGGAGGGTGCAATACTACTCCTATCCCAAGGAAGACATCCGCGCCAGGGAGAAGTACGGGATGCCCAGCGCGCTGCTCAAGGTCCTGACCATGAACGGGGACTTTCCCGGGCGCTCCACCGTGGTCCTCGTCCGCGAGCCAGCAGGATACTGATTCCAGCGGTCCGCCTCCCGACAAGAGTTAAGTCGGGGACGGAGAAACGCCTGGCTCATGCTCGAGCTGGGGGCGAAGGCGCCCGACTTCGGCGACCTCCAGGGGGCGGACGGCAAGCGCTACTCGCTCCGCTCCTTCGACGACAAGCCCATCCTCGTCGTCGTTTTCACGTGCAACCACTGCCCCTACGCCGTCGCCTACGAGGACCGGGTCGTCGCGATCCAGAGGGACTACGCGGGCAGGGGGGTCCAGCTCGTCGCGATAAACGCCAACGACGACAAGGCCTACCCCGAGGACGGCTACCCTGAGATGGTGAAGAGGGCCAAGGCGAAGGGCTTCAACTTCCCCTATGTCAGGGACGCGAGCCAGAAGGCGGCCGAGGCCTACGGAGCCGTCTGCACCCCGCACGTCTTCGCCTTCGACAAGGACAGGAGTCTCCGCTACAGGGGCAGGATAGACGACTCGAGGGATCCCAAGCAGGTCAAGAGCCCCGACCTGAGGAACGCCCTCGACGACATGCTCGCGGGCAGGGCCCTTATCGTCCCAGACACCAAGCCCTTCGGCTGCAGCATCAAGTGGATGGAGGTCTGAGCCGACTGATTCTCAGCGGCGTCCGTCGGCTCCGATAGTCCGCAGTCGCCCCGCCGCAACCTCTGCCCGAGGGTCTGCTTCTGACCGATTCCCCCAATACCTAAAGAGGCATCGAGGAGAGGAGCCGCACCCAGGCAACCCGTTTGGCCGAAGAGACGCAGGACCGCCTAACAGTCGCAACCGTGCTGGGGAACAGGCTCTTCTACTCGATCAACTGGTTCTCGATACCGCCCGTCTTCTACCTGATAGCGCTGGACCTCCACACCCAGGTCTCCGGCCTTGGGCTGATCTCCTCCGCGTTCCTCGTGGGCATCGGCCTATTCCAGGTCCCCGGGGCCGTCCTCTCCGCGAGATACGGCGCGAGAAAGCTGTGCATCACAGGGATGGTCATCCTCTCCGGGTCGGCGATCCTCTGCTCGGCCGTCTCGAGCATCGACCTCATCGCCGTCTTCAGGTTCTTCAGCGGCATGGGCATGGCCCTCTTCTTCCCTGCGAGCATCTCGCTCATGACCCGCCACTCGCGGGCCGGGAGGGCGGGCTTCGTCCTGGGGATCAACAACGCAGTCGCCTCCGTCGGCGGCGGGATAGGGCTCTTCGCCTGGGCGATTGTCGGCGACTCCATAGGATGGAGGCTCAGCCTGGCGCTGATCGGCGGCCTCGGGCTCGCCTCGACGGTGTTCCTCTTCCTCCTCGTTCCCCGCGACGGGCCGAGGGAGGACTTTCGATTCCGCTTCCCAGACCTCAGGCGCGTCCTCATCGACAAGTGGCTCCTTCTCGTCGGGTGCGTCCTCCTGGCGTACAACATAGGCAACACGCTCGACGCCACGTTCGTGGAGGTCTACCTTCACGACGGCCTCGGGCTCTCGGCGGGACTCTCTGGCGGGATCGGGAGCCTCGTGGTCTTCTCCGGCCTGTTCACGGCCCCCTTGGCGGGGCACTTCCACAACAGGGTGAAGAGGGTAAAGCTCGTCATGGCAGCTTCGGGCCTCGCGATAGCCATCGGCGTCGCCTTGGCTTCGCTGGCCACTCCGCTCGCGGTAGCCGCGTCCGCGGTGACCGTGGGGCTTGCGAGCGGCGTGGGCTACACCATCGCCTTCGGGTCTGCTTGGAACACCTCCAAAGCCAGGGCGCAGAGGGCGATCGCCCTGAGCTGGGTGAACTCGGTCCAGCTGCTCTTCAGCTTCTGGGCGCCCTACCTCTTCTCGTTCGTCGTGGTGGGCTACGGCTACCAGCTCGCGTGGCTCACAGGCGGCCTCTACACCGTCGTCTTCATCTTCCCGATCTTGCTCTGGCGCGGCCGGCCCGAGCTGCACGCGGAGACGCCCTGACCCCTGCCTTCTTCGCCTCCACCAGGTACCACATGCCAGAGTCGCTCGGCCGGCCAGCCATCCCGAGCCTGCCGAGCCCCTTCACGACCGCCCCTGGCCCGAAGAAGTCGGCCTCCTCGTGCCGCGTCCGGAACTCGAGCTCGTGCGACGCCTCCGGCTTGTAGTCTACGACGATCAGAACCCCGCCGGGCTTCAGCACCCTCACCATCTCCTTCAGGGCCGGCTGGAGCTTCTCTATGTGGTGGAGCACCATCACTGAGACGACGACGTCGAAGAAGCCGTCCTCGAAATCAAGGTCGTCTGCGGTGGCGACTGCGAACCTCACCAGGCGCGCGCTCTCCTCGTCGAGCGCCGCCTCCACTTCGGCTAAGACCTCCTTCGAGGGGTCGACCGTCCAGATCGCGCTCCCCCTCGAAAGCCAGCGGGCAAGGAACGCGACGTTTATCCCGAACCCGGTCCCCACGTCGAGGACCCTCAGCCTCTTGTCCCGTGGGACGCGACTCCCGACCTCCCTCCTGATCTCCTCCCCGTACCCGTGCAGGTCCGTGTTGCCGGACGCAGCGACCATCTTCTCTCCCTTGTAGTGGAACAATACGGTAGAGCCTCTTGATGGATCCTGGCGGCTGGGCTTTACAACCTTTCTATGCCCGACCGGAAGCCTACCCCGCTTCGGCGAAGACCTTCAGGTAGGGAGCAAGGGTGAGCTGCTCTTCGTTGGTCCACTCGTGCCCGCACGGGCAGGAGTGGCTCTGGCCGTGGAGGTCGTCCCTCTCCTGGACGCAGTGGTGGACGTGCCAAGACTGGCCGACCAGCGCCTTCCCGCAGACTTGGTTCACGTGCCGTGAAGGCTCGAGGATGTAATAAGCGGTTACGCACCCCGAATATCGAGTAGAAATCCATCGGGACCCGTCACCGACCACCAAGGCCATCCTCTCCACGAGAGCGAGGGATTCCGGCTTCCAAGATAGTTGACTGGTTGAGGAACTGGTTTTCACCTTGCCGATAAAGAGCGGCTGCCGCAATTCCTTGCTTAGCATGCAATCTAGCGAAGCGGTCGGATTCTTGGGCAAGGCGGTCGAGGACCTCTACGGGAGGAACGTCGGGGTCGTCATAGGTTTCTCGCTGAAGACGAACGGAGACGTCGAGTCTGTCGGGTTGGATCAGGGCAGCGGCACCTTCGCCGAGGTGAAGGCGAGCAGGCTCCTCCTCCACGAGCGGTCGCTGATCGTCATCCCCACGTGGAAGGCCGACGTCACGAGGATCGCCGGAGAGACGGGAGTCCTCCGGAAGAGGGTCTCGGCCCTCCGCGAGCTGGAGAGGGACTCGAGGGAGAGCGGGGCGGACTCGTCCGGGCAATACGAGCAGCTGCGCGCCCAGTACGAGGCGCGGATTGCGAAGACCGAGGAGTCGGGCGAGAAGCTGCTACAGGAGATGAAGAGCAGGATGGAGGAGATTGACCATCAGGACGAGACCGTCGCGAAGTTCCTGGTCAACGTCAACATCCAATTCAGGTCAGGAGAGATCAGCGAGGCATCATTCGGGGCCATCAGCGACCACTGCGCGGCAATGAAGGCCAGGAACGGGAAGGAGCGGGAGGAGCTCGCGACCGCCCTCTCGATGCTCGGGCCGGAGGGGGAGGGGCGCACGGCGGAGCTGCAGATCCCCGTCTCCGGGTGATCAGAGGATAGCCAGGCCGGGGTCGGTCAGTCCCCGGACCCCAGCCCGAGGGCTGCGACGAACTTCTGGAACGCCGAGTCGCTCATCATGAACTCGGGGAACTGCAGTCGCTCACGGATCTTCGCCTCCTGGGTCCCGATCCTTCTCGCCTCCTCCACCATCGCCTTGTAGGAGCCAAGGGCGACCGCGCTCTCGCCGAACTCCACCTCGTCAGGGCCGAGGCCCTCTGGCCCCGCCTGCGCGACCCGCCAGCGGAAGTTCAGAGAGAGTATCACGTCGAGGTAGATGGACTCGAGGTCCGCTTCCTTGAAGAAGCTCGAATTGACGACCAGGTGGCCGTCCTCGTCGCTCGGAAATATCGAGCCGAAGGGGCTCTCCAGGAACTCGACCTTGATGGCCCTCAGGGCCTTCTTCGCGCCCTCCCCGAACATGGCCTTGACCGGCTCCGCCTCCTCGAACCCCATGAAGTAGTCGGTGAACGGGTGGAGGACGAGCTTGGGGTTTCGGCTTATCTTGACGGGGAGCCTCCCCGCCTTGCGGGCTTTCGACCTTGCGGCTCCTCGGCCCGCGGCCGGATTGATCGCCATCTCCTTGAGGAAGCGGTTCCAGACCTTCTGCGGGACGGGCATCATCTTGAGATACTCCGCTATCTCCTTCCGGGTCATCCCGAGCCGCTCCGCCTCCCTCACGGTGTGGGCGTAGGCGGGCACCTCGAGCGGGCTGGAATAATAGAGAGAAAAGTCCCCCATGAACTTCTCGTGCTCCTTCGTGAACCACGCCTGGTCGCGCATCCACTGCTTGATGTGGAAGAGCTCGTGGACGATGTCGAGATAAAGGACGCGGGTGGTGCTGTGCCTAAGGTGGTATGTCCCTACGGCGATGTGCCCATCGTCGTCCCTTATCCCCATGTACATCCTCTTGTTCGAGATGAAGCCTATCTTCAGCCTGGCCAGGACCTCTTCGGTCTCGTCGCCGAACACCTTTCTTACCGCCCCGACCTTCTCGAACCCCTTGAAGTAGTCGGTGAAGGGCTGGAGGGCAGGGGGCGGCGTCTTCCGGTTCACCTTGATGGGGAGCTGCGAGTCGCCTGCGGCGGTCCTGCTCATGATGATGCGTCCCGTCGCGGAATCCCCCACAGATAAAGATGAGCCGGCCCACTCGACGGGGCAAGCTAATTACGAGGCGCCGCCCGAGGCCAGAGGATGCTGACCTTCAGCGCGAAGTGGACCGAGCCTATACTCGAGGGGCGGAAGGACGTCACCTTCCGCAAGTGGCCCACGGCCCGCGTGAAGGTCGGCGGCTCCTACGACGTCGCGACGACGGGGTATCCCCCGAAGAAGTTCGCCAGGGTGGAGGTCACAGGCATGAGGAGGATAAAGCTAGGCGAGATAGACGAGGCACTCGCAAGGAGGGACGGCGCGACCGCCGAGGAGGTCCGGGCGTACTGGAAGAAGCAGGGGTTCGGGCCTGACAATGAGCTGTGGCTCGTCGAGTTCCGCGTCAAGCCCGACTAGGCCTTCGGTCACAGAAGGCTTTTCTTATGACGCGTTCCGGCGTCCACCAGTCCGGAGCTTTGGAAAAGAAGAGAAAGCCGCAGCGTCCGTCTTGGGACGAGTACTTCATGCAGGTCGCGAACGTGGTGAAGTCACGCTCCACGTGCCTCTCCTCGGCCAAGGGGGCAGTCCTCGTCAGCGGCAGGCAGATAGTCTCCACGGGATACAACGGGACCCCCGCGGGGACGAGACACTGCGACGAGGGAGGGTGCGCCAGGTGCCTCGCGGTCAAGGAGGGCAGGCTCAAGTCCGGGATGAACCTAGATGCGTGCGCCTGTCTTCCCGGGGATACGGTTCTCATGGGCGATAATAAGCCGATTTCAGAATATCAGGTAGGGGACAGCGTCGCAGGGATGCACCGGCTCAACAAGGTCGGAGAGACATTTGTGAGAGACTACGAGGGCGACATGGTCACGGTGGAAGCGAAGGGGATACTGCCGTTCTCTCTAACCCCAGAACATCCACTACTGGTAATCAACGCCGACAACAGGCCCAATAGGGAGCTGCCGAATCTGAAGATGGAGTGGAGGCTCGCTGGCGCGTTGAAGGAGCGCCACAACAGGCCGAGGTACTCAAAGGGCGACTACCTCCTCCTGCCGAGGATAGACGGAGACATCGACGCGAGAGTCATCCCGCTCGATTGGAAGCGTTCACGAGGTAGACTCAAGCACAAGATCAAGAGCTTTCCGCTGAATTCCTCAACTGCCTGGCTGCTCGGACTATACGTCGCCGAAGGGTTTGCCACAGTTGGAAGGATTTACCTCTCTCTTCACTCTAGAGAGAGGCCAATTGCCGAAAAGGCCGTGAGAATCCTCGAGTCAATCGGGGCCACAGCCACGATCAAAGACGTCCCCGATGAGGAATGCATCATAGTCGACTGCTGCTCGGCGGTGTTAGGAAGGACATTTTATTCCTGGTTCGGGCATCTGGCTCCAAACAAGAGGATTCCCGACTTCCTAATGTATCACAAGGACTTGGAGATAGTCGAGGCGTTTCTCGACGGCTACTCGCTTGGCGACGGGAACTGGGCCAGAAGCAGCTCAAATGATGGAAGTAAGAACCAACTCCAGATCTCGACGGCCTCATCTCTCCTGGCATCTCAGGTCCAGCTCCTCTTTGCTAGGCTGGGGCGCTACGCGAGCGTCTATAACAACCAGCACGCGAAGGAAGCGAAAATCCAGGGCAGGACCGTCCGCACGAATGAGGCCTACACAGTCAGGTACTCCCCGAAGAATACGAACGTGCGCGTCTTTGATGGCGAGGACCACAAGTTCTTCATGCTGCCAGTGCGTTCCGTCAGAACGGCGCACTACTCAGGGAAGGTCTACAACATCGGAACCGAGAGCGATAACACCTACTTGGTGTCCAACATCGTGTCGCATAATTGCTCCCATAGCGAAGAGAACGCAATCGTCCAGGCGGCGAAGAACGGGATCCCCACATCCGGATGCACGCTCTACTCGACCCACTCGCCTTGCACCTACTGCTCGAAGATGATAATCAACGCGGGGATCAAGAAGGTCGTCGCCTCGACGGCCTATCCCGACCAGCTGGGCGTGCGCCTGATGAAGGAGGCCGGGCTCCAGCTCGTGATAATCTGACAGGCCTCGCCGGGACCTATCTAGCCGTCGGCGAGAGCAGGGAGCTCTTGCGGATCAGTGGCGCCTCCTGCAAGCGTTCGCCGTCGAGGCTCAGGGACTCTGCCCCACAGAATTCTCGCCCGTCCACGTCCTTGCACTCGAACACGAGCTTGAGGCTCTCCGCGCCGTCGACCTCCTTCATCAGCCCGAGGTCGAACTCGACCCGTCCTCCGCGGCTCAGGTCGCGCTCGGGGTAGTCCTTGTTCCGGCCGTCGGCGAGCTCAGCCGAGATGCGCAGGCTCCTGCAGTCCCCTCCCGAGTTCGAGACGAGGAGCCGGTAGCTCCGCATGTCGACGATGAAGCGCTGACCGCCCAAGAACAGCTTAATCGAGAGCGTCGGCCTGACCTGGGCGCACCGCTTCTTGTCAGCGACCATCCTCTGAATCTCTGGGAACGCGTCCTTGAGGATCGCGAGGCATTCGGCCGTCTTCAGCTTCGCGAGCGGCCTCGACGCGACCTTCCCCCGAAGGTCCGTCGTGACGACCTCTGCCCCTGCCTGCAGGGAGACGCTCCTCAGCTCGGCGAACGAGCCGCCCAACGAGTCGGGGTGAAGCGTTATCGGCTCGTCCAGGTATGCCAAGACAGGAAGCACGGTGCCGACGACCCTGACCATCTCCTTCTCCTCCTGAGCAGCAAGCTGGGAGCACTTGGAGAAGAGGTCGGCGATCTTGACCGGCTGCTCCGCTAAGCCATTCTGGGTGGAAGGCACGTCTTACCGAGCCCAGAAAAGCCTGCTTTTCGGATAACAGCGTTGTGGATGCACAATCCATATTCACGTTCCACCCTCGCCGCCCCGCGGCGGAGCTCGCCTCAGTCGGTCTGTCTTATCGGAAGAGGCATCTGGGACGAGTCGAGCCTCGCGTCGAGCGCCTCTGACGTCTTCTCCATGATCCTCGAGACCTCCTCGGGGAGCTCCATCCTGTTCTTCTCGTAGTGCCTGGCCAGCTGGCCCAAGAGGCCGAGCAGCGAGCCGCAGAGCTCCTCGTTCATCTTCTTGTACCTGAGGGCGTCCTGGTATTCCCCTATCGCCTCGAGCTTGATTTGGTACTCGCTCATGGCCGAGTTGTCGGCCCCTTCCCTAAAGTCCGATTTCGCCATTTCCGGAAGACGCGACGGCCCCCATTCTGGAATATGCCGGGCGGCGGAGCCTTCCCAGGATCACGCAATCAGCAGGACGACGACTACGGCCAGGACGACCCAGCTGATGGAGACCAGCCCCAGCTTTGCCCTCGTCGTGAACGCCTTGGCGTTTCCCTTCCTTATCGACCGGTCGGTGTAGAGGCGGAGCAAGTACAGGGTCAGCCCAGGGACCGCTATCCCGAGCGTGACGGTGTAGTCCCCTATTATCAGGGCGAGGCTCTGGTCGCGCGGGGTCCCATAAGACACGATGAGTAGAAGCGCGAAGAAGAAGGCGAGCGCGATCAGGCCAGCAGAGACGAGCAACCTCCTCCCCCCTCGCATGAGCCTGCGCCGGTCTTTCCAGGCGTTCTCTTCGCTAACCGGTACCGCGAGGCTCAAGTCTGACTCTTCAAGGGCTGAAAGAAGTATAAAGTTTTAATGGATTTCCAATACATAATTGCAAATCGAGTTCTCCCGGGCTCCGAACCTTGGGCGTGCCGCCGAAAGGGGAGGTTGTACTCGGGCAGGTGAAACCGTTAAAGCGGAGTGAGGAGGCCAAGTGCTCGAACCGAATGAGCAACTGGGATACGAACATCCAGGAAGTAAGGGACTCGATAATCCTCCTGAAGAAGGAGATAGAGACGGCGGAGGCGAAGGACAGGCTCGACGCAGTGAGCAGGATACTCCAGTGCATCGACTTCATGCGGCAGACCAACGCGGGGTGGCTGCAGTTCCTCTCCAACCCAACGATGGTCAACCAGCTCGACGAGGAGGCGCTGAAGGACATCTTCGCGCGTTTCAAGAGGATGACGGTCGAAAGGATAGACAGCGACGTCGACTGCATCAACCGCTACATGTTCAACCTGACCCGCAGGACCGGCTGACGGCAGCTCCGCTGTGCAGTCAGTTTCTCCAGTAAGGTTCGGGCGGGAGCGCCTCCGGTCCTTCAGGCGCCCTCGATAAGACCGTCACTCGTCGTCGTCAGAGTCGTCGTTGTCTTCAAAGTCGTCTTCGAAGTCGTCGTCGGTTTCGCCGTCTTCGGCTGACATTTCGCGGGTGTGCGTTTTGGCTGCGCTTTTAAGAATTTCCAGGACGCGGCCTGCGCCTCCCCGGCGGGGGTTATTTCTTTAAAGGGGGCGAATCCGGGGAGACGGACATGACCTCGATAAGGGCCAAAGACGACGGGACGGGCGTCGCTCCCATCGTGGAAAAGGGAAGAGACACCCCGTTCAAGCAGGGCGACCTCTGGGTCTTCGAAGTGAAAGACGAGGTGGCCAAGTACTGGAACAAGCTGCCGCCGGCCCGGAGGGACGAGCTGTTCAAGCAGTCGAAGAAGGAGAAGAGGGACCTCCGCCAGATCCTCGACGGCTTCGTCTTCAAGCCCGCTCACACCAAGTAGGCAGGCCGCCGAGCGGCCGAGCGATTTATATCGTCGCGCCATCGCGATGTGACGCTTGACCGCCTGCTCGAACTGCGGACGGGAGCTGCCCGAGGGCGCTCTCTTCTGCCCGGACTGCGGCACCAGCGCCGTAGGCTTCAGCGTCGCACAGTCGGGCATGTCCCCATCCCACTTCAACTCGGGCATGACGGCGACCTCCCCACCGCTGACGGCCGAGCCGCCCGCCCCTGCTGGGCACTCGGGTTCCCCTGCTCTCTCATCGCCCTCGCCGGAGGAGAGGAGACGGTCGTTCTTTTCCGGAAGGAGAGGGCTCATGCTCGCGGTCATCGCCATACTGGCCGTCCTCCTCGTGGGCACGACCTTCGAGAGCGGGATGCTCGGCTCCGGGAAAGCCCCCGCGATCAACTCCGCCAGCAATCCGCTGACGGGCGGAGAGCTCCTCGCGGCCTACGCCGCCAACGAGACCCAGGCCACGGCATCCTACACAAACAAGACGGTGTACATCCAGGACAGCCTCGACTCCGGCGTCGGCAGGGACTACAGCACGGGCCAGTACTACTCCTACGTCGATTCGGGGAGCGTCATCCTGTTCTGGAGCAGCCAGTCCCAGCTGGGCCAGCTCTCCGCGGGGTCCACGGTGCTCGCGAAGTGCTCGGTCAACGGGGAGCAGCTCTCGCCGGGGTCGGGGTACCTCCTGATCCTGCAGGACTGCGCGCTCGTCAGCGTGCAGTCCCAGACCACCGCCAGCGTGAGCGTCAGCGTAAACAACGACTAGGCCGGGCGCTTCTACGGCTGCTTCGCGCCGCAGCTCGCGCAGAACTTCGTGGGGCCGTCCGGGGGCGGCATCGAGGGGGAAGGAGCGGCCGCCTGACCCGTGGAGGCGCCCGCCCCCTGCGCCGGAAGTTGGTCCGGTATCGAGAAGTACGCTACCGCTTGCATTATCTCGGCGACGAAGAGGAGGATGAACCCGACGAAAACGATCGTCAAGGCCGCGCCGACGAGGTAGAACGTCGCCGCAGTGTCGAACATCTTGACGCCGAGCTCCTTGCTCATCGAGTCGTACGCCCTCCTGAGAAAGACTGCGGAGACTACGAGGAACACCCAGACTACGAGGAGGCCAGTGATCACTCCGAAGAAGGCCGACATCCCCGCCGTCAGGATCCCCGTGACCGCTCCGAAGACGAACACGGCGGCTCCCGCGAGGGCTCCGACTATCCCCGTCACGGCAGCGATAAGGACGTTGTTGAAAATCGTCTTGTCCTTCAGGTCGTCTGAGATTTCTTTGACGGCGACGATGATGAAGATGTAGCCGAGCAGACTGACAAACGGAATGAAGATGAGGATTGATCCGACGCCACCTAGCGTCTTCGCCTGGGAGAGCGTCGCCATCGGTCCCTATTCTGGACTGCTTTGCATATAAGCTCTAGCAGGGTCGACGAGCTCGTCCTGGACGCTCACGCGAACCCATGCGCCGCCTGCCAGCAGCAGCACTCGGCCGCGAATGAGTTCGCGGCCTGGGAGCAGCCCTTGCAGTCCCTCGCGGTCTCGGCGGCCATGCATGTCGCGGGGAGGCAGTTGCACTCCCCGCAGCGGACCGCGACCTTGGCCATCTCCCACGACCCGAGCCGCCACGCTGCTACGGCCCCGTATAAACCTCGGCGCCACGCAGTGGAGGATATTAGCCGCGCCAGCATACGACCCCGTAGGGCTCGTGGCAGCCGACGCAAGGGGAGAAACCATATCATTATCTGGGGTGGGCCTCGGAGACGAACGGAAGCTCGTCTTGAACGTCGACCCGAAGCTGGTGAAGTACCCCTTCCTCAGGTCCGCGAGGGACTTCCTGCTCACCTACCCCCTCGACGAGGTGGTGAAGTCCGTCTACAAGCCGATCTTGGATCAGGCGCGCTACCGTCTCACGCTCGCAAAGGACAACCCCAGCTTCGACATCCAGAACGTGCGCAAGTTGGGCTACCAGTCCTATGAGAGGTGGAGCGGCGACACGAAGAGCCCGGACGACGTCATCGAGTTCTACAGCTACTTTGTGGCGGTGCTCGCATCGAAGAACGAGCCCTTTCTTACCCAGGCTCTGGCGCGGACCGAGGCCGCCCGGGCGCACGCCTTCTTCGTGAAGGAGAAGCCCCCGCAGCAGATGATCGCCCTCTTCAACGAGGCCGCCGGCCTCCGGTTCAAGGTCGGGTTCGAAACCCTTCGCGGGGGCGAGGTCCGTACCGTGATAGCGTGCCCTTTCGAGAACTATCTTGATGTCGCGACGGAGTACGAGCTCACGAGGGAACCTCGGTGGCAGCTCGTCAACATGCGGCTGCGCGACGGCTTCGTCTATTTCTCCGTGAACAACATCAAGGACCTCTTCGCGGCGCTGGTGCAGGGTCTCATGATTTCTGGAATGAGATCGCTAAGGTCGGCGCCGGCGCCCGATTTCGTCAGGGTGCTGGTCGACGAGTTCAGGCCCTTAATCCCCAGGCCCGCGCCCCGCCAGCAGAACCAGTTCGACTACATCAAGCGCCTGCTCGAGCACCCGATAACGGACGGGAGGCACAGGGTCATCTGGCTGATCCTCGCCCCCTACTTCACCACGGTCAGGGGGATGGACGAGGCCTCCGCCGCGGACGCCGTGCTCGCCTACATCGGGGACACTCGCTACAGGCAGTTCATCCGCTACAACGTGAGAAGGGCGATGAGGGGCGGCCTCTTCCCGCTCTCGGAGCAGTCCATCCGGCAGAAGCATCCAGACATAATGGCGGTGCTCCCGAAGGGAGTGCTAGCAAAATAAAAGAAGCATCCGCTCCGCTAACCGACACTACTTGCTAACCGGTCCGCGAGTGCGCGGCTCTCAGAAGGGCGGCGAGGGCCTGTTGAGGAGGGCGTAGGTGGACGCCTTTGCTCGAAGGGC